>CAMFEK010000001.1 GCA_945949395.1 uncultured Clostridia bacterium
TCCCCTAACGGGTCGCAAGGATAGGTCGTTGCCACATTCCATCTCCCTCTTCATCGAAAGATGAGGAGGGGTTTCTTTTGTTACGAAAATAAGCGTTGCGACCGAAGGTGATCGCAACGCTTTTTCGTGCAGTTTGTTATTCTTTGTGTTTAAGGTCTTTTAATTGATTTCCGAGAAAAATTCGTCAAAAGAAATACGAAAGGTTTTGACGAGAGCAATGATATAACTTGCCTTTGGCTCGTTCACGTTTCTTTCCCAGTAATCTATCGCCTTTTGGCTCACGCCGATCATTTTGGCAAGCTGCATTTGCGTGAATGCCTTTTCAAGTCTCAATTCTTTTATTTTATCTCCGATACTCATAAGCAAATTATAGAAGAAATCTTCTTAAAATACTTTACAAAGAAGAAATCTTCTTGTATAATTATGTAAAGTATCATTATAAAAAGGAGAAAACATGAAAAAGAAATTCATTTTGGCAATTCTTTTTTCCTTGTGTATGTGTTTTAGCGCAGCGGTTTCGCTCTCCTCTTGCGTCAAAGAACACACAACGCATACTTACCAAGAAGAAATTGTGAAACAGCCCACCTGTACGGAGACGGGAAGCAAGCGTTATTCTTGTACGGGTTGCGAAGAGTTCTATGAAGAAGAGATTCCCGCCGCGGGGCATACGGAAGTTATTGACAAAGCGGTAGCGGCAACCTGCACGGAAACAGGTCTTACCGAAGGAAAACATTGCTCCGTTTGTAACGAAATCCTCATCGCGCAGGAAACGGTTGCAGCCACAGGGCATACGGAAGTCATCGACGAGGCGGTAGCCGCAAGCTGCACGGAAACAGGTCTTACCGAAGGAAAGCATTGCTCCGTATGTAATGAAATCCTCGTCGCGCAGGAAATGGTTGCAGCCACGGGACATAAGGAAGTCGTTGACAAAGCGGTAGCGGCAACTTGCACGGAAGAGGGCTTGCGTGAGGGAAAACATTGCTCCGTATGTAACGAAATCCTCGTTGCGCAGGAAAGGGTTGCAGCCACGGGACATAAGGAAGTCGTTGACAAAGCGGTAGCGGCAACTTGCACAAAATCGGGACGTACCAGAGGGGCGCACTGTCTCGTCTGCGGAGAAGTGCTTGTGAGTCAAAGAGTTGTGCCCGCCTTGGGACATACGGAAGTCATCGACGGGGCGGTAGCGGCAACTTGCACGGAAACAGGTCTTACCGAAGGGAAACATTGTTCCGTTTGCGGAGAAGTATTCGTGCAGCAGGAAACGGTTGCGGCTTTGGGTCATGATTATATAGACGGCGTCTGCAAGATATGTGGAATAGAATACCACAGCGAAGGGTTGGAATATACAATCAATGACGAAGGAACGGCGTATACCGTTACGGGGATAGGAACCTGCACGGATACCGAAGTTATAATTCCTTCTACTTATCGGGGTTCTCCCGTGACAGGCATCGGAGCGCAAGCATTCCTTGATTGCGACAATCTGACGGGCGTGGAAATTCCGCAAGGCGTGACGACGATCGGGGCGCAAGCATTCGCCGATTGCGACAATCTGACGAGCGTGGACGTTTCGGTCGGAAATGCGGCAACTTTCAGCGTACAAACGCGTAGCGTACAAAGCAGAGCGGTGAGCGTAGCTTATCAAGGCAGAAAACTCTCTGCGACGAAACGTGCGACGGGCATCGGAGAGGGTGCGTTCTACAGATGCAGTAGCCTTAAAAAGATCAAGATTCCCGAGGGCGTGACGAGTATCGGACAGTTGGCGTTCTCGGATTGCAGCAGCCTGAAAGAAATCAAGATTCCCGATAGCGTGACGAGTATCGGCGAATGGGCGTTCTACGGGTGCAGCAGCCTCACGAAAGTTAAAATGTCCGATAGCGTGACGAGTATCGGAAACTGGGCATTCCGCGATTGTGACAGCCTTACGGAATTCGAGATTCCCAAAGGCGTGACGGTGATACGGGAGAGAGTATTCTATTCTTGCAACAGCCTTACCAAAATCAACATTCCCGAGGGCGTGACGAGTATCGGATTGTGTGCGTTCTACGATTGCAGCAGCCTGACAAAAATCAACATCCCCGAGGGGGTGACGAGTATCGGAGGCAGCGCATTCGGCGGTTGCAGCAGTCTTACGGAAATCGAAATCCCCAAAAGCGTGACGAGTATCGAAGACGGAGCATTCTCCGGATGTAACAATCTGCAGTTCACGTTCGGCGGCAGCGAGCAGGAATGGAAGCATTTGATCGCCGGAGGAGACATCGGATACTACGCCGAAGTCGTCTTTCAGGAACAGCATACGTACGGCGAAGGCGTGGTTACGAAACAGCCCACCTGTACGGAGACGGGAATCAAACATTACGTTTGCTCTTCTTGTCAAAAGGAATATGACGAGGTCATTCCTTCGCTCGGACATAATTATGAAAACGGTACCTGCACCGTATGTCATACGAGCGGAAGTTACAGCGAAGGGTTGGAATATAGATTAGTCGGCGATACGTATTCCGTTGCGGGAATCGGAGAATTCAAGGGTACCGAGCTTAACATTCCTCCTACCTATCAGGGGCTTCCCGTGACGAGCATCGGAAATATGGCATTCATGGATTGCAGTAACCTTACGAGCCTCGTAATTCCCGACAGCGTGACGAGTATAGCGCTTAGGGCATTCTTCGGTTGCAGCGGACTTACGAGAATAGAGGTCGCGGCAGGAAATACGGTATTTCATAGCGAGGGCAACTGTATCATACGGAATGTGAGCAAAACGCTGATTTTAGGTTGCCAAACCAGCGTGATCCCTACAGATGGCAGTGTGACGAGAATCGCAGACGGCGCATTTTACGAATGTAGCAACCTCACACGCATGGTGATTCCGGAAGGGGTGACGGGCATCGGATACGGCGCGTTCTCCGGATGCAGCAGCCTTACGGAAATCGAGATCCCCGAAAGCGTGACGATCATCGAAGAGGAGGTATTCTCTTATTGTATCAGCTTAGCGAGCATAAAGGTTGCGGAAGGAAATGCGGTATATCGCGGTGCGGGAAATTGCCTCGTAGAGATGGCAAGCAAAACGCTCATCGTAGGTTGTAAGACCAGCGTGATCCCTGCGGACGGAAGCGTTAAGAATATCCGATATGGAGCATTCGCTTATTGCGAAGGACTTACGAGTATCGTGATTCCGGAAGGGGTGACGAGCATCGGAATTGCTGCATTTGCTTATTGTACCAACCTTACGGAAATCGTGATTCCCGAAAGCGTAACGAGTATCGGAGAGAGTGCGTTCTCCGCTTGCGGTAATATAACGAGTATAACCGTTGCGGCGGGGAATAAGGCTTATTGCAGCGCGGGAAATTGTCTCATAGAAATTGCAAGTAAAACGCTTGTTGTAGGTGGAAGTAACTGCGTGATCCCTGCAGACGGCAGCGTAACGAGTATCGGATACGCCGCATTCTGGGGTTGCTCCAACCTCACGGAGATCACGATTCCCGACGGCGTGACGAGTATTGAGGATCACGCATTCCGAGACTGCACCAACCTGACGAAAATCGTGATACCCAAAAGCGTGACGAGTATCGGAGATCTTGCGTTTACCGGTTGCAACAACCTTACGAGTATAATCGTTGCGGAAGGAAATGCAGTATATCGCAGTGCGGGAAATTGTCTCATAGAAATTGCAAGTAAAACGCTCGTTGTAGGTGGAAGTAACTGCGTGATCCCTGCAGACGGCAGCGTAACGAGTATCGGATACGCCGCATTCATGGGTTGCCCCAACCTCACGGAAATCACGATTCCCGGCAGCGTGACGAGTATCGGAAACTCCGCATTCTGGGGTTGCCCCAACCTCACGGAGATCACGATTTTCGAGGGCGTGACGATTATTGAGGATCACGCATTCCGAGACTGCACCAACCTGACGAAAATTGTGATACCCAAAAGCGTGACGAGTATCGGATATTCGGCATTCTCGGGTTGCGATAACCTGCAAACGATCGAGTTCGGCGGCAGCGAGAACGAATGGAAGGCGTTTATCGGGGTAGAAACTCTCGGTATCAACGACGGAGTCAAAGTGATTTTTAACGCCGTCGGCGAGTAAGCCGTATAAGCGATTTATTATCGCTTGGAAAAAACTTCATTTTTAACGAAAAAAGGTCGGGGTGCGCGCGTGAAATCGTGCGCCCCGATTTTTTGCTTGCGGGGAGACGGGCGCCCGCAGCGTTTGACGGAATCGCCCGAAAAAAATCGGGCGGGCTTGCATAAAAGGAAAAATCGAGGGCATACTGTTAGCAATCAACAGGAGTAAATTATGCAATTTGACAAATCTCAAACTTATCAGAATTTAGCCCGTGCGTTTGCAGGGGAATGTCAGGCAGGCATGCGCTATCAGATGACGGCGCAGAAGGCGATGGAGGAAAAACTTTTCCGTTTATCCGATTGCATTCGGAACATTGCGAAGAATGAAACGGTTCACGCGACGACCTTCTTTCATTTTATGTTAGAGGAAGGCAAGAACGCGGACAACGTCGCGATCGACGCGGGATACCCCTTCCGCGGCGGTGAGCTGGTCGAAATGTTAAGATTTTCCGCCGAGGACGAAAAGGCGGAGGCGGAGCGCATCTATCCGGAATTTTCACGCATTGCCAAGGAAGAGGGTTATCCCAAGATTGCGGGCGCCTTTGAACGAATCTCCGTGATCGAGAACAATCATCGCATCATCTTCGAGTATTTGGCGGAGGCGGTGCAAAAGGGCTTGTTGTACAGCCACGACGAGCCTCGTCTTTGGATCTGCAGCGAATGCGGTTATATGCACACGGCGAAACAAGCCTTTGAGAAGTGCCCCGTCTGCCATAAGGAACAGGGATACGTCGAATTGCATTTGCCTTTTGATTATTTGGGGCATAACGGCATGAGCCTGTTTGCCAAAAAAGGAGAAAATGAATGAGAAACAATAACACGGAAAACACGAAAGAATGTAACGGTAAGAGGGAAGGCGAAAATTGCAACAGAAACAACACGAAAAACAAGACGCAGAATTGCACAAGAGATTGCAAGTAAAGTCTTTCCGTTCCAAGACGGACGTGCTCGGTTCTTATACGGGCACGCCGTTTGAAGGAGACGACGTCCCCGAACAGGACGCCGACGACTTATGACAAAACCGCCCCGAGGCGTAAAGCCTCGGGGCGGCGATTTTTCTTTTGAACGCTTGACAAATTCGCTTTTATGATTTATAATATCGATAGTCGATATTAAACGAAGGAGGGAAGAGATGACGGACAAGGACAATGCGTACTTATCCGAGCCGATGTTTTACACGCTGATGGCGCTCTATAGCGGGGAGAAATGCGGCACGGAGATCGCGGACTTTATTCGCAAAAAGACGTGCGACCGCATCAAAATGGGACCCGGCACGCTGTATACGCTGCTTGGGAACTTTTTGGCGCGCAGATGGATCGCGGAACTGCGCTCGCAGGGGCGAAAGCGCATTTACGGCATCACCCAAGAGGGGTATCGGGTTTACCGCGCGGAAATTCAGCGCCTGAAAACCTGCCTGCGCGACGCGGGCGAATAGGCGTCGCTTACGGGATAAAAAAATTTCGGTTGCTTGCAGACAACCGATTTTTTATTGCGATTTTTTCGTCTGCGCCTGCCGCCTTTGCATGCGCCGCCACGAGAGAAAGCCGTATACGTCGTTGGCGAGGAAGGCGACGAAATTCACCACCGTCGGCAGGTAGGAGGCGTCGCGAAAAGAGGCGATCACCCACAGCGCGATGAGTACGATATCGTTGGCGGCGTAGGCGAGCGCGTAGTAGGGGGAACGCAGGAACATCAGCCCCACCGCCAAAAAGCTCGTCGTGACGGAGAGGGTGGCGATCCACAGGTTGGGCGTGTCGAGCGCGCGCAAAATAAAATAGAAGAGGACGGTCACGAGGATATCGACGATCGATAATACCAAAAAGACGGGGGCGGTCATCTTTTTCACCTCCACTTCCGGCTCCCCCTTTTGAAAGGGATGGCGGAGCCATTGAATCATGGTGACGACCGCGCAGGGGAGCGTCATGGCTAAATAGGTGATCATTTCCCCGTAGTAGCGCGCGGTGTAAGAGATGACGGCGTAGAGCAGGCAAAAGAGGGCGGTTAAAAATTGTCCGACGGGGTAGCCCTTGGCGATGAGCACGAGGGAGGTCACGCCGATTTCCGCCGCTACGGCGTTCAGCGCGCCCGCGCGGGAGAGAAGGGCGGAGCCGATGACGAGCGCGGAGGAGATCCCCCAAAGACAGATTTCAAACGCCGAGAAGGCGCGGAAAAATTTTTTCATTCGATTCATAGCAAAACCTATTATAGAGAAGGGGCGGAAAAAGTCAAGCATATTTTCCCCCTTCCCGCCATAAGATAGAGTATTAAAAAAAGGAAGGTTTTTGCCATGCAGGAAGAAGTGGATTATGCGGAAATGTTGGAGATCCCCGTCTCCACCGTGAACGTCGTGCGGAAGAAGAATAAAAAGAAAGGAGACATCAAGGAAAAGGTCATCGAGCGCGTCAACGAGCGAATGGAGGAGAGCGCCGCGGATTTCGTCGGGGAAGAGGAGAGCCGCGTGGCGGAGAGCGTGCTCGTGGAAGGGGGCGTGGATAAAGGAAGGGAGCGGGGCAGGCGGATCGTCGTCGGGGAATTTGTCGCGGCGTGCCTTCTGTGCGTGTGTATCTTCTTGACGAACGTATTCATGAGCGACTCCGCCATCAATACCTTCATGAAGTCCCTCTTTTCTCCTGCCGTCGCGGCGGATAAGCGGACGTATAACGATTTTACCCTCTCGGGCATCGTCAGCGAGCGTTCCGCGCTCAGCGTGGAAACCTCGCCCACGGGCGTGATGAGCTTTACGGGCGAGACGATGGTCTATCCCGTCTGCGACGGAAAGGTGGGTTCGCTTTCCGAGGGGGAGGAGGGCTACACCCTCGTCATCTCTCATTCCGATTCCTTTCAGAGCATCGTCACCGGGCTTACGAACGTGTATTACGCGGTCGGAGAGACGGTAAAGGGGAATCTGCCCGTCGGCTATACGGACGGGGGCAACAAGGTGCAGGTCATGCTGTACGAAAAGGACAGTCTGCTCAACTGTTTTGCGGTGGACAGTAAAAACTGCATCTCTTGGAAAGAATAAAGTTTCGCCTTCATCCCCTCTTTTGGGCGGTGGGGGCGATCAGTTGTTTTATCGGCAAGTTCCCGCTCTTTGTGACCTTCACGCTGTCGGCTCTTTTGCACGAGTGCGCGCACGCGTTCACGGCGGGGCGGTACGGCTATCAACTGAATGAAATTCTGCTCCTGCCGTACGGCGCCGTAGTCAAGGGCGATTTGACGGAGGCGGAAAAAAAAGAGGAACTGTTCATTTGCCTGAGCGGTCCCTTTTTTAGCGGTGCGCTCGCGCTTTCTACCCTCGCGCTCTGGTGGCTGTTTCCCGATTGCTACCCCTACACCGAGGATATCTTCTACGCGAACAAAGTGCTTTGCCTTTCCAACCTTCTGCCCGTGTACCCGCTCGACGGCGGGCGGATCGTTCGCCTTTTCCTCAAAAAGATAGCGGGCGAAAGGCGGGGGGAGTTTTTCTCCCGCCTGCTCGGCGTCGCCCTCGCCGTCGCCCTCTCCCTCTTTTTCGCCTGGAAAAAAGATTTTGCCGCGGCGGCGTTCTACGCATCTTTGCCGTTCGGTCTAATCGGCGGCGGGCGCTATCAGAGAATGACCTTTTGTCACCTGGAATCCTTCGCGCGCGGCATACGGGAAAAGCGGGTCGCCATCTCGGAGAATGCCACCGTGCGGCAGGCGCTCCGCTTTGCGGGGGCGGAGCACTATCTCCTTTTCGATCTGTATTCCTCGGACGGCGAATTTTCAGGCACCTGTCGGCAGGAGGCGTTCGAGCGTCTTTTTCTCGAAAAGGGGCTGGACGCCCGCCTTTGTGAAATTTTAACGGGTAATGACAAAATAAAAAAAGAAAAGGACTTGATTTGCAAGGAAGAAAGTGATATACTATATACGGAATCATAATTTTTTATAAGGAAAAATTTCATCAAGATGAAGAGAGAAATCTTTTTCGGTCGCACGTGCGGACAAAATATCTCCGTCACGACCGAGGACGATAAAATCGTCGAGCTCGACTTCGAGAGCGACGAACATGAGAATCTCATCGGTAACATTTATAAAGGAAAGGTCATGAACGTTCTTTCCGGCATGCAGGCGGCGTTCGTCAACTGCGGGTTGGAAAAGAACTGCTATCTGTCCATGGACGAAACGTTCACGGATCCCGCCCGCTACGATGGCGGGCACGTCGCGCAGAATGAGGAGATAAAACCCTTTACGTTAAAGGAAGGGGAGGAGATCATGGTGCAGATCACCAAACCCCCGCGCGGCGGCAAGGGTGCCAAAGTCACCACGAAGGTCTCCTACGTCGGTAAAAATCTCATTTATATTCCGCGTGACACCTTTATGGGTGTCTCGCGCAAGATCGCCGACGACGAGCTTCGCGCCAACCTTTTGTTTACCATGGGCAAGATGCGGGAAAAGGACGAAGGCATGATCATTCGCACGGCGGCGCCGACCGCGGACAGGCGGGCGCTGCGCAAGGAGCTGGAGTTTTTCAGGCGGATCGATCGGGAAAATCTGGAAAAGATGGCTACCGCCAAAGTGGGGGAGCTCATCTGGAAGGAGGAGGACCTCTTCAACAGAAACCTTCGCGACCTCTTTACCGATAAGGTTCAAAAAATTTACGTGGCGGACGACGAGCACTATCGCATCGTCCGTGAACTGCTCTCCTTTTACGGGGACGGTAGCGAGCGCAAGCTCGTATATTATAAGGGAGAGCGGGATCTCATGTCGCAGTACGGTCTGATCCATCAGATCATCGCGGCGCTCAAGCCCTGCGTGCCCCTAAAGAGCGGGGGGAACCTCGTCATCGAGGGCACGGAAGCCATGAACGTCATCGACGTCAACACGGGCAAGTTTATCGGAAAGGATAACAAGAACCTCGAAGAAACGGTTTTCCACACCAACCTGGAAGCCGCCCGCGAGATCGCCCGTCAGGTGCGCCTGCGCAACCTCGGCGGACTCGTCGTGGTGGATTTCATCGACATGGTGGAGGAGGAGCACAAAAGGCAAGTCTCCCGCGTGCTCGAGGAAGAGCTTTCCCACGACCGCACCAAATGCCGCGTCCTGCCGATGAGCGATTTTTGCGTGGTGGAATTTACCCGCAAGCGAATCAATCACGACGTGGCGGGGTTGGAAAAGAGGATTTGCCCGCATTGTTCGGGCTCCGGCAGCATCCTTTCGGACAGCCTGATCGCCATCGCCATTCGCGCAGCCATCTCGGACGCGTTTGCAAACGGCTATCTCGCCGTCGTCGTCGAGCTCAATCGCGGCGTCATGGAAAGCATCTTAAGGAACGGTTGGTATACCCCCGTCGTCAAGGGGAAATGGAAGGACAAGCGCGTGTATATGGTTCCGCACAGGACCTTTCACGAGGAGCAGTTCACCGTTCGCGGCGACAATTCGGGCGTTTTGCACCTGCCCGACGACGCGCAGATTCTGTATTGAAAAAAACGCAAAATATAGATATATAAGGAAATCAAAATGATAAAAGAATCGACAAAGCAAATGGAAAAAGACTTTACGGAAAAGAGCAAAATCGAACGCGGCACCCTCGTGCGCTATAAGGGAGACGACGAAAGAATCGCGATCCCCAAAAAGGTAAAACGCATCAAAAAGGGAGCCTTTTCCGGCTGTGAACGGCTGCGCGAGGTAATCTTTTGCGGCAATTTGGAAGAATTCGAGCCGGGCGCGTTCGCCAAAATAGAAAACCTTTCCGCCATCGTATTCCGCGGCAACGTAAAGGAGGTTTCTTCCGGCGCCTTTTCCAAGCTGGAAAGCCTCGTCTCCGTCACCTTTTTGGGCAATGCGGGCACGGTGTGCGCGGGCGCCTTCTCCGGTGCGGAAAAACTCTCCCTCGTCAAGTTCAACGGCAAAGTGACTTCTTTGGGCGGCGCCTTCGCGGGTTGTAAAAACTTGAAGGAAGTCACCCTTCCCTCCAACCTCAAGGAAATCGAGGAGAACGCCTTTCACGGCTGCGAATCCCTCACGACCATACATATTCCCAAAACGGTGAAAAAGATCGGCAAAAACGCCTTCCGCGGTTGCGTCAGCCTTTCCGCGCTCGCCCTTCCCTTCGCTCTTTCCGAGATCGAAGAGGGCGCGTTCGCGCAGTGCGAAACGCTGAAAAAAGTGAAGATTCCTTCCTCCGTGCGCGCGATCGGTTACGGCGCGTTCGCCTCCTGCGAGAGCCTCGAGGAGATTTTCGTGGAAAAGGGAAATCGCTCTTTCTCCTCTTTGGGCGGCGTGCTGTTCGACAAGTCGCAGCAGGAGCTCTTGTGCCTGCCCGCGGGCAAGCTCATCACCGTGTACGAGGTTCCCGGCTCCGTCGAAAAGGTGGGCGATCACGCCTTTTCCGGCTGCGAACGCCTCACCCGCGTTTCGATGAGCGGCAGGGCTATCGTCAACAAAAAAATTCTTTCCGTCGGCGTGACTACCGTAGGGAGCTTTGCGTTTGAAAATTGCACCTCTTTGCGCAACATCGTCATTCCCTCCGGCGTGACGACCATCGGCGAATGTGCGCTGTCCGGCTGTAAGAGCCTCATCTCCATCGAAATTCCCGATTCCGTCAACGCCCTCTCCCTCGGCGTGCTCAAAAATTGCGAATCCCTCACCGAAGTACTCCTGCCCGAAAGCCTTCTCTCCGTCGGTGAGAGCGCCTTTATGGGTTGCGCCGCGTTGGAGTGTATTCAGCTCCCGCAAAACGTCTCCCTCGTGGACAAGGACGCCTTCAAGAATTGCGTGTCCTTACGGGAGATCGCCCTCTCCGAGCGTACCCGCGCCATCGGCGAGAGCGCGTTTGAAAACTGCGTTTCCCTGCAGTCGATCGCCCTCCCCGAGAGCGTTAAGAACCTCGGCAGAAACGCCTTCCGCGACTGCGAGTCCCTCTCGGAGGCGTATCTCCCCGCGGGCGTTACCATTCTCGGCGGCGGCGCCTTCTCCTCCTGCGGCAACCTTTTGAAAATAGAGGTCTCCGAGGAAAACCCCTCCTACGTCAGCATCGACGGCGACCTCTTCAATAAGAGCGAAACGGAGCTCCTCTGCGTGCCGCAGGGCAAAAAACTCGAAAGATATACCGTCCCCGAAAAGGTGGATCAGATCGGCGAGAGCGCCTTCTACGGCTACGAAACGCTCAAAAGCGTCTCCCTCTCCGCCTCGTTAAAGGGGATCCGCGCCGGCGCGTTCGAGGGCTGTAAACAGCTCGTCGAGATCGTCCTGCCCGATTCCGTCAAAAACGTCGGCACCCGCGCGTTTGCCGATTGCGAAAGTCTCGTCAACGTTCTCGTTCCCGACTCCGTCAAGCACGTGGGCACCCATCTGTTCGGCGAAAAGTGCTTTGCGCTCACCGTCTATTGCGAATCGGAGCAAAAGCCTGCCGGTTGGGACGACGAATGGGATTTCGGCGTCGCGCAAGTTCTCTGGAACGCTCGCCTCCACTTATAATAATTTTGCAGAGGCGTAAAATGCCTCTGCTTTTTTTGTGACGGCATAGCCGTGCGCCGCGGGCGCCGAAAAAAGCAAAAGCGTCGCCGCAATAGCGGCTAAGGCGCGAGACGGAAACTCTCTCCCGCCCGATTGCTCGGTTTTCCGCCTCGCGAGCGGCAAGAATCTTTCGTTCGGCAACCCGCCTCGTTCGGTTTTCGTCAAACTCTCGCCCCGCGAGCGGCAAGAATCTTTCGTTCGGCGCCCGTCGAAGTCTGTTTTCGTCAAACTCCCGCCTCGCGAGCGGCAAAAGTTCCCGCGCGGCGTTCCGTCGAAGCCTGTTTTCGGCGCACTCCAGCCTCGCGAGCGGCAAAAGTTCCCGCACGGCAACCCGCCGAAGTTTTTTGTCAAACTCCCGCTCCGTAGCAAGAACTCCCGCACGGCGAACTGCCGAAATTCCATTTTCGTCAAACGCTTGTCCGCGGCGAGTGTTCCAAAATAGAACCCGTCTCGTTCGGGGTTCGCTAAAATTTCGTTCCTCGCGGGCAAGAGTTTCCGTACCGCACCCGCTGAAATCCCGTTTTCATCAAGCCCTCGTTCCGCGGCAAAACTCCGCACGGCAACCCGCCACGCGTTGTTTTCGTCAAACGCCCGCCCCACGAGCGGCAAGAGTTTCCGCACGGCGCCCCGCCGCACGCTGTTTTTATAAAACTCTCTCCCTTTTACAATATTCGCGCATCAGGATAGGAAGAAATATGTTAAAAAATCTATTGTCAAAATTCAAAGAATCCCTGCTTTCCGTGTTTCCCATCACGTTGATCGTGATCGTCTTGTCCTTCACGCCCGTTTTGTCCCTCACCGCGCAGGAGATTTTCGTCTTTCTTATCTGTTCCGTCCTGCTCGTCGTCGGGATCTCCCTCTTTAATCTCGGGGCGGATCTCGCCATGACGCCCATGGGCGCCCACGTGGGCGGCGGTCTTTCCCGTTCGGGAAAGGTGGTTCTCCTCATCGTCGTCTGCTTTTTCATGGGCATCTTCATCACCGTCGCCGAGCCCGACCTCTCCGTTCTTGCCGGGCAGGTTTCCGAGGTCATGAACGGCATGACGCTCATCGCCTTCGTCGGCATCGGCGTGGGGCTCTTTCTCGCGCTCGCCGTCATCAAGATCGTGGCGAAGGTCAGCCTTTCTTCCCTGCTCATGTTTTTCTACATGACGCTCTTTGCGCTCGCGGCGCTCGTCACCGTCATGGGCAACGAGGATTTCCTCTCTCTCGCCTTCGATTCGGGCGGCGTGACGACGGGACCCATCACCGTTCCCTTCATCATGGCGATCGGCGTCGGCATCGCGGCTACGCTCGGCGACAAAAACGACCGCGGCAACAGTTTCGGGCTCGTTGCCCTCTGTTCGGTGGGGCCCGTCCTCGCCGTCATGATCCTTTCCCTTTCCGTGAAGGGGGACGTAAACTACGTTTTGCCCGACTATTCCCTCTCGGCGAATCTCGGGGAGAATCTTCCCCACGTCATCTTGCGGACGGCAAAGGAAGTGCTCGTCGCGCTCTCCCTCATCACGGCGTTCTTCCTGATCCTGCAATTCACGGTATTGCATCTGCCCAAGTCCGCCCTGCTTTCCATGGCGATCGGGCTTATTTACACTTTTTTCGGGCTCGTTATTTTTTTGACGGCGGTCACCGTCGGATTCATGCCCCTCGGCTTTCAGATCGGAAAGCAGCTCGCGGCGCAACATCCCGCCCTCATGACGGCGTTCGCCTTCCTGCTCGGGCTCGTCGTCGTCCTCGCCGAACCCGCCATTCACGTTCTGAACGGGCAGGTCGAGCAGGTCACGGGCGGACTCGTCTCCAAGCGTTCCATGCTCGTCGCCCTCTCGATCGGCGTCGGCGTCTCCCTCGCCCTCTCCGTCATTCGTATCTATTTCGATTTCAACGTTCTGTTTTATCTCGTCCCCGGCTACTTTTTGTCGCTCGGACTCTCCTTTTTCGTGCCCAAACTGTATACCGCCATCGCGTTCGACTCGGGCGGCGTGGCGTCGGGACCCCTGACGAGCGGGTTTATTCTCCCGTTCGCCATCGGCGTCTGCGTCACCCTGCAAGGGGACGCGAAGGTGCTCACCGACGCCTTCGGCTTGGTGGCGATGGTCGCCATGACCCCTCTCATCACCATTCAGCTTTTAGGTTTTCGGGCGATCGTGGCAAAGAAGATGCGCGACAAGATCGAGATGAACCGCATCCTCTCCGCCGACGACGAACAGATCATTCACTTTATGTAAGGAGCCAAGGCTATGGAAGAGCGAAAAAAGAAGTCCGTCAAGGACAAAAAAACCGAAAAGAAACTCGCGCCCGTCAAGCTCAAACTGCTCGTGACCATCGTCAATCACAAAAAGACGGAGTTTTATCTCGACTTTTTGCAGGGCTATCAGGTGAATATGCAGATGGTCGTCCCCGGCAGGGGCACCGCCGGCACCGAGACGCTGCGCCTTTTGGGTCTCACGGATAACGAGAAGGGCGTCATCTTTTCCGTCGTCCGCGAGGACAGGATAGAGGAGATTCTAAACGGCTTGCAGGAAAAATTCAACACGGTCAACGACGGCAAGGGCGTCGCGTACGTCATTCCCATGACGAGCGCCATCGGCGTCACCATCTACCGCTTTTTGAGCGATAACAGAAAGGAGTAAACCATGGAATTTCAACACGAAGTTATTTTTTGTATCGTAAACGACGGGTTCGCCGAAGAAGTCATGACTTCCGCCCGCAAGGAAGGCGCGCGCGGCGGCACCATCATCAGCGCGCGCGGCACCGCCTCGCACGCGGCGGAGAGTTTTTTCCGCATCGCCATTCATCCGGAAAAAGAGATCGTCATGATCCTCGTCCCCGTGGAGATCAAGGATAAGGTTCTTCACGCGCTCTATCGAGACGTGGGGCTGAGCACGCCCGGTCAGGGCATCGCCTTTTCCATGCCCGTCGACGAGGTGGTCGGCTTGACGCTCGACCCGCCCCTTCCCGAAGGGCAGGCGCAAGAAAAATAAACGATCGACGGCAACGCAGCAAACGGACGCGCGCCTTTTTCGGCGCTCGCCCGCTTTTTTTTCGTTTGTTTTCCTACGCAAATCAAAAGCGATTGACAAAAAAAATACAAAGAACTATAATGAAAGAAATTTGTAATGGTACGAGGTCATAATAACTATGATTACATCGAAGGAACTCAGAAAAAAATGGATCGACTTTTACGTGAGTAAGGGTCATACGGATATCGGCGCGGTCTCCCTCATCGGGGACGGCACCACGGGCGTCATGTTCAACGTGGCGGGCATGCAGCCCTTAATGCCCTATCTCTTGGGCAAAAAGCACCCCGCGGGCACCCGCCTTTGCAATGTGCAGGGCTGCGTGAGAACGGTGGACATCGAATCGGTGGGCGACTCCTCTCACTTCACTTTCTTTGAAATGATGGGCAACTGGTCGCTCGGCGACTACTTCAAAAAGGAAAAGACGGCTTGGACGTTCGAGCTCTTGACGCAGGGTTTCGGGTTGGATAAGGACAAGCTCTGCTCCACGGTGTTCGAGGGCAACGAATCCGTCCCCCGCGACGAGGAGACGGCAGGCTTTTTGAAGGAGCTCGGCATCGCCGAAAATCATATCTTCTATCTGCCGAAACAGGACAACTGGTGGGAGCTCGAGGGCACCGTCGGCACCCCCTGCGGACCGGATAACGAGTGGTTCTATCCCCGTCACGACAAGCCTTGCGGCCCCGACTGCGGACCTTCCTGCGGCTGCGGCAGATACGTCGAGATCGGAAACGACGTGTATATGCAGTATCGTAAGCTCAAGGACGGCTACGAGCTGTTGGAAAATAAAAACGTGGACACCGGTTTCGGTCTGGACAGAATGCTCCTGTTTTTGAACGGTCTCACGGACGGCTACAAGACGGACCTCTTCTGGGGCGCCATCGAGTATTTGCAGAAGGTGTCCGGCAAGGTCTACGACGAGGACGCCACGGCGCAGAAGGCGATGCGCATCATCGCCGATCACACGAGAACGGGCGTCATGCTCATGGGCGACGTGAACGGCATTCTCCCCTCCAACACGGGTGCGGGCTATATTTTGAGACGCCTCTTGCGCAGAGCCATTCGCTACTGCCGCACGCTCGGCGTCGATAGCAAGGAAATTCTCGGCGTAGCCTCCGTCTTTATCGACGAGGTCTACAACGATGCGTATCCGCTGCTCGTGGAGAAGAAGGCGTATATCCTCGACGAATTGCTCAAGGAGATCGAACGCTTCGAGGCGACGCTCGTGCAGGGCATGAAGGAGTTTGATAAGTGCGTCAACGGACTCGAGAGAAAGAACGCCTTCATGGCGCAGAGCAATCCCGATTACGTAAAAGAGACCGTCATCGGCGGCAAGCAGGCGTTCCGCCTGTACGATACCTACGGGTTCCCCGTAGAGCTCACGGAAGAGCTCGCGGCGGAAAAGGGCTATACGGTGGATATCGAAGGCTTTAACGCCGCGTTCAAGGAACATCAGGAGATTTCCAAGGCGAACGTCGCGGCGGCAAAGGGTGGTTTGGAATCCCATTCCGAGACGGCTATCTATTATCATACGGCAACCCACCTTCTCAACGCCGCGTTAAAGACGCTTTTGGATCGGAACATCAACCAAAAGGGCTCCAACATCAACGACGAGAGAATGCGTTTCGACTTCAACTTCCCCCGCGCGCTCACGGCGGAGGAGATTCAGGCGGTGGAAGATCTCGTGAACGAGAAGATCAAGGAAGATATCCCCGTGGTATTTTGCGAAATGCCCTTGGAACAGGCGAAGCGGGAAAACTTTACCGGCGTGTTCGATTCCAAGTACGGCGACGTGGTAAAGACCTATTCCATCGGCGAATTTTCCAAGGAGATGTGCGGCGGTCCTCACGCGGAGCATACGGGACTTTTGGGCAAGTTCAAGATTCAGAAGGAACAGTCCTCCGGCGCGGGCGTTCGCAGAATCAAGGCGGTTCTCATTCGCGAATGATACGAAAAAAATATTTTGTCAAGCGATTTTGCTCCCTTTTCGGCAAGAAAAAAATTTTTATAAATTTTCCAAAAAACTTGGAAAAGCAAACGCAAAACAGCTTGACATAATGTAGTATAAATAATAAAATAAAAAAGTAATAAGCGAAAGGCGTATTTTATCTCACAAAAACACGTCCGTTCAGACTGAAAAAAATACTTGAATTAAGGAGTACATGATATGAAAACCTTTATGGCAAAGGCCGAAACGGTTGAAAAGAAGTGGTATGTGGTCGACGCTGCGGGTATCCCTTTGGGTAGACTCGCTTCCAAGGTTGCTGCCGTTCTCCGTGGTAAAAATAAGCCCGTTTACACCCCTAATATCGACTGTGGCGACTACGTGATCGTCATCAACACCGATAAGGTGGTTTTGACCGGCAATAAGTTGGAAAACAAATATTACAGATATCACACCTCTTACATCGGCGGCTTGAAGGAGATCCCCTACAAGACCATGATGGAGAAGAAGAGTGACGTCGTCGTTTACGAAGCGGTTAAGGGTATGCTCCCCAAGAACAGCCTCGGCAGACAGATGATCACCAAGCTCCGCGTATATAAGGGTGCAGAACACAACCAGGCTGCTCAGAAGCCCGAAGAACTTAAATTATTCTAAGGTGAGGTAATATTTTATGGCAAAAGCTAATTTAAAGAAAAAACTTCAGTTCTGGGGAACGGGTAGAAGAAAGAAGGCTATCGCCCGCGTTCGTCTCATCCCCGCAGGAACCGGTATCATCACCATCAACGACAAAGCTTTGGAAGATTACTTCCCTCAGGGCACGACCCAGTACATCGTAAAACAGCCCCTCGAACTTTTGGAAGTTTCCGCTAAGTACGACGTAATCGTAAACGTATACGGCGGCGGCTACACCGGTCAGGCAGGCGCTATCCGCTTGGGCATCGCAAGAGCTCTCCTTTTGGCGGAAGAAGGTTGCCGTCCCGCGCTCAAGAAGGAAGGTTTCCTCAAGAGAGATCCCCGCGCGAAGGAAAGAAAGAAGTACGGTCTCAAAAAGGCTCGTCGCGCTCCTCAGTTCTCCAAGAGATAATATCAAACAATCAAGGCACTCATCGTATGGTGAGTGCTTTATTTATACAAAAAAGAGGTGCTACTATGACGGAAAAAGCAAAAAGTTATATGGACGCGGCAAAAGAGTGTGCGGAAAAGCTTTCAGAAGAGCAAAAGAACTTCTTTCGACTGAATATAGGCTATACAAATCATCATTTTGGTTTTGGTTTGTATTTGAGAAATCGCTATTTCTATTTGTCGGACGATGAAAATAAATTCGACAGAGATCATATAGGCGCAAGAATATACAACCTTATGCTCCCCATGATTTTTCCTGAATTCAGAGGTTATGAAAACTATATAGACAGAATAACCTCATTCGAATTTGATTGGATAAACAGATTTTATGTTTTGAAGTACGGAAGAAACTATATCGCCGATATTAAGCCGGACGCTTTTTTTGTCTTGCCCGAATATGCGGGAAATAGCAAGGAAGATTTTGATGAATGGCATGAAAAGTATAAAACGGAAAATAAAAATTATGCCCTTGCTATTTCGGAAAGAATCTGGGAGTTTGATAAATTCGCGAAAAGAGCCGAGGCTTTGGGATACGGCGAAAGCGAAATAGAGGAAATACATAATACTTGTACCGATCTTCTCGTTGAGGATAATACCTTCGTCCCTTTGGAGATACTTTTTGCAAAAAACGAAACGCCTTCATCGATTGCCGCATTGATGGAGCAAAAAGCGATGATTCAGCAGATGTTTTACAGCGGAAAAGATCAGATCAAAAAGCTCCCTTCCTATGTTTTTTCGTGCAGGGTTATGGTGGAAATCATGGTATCGACAATAGGATGGCTTCTTGAATTAGCTCCTAAATACTGCTCGGATAGAGAGATGGTTCTTGCGGCAATAAGAAGTTCGGTGAGCGCGTGTGAATTTATGGATAAATCCCTTTGGGGTGATATTGAAATTGCGGAAGAAGCGGCAAGAAACAGTTCGGATAAATACATGTTCTATTACGAAGCTTTTAAGCAGTTCAACGATGATGACCGTATCGTGAAATTAGCGTTAGCGGCGAGCGGTGCGAACATCCGTTATGCTTCTGAAAGGATACGGGCAGATTACGACATGGCTCTCTTCGCTTTACGGCACCAGGATGAAGAATATTTGACAGACGTATTTGAATGCTTATCGGAAGAGTTAAGGGAAAGAAAAGATCTTGCAATGATCGTGTTGAAATCCCCCCGTCCGTCTGTGGAAGGGTTCGGCAAAGAGCTTCTCGATGACGATGAAATAGCGGAAATTCTCATTTCCGACGAGGAGACCTGTGCGGAAATATATAATATGAGCGAGCGCATACAGAGAAAGTATCTTGACAGATTGCCGAAATTTATGCAGGATACTATCAGGAGCACACTGCGTATCAACGAATGAAAACCGCCGAAATCAGCATTTTCGGCGGTCGAGGAGTTCGGCAAGCGTTAAAAATTCAAGGTATTCGCTTTGCGAGTACCTTTTTTTGCGGAAATTTTCAAAAGAGGGAAAACCCCGCCCTTTTTCTTGTCAAAATTTATCGAAACGTGCTATAATGATAGGGAAATCCTTGCAAACAAGAGGCGTTATGAACCATAAAAAACTGATTTTGTCTTTGCTGTCTTCCCTACTCGCGCTTTGCTTTCTTCTTGCCTGTCTGTTCTATTTTTGCACTTATTACAAGGCAATCGGCGTGGAAAAGTATTTCGCCTCAAACGACGAGGTAAGGGTGGAGCAGACGCACGACTGGTACTATTTCGACGGCAAGGGGACGGAAAAGGCGCTCGTCTTTTATCCCGGCGCCAGGGTGGAGAGCAAGGCGTACGCGCCCCTCATGTACCGTCTGGCGCAGGAGGGCGTGGATTGCTATCTCATGATCATGCCCTTTCACATGGCGATCTTCGGCGTGAACGCGGCGGATAAGGTTGTCGGCGACAGCCACGAAAGCTGGTATCTCGGCGGTCACTCCATGGGCGGCGCGATGGCGGCAAGCTACGCCGGCGGAACGGATAAGGATATCGACGGGCTCGTTTTGCTCGCGGCGTATTCCGCGTCCGATCTGAAGGCGCGGGGCGTTCCCGCTTTGAGCATTTACGGCGATCGCGACGGCGTGCTGAACGGGGAAAAGGTGAATTCGGGCAGAGAATATTTTTCCGATTATACGGAAAAGGTGATTTCGGGCGGCAATCACGCGCAGTTCGGCTGCTACGGCGAGCAGGAGGGGGATCGTTCTGCGGCGATTTCCGACGAGGAGCAGCTCGCACTCACCGTGCAGTATATCCTCGAATTTGTAAAATAAAAAGAAATCGTTGCCGCTCGGCAACGATTTTTCAGTTTTCGTCGAAGGGGATTAAGAGATATTCTCCCTTTACGGGCACGGTGACGCCTGTAAATCCGATTTCTTTGAGCGCGGCGACGACGGTATCCCGCTTTTCGGCGATGCGTTTTACGTCGTGCGCGTCGCTCGCAAAGGAGACGTTTCGTCCGCCGAAGTCGTAATAGCGCGCCAAGATATCGATATCGGGCAAAAATTCGCTCCCCGAACCGCGGGCGGCGGTATTCACTTCCAAAATTTTATCGCGGAATACGATCTCCTTTAAGATGTCGTCGATCTCCGTCTTGAACTCCGCGTGCAGGATCTTGGTATCCTTGTAGGGCGCGTATCGGGAACAGTAGCCGAGATGGGCGATGATATCGTAGGGGTAGTCCGCCTTCGTACTGCGCAGTACGAGGTCGAAATATTCCTTGTACGCCTCCGCTTTCAGCTTGTTGGAATAGGCGTCCGGGTAGTAGTAATCGGAGATTTTGTTGGTGTGCACGGAGTTCACGATAAAATCGGGTCGGTAAGTCTCGATTATTTTTTTATACAGGGGGGCGGCGGCGCGGTTGGCGGTGTAGCCGAACTCGCAGCCGAGCAAGAGGCGAAGGTTTCCCTTCTCCCGCTCCTGAACGGCTCTTCCCGTTAAAAAATATTTCTCCGCGTCAGTATAGGTCGCGGGCTCCCCGCCGAAGGTGAGTCCGTTCACGAGATAATCGTAATCGAAATGTTCGGCGATGCCGTAGTAAGCTATGTTTTGCGCTTTCGCCTGCGAGATCATCTCCTCGATATCGTTTCTGCCGTCGGGGGAAAAGCTCGTGTGCGTGTGAATATCGGTAAGTATCATATCCTTATGATATCACGAAGTTGCGGAAAAATCAAATAAAACGTCTCGTCTCTATGTAATAATTCCATCGCGTCTGTGATATTTTTTCTATTTTGCAATAGTCGGACGCCGTGTGTAAAATATAGTTGTCGCCGAGATACAGCGCAACGTGCCCCACGCGCTCGATGCCCGTCTTGTTCACGCGGGAAGAGTTGGTAAAATAAATGCAGTCTCCCCGCCGAAGATCGGCTCGCGCGACCTTCTTTCCCTGCACGACCTGCGTGCGCGTCGTCACGTCGAGCAGGACGTCCGCGCCGTAGTAGAATACGTACTGTATCAGCGAGGAGCAGTCGAATTTCGTCTTCGTGAAGGATTTGTTGAGGTTTCCCTTCCCGTCGTGCAGGCGAACGGCGCCGTATACGTACTTCACGCCCAGACACTCCAAGCCCTTTTCAATCACCGCCTCCACCTTGTCGTCAGCCTTTTGCATGGTCAAAAGCGCCGTGTAGCTCTCGTTCGAGGATACGTAAGCCGTCTTTCCCTTATAGGTCGTCTTGTACCACCCGTCTTTCGAGCCGAGGTAGGGATAGCAGGTTCCCTCTTCGAGCGTGCCGTAGGAAGAATTGCTCGTGGCGGGTCCGCTCCGAATGTTCAGCCCCGTATACAGGATGCGGATATACTTCGCCTCGTTCTTCGGCGTCTCGATGACGGGGGGCGTCTCGATGACGGGAGGCGTCTCGACGACGGGCGGGGGTTCCGTGGCGGGGGGATCTTCCGCGACGGGCGGCGTTTCCTCGATAGGGGGATCCTCTTCGAGAAGGGGCGGCTCCTCGGGCGAGGGGTCGGCGGGTTGAACGGGGCGGGCGGGAATATCTTCCGTGAGGTCGCCCGATTCGTCGTTTGCGCCGCAACCGGAGAGGGGGGCGCAGAAAAGCAGAGATGCCAATAAAAAAGAAATCGTTTGTTTTTTCAAAATTATACCTCGTTTTGTGCGTTTTTGCCATTGTAGCACAGCTTTTACGCGCCGTTCAATAGGGAAAAAAGGGCAAGAAATCCAAAAATCTGCCAAAAGGGCGCTTTTTTGGAAAAAAAGAGGAAAAAAGGGGAATTTTTTCCTCGCAGAAAAAAATGTTTGCAAAAAGCGGGAAAAGTTTTTCAAAAAGTCTTTACAGACAAAAAACGATGTGATATAATTTTATTACTATCTATTTCGGAGGTTTTTTATCATGGCACATGTAATTAGTGACGATTGCGTATCCTGCGGCGCATGCGCAGATACTTGTCCCGTTGGCGCTATCTCTGCGGGAGATGCTAAGTACGTCGTTGACGCTGACGCTTGCATCGATTGCGGCGCTTGCGAAGACGGATGCCCTACCGGCGCAATTAAAGCTGAATAATAGCAAAAGACAAATGAGAGCACGGGGTATTCTTCCGTGCTTTTATTTTTGCTTGTAGATTTTTTCGGGGAGAAAGGAAATGCAACTGGAAGAAAACGAGAGGATAGAGGAACTTCTCATCGACAACTTAAAGATCGTGCAGAATGTTTCGCTCTACCGCTTCACGTCCGATTCCGTCTTGTTGAGCCGATTCGTAAAGGGGAAACGGAAAGAGCGCGTCGCGGACTTTTGCTCGGGCAGCGGCATCGTGGGCATTCATTTTTTAGCGCTCAATCCGCTCACCGAGAGCGTCACCCTCTTTGAAATGCAAAAGGAGCTGTTCGAGACCTCTCTCAAGACGATAGCGCTGAACGGACTTGAAAAGGTGCGGGCGGAAAATCTCCGCGTGCAGGATATTCCCAAGGAATACGACGATCGGTTTTCTCTCATTCTGTGCAATCCCCCCTACGAAAAGCCGACGGGCGGCTTTGAGAACGCCGACTACAAAAAGGCGATCTGCCGCAAGGAGCTCACGATCACCTTACAAGAGATCGTCGCCGTCGCCTATAAAAAGCTGAAATTCGGGGGCAGATTCGCCCTCGTCAACCGCGCCGACCGCGTGGCGGAAGTGCTCTTCGCCCTAAAGAGCAGCGGCATCGAGCCCAAGCGCCTGCAATTCGTTTCGGGCGCGTCGGGGGAAAAGCCGTACCTTTGCCTGGTGGAAGGGGTCAAGGGCGGCAAAGAGGGGGTGGAAGTTCTCCCCACCCTCGTCAACGATAAAAGGAGTGAAAGCGTATGATAAGTTTTGTTGCGACACCCATCGGGAATTTGAAGGATATCACCCTTCGCGCGCTCGACGCGCTCAAAGAGGCGGACGCGATCTTTTGCGAGGATACCCGCCACACCCTAAAGTTGCTCAATGCCTACGAGATCAAAAAACCACTTTTCGCCTGTCATAAATTCAACGAACGGGAGGCGGCGGAAAAGATGATCCGCATGAGCCGCGAGGGCAAGAATATCGCCGTCGTGTCGGACGCGGGCATGCCCGTCATCTCCGACCCCGGCAACGCCGTCTGCCGCCTTCTGCGCGAGGCGGGGGAGGCGTACACCGTCCTGCCCGGCGCCTGCGCCTTTTTGTCGGCGCTCGTGCTCTCCGCGCTTCCCGCCGATAAGTTCACCTTCATCGGTTTTCTCTACGGAAAAAAATCCGAAAAGCTCGCCCTGCTCGAAAAGTATAAAACGCTCGATACCACCCTCTGCTTTCATTCCGCCCCGCAGGACGTGGACGACGATATCGCCCTTTTCTATCAGGCGTTCGGGGAACGCAGAGCCTGCGCCGTCCGCGAGATCACGAAAATTCACGAGGAGAGCCTTCCCTTTCTCCTCTCCGAGGGCTTGCCGGGCGAAAAGCGGGGGGAATACGTGCTGCTCGTCGAGGGCGCAAAGCAGACGGAAAATCCCTTAAACAGCATGAGCGAGCGGGAGCATATCCTCTTTTATATGCAGCAGGGGCTGGATAAGAAAGAGGCGCTAAAGAAAGCCGCCAAGGATCGCGGCGTTTCCAAGTCGGATTTGTATAAATTTACAATTGATTTATAAGGAGAATATATATGGATTTTATCAAACATTCAGAATGGACGAGGGCGCCGAGAAAGTATTCCATCGGAGAGGACAGGATCGAGGTGATCACCGACCCGCACACCGATCTGTGGCAGCGCACCTATTATCATTTCCGCAACGATAACGCGCCCGTCCTGCAAATGAAAACGAAGGAGCTCTTTTTCTCCTTCACCGTAAAGACGCAATTTGAGAGCAAACACCGTTTCGATCAATGCGGCGTCGTCGTGTACCTGGACAGCGAAAACTGGCTGAAAGGCTCCGTGGAGTACGAAAACGAGTCCTTTCAGCACCTGGGCAGCGTGGTCACGAATCACGGCTATTCCGATTGGGCGACGACGGAGATCGACGCGTCGGTCAAGACCGCGTGGTACCGCCTGAGCAGGCGCGAGAGCGATTTTTGCATCGAATATTCCGCGGACGGCGTGCATTTTTCGCAGATGCGCATCTGCCATCTCTTTCAGGCGACGGGGGAGATCTCCTTCGGCGTCTACGCTTGCAGCCCCGAGGATTCCTCCTTTCGGGCGGTGTTCACGGAAATAGAGATCACCGAATGTAAGTGGCGGGCGCACGACGGGCAAGCCCCCGACGAGGAATAACGAAAAAAACAATATCGACCCTCGATATTTCTTCGCAAAAAACCCGTCTGCCCTGTGGGCAGACGGGTCATAGTTTTTTACATCACGACGATATCGAAGGACTTGAACAAATCTTTCAAATCTTCGGGGAAGTTCTCGTCGGTAATCAGCACGTCGATATCCTCCATTCTCGCAAAGGTGTAGGGCATGATCTTGCCGATCTTCGAGGAGTCGAGCATCATGTAAACGCTCTTTGCCTTTTTGCGAATGAGTTTCAAGAGATCCGCCTCTACGGGAGACCCGCAGGAGAATCCGTTTTCCACGGTGAAGGCGGAGGCGGAAATGATGGCGAGCTCGAAGTTGGTGTCCGCAAAATACATATCCGCTACGGGGGAGGCGGTGCTCAAATTGTCGCTCATCAGCTGTCCGCCGACGAGGTTGATGACGATGTTTTTCTTCTGCGCGAGTTCCATCGCCACGGCGATGCCGTTGGTGAACACGTTGCAGTTAATGTCGGGTATCTCTTTGGCGAGATACATCGCGGTGGTGCCGCCGTCTACGAAGAAGGAGCAGCCCGCGTCGATGAGGGAGGCGGCTTTCTGCGCGATCTCCCGCTTTTCGTCCGTATGAATGGTGGTCTTTTTGGTGTACGCCTCGCCGGAGACCTTCTGAATCTCCTTCACGCTCATGGCGCCGCCTCTCACGCGGATGATGCGTCCGTCCGATTCCAGTTGTTGTAAGTCTCTTCTCAGCGTCATCTGCGACACGGTGGGGAACGCCTCTTCCAACTGCGTCAAGGAGAGTTTGCCCCGTTTGTCGAGGAGATCTGCAATCAATTCAATTCTGTCTCGTTTCATTTTTTTAAGTCCTCATTCCAAAATTTTTCTCTATGATATATGATATCACAGAAAAAGCAAAAAGGCAAATGTTTCAAACACTTTTTTCAAAATTTTTTCATAAAAGGCAAGATTTTTTCATTTTTGCTCTATTTTTATGTTCTTTTTGTGAAATATAGGCAAATCCCTTGCCTTTTCTTGCGAAAACGGGTATAATGGGCGGGAAAGGAAACAAAAAGATGAACGATTTTATTAACGACCTTGACGATTATTTTTGCAAAAATTACTTAAATCAGACCCGCCTCGCCGCGATAGCGGGGTTCGTTCAGCCCGTTTTGGGCGAAGAGGCGGATCCCTTCGACGCGGAGCCGTACAAGCTCTGCCATCAAAAGAGGGCAAAGGAGCTTTTAGCGACCTTCAAGGAGGGGCTCGTCGACAGGGATTTTTCCTTTTCGTTCGCGGAAGTGCCCTTTTTAACTTACCTCAAGGACAAGAGAAGGGCGAGAGCCTTTTGTAATATGTTACCGTCCGCCTTCCGAAAATATTCCCTCGATACGGATAATTTTTTCAGAGACCTCTCCGTTTCCGAAGAGGTGTGGAAAAAAATCGTCAAGGGAAAGTACTATCCTTCCAAAAATCTCATTCTCGCCATCGCGCTCGTCGGCGGCATTTCGGAGAAGGATGCGCGCGTACTTCTCTCCTCCTGCGAATACGAGATGGACTTCGAAAGCGTCCGCGATACGGTGGTTTCCTATCTTCTCACCTACGGCGTCTACAACGAGAGCTTGGTGCGCGAGGCGCTCGACGAATATAAAATTACCTGCTTGCCCTTAAAGGGAGCGTAAAAACGCTTGCCAAAATCATCGGCGCGTGGTACAATAAAGACAGCTGAATAACCGAGCGGAAAAGAGTAACCGCCGTAAACTTTTCAGAGAGAGGGGATCGCAGGCTGAAAATCCCTTTACGGCAAACGGCGGCGAAGTGCGTTTTCGCGTTCGAGGTCGGGGGCAATGCCCCGCGGAGCCCGTCTCCGTTATCAAAGGGAAAAGAGGAAAAATTCCTTTCGGGAATTTTTTGAAGTAAAGTGGAACAGCGAATATAGGCGCCTTTATACAATAATAGTATAGAGGCGTTTTTTGTTATCAAACGCGCGGCGTAAATTATCGCTCGCCGCGGGGAGGTACTATGTTTTTTAAGAATTTGAGAATGGATATTCGGGCGGCAAAGCAAAACGATCCTGCCGCGCGCAGTAAGTTCGAGATCCTGCTCACCTATTCGGGCGTTCATGCGCTGTCCGCGCACCGCGTGGCGCATTTTTTTCATAAAATTCATCTTCGGCTGCTCGCCCGCATGATCTCGCAATGGAGCAAGTTCTGTACGGGCATCGAAATTCACCCCGGCGCGAAGATCGCGGGGGGCGTGTTCATCGACCACGGTTCGGGCGTCGTCATCGGCGAAACGGCGGAGGTCGCCACGGGCGTCGTCATCTATCAGGGCGCAACGCTGGGCGGCACGGGCAAGGAGACGGGCAAGCGCCACCCCACCATCGAAAAGGACTGCATCATCAGCTGCGGCGCCAAGGTGCTCGGCTCCATCACCATCGGGGAGGGCACCCGCATCGGCGCGGGCGCGGTCGTGTTAAAGGATATCCCCCCGCACGCCACCGTCGTCGGCGTACCCGGCAGAGTGGTGCGCATCAACGGGGAAAAGCCGAATAACGATCTCATTCCCGAAACGGTAAACCCTTACTTGAAAGATATCGAGGAGCTGCGCGCAAGAGTCGCGCTGTTGGAACAGCTCTTGTTGCATAACCAGCCCCCCGAAGAAAATAAACAGGAACAGGAGGAATCCAAACATGATTCTATATAATACGCTCACCAGAAGAAAAGAACCTTTCACCCCCTTGGAGGGCAATAAGGTGAAAATGTACGCCTGCGGCATCACCGTATCGGGCGACGCGCACATCGGTCACGGCTTTCAGGCGCTCATCTACGACATCATGAGAAAGTACCTCGAAAAGGAGGGCTACGACGTCACCTACGCCCGCAACTATACGGACGTGGACGATAAAATCATCAAAAAAGCCAACGAAACGGGCGTTCCCGCCGACGTGTACGCCGCAAACATGATCGAAAAGATCGACGCCGTCATGCGCGACATGGACATCGACGATCCCACCGTGTGGCTCAAGGCGACGGAAAACATCGGCAACATCATCTCGTTTATCGAGGGGCTCATTCAAAAGGGTCACGCGTACGCCACCGAAAGCGGCGACGTGTATTTCGACGTCGCGTCGGACAAGGGCTACGGGCACCTCTCCAACCGCAACTTCGAGGACGCGCTCGACGGCGTCCGCATCGAAAACGACGAGCAGAAGAAGAACGCCTACGACTTCGCCCTCTGGAAGAGCGCAAAGCCCGGCGAAATTTTCTGGGACTCCCCTTGGGGCAAGGGCAGACCCGGCTGGCACATCGAATGTTCCGCCATGAATAAGGCGGCGTTCGGCGATCAGATCGATATTCACGGCGGCGGCAAGGATCTCATCTTCCCCCATCACGAAAACGAGATCGCGCAGAGCGAGTGCCTCACGGGCAAGCAGTTCGTCAAATACTGGGTGCATAACGGACTCATCAAGGTCAACGGGCAGAAGATGAGCAAATCCCTCGGCAACAGCCTGCTTTTGGAGGATCTGCTGAAAACATACTCCAACGAGGCGATCAAGTTCGCTCTTTTGCAGACGAATTATAAAAACGACATCAACATCACGGACAATCTCTTCCCCGATTCGGAAAAGCACCTCGTGGACTTCTACACCCTCATCGCGCAGACGGAGGAGAAATTCGGTTTCGTCGAGGGCGGCAACGAACGCATCGATCGGGAGTTCAACGAGGCGATGAGCGACGACTTCAATACCGCGCTCGCCGTCTCCAACCTGTACGGCTACTTCAAGGCGATCAAAAAGGCTCTCGCCGCGGGGGATATTCAGGCGGCGAAGGACGTCAATCAGATCAAAAAGACGTACTCCCTTCTCGGATTCTTCAAAAAGGACGCCAAGGAATACCTCAAAAAGTACGGCGCGTCCGACGAGATCCCCGAAGAGGTCAAGGCGATCGCCGAGGAGAGATGGACGGCGAGAACGAATAAGGACTGGGCAAAATCCGACGAACTGCGCGCGAAACTTTCCGAAATGGGCTACGCCGTCAAGGATTCCAAAACGGGCTACGAATTGAAAAAACTTTGATATCGACGGTCGATATCAGAGAAAAAAACGACGGGCGACCTGTATGGGCGCCCGTCGTTTGATAACTATATATTTTTATAAAAAAATATTGACATTACCCATTTTGAGGCGTATAATGGGAGTACGATCATACGAGAAAAGAAAAGGAGGAATTATCATGAATCAAAAAACAAACAGAATCGTGGCGGGGATTTCGCTTATGTTTTCCGTCGCGGTGGCGGCGGCGCATTTCGTTTGGGTGCTTTGCGCGGGGCAGTCGATCGACGGGCAGGGCTTTCTGTTTGCCGCGCTCGGTTACGGCTTGCCCATCGCGGTCTTTGCGCTCGCGCGCAACCTTCTTCGCAAGGAAACGTCCCGTTGGAGCGTTTCGGACAGCGTATTCGGCGGCGCCTTTCTTCTGTTTTATCTTTCGATGGCGATCTGGGTGACGGCAGTCGGGCTGTCGAAGGGGATATATTACGCGTTTTATAATCTTCCCTTGCTGTATCTTTGCGCGTTCGTCTGTCTCGGCATTGCCTGGGGCACGATCAGAATGCGCCCGCGCACCGACGCGTCCGCGGCGAAGAAGGTCTTGTTTGCCTTGCCGCTCGCCGCGCTCTGCGCGATGGTCGTCCACGTCGTTATTCTCGGCGCGGCGGAATATATCCGTTTTGTAAACGCCTCGCCCCTTCCCGCCACGAGCGCGCCGTGGTGGACGCTTCCCCTCCTCGTTGCGGCGATCTATCTTCTCGCCGCGCTCGTCCTCTTCGCGCTGTACGCCCTTTCCCGCGCCGTCAGCCGCAAGCGGGCGGTCTGAAAGCGGGACGGAAAATAAGCAAAGGAACGCCCCGCGGCGCTTTTCTCTCGTGAGAAAAGCGCCGCGGGGCTCTCTTATTGCTTTTTACAGAGCAGATATTGCGCGACCAAAAAGTAATTTTGCAAGTCCGATTCGTCCAAGCCGCGGAAGGCGAACAGATCGTCGTAGATGCGTTCCATTTGTTTTTTGTCCGAGCTTTCCACGTGGATATGCCCCGAAACGAGATCGATGCCCACGATCGCCTCGCCCGTTCGGTAACACTTCACGTCGGGCAAAACGCCGACGGGGAGCTTTGCGGCGTAGAAGTCGTTCTGTAAAATCGTCTCCTCCGCCGCGGCTTTTACGGCGAGGTCGGAGATCGGCGTTGAAGGATAGCGGGCGCGGAAGTATTCGTCCACCTCTTTTCCCGTTTTGCGGTTGGGGGAAAGGGTATTCTCCGCAAAAAGTTTTTTCCATTCGGCGATCTGTCGCTTGGTCGCCTTTTTCGTCAGCACCTCAATTTACCTCCAAAACGAAGAATTTCAGGTATTGCGTCTCCTCCTCGGAGAGAAGGGCGGGGTGGTCGGGCGCCTGACATTTGATCTCCGCAAGGCGCACCCGCCTGCCGCTCTCCCGCGCGGCGTCCGAGAGCATTTTCTGAAAGAGGGGCAGGGTCATATAGTGCGAGCAGGAAGAGGTGACGAGAAACCCGCCCGCTTTCACGAGCTTCATGCCGAGAATGTTGATATCCTTATACCCCCTCGTCGCGTCGGCGACCTCCGCCGCGCTCTTGCAGAAGGCGGGCGGATCGAGGATCACCAAATCGAACTTTTTCCCCTCCGCCTTGTAGTCTCGCAGCAGCTTGAACACGTCGGCGCAGACGGGCGTCACGTTGGTGAGTCCGTTTAAGGCGGCGTTTTTCATCACGTTACTCAGGGCGAGCGGAGAGATATCCGCGGCGATCACGCTCTTTGCGACGGTGGCGGCGTTCAAAGAAAAGCCCCCGCTGTTGCAGAAACAGTCCAGCACCTCGCCTCTTTCGGCGTACCGACGGACGGCAAAGCGGTTTTCCTTCTGATCGAGGAAGTACCCCGTCTTTTGTCCGTTCTTCACGTCCACGCTCATTCGTAAGCCGTTTTCCTCGATGAGGATCTCGTCGGGCACCTCGCCGTAAAGGACTTGCTTGACGAGCGGCAAGCCCTCCTTCGTCCGCACGGCGGCGTCCGAGCGCTCGTAGATCCCCTTGGGGGAGAACAGCTCGCAGAGCGCCTCGCAGATCATCTTTTTCCGCTGATCGATTCCGAGCGACAGGCATTGCAGCACGAAATAATCGGAATATTTATCGATGATGAGGGCGGGCAGATCGTCCGATTCCGCAAACACCATTCGGTAGCAGTTCTCGTAGCCCAAGCGTTTGCGATATTCGTAGGCGGTTTGAATGCGTTCCTTGTATAATTCCTTGCCGTCCTCCTCGCCGCCGCGGATAAAGACGCGCACCAAAATTTTGGAGGCGTGATTGATATAGCCCTTGCCGATATATCTGCCGTCGTAGGCGTAGACGGTGGCGAGCGACCCGTTTTTGTCCTTTCCTTCGATTTTCAAGACTTCGTTGGCGTACACCCAGCTGTGTCCCGATAAAATTCGTTTTTCTTCGTTTTTCTTTAAGGTGATTTCGTATGGCATTTTTTTTCTCCTATTCGCTTATATTATATAAAAGAGCGTTGACAAATGCAAGCTAAAATGCTAAAATATGGAAAAATAAGGGAGTAGTGCGGGTTTGCCCGATCTCTACACGATGAGCCGACGGGCTCGGGTTTGATCTGAAAGGACGAGACTTATGCGGAAGAAGTTCCTCGAAAAGGGGATTTTTTTCGGCGAGAGTCTTTTTTTATTCCCGAAAGGCAGGTTTTTATGAATAATCTTTGGTACGTTTTGTTGCTCGGCGTCGTGCTGGCGCTCGACGCCGTCACGGTGAGCATCACCAACGGAATCGTGGAGAGCAAGATGAGGCTGACGAAAGTCTTTCTCATCGCCCTCTTCTACGCTTTCTTCCAGTTCCTGATGCCCGTAATCGGCTACTATGCGTCCGGCTTTTTGGAATCCTTCATCCGCGATTGGGCGCATTGGGTGTCCTTTTCCTTCCTCCTCATCGTCGGCGGCAAGATGATTTTGGATTCCGTCAAGGAGATGCGCGGCGAGGGGGAAGAGCGGGAAGAGCGCGGGGAAACGCTCACCCTCGGCAAGCTCACGATGCAGGCGATCGCCACGAGCATCGACGCGCTCGCCGTCGGCATCACCATGCTCGCCTGCGAGGCGCAGGGGGAGCTTTACGCCAACGTATGGATAGACAGCCTCGTCATCGGCGCCGTCACCTTTCTGCTCTGCTTTTTCGCCGTCCTGCTCGGAAGGGCGGCGGGCGGCAAGATCAAGGTTCCCTCTGCGGCGCAGCTGATAGGGGGGATCGTCCTCGTCCTTCTCGGCTTAAAAATACTGTTGCAGGGGCTGAAAGTCCTGCCGCAGGGCTTTTAGGCGAATGGGGAAAGAAGGGGAGGGAAAAGTCTCGTTTCCTCCCTTCATAATCTTTCTCCCGATGCGCAAACTACCCGTATGCCGTCTTCGTTTACCCATTATCTCGTCGGCAGAAGCGTCTGCGCCCTTCTGCCCTTCCCCTTTTCCACCCCCTGCGAAGTAGGGTGTCAGGGGGGAGATTTCGCTTTTTTCCTGCCTTCTTTTTCGAGAAAGAACAATTTGGGAAGAGTCCTTCACCGCGGGGACCCTTACGCCTTCTTCTCCCGCCTGGCAAGCTATTGTTTCGAGCGCCCCGAAACGCTTTCCTACGCGCTCGGCTACCTCACGCACTATGCGACGGACGTCTGCTTTCATCCCTATATTTACCGCACGATACGAAAAGGTCTCTCCCACGCCGCGCTCGAGAGCGCCGTCGACGCTTACTTTTTACGCAAAGAGGGCAGGGCGGGCTACCGCATTCCCGTAAATATGCTCTCGCATAAGGAGAGGGAGGATATCGCCCGCCTCTACTTGGAAATATCGAATAGGCGCGTCACGGCAAAGGGGTTCGTGTCCGCCTGCAGGGCGCTCGATCTCGTCTCCCGCCGCGTGCTGCCCATGCTCTCGAATCGGCAGGAGGAAACGGAAAGGGATAGCAAAAAGTGGGAGGAGCTCCTCTCCCGCTCCGTCTCCCTGTCCCTTCGGCTCGCCTCGGAATTTCTCCCCTGCGCGCAAAACGGGGGAGAACTTTCCAAAAATTCCTTCATGCGGGATTTTTCGGGCAAAATTTTTTGAAAATCTTTGTCTTTTGGTTGTAAAACCGATTGACAAGATTTTTTTTCTATGGTAAACTACAGATACGCACCTGAAGAAGGGTGTAATTTTTTTGTATGGAGTTTTCGATATGGCAGTTAAAACGACGAGAACCAAAATAACATTTGAATGCACCGAATGCAAGCATAGAAACTACGATACGATCAAGAACAAGAGAAACGATCCCGACAGACTCGTACTCAGCAAGTATTGTCCTTTCTGCAAAAAGCACACCGACCACAAAGAATCCAAGTAATTCTTTTCGGCATCCATCCGTTTTTTAAGCGGATCAAATCGTTATAGAGGTAAAGAAATGGCAAAAGAAACGACAAATAAAGTCGAAAAGAAAGAGGACAAGAAACCCAACATTTTCGTTCGTTTCGGCAGAAAGGTCAAAGAGGTCTTCTCCGAACTCAAAAAGGTTACTTGGCCCACTTTCCCCAAAATCGCAAAAGCTACCGGCGTTGTTATCGTCGTTGTATTGGTTTTCACCATTGCCGTTACGGCGGTCGATAGCGGGTTGATCCAGCTTTTGAAATTGTTGACCAACCTGGGTTAAGAGAGGGCGGATATGAACGAAACGGATATTCAGCCCAAGTGGTATATCCTTCACACCTATTCCGGTTACGAACAGATGGTAAAGGATAATCTGGAAAAGTTGATCGAAAACAACAACCTTTCCGATCAGATCACCGATCTTAAGATCCCTTTGGAAGAGAGCATCGTAGAGGATAAGAACGGCAAGAGAAAGACGGTTTATCACAAAATGCTTCCCTGCTACGTGTTCATCAAGATGATCTATTCCAACCAGCTTTGGTATTTAGTCACCAACACGAGAGGCGTCACGGGTTTCTGCGGACCTCAAGGCAGACCCATTCCCATGAAACAGGACGAGATCCGGAAGATGCGGCTCGAAGAATTCGTGGCGGACGCGCACTACAAGGTCGGCGACAAGATCTATATCGAGTTCGGACCTTTGAGCGGATTCTACGGCACGATCGTGGAGTGTCACGACGACACCCAAAAGGCGAAGGTCGAAACGGTCATGTTCGACCGCACGCAGGTCGTCGACGTAGAGTACAATCAGATCAAGCTCGCCGATAACTGATAACGAAATCAACGGAGCGAAAGCTCCCTTGAAATATGTGGGAGAGATATCAAATCTTTAAGGATATCTTGCTATAACCACAAAATGGAGGATTTATTATGGCTAAAAAGATCACTGCGGTCGTAAAATTACAGCTCCCCGCAGGAAAAGCAACTCCGGCTCCCCCTGTAGGTTCTACATTGGGCCCCTATGGTATCAATTTGCCTGGATTCACGAAGGAATTCAACGCAAAGACGGCAGATAAGGCAGGTCTTATCATTCCCGTAGTCGTAACGATTTATCAGGATCGTTCCTTTACGTTCATTCTCAAGACTCCCCCCGCACCCGTACTCATCAAGAAGGCTCTCGGCATCGAAACCGCAAGCGCTAAGCCCAACATGGACAAGGTAGGCAAACTCACCAAGGCGCAGGTGGAAGAGATCGCCAAGCTCAAGATGCCCGATCTCAACTGCACTTCTTTGGAAAGCGCAATGAGCATGATCAAGGGTACCGCACGCAGCATGGGCGTTACCGTAGAAGAATAATAAGGAGTATGGTGGGAGAGGAAATTTCCTCGATCGAACCACCGGGAGGTATATTGAATGGGTAAGAAATACATCGAAAGCGTAAAAACTTACGATCCCGCAAAAAGTTATGAAGTAAACGAAGCTATGGGTCTCGTCATCGATACCGCCAAGGCAAAGTTTGATGAATCGGTAGAAATGCACATCAGACTCGGCGTTGATCCCCGTCAGGCAGATCAGCAGGTCCGCGGCGTATTGGTGCTCCCCAACGGTACCGGTAAGACGAAGAAAGTTCTCGTCATCGCCAAGGGCGCCAAGGCAGACCAGGCGGTAGCGGCAGGCGCAGACTTCGTCGGCGCGGAAGAAATGATCGCCAAAATTCAGGGCGGTTGGTTCGATTTCGACGTCGTCGTCACGACGCCCGACATGATGGGTCTCGTAGGCCGTATCGGTAAGCTCCTCGGTCCTAAGGGCTTGATGCCTAACCCCAAGAGCGGCACCGTTACCATGGACGTAGAAAAGGCGGTTAGAGAAGTAAAGGCAGGTAAGGTCGAATACCGTTTGGACAAGGCTGCCATCATTCACGTCGCCATCGGCAAGAAGAGCTTCGGCGTAGAAAAGCTCGTGGAGAACTTCACCGCGCTCATGGACGCCGTCATCAAGGCGAAGCCCGCAGCGGCAAAAGGTCAGTACATCAAGTCCGTAGTCGTGGCAAGCACGATGGGCCCCGGTGTCAAAGTGGCTGTCAGATTATAAAAAATAAAAAGCGTCTTCCTGCAAAAAACGTTTGACATTTTTTGCAGGAGGGGCTATAATAAGAAAGCAATTAAGAATGACCGCAGAAAGTAAGCAGATTTTCTTTAATGCCGCAGGGCGCTTACCGAGGGAATGAGAATAACTTTTTTTGAAAGAGTAGTCTTATACCGTGCGGTTTAAGGCTTTTTTTAACGTCGGACAAAAGAAATTTTGTTCTAAGGAGGTAATCATGTCTGCAAATTTAGAAGCAAAAAAGGTAGTTGTTGACGAGATCAAGGCGAGAATTCAGGACGCGAAGTCCGTCGTCGTCGCGAGCTACAACAAACTCACCGTTGCCGAAGTTACCGCTCTGCGCAGAGAGTTCAAGAAGGTAGACGCAGAATACAAGGTATACAAAAACACCTTGATCCGCAAAGCGTTCAACGATCTCGGCGTAACCGCATTCGACGCGGATCTCAACGGAACCACCGCGGTGGTATTCGCGAAGGACGAAACGAGCGGCGCTAAGGTATTTTCCGATGCCGTAAAGGCAAACGACGCGCTCAAGGATAAGATTTCCATGAAGAGCGCATACGTTGACGGCGCTTACGTAGATAAGGCAGGTGTAGAGGCTCTCGCCGCTATTCCTTCCAGAGAAGTATTGCTCTCTCGTCTCGTCGGCTCCTTGCTCAGCCCTATTTCCAAACTCGCTTACGTTTTGGACGCTGTGGCAAAAAGAGAAAACTAATTTATTAAAAAAAGAACTCATATTTGGAGGATAATTAAAATGGATATTCAGAAGTTTATCGAAGAAGTAAAAACTTTGACCGTTGTAGAATTGAACGAACTCGTAAAGGCACTCGAAGCAGAATTCGGCGTATCCGCCGCAGCTCCCGTTGCCGCAGCCGGCGCTGTAGCAGCTGCTGCTCCCGCAGAAGAAGAAAAGACGGAATTCGACGTCGTGTTGAAGGAAGTCGGCGCGAACAAGATCGCCGTTATCAAGGTCGTTCGTGAAGCTACCGGTCTCGGTCTCGTTGACGCGAAGAAGGCTGTAGAAGGCTTGGGTAAAATCAAGGAAGCTATGCCCAAGGAAGAGGCTGAAAAGTTCGTGGAAGCTCTCAAGGCTGCCGGCGCAGTTGCAGAACTCGCGTAATTCCCTCAAAAAAAGCAAAAAGCACTTGGCTCGCCAAGTGCTTTTTTTTTACTCCCGTATTCTCTTTTTGCGCTCCTCATGTTTTTTGTAAAAATCGTCGAGCGCGTGGCTCTTTTTCTTTTCCGCCTCGCGGGCAGGGGGCGTATCCTTCGTTTTTTGATCCGTCGCGGGAACGGGGCGGGGCAAATTTTTCAGCAGAGAGTACCTTTTCAAAAAAATCCTCCTTTTTTTATAAATTTCATACGAAAAACACGCAAAATAACGCATTTTTGTTTGATTTCACCGTGAATTTAGTATATAATGATAAAGTATGATAATAGCCGAATTATACGGCTTAGAAAGGAGTCTTTTTTATATGCATAAAGGATATAAAAAGTTAATAACGGTTGCGCTCGGTTCCGTATTCGCGCTCGGAGCGTTTTCCTTTACCGGTTGCGCCACGAAGGTCGAACTCGACGGCGACTACGCCTACGGCAGCGTTTCCTCCAACGGCGGTTTCGTGGTCGAGAAGGGCAACTATATTTATTTTATAAACGGTCAGGAGAGCAACACCGCGGATAATAGCGGCAGCGCCGTCAAGGGCGCCTTGATGCGTATCTCCGTGAGCGATTTCAAAAAGGGCAACTACGGCGAAACGCAGATCGTCGTTCCTTCCCTCATGGTAACGGCGAACTACGACGCCGGTATCTATATCTACGGCGATCGCGTGTACTACGCTACGCCTACCACCGCAAAAGACCTCGACGGTCAGGTGCGAAACGGCTACCTCGACTTCAAGAGCACCCGTCTCGACGGCAAGGATACCATCGCGAACTACTATTTCCGTTCTTCCGATAACTCTGCCGCCTATCGCTATACCGAAATCGACGGCGTGGTATACTGTCTGCACGTAGACGGCTCTTCCGTCTATTCCTATAACACGGCAACGGGCGAGGATACCCTTCTCGTCAAGGACGCGTCCTCCATTCTCTTCGATCAGACGGACGCTACCGGCGGCAGAATTTATTACACCATGGACGTCACGGTGGACATCGACACCGAAAACGCGTATAAGGAATCCTACAATCAGATCTACACCGCCACGGCGGACATGACGATAGATTCCCTCGACGCCAAGACGGCGTCCTATACCGTGCGCGGCAAGACGTATTCCTTCGATAAGCAATATTTGGAGGAGGAGAAAGAGGACTTCGACGCGAAGGACGTCTCCACCTATCCCTACGTCAATTTGGGACAGCTCGTTCTCGACGGCAAGGGCAGCACCAACGTGGATACCATGTTCAACGAAGAGGGCACGCCCTTCACGCCCGGCGGCTATAAGTACACCCTTTCCCGCTCGGCGAACGGCGGTCTGTACTACACCCGCGACTACGTGGATACCACCTCTTCCAGCGGCGACGGCGGATGGTTGCTTTACCTCAGCGAAGAGAACTTTAAGGGTTCCTGGAACGCGTTGAGCGGCAATTTCGGCGCGTCCGCCGCGGAAAAGAACGAGGTCATCGCTTACAATACCGACCTCGCCTCCTCTTCCGCCATCTTTATGCGTGAAAACGGCAAAAACTCCTATCTCTACGTGGACGGCAGCGCGATTTACAGAATGGACGTATCCTTTGAAAACGGCATGCTCACGGAAGAATCCTGCCGCATCGTCAATTCCGCAAGCGGCGCCACCCTGCTCTATACGGACAAGGCGGGCGATTACGGCTACGTTTACTATTCCACCGCCGGCACCAACGGCAAGGCGCTCAACCGCGCCGTATACAGCGGCACGGCGGACGATTACAACGCGATCGCCGCGGATAAAAACTATCAACCCGTCCGTATTCTCGAAATCGAGTATACTTCCGACTGGTATCTCCCCGAAATCATCGAAAATAAGATCGTCTACACCAACGCGGAGGCGATCGGCTCCAACGCTTATAATTATGTTTCCGTCGTGGATTTAAGCACCGCAAACGGCATGAAAACCAACGCGGAAGTGGCGGCGTTCAACGACCTGTACGCCGATCGCATGAAGGCGATCTCCGATCTGCGCGGCAAGCACAACGCTTTGGGCAATCTCGAATACTATTACTACTACACCAACGCATTCAGCTACCCGAAGGCGGATACCGACGTGTTTGAATACTACGGCGACACGAAGGACTTCTATCATTCCATTCTCGCAGAGGCGGCGGACAGGGGATATTCCTCTACCTATCTTTACAGCGACCTTTATCAGAGCGAAATGGATAAGATCCTCGCGCGCGAAAAGGGCGAGCTCGGCGATTACACCTATCTCGACGAAAACGGCAACTACTACGGTCTGCGCAGTTATTTCTATAACGATATGGGCAAGCTCACCGAGGAGGACGCCGCAGCCATCGCGGACGTATGGCGCACGGGCAACGTGCTCACCCTGCCCGAAGAGGAAGAGGGTCTCGAAACCTGGCAATGGGTACTCATCGGCGTGGGTATCGGCGTAGGCGTTCTCGCCATCGCCGCGGGCGTCACGATTCCCCTCATCGTCATGAGCAAGAAGAAAAAGGCTCGTCTCGCCGCTTTGGAAGAGGCGAAACCCGGTCTCCATCACGTCGAGGTCGATACGACGGACGACAAGGAAATCGACGTCTACGACGAAGAGAGCGCGCAAAAGCTCGATCCTCAACTCGAACTTACCGAGGACGCGGAACCTGCGCCCGAAGAAGAGCAGGAAAAGCAAGATTAAGACGCAAAAGAGAATTTCCTCGCGAAATTCTCTTTTTCTATGAAATTTTTCAAAAAGTTTCTTAAAAATTCTTGAAAAGAATAAAAAAACTGTTGACGGATAATAGTAGAAAGTATATAATAACTGCGCTTGCATGATTTAGGGAAAATCGCTTTTCCCGTTCTGCAAGAGCTGTCGACAAATCGCCGATAAAAAAAATATACTGAAAGGTAAATAACGAATAAAGGGGAGAACCATGACGGTAAAAGAAAAGATCAAACCGAGATATATCAAATGTCCCAGATGCGAACTCAATTACATCAACGCCAACGTGCAGGAATATTGCGATATTTGTTTGAAGGAGATGAAGGGTAAGCACGACGACTTCGACGAATTTGACGTAGAGGAAGAGGAATCGATGGAACTTTGTCCTATCTGCGGCGAAAATATGATCCGCGTGGGCGAAGAAATGTGCGACGATTGTAAGAACAAGCGCGACACCGACACGGAAGAGGAGCCGGATCCCGAAAAGGACGACGAATGGCGCTCCTATCTCGACGAGGAGACGGAGGAGAACAGCGTTCCCGAAGGTCTCCCCCCCGAAGACTTCACCGACGATTACGAAGAGGAAGAAGAGGAGGACGAAGAGTTCGAGGAAGAAGAGGAGGACGACTTCGAATACGTCAGCGGCGACGAGATCTACGATTACGACGACGAGGACGACGACGAGGACGAGGACGACGACTTCGACGACGACGATTTTGACGTCGGCTTAAAGAAAGCCAACAAAAAGAAGAAAAAATACGACGACGATTGATCGAAAAGGGGCGCGGAGGAATCCGCGCCCTTTCTTGACAAAAAGGGGAAAAAGGGGTATAATAGGAAAGCGACGGGCGCGGAAAAAACTTCTGTCGCCCGCAAGTTAAGCGAAGGAAAAAATCATGAAAAAGCAAAAGAATCTCATCGCGCGCTTTATTCCCTACTATAAGCCGCATTTAGCCTTGTTTTCGGCGGATATGGTGAGCGCGCTCGTCATCGCCGCCATCAATCTCATCTATCCCATGATCACGAGGCAGGTCATCAACGACTACGTGCCCAACAAATTGTTGCCCGCCATGCTCGTCGCCTTTGCCGCCCTGCTCGGACTCTATCTTCTCAAGGCGATTCTCAACTTCGTGTTGCAGTACTGGGGGCACCTCGTCGGCACGCGCATGCAGGCGGATATGCGCGCACAACTCTTTGCCAAGCTCGAACGGCTCCCCTTCGGGTATTTCGACGAGCATAAAACGGGCTCCATTCTCTCCCGATTGACGAACGACCTCTTCGAGGTCGCGGAACTCGCGCACCACGGACCGGAGGATATCTTCCTCTCCCTCATCACCATCATCGGCTCCTTTATCCTGCTTTTATATATCAACGTGCCGCTCACCCTCATCGTGTTCGCCTTCATTCCCTTTATCGTGGCGTTTTTCATGTTCACGCGGCGGCGGTTCAAGGAATCTTCTCAAAAGCTGCGCGAGCGGACGGCGGAGATCAACGCGGACATCGAGAGCGCCATTTCGGGCGTGCGCGTCTCCCGCGCGTATACCGCCGAGGAGCATGAAATGCAGAAGTTTTCCGTCGGAAATCAAAACTTCGTCCAAGCCTCGGGCAAGCGCTACAAGGTCATGGGTGAATTTTTCTCTTCCATGCAGTTCTTCATGGACTTCATGTACCTCGTCGTGCTGGTGGCGGGCGGACTCTTCTTCTATTTCGGCAAGATCGATTCGGCGGATTTCTTCACCTATATTCTCTATATCTCCACGCTCATCTCTCCCATTCGCGTGCTCACCACCATCTACGAGCAGATTCAATCGGGCATGACGGGTTTCAAGCGTTTCACCGAGCTGTTGGACGCAGAGGAGGAGCCGGAGGCGGAAAACGCGATAACGGTTCCCGCTCTCCGCGGCGATATCGAATTTGAAAACGTCAGCTTTTCCTATCGGAATCACGGCTCGGCGGATCGGTACGTCATTAAAAATTTCTCCATGCACGTTCCCTCCGGCAAAACGGTCGCCCTCGTCGGACCTTCGGGCGGCGGCAAAACGACCATTTGCCACCTGATTCCCCGTTTTTACGAAATCGAGGACGGCGCGATCCGCATCGACGGCTACGATATCCGCGCGCTTTCCCGCAAATCCCTGCGCGGCAATATCGCCATCGTCCAGCAGGACGTATACCTGTTCAACGGCACCGTGGAAGAAAATATCGCTTACGGCGACTTTTCCGCCACCCCCGAACAGATTCGGGAGGCGGCGAAGAAGGCGAATATTCACGAGTATATCATGAGTCTGCCAAACGGCTACCAAACCAACGTCGGCGAGCGGGGCGTAAAGCTCTCGGGCGGACAGAAACAGCGCATCTCCATCGCGCGGGCGTTTTTGAAGGATCCTCCCATTCTCATCTTGGACGAGGCGACGAGCGCGCTCGACAACGCGACGGAAATGCTCATTCAGGAATCCCTCTCCTCCCTCTCGCACGGCAGAACGGTTTTGGTCGTCGCACACCGCCTCTCTACCATTAAGAACGCCGATAATATCCTCGTCGTCACGCAGGACGGGGTGGCGGAACAGGGCTCTCACGAGCAATTGATGGCGCGTGGCGGGCTGTATAAGACGCTCTACGAATATCAGTTTAAGAACCTGTAACCCCCTTCGGGGCAAAGAAAACCCGTTTCGGACGATAAGCCGAAACGGGTTTTTTCATCAGAACATGGGGGAGAATAAGTGCAGGATAGAGGCGGTCAGCCGCGCGAATCCCTTCAAGCGGAAATCCTGCGGAATTTCCTCGGAGCGGGCTATCGTCTCCTCGATATCCCGCTTGATATCCTTTAAGCAGGGGGCGCCGATGACGAGAGCTCCGCACTCAAAGTGATGGACGAGACTGCGGTAATCGAAATTGACGGTGCCGACGAACGCGATCTCGTCGTCCACGAGCACGCTCTTGGCGTGGATAAAGCCGGGCGTATATTCGTAGATATGTACGCCCGCCTCCAAGAGATAGGCGTAGTGGGAACGGGTGATGTCGAGAATAATCTTTTTATCGGGAATATGCGGGGTGATAATCGTCACGTTCACGCCGCGGAAGGCGGCGTTGCGGAGGGCAGACGCCATCTGATGGTCGATGATGAGATAGGGCGTCGTGATGAGGACGCTGCTTTTCGCCGCGTAAATGAGGTGCAAGTAGTTGTTCTCGCCCACCTGCTCCCGATACATGGGCTTGGGACCGTCGCCGAAGAAATGCACGAATCCCTCGTCGTCAAAGCGCGGCGTCTGCGCGGGAAAGTAACGCTCGAAAGACAGTTTTTCCTTGGATTCCAAGGAAAACAGACTCAAAAAAGCGGCGGTCAGCGCGGCGACCTCGCTCCCTTCGATGCGTATCGCGGTGTCCTTCCAGTGCCCTAATTTGTGATCCTCGTTGATGTACTCGTCCCCGATGTTCACGCCGCCCGTATAGGCGATTTTGCCGTCGACGACGGTGATTTTTCTGTGGTCGCGGTTGTTAAAGATCGCAGACACGACGGGGCGGAAGGGGTTGAATTTGCGGCAGTCGATGCCCTCCCGCCGCAGCGTTTTCCAGTAGCCGTTCTTCTGCATGCCGAGCGTTCCGATGTCGTCGTACATGACCTTCACGTCCACCCCCTCCTTGACCTTCTCTACGAGAATTTCGTGAATGGTCGACCACATTTTTCCGGGGAAAATCAGAAAATACTCCATCAAGATGAATTTTTCGGCGCCTTTGAGCGAGAGGATCAAATCTTCAAAGAACTCCTCGCCGAGCTTGAAATAGGTCACGCGGTTGCCGCGGGAGCCGAAGGTGCGGGCGTTGGCTTTCAGATAATTGCGCAGCCCCAGCTGTTCGGGCGGGAGGGTTTGCGCGTCCTTTTCGCTTTCGGACAGATACCCCGCGAGCGCATCCGTCTGCTTTTTCAGCGCAGCTGCCGCCTTTTTCGGCAAGCGCACGCTGCCGAACAGCAGATAGAGGAGGACGCCGAAGAGCGGAATGAGGAGGACGAGAACGAGCCACGGCAACTTAAATTCGGCGGGCTCCCGCTTGTTGACGATCACGAGAAAGACGATGAGCCCCAACAGGCTGCTCAATATCTGAAAGACGATGAAATATTGATTAAAAAAGTAGACAGCGGCAAAGATGGCGACAAGTTGCAGAATGAGGAATATCGCCGTCAAGCACGCGCGGCTGAATATCATTTTTAGCAGTTTCATAAAATTTCTCCCTTTGCCCTTTTCCGTCAGTGAAAGGGGCGTTTCTAAAACGTATTTATTATAGCACCTTAAAAGGGCAAATGCAATCCCTCTTTTGATTTTTCCAACGATTTACGACAAAAAGGGCAAAAATAACCGCCTCGGCTATTCAGCCGAGGCGGTCAAGGTGTTTTTTATTCTTTTTTGCTTTCGCCTTTGTCCGTCTTTCTCTTGGAACGGTATTGCGGAACGGGTTCCACCTTTTTGTTCTTCTTGCGATCCTTGATCACGCGCTTTACAAAGAGCACGACCAACGTGAAGATGAGCACGACGGAGAGCGCGATGGACGCGATCATCATGAAGAGCTCGCTCGTCCATTCAAAGGAATCTTCTTCCTCGTCCTCGTCCGTATCTACGGATTCGGGGGAGACGGTCGTATCGATGGCGGAGAAGTTCACGAAAGTGGTATAGCCGTCCTGCAGATAGATGAGTTCTTCTTTGTAAGAGGACTGCTGATAGTTGTAGTAGAGATTGCCGGGATCCTGCTGGGAAGAGGTGTATACCACGTAGTTGTTGGCGGGATCGGCGTCCTTATCGTAGCGAACGTAAGAAGAGGAATCGTAGAAGGTGTAGGTGTAGTAGAGCGCATTTTCATACGTCTTGCCGTCTTTTACCAGTCTGCCGCTCTCCTTGTCGAGCGTAACGCCCTCCTTCTTCGCCACGACGTCGTCGATGGCTTCTTTTAAGAGCGCGTCGTAGTTATTCGAGAGAGAGGAATAGGATACGGAGTCGAATGCCACAAAGCTGCCCGCCTTGCTCTTGATCGTCCCTTCTCTGTTGCCGCTGAACACTTCCAAACGATAGCTCTTGGAGCTGTTGCCGGTGGATACGTAGTAGGTAACCACTTCGTGGATCGTCTCGTTTCCTTCGCGGTTGTCGATCACGGTGTAGAGATCTCTGCTCTCCTGCGTGGCGTATCTCGCGTAGGCAGCGGCGAAGTCGTCGGGAATATCGGTAACTTTTAAGTTATAGCTGTTCTTTTCCGCGTCGTACTGCGCGTAGTAGGCGCCGTCGTGATAATAGAACGCGATCGCGCCCGTCTTGGTCACGAGGTTCTTGCTCTCGTCCTCGCCCAAGGGATATTCGTCCGCGTCGTATTCGTTCGCGGTCTGGAACGCCTTCAAATTCGCGTACAGCGCGGAATCCGTCTCGTCCGCACTCTCGTACAAGCCGTTTTCGGTGATATAGTACGCGATATCGGTCTTTTCGTCGAAGTCGTCGGCGGAGGGATCCTTTTTGCAGATGTTGCCGTCGTCGTCATACCAGAAGGTCACTTCGGGCGTTTCGATCTTCAGCGAGCTCGTGTAACCCTTCTTCAAGGAAGAGGTGTCGATGAGGTAGACGTAGGCGATAGCCCCCTTGCTCACGGTGACGTCTACGGAGACGGTCGTGTAGGAAGAGGACGCGATGGTGGACGTGCTGCTTGCAATGTAGCCGTAGCTCTGTTCCACCGCGTTTAAGATGACGAGGGGCTGAGCGGCATTGCCGAAGATGGCGCCGAACCAGTTGTCTTTATTGAGAGCGGCGGTGAGGGAGCTGTCCTCCGCGGCGGCGATGAGCGTCTTTGCCCAGTCCGTATCGTAGTAATTGTCCGCGTACTTCTTATTGAGGAGACCTGCCGTCTCGTTCGAGTTTGTCTTTACGTCGTTCGTGCCGCCAACGTAGTAGCTGCCGCCGGCAACGCCCTGATAGTTTAAGGGAATCGCAAATCCCTTTTCAATGGCGTCGGGATTAGAGTAGATGACGGAGTCGAATGCGGTCGCCTCCTTTTCCGCCTTGCCGGTCAGGGATACGGAAACGGCATAACTGCCCGTGGAAATGTTGGCAAATTCCGTCTCGGTCATTTCGAGAGCCTGGAAACGGGTGAACGCCGCGTAGCCTTCCAGATAATCGGCTTTCGTCGAGCCGACGATGGCGGAGGGACCGTAGCAAAGTTCGAGAGAGAAGGTTCTATCCTGATCCGTTTCGTTCTTTACGAAGAAGAAGCATTGCGCCCAACCGTCGAACAGATCGTCCGAGCTGTCCGTCTTAACGGGGGAGAGCAAGGTGGAGTCGAATGCGGCGATCTTGTTCACGTTATCGCCGTCGATGAGGTTGATGGACGCGCCGGTGTAACCGTTGAGCGCGGACGTCTTGACAAAGAAGGTGTAAGCTCTGTATTCGTCGGGCGCGAGGGTGAATTCGCCGTTCGTCTCCGTCACTTTCGTCGTGTAAGCGGCGCCGTTCGCGCTCATCATCATCACGACGTTTTCCGTTTCGTCGAAGGGGAAAGAAGCAAAGTCGTCGGATAAGATCTTGTTGAGCAGCTTATTGTTCACGCTCTTGAGTTCGGCTACGGTACCCGTCTTCAAGACGTCGTTCTTCGTCTCGATGTTGAGTCCCTTGTAGGAGTTTTCGCCGGAAGTCGTGTAGATCTTGCCGCTCACGGAATCGTCCTCCGTCAAGCCGTAGGAGAGGGAGAGCTCCTTCTTCACGTCGAGGGCGTCGAATTCGCCGTACATATCGAGCGCGAACACCCTCTCGCCCGCGTAAGAAGTATCCGTTTCAAAGAGCTTGTCTTGAAGTTCGTCGTAGGCGTAGCAGGTGGGGAGTCCCGCCTTTACCGCCTCTTCGTACTCCTCGTTGGTGATGGTCTCGCATTTCACGTCGTCGAAGAAGGCGTAGCCCTCCACGTTTTCGTAACGGTAGGAGGAGCTGCCCTGTCCGAGTCCGAGCACGATGGTAAAGGTGCTGCTCGCGTGGGAAGAGCCTTTCAAATATACAGTATACTGCTCCCAGCCGTTGTTTTCCGTCACGGAAGAAGTATCGATGTTCTTGATCTGCATTTGATCGAGCGTGTTGCCGCCGAGCGTGTGCGTCACGCCGATATACGCGCCGCGGTTGCCGTCGACCGTTTCGCCGTCGTTGTAGGTGAGATCCATCGTCTTTACCCAAACGGAGAAGGTGGCGGACGTGTTGGCGGGCACGGTGATCGTCGTGGAAGAGGTGTACTTTTGCGCGGTGCCGTAGCCGTCGGAGCGGTAGTTCTGGATCATGAGCACGGAGCTTTCCGCGTCCTTGGAAGACTCGTTTTCCGCGTTCACCACGCCGTTATGCGTGCCGGGGTTCTCGCAGGTGGGGATATCGTCCACGCCTACGGGATAGATATAGTCGGTGTAGTACTCGAAGTCGGAGAGCTTTTCGATGCCGTCGTCCTTATAGAGTCCGTCCTCGATGTCCTTGTAGAAGGCGAGCCTGTCGTAGATGGAGAATCCGTCCTTCCAGGCGGCGAGGGCGTCCTTTAAGGGCATGCCCTCTTCATAGAGGTCGGAATGGCAGGTGAGGTCGTACCAGTGCGTGACCTCCGTGTCCACGATGCCGGACGCCTTGGTGGAAGAGCTTGCGCTGCTGCCGTTTGCGTCGCTACCGACGGACTTCGTCCAACCGGAAGGGGAGATGATGGAGGAGAGGTCCTTATCCACCGTGTAATACTCGAAATTTCCGTTGGCAATGGTTTCGTTGTCCGTCTTGGTCGTGGTCGAAGAGTCCTTGTCGGAGCTGTCGTCGTCGCAGGCGGTCATTAAACACAGAGAAAAAGCGGAAACGCACGCAAGAGATAATGCGAGCAGCGCTTTCTTGTTCTTGTTTAGAATACTTTTTTTCATATAAAAAAACACCTTATAGTAATTTTGTCTTTTCGGTTCTGTCAGTAGAGAACAGAACTCCATTTATACGCTTACCTCTATTTTAATATAAATGCAAATTATAATCAAGCGTTTCAAGTGTTAAAAAGATGAAAAAAAAGAATAAATTTTTCCAAGAGGGGCAAACTTTTGGCGTAACGGGGAGGGGAAGGTTGAAAAAGGGGAAGAGATACGGTTGGCTGATCGCAATCGGCGCTCTTTGCGGCGCGGCGAACGGCGCGTTCGGCGGGGGCGGCGGTCTTTTGGTCGTGCCCGCCTTAGAGCGCTTTTCCTCCCTTTCCGCCAAGCAGGCGCACGCCACGGCGATCCTCGTCATTCTGCCCGTCACCCTTTTCAGCGCGATCCTCTATCTTGTCTCCGTTCCCGTCGATTTTTCCCTCCTCGTCCCCTGTGCGCTCGGCGTGAGCGTCGGGGGCGCGGTGGGCGCGGGCGCGCTCAAGAAATTCAATTCCGCTCTTTTGACCTTTCTCTTTTCCCTCGTCATGTTCTTTGCGGGGATCAAGATGCTGTTTTTCTAATCCATAATAATAGGGGCGAAAAAAAACAATATGTCCTTTTATCTTTGTCTTTTGGCAGGGTTCCTCTCGGGGCTTTTCGGCGGCATGGGCATGGGCGGGGGTACCGTGCTCATTCCCCTTCTTACCCTGCTGTTTTCCGTGCCGCAACTTTCGGCGCAACAGATCAACCTCCTCTCCTTTCTCCCCATGGCGCTCTTTTCCCTCCCCGTGCACTTTCAAAACGGATTCATTCGCAAGGACAGCATTCTCCCCCTTCTGCCCTCCGCCCTCGTTTGCAGTATCGTATTTTCCCTTCTCGTGAGTAAAGTGGAGGGCGACGCGCTCAAAAGGGGATTCGGCGTCTTTTTGTGCCTGCTCTCCCTTTATCAGCTCGCCGTGTCCGTAAAATTGTTTACAAAGCGGAAAAAAGATGCTAAAATAAAGAAACTATGAAACTGACGAACATTCTTTTCGACCTCGACGGCACGCTGATCGATTCGAGGCAGGGCATTTTTAACTGTTTTAAGCACGCGTTTTTCATCATGGGCAAGAGGATCCCCTCGGACGACGAGCTTTGTAAGGTCATCGGACCTCCCCTCGACAAGACCTTCCGCGAGAATTTCGGCTTGACGGAAGAAGAGGCGATCTTTGCCTTAAAGACCTACCGCGAGCGGTACGCCGTAAAGGAAATTTTGGAATGCGAACCCATCGCGGGGGCGCAAGAGTTGCTTTCCCGCCTGCATAAGGCGGGGTATACGGTGATGCTCGCCACGTCCAAGCCCGAACCGTACGCGAAGAGCATTTTGGAAAATCTCGGCTGGAGCGGTTATTTTGACGTCGTCTGCGGCTCGGATTTCGAAGTGTCCTTAAAGACGAAGGCGGACGTCATCGAAGAGGCGCTCCGCCGCGCTTTCGTCGTAAATCGGTCGAGCTGCGCCATCGTGGGGGATCGCAAATTCGACGTGGAAGGGGGAAAGAAATGCTCCCTTGTCACCGTCGGCGTCAAGACGGGCTTTGCGGAGCCGGGCGAATTAGAGGGCAGCGGCGCCTCTTTCGTGGCGGAGAACTTCGACGAGGTGTGGAATTTTATCCGAAAAAGCGGGGAATGAGCCCGTTTTTTCGCATTTTCACGAAAATTTCTTGGAAAGATTTTCAAAAAGGGTATAGACAAACGGGAAAATGTGTGATAAACTATTGCCATTAAATAATCAAATAATATGGGTAAGTTTCCTTTGATTTTGTGGGTATGATGAGAAAAAACAAATTGTAAAGGAAAAGTTAAACAAAGAGGTGCAATCCGTGAAGAAATTTGGTATTATCGATTTGGGCTCTAACTCCGCCCGCCTCGTCATCGTCAACATGTTTACCGACGGTCATTTTATGGTAGTCGATCAGTTAAAAGAGAGCGTTCGTCTCGGTCAGGATATGGATCGCGACGGTTTTTTGAAACCGCAACGCGTCGCGGAGACGATCAAAACCATCAAGATGTTCAAGAGACTGTGCGACGCGCAGAACGTCGACCGCATCATCGCCGTCGCCACAGCCGCCGTGAGAAGGGCGAAAAATCAGCGTTCCTTCCTCGACGAGATTCAGGTCGTGTGCGGCGTAAAGATCACCGTGCTCTCCGAAGAGGAGGAGGCGACCTTGGTCTATCGCGGCGTCATCAATTCCATGGATATCCCCAAGGGTATCATTTTGGAGATCGGCGGCGGTTCCACGAAGATCGTCAACTACAACAGAAGAATGATTTTGAACTACGCCACCCTGCCCTTCGGCGCGGTGACGCTCACCGATATGTTCTCCGATCTTTCCCTCTCGCCCGAAGAGCAGGCGAACAAGATCGAAGAGTTTTTCTTTGAACAGCTCAAAAACGTCGAGTGGCTCGCCTCCCTCGATCCCGAAGCGCAGATGATCGGCGTGGGCGGCTCGTTCAGAAATCTCTACAAGATCAATAAGATGGTCAGAAAGTATCCCTTGGATACCGTGCATAACTACAACATGAGCGTAGACGACTTTACGAACATCTACGACATCGTAAAGGCGCTCGACGTGGATAAGCGCAAGCGCATCAAGGGTCTCTCCCCCGCCCGCGCGGACATCATGCCCGCCGCGATGGCGATCATGAAGGCGTTCGTCTCCTACACGAACGTGCAGACCATCACGCTCAGCGGCAGCGGTCTGCGCGAGGGCATCATGTTCACGCAAGCCGTTCCGCAGACGGTGGAACGCCCCATCTCGGACGTTTTGGGTTACAGCTTGGACACCCTCGTCAAGTATTACGACTGCTCCATTCCGCACGTGGAACACGTGGTGAACCTCTCCATTCAGCTTTTTAAGCAGCTGCGCGTTCTCCACAAGTTCTCCCGTCAGTATCTCAAGATTTTGAAGATCGCCGCCTCCCTGCACGATTGCGGCATGCGGGTGAAGTACTACAATCATCAAAAACACAGCTGGTACATGATTCTAAATTCCAGCGTCTACGGCGCGAGCCATCGCGAAATCGTCATCGCGGCGTTCGTCGCCTCCTGCCACAAGAAGGGGGATATCGACCTCGCCGAATGGGCGAAATATCGCGACATCGTGTTGGAGGACGACCTCGACGCCGTCAAAAAGCTCGGCGTGCTACTGCGCATCGCGGAGAGTCTGGACAGAAGTCAGGCGGGCGTGGTCACGGGCATCACCTGCGACGTGCTCGGCGATTCGGTCATCATGAAGACGGAGGTCACCGGCGAGGCGGCTCTCGAAATTCGCGACGCCATCGGCGCATCCACCGAATTTAAGAAAGCGTTTAAGAAAAATCTCGAAATTTTATAAGCAAATCCCGCATCGCGCCGTTCGTTACGGTGCGGTGTTGCCATCTTTATCCGTTCAGGACGGACAGGAAAATTATGCAGATCATTCTCGCAAGTGCGTCTCCAAGACGCCGACAGATTTTAGGAGAAATTCTTTCCGATTTTCTCGTGATCCCCGCGCATGGGGAAGAGAGGGCGGATCTCACCCTTCCGCCCGCGCAAATCGTTTGCGCGCTCGCAAAAGCCAAGGCGGCGGAGATTGCGATGGAGCACGCGGACGCGCTCGTCATCGGCTCGGATACCATCGTCTACTTTGACGGCAAAGTTTTGGGGAAACCCAAATCGGAAGAGGACGCCTTTCATACGCTCAAATCGCTCTCGGGCAGGGAGCACAGCGTATTCACGGGTCTCTGTCTCATAAAGGGGGAAAAAGAGATCACGGAGGCGGTGGAGAGCAGGGTGCTCTTTCACGAGCTGTCCGACGAATTTATCTCTTCCTACGTAAAAAGCGGTTCGCCCATGGACAAGGCGGGCAGTTACGGCATTCAGGACGGCGGGCTCGTAAAGAGTTATTTTGGGAGCTATACCAACATTATCGGACTTCCCAAGGAAAAATTGCAGGAACTTTTAAGGAAATTCTTATGATAAAAATTGCCATCGATTTGGGGGCATCCCTCACAAAAATATACCGCGCGGGCAAGGGCATTCAGCTCTGCGAGCCCACCTGTTTCGCCGTGAACGTGGAAAACAGGCGCATTCGCGCCATCGGCGAGGACGCGAAAAATCTCGGCAAAAACGGTGGCGTCGCCTCGTTGCACTATCCCGTCCGCAGGGGCGAGGTCGTCGACGAAAAGGGCGCTATCGCCCTCCTTCGCCGTTTTTTGGATAAAATCGAGTTGAAGGCGAATATGCGGGAAAACGTGCACGCCCTCTTTTTGGTGCCCTGCGGTATTCGCGGCAAGACCTGTACGGGCTACTATCGCGTGGGGCAGAGTCTCGGATTCGGCAAGATCTCCTTTTTAGAGACGCCCTACGCCTTGGCGGAAGGCTTGTCCCTCGACTGGGAAACGCCCGTATTCTGCATGGATATCGGCGCGGGGCTCACGAACGTCGCCCTCTTTTCCAAGGAAGGCATGATCGCGGGCATCGCCATCGGGGTGGGCGGCAAGGATATCGACCGCGCCATCGGCGATCACGTCGCCACCTCCACGGGCGTGCGCATTCCGCTCTCCGAATGCGAGGCGCTCAAAAACGAGGTGGGCAGTTTATACGAAGGGGACGGCATGAGCCTCACCGTCCGCGGCAGAAAGTCGAACGAGGAGGGGAAGGTCGCGCTCCTCGTCATGAGCGAGCATATCATCGAGCCCATTTTGGAACCCCTCGACACCATCATTCGCTACACCAAGATGTTGGTGGAAAAAATCCCCCCCGACCTGTTTGCGCCCGTCTTTCAAAAGGGACTCAACCTCTCCGGCGGCGTGGCGTCCCTTCCCGGATTAAGGGAATATCTCGAACAGCATTTGGGACTGGAAGTGTTCGACTTCGGCGAAAACGGCAGAGTCGCCGCCGTCCTCGGCGCGGGCAAAATGCTCGAGGACGCGCAGCTTTTGAAGGAATATCAGGTGCGTTATTGAATTTCTCTACGGAAAATTCTTTCCGTAGAATTTTTATTTTTTTGCAAAATCCCCCCTTCATTCCGTTGACAGGGCAAGCAAAAGGTGTTAATATATACCTACTAAAACGATAGGTAATAAGAAAGAGACAGCGCTTTTCAGGAGGTAACAGAATATGCTCGTAAATTCCATCGACGAACTCATCGGCAACACGCCGCTGGTAAAGGTCGCGTATTTATCGGAAAACGCAACCGTTTACGCAAAATTAGAATATCTCAACCCCACCGGCTCGGTCAAGGACAGAGTCGCCAAGGCGATGATAGACGATGCCGAGCGCACGGGCGCCTTAAAAAAGGGCGGCGTGATCATCGAGCCGACTTCCGGCAACACGGGCATCGGGCTCGCGTCCGTCGCGGCGGCGAGGGGATACCGCGCCGTCATCGTCATGCCGGAGACCATGAGCGTCGAGAGGAGAAAGCTCATGAAGGCGTACGGGGCGGAACTCGTCCTGACGGAAGGGGCAAAGGGCATGAAGGGCGCCATCGAAAAGGCGGAGCAGCTCGCAAGGGAGATTCCAGGCGGGTTTATCCCCGGTCAGTTCGTCAACCCCGCCAACCCCGAAATTCACTATGAGACGACGGGACCCGAAATCTGGCAGGATACGGACGGCAAAGTGGATATCTTCGTGGCGGGCGTCGGCACGGGCGGCACGATCACGGGCACGGGCGCGTTTTTGAAGGAGAAAAATCCGAGCGTCAAGGTGGTAGCGGTCGAACCGCGCTCGTCCGCGGTGCTCTCCACGGGCAAAGCGGGCAGTCACAAAATTCAGGGCATCGGCGCGGGATTCGTCCCCGCGGTGCTGAATACGAAAATTTACGACGAGATTATCCCCGTCTCCGACGAGGACGCCTTCTCCTTCGGCAGGGAGTTCGGCAAAAAAACGGGGGCGCTCGTGGGCATCTCCGCGGGCGCGGCGCTCTGCGCGGCAAAGGCTGTGGCGGATCGCCCCGAGAATAGGGGGAAGAACGTCGTCGTGCTCCTCCCCGACACGGGCGACAGATACCTGTCCACCCCGCTCTTTGCGGAGTAACGAGCTATGGCGCTTTCGAGAGCAGACGCATTTTCCCTCTTACGGGAGTATAACGAAGAGCCCTTCCATATTCAGCACGCGCTCACGGTGGAAGGGATCATGCGCCGTTTTGCCGTCGAGCTCGGCTACGGCGCGGAAGAGGAGTTTTGGGGCATCGTCGGGCTGCTGCACGACCTCGATTTCGAGCGGTTCCCCGCCCTTCATTGTATCAAGCAACAAGAGATCATGCGCTCGCGCGGGATAGACGAGAGCATCGTCCGCGCAACCGCCTCCCACGGGTACCTTCTCACGGTGGATATTCCGCCGCAACACGAAATGGAAAAGGTGCTCTACGCGGTGGACGAGCTTTCGGGGCTCATCGGCGCGGTCGCCCTCCTGCACCCCGAACACAGCGTGGCGGCGCTGTCGCTCAAATCCGTCAAGAAAAAGTATAAAAACGCCAAGTTTGCGGCAGGCTGTTCGAGAGAGGTCATCGAGCGCGGCGCTCAAATGCTCGGCTGGACGATAGACGAGCTCATCGAGCGGACGATACGGGCGATGAGCTGCCTGCAAACGGCGGAATAGGAGTCAATCATGATTTATGCAGATAATGCGGCGACGACGAAGTTGAGCCGTCCCGTCATAGACGCCATGCTCGCGTGCATGGAAGAGGACTACGGCAATCCGTCCGCCCTCTACGCCTTCGGACAGCGCGCGAAAGAGAAGTTGGAGGAGGCGAGGGCGCGCATCGCCGCCTGTCTGAACGCCGAACCGAGAGAAATTTATTTCACCTCGGGCGGGTCGGAGGCGGACAACCAAGCCATTCTTTCCGCCGCGCATTTGGGGGAAAGAAAGGGGAAAAAGCACATTATTTCCACTTCGTTCGAGCATCACGCCGTGCTCCATACCCTCCAAAAGCTGGAGCGGCAGGGCTTTCGCGTCACCCTTTTGGACGTGCACGAAAACGGCGTTCTGCTGCCCGAACAGGTCGAAGAGGCGATCCGCGAGGATACCTGCCTCGTCACGGTCATGTTCGCCAACAACGAGATCGGCACCATTCAGCCGATTGCGCAAATCGGAAAAATTTGCAGGGAAAGGGGCGTTCCCTTTCACACGGACGCGGTGCAGGCGGCGGGGCATCTCCCCATCGACGTAAAGGCGCAAGCCATCGATATGCTCTCCCTCTCCGCGCATAAGTTCCACGGTCCCAAGGGGATCGGCGCGCTCTACGTAAGGAGGGGCGTCTATCTGGAACCGCTCGTCGAGGGGGGCGCGCAGGAGCGCGGCAGGCGCGCGGGCACGGAAAATCTCCCCGCCGTCGTCGGCATGGCGGTCGCGTTGGAGGAGTCCTGCGCCGCCATGCGGGAAAACGCAGAAAAGCTGACTTTTCTTCGGGATCGGTTGATCGCCGAGTTGGAAGAAATTCCCTATTGCGAACTCAACGGCGACAGGGAAAAGCGGCTGCCCGGCAACGTGAGTTTCTGCTTTGAGGGCATCGAGGGGGAATCCCTTCTGCTGCTTTTGGACGATAAGGGCGTGTGCGCCTCGTCCGGCTCCGCCTGTACGTCCGGCTCGCTCGATCCCAGCCACGTCCTGCTCGCCATCGGCAGAAAGCACGAGGTCGCGCACGGCTCCCTTCGCCTCACGCTCGGCGAGGAGATGACGGAGGGTACGATCGACGAGATCGCCCGTTCGGTGCGGGAAGTCGTGACCTATTTGCGCGGCATCTCTCCGTTTTGGCGGGATTTGCAGAGCGGAAAACGAGAACATATCTTTAAGGAGTAAAAAAAATGGCATTATACAGCGAAAAAGTAATGGAGCATTTCCGTCACCCGCAAAACGTCGGCACCATCGAGAATGCGGACGGCGTGGGCGAGGTCGGAAACCCCGTCTGCGGGGATATCATGAAAATTTATCTCAAGATCGAGGGGGACGTCATCGCGGACGTCAAATTCGAAACCTTCGGCTGCGGGAGCGCGATCGCGTCGAGTTCCATGGCGACGGAGATGATCAAGGGCAAAAAGCTCTCCGAGGCGCTCGCCGTCACCAACAAGGCGGTCGCCGAGGCGCTCGACGGCTTGCCCGCGCACAAGATGCACTGTTCCGTGCTGGCGGAGGAGGCGATCAAGTCCGCCATCAAGGATTATTACGACAAAAACGGCATCGCCTACGAGGCGAGCGACTTCCCCGACCCCTCCCACGGGGAGCACGCGTGAAAAATTTTGAGGTGAACGTATGATGATTTCCACAAGGGGAAGGTACGCCCTCCGCGTGATGATCGATCTCGCGGAACATTCTTTTGAGAATTATACGGCGATGAAGGAGGTCGCCGCGCGGCAGGGGATCTCCTTAAAGTATCTCGAACGCATTCTGCCCCTTCTCGTCAAGGGCGGTTTGGTGGAAGGACTTCAGGGCAAGGGGGGCGGCTATAAGCTCACGCGCGAGCCGAAGGACTGTTCCGTCGGGGAGATCCTCCGTCTGACGGAGGGGGATCTCGCGCCCGTAGCCTGTCTCTCGTGCGACAGCGAGCCATGCGCGCGGGCGGGCGAGTGTCGGACGCTGCCCATGTGGACAAAGCTCAATGCGCTCGTCAATGACTTTTTAAGCGGGGTGACGCTCGCCGATCTCATGAAAATGCAATAAAAAAACCGAATCTCTCGTCGAGATTCGGCTTTTTTTCGTTCTGATGTAGATTAGAAGTCCACGTCGAGATCGTAGTAGCAGCAGTCGAGCAGCTTTTCCATCTCTTCCACGGAGGGCTGACGGGGGTTGGAGCCCGTGCAAGCGTCGCCGATCGCATTCACCGCGATGTCGTGGCGGCGTTCCTTATATACTTCTTCGGGAACGAAGCCCTGTTCGCAGGGATAGCTGTCCGCGCCGTAGTTCTTGATGCAGTGGGGAATGTTCAGATCGTCGTTCATCTTTCTGAGGTATGCGATGAGGGCGGCAACCTTTTCGTCGTCGGAAGCGCTCTCGGGGGCGATGCCCATGTAGTCTACCATGACGCCGTATCTCTTCTTGGCGGTGGGATCCTTCGCGTTGAAGGCTACGACCTTGGGCAGATACATCGCGTTGGCGGCGCCGTGAATGATGTGCGCGCCGTAGTCGGCGAAGATCGCACCCGTCTTGTGCGCCATGGAGTGTACGATGCCGAGCAGCGCGTTGGAGAACGCCATGCCGGCGAGGCACTGCGCGTTGTGCATTCTGTCGCGCGCGGACATATCGCCGTTGTAGGAGGGAACGAGGTCGTTCATGATCATTTCGATGGCGTGGATCGCCAAAGGATCGGTATAATCGCAGTTAGCGGTGGAAACGTAAGCCTCTACGGCGTGCGTCATGGCGTCCATACCGGTATGCGCGACGAGCTTTTTGGGCATGGTCTCCGCGAGATCGGGATCGACGATGGCGACGTCGGGCGTGATTTCAAAGTCGGCGATGGGGAACTTGATGCCCTTTTCGTAATCGGTGATGATGGAGAAAGCGGTAACTTCGGTCGCGGTGCCGGACGTGGAGGAGACGGCGCAGAAATGAGCCTTCTTTCTCAATTCGGGAATGCCGAATACCTTGCACATATCCTCGAAGGTGCAATCGGGATATTCGTACTTGATCCACATCGCCTTCGCCGCGTCGATGGGGGAGCCGCCGCCGATGGCTACGATCCAGTCGGGCTTAAATTCGAGCATCTTCGCCGCGCCGTTCATGACGGTGGTAACGGAAGGATCGGGTTCGATGCCGTCGATGATCATTACTTCCATGCCTGCCTCTTTGAGGTATTGTTCCGCTCTGTCGAGGAAGCCGAACTTCTTCATGGAACCGCCGCCTACGCAGATAACGGCTCTTTTGCCCTTAAAGTTCTTCAAATTTTCGAGAGAGCCTTTGCCGTGGTAAAGGTCTCTGGGTAAGGTAAATCTTGCCATATACTATTATCCTCCGATAAAAATATTATTTTTGAAAGCGATAATATTTTATCACTATGTCTCCGAAAAAGCAAGCGTTTGAAGATAAAAATTTATCGATAACAAAATTTTTTCGGAAGAAAAAATCCTCTTTCGGAAAACGGAAAAATGAAAAGCCGTGCCCGAAATTGTTTGACAAGTAAAACAAAATGCCCTATAATAGTCCAAAGCGTTGACGAAGTGAGGGTATCTTGCCCCTTCTTTCACCAGAGAACTTCCCCCGCAGGCTGAGAGGGGAAGGAGAGAAGAAGATATTTCCGTTTCCCTTCCGAGCCGTTTTTCCGAACCGCGGAGTAAGAAAAACCGTTTCACGCCCGTTACCGCGTGCAAGAGCCGTCCTTTCGACGGGAATCATAGGTGGTACCACGAGAAGAATCGTCCTGTGCGCTGTTTGCGCGCAGGATTTTTTTTGTCTCCCCCTTCCGACGAGAAAAAAATTTTCATATATAAGGAGAAACCCATGGAAAACAATTTCGAAGAACTCGAAAAAGAGACCGAGCAGGACTGTAGCAAAGCGGAGAGCGGCAAAGCGCTCTACGACGCCAAGCTCCGTTTCGCCGCCAAGCTCAAGACGATCATGAGCGGCATGAAGGAGCTGAAAAAAGAGGAGAGACCCGTCTTTGGCAAACGAGTAAACGAATTTAAGGAAAAGATGGAGGCGCGTTTTGCCGAACTTGGCGAGGCGCTCAAAAGAGCCGAGCTGGAAAGAAAGTATCAGCGCGAGCAGGTGGATATCACCCTTCCCGGCAAGGCGTACACGCAGGGCAACGTGCACCCCATCACGCTCGTAAAGAAACAGCTCATCGATATTTTCTCCGGCATGGGCTTTACCGTGTTCGAGGGCCCCGAAATCGAGACGGATTATTATAACTTCACCGCGCTCAACACGCCCAAGGATCACCCCGCGCGGGATATGCAGGACACCTTCTATATCAACGACAATATGCTGTTGCGGACGCAGACCTCCGCCGGTCAGATCCGCGTCATGGAAAAACAGCAACCCCCCATCAAAATTCTCTCCCCCGGCAAGGTGTTCCGCTCGGACGACGACGCCACCCATTCCCCCATGTTCCATCAGATGGAAGGGCTCGTCGTGGACAAGGGCATCACCCTGTGCGATTTGATGGGCATGCTCAACGAGTTCGCCGCCAAGATGTTCAACGAGGAGACCAAGGTTCGTTTCCGCCCCTCCTACTTCCCCTTCACGGAACCCTCCGTCGAGGTGGATTTGAGCTGTTTCGCCTGCGGCGGCAAGGGCTGTCGCCTCTGCAAGGGCACGGGCTGGATCGAAGTGCTCGGCGCGGGCGTCGTCAACAGAAGAGTGCTTGAAAACTGCGGCGTAGACCCCGACGAATACACGGGCTTTGCCTTCGGTATGGGCATCGAGCGTATCGCCATGCTCAAGTACGGCATCAACAACATCAAGAATTTCTACGATAATGACGTGCGTTTCTTAAAGCAGTTCAACGATTAAAAAAGGAGAAAAAAGATGAAAGTACCTTTCAGTTGGTTAAAAGATTATGTAGACATCGACGTTTCCGCGCAGGAATTGCAGGAAAAACTCTTCTCCTGCGGGTTCGAGGTAGAGGAACTCATCTATCTCGGCAGTAAGATCGACAGAGTCGTGGTCGGTCAGATCACAAACATCGAAAAACACCCCGATTCCGACCACATGGTCGTCTGCAAGTTAGACTGCGGCGAAGAATACGGCAGGGATATTCAGATTGTGACGGGCGCGTCCAACGTGTTCGTGGGCGCAAAGGTTCCCGTCGCGCTCGATAATTCCACCGTGGCGGAAACGAACCCCGCGCAGCTTCAAAAGAACCCCGACGGCGTCAAAAAGATCAAAAAGGGCAAGCTCCGCGGCGTCGAATCCAACGGTATGCTCTGTTCGGGCGAAGAGCTCGGCATCAACGACGACTACTATCCCGGCGCCGAAGTGTACGGCATTCTCATTCTCGATGAAAAAACGCCCGTCGGCGAGGATATCAAAAAGGTAGTGGGGCTCGACGATTATATCTTCGATATCGGCGTCACCGCCAACCGCCCCGACTGTCAATGCGTGTTCGGCATTGCGCGAGAAGTGGCGGCGGTCCTCAAAAAGCCCTGCAAGCAGCCCGACTTTTCCTATACCGAAACGCGCGCGAGCGACGTTAACGTAAAAGTTACCGTAGAGGACAGCGAGCTCTGCCCCCGCTATATGGGTCACTACGTTACGGATATCCGCATCGGTCAGTCCCCCGCCTGGATGAGAAAGCGCCTCGCCCTCTGCGGCGTCCGCTCCATCTCGAATATCGTCGATATCACCAACTTCGTATTGCTCGAGCTCGGTCAGCCCATGCACTCCTTCGACCTCGACACCCTTTCGGGGCGCGAGATCGTCGTCCGCCGCGCGAGGAAGGGAGAAACCATTCAGACGCTCGACGAAAAGGAATTTATCCTGAACGAGGAAAACCTCGTCATCTGCGATGGCGACAAGCCCGTCGCGCTCGCAGGCGTCATGGGCGGTCTCAATTCGGAAATCACCGAAAACACCAAGCGCGTCTATTTCGAATCCGCCAAGTTCGCAAGGGATAACGTTCGCCACACCGCAAGGGCGTTGGGGCAGAGTACGGACGCGTCCTCCCGTTACGAAAAGGGCGTGGACGCCTACACCACCGCGCTCGGCATGGCGAGAGCGTTGCACCTCATCGAACAGCTCTCCTGCGGCGTCGTGACGGATAACGCCGCGGACGTGTGCGCCGTTTCCACTAAAGGGAAGAAGATGACGGCAAAAATCTCCAAGATCAACGGCATTTTAGGCATCACCGTGCCCACCGATACCGTTTTGGACATTCTCACTTCCCTCAACTTCCGGGTGAAGTTGGAAGAGGATGGCGATACCATGCAGGTGGAGGTTCCCGCCTACCGCGAGGATATCGACGGCTTCCCCGACCTTGCCGAAGAGGTCATTCGCGAATACGGCTACGACAAGATTCAGCCCACCTTCCTGTCCACGGCGACTATCACCAACGGCGGCTTGAACGAGGCGCAAAAGCGCATGGATAAGTTCAAGAACGCGGCAAAGCTGCAGGGATTCATGGAGTCCATGACGTACTCCTTCTTCTCGCCCAAGCATTTCGACCTCATTCGTCTGCCCGAGGACGCGCCCGAGCGCAACGCCATTCGCATCAAGAACCCTCTCGGGGAAGACCTTTCCCTCATGCGCACGACGCTCGTCCCGCAGATGCTCGAAAACGTCATTCGCAACGTGAGGAGGGGCAACGACGAGGGCAAGCTCTTCGAAGTGGGCAATATCTATCTCCCCTCCGAGGACCCCGCAAACGTGCTCCCCGAGGAGCGGATCACCGTCTCCTTCGCGCAGTGGGGCACGGGCGATTTCTTCACCCTCAAGGGCGCCATCGAGTCCATCGCCAAGGCGTTCGACGTCAAGATCGCGTTCGAAAAGGCAAGCTATCCCTTCCTGCACCCCGGCGTGTCCGCAAGGGCGATGCTGGGCAGTAAGGAAGTCGGTTTGCTCGGCGAGCTCGATCCCACCATCGCCGGCGAACAGGCGCTCGAAAAGAAGGTGTATCTCGCGCAGCTCGATTACGCGGCGCTCTCCAAAAAGTTCAAGGACGGGGTAAAGTACGTTCCCGTTCCCAAATTCCCCTCTATCAAGCGCGATCTCGCGCTCATCGTGGACGAGGAAATCTCCTGCGGCGCCATCGAGGATTGTATTTCTCACGCCTGCCGCGCCGTTTCGGACGTCACGCTTTTCGACGTGTTCCGCGGCAAGCAGATCGGCGAAAACAAAAAGAGCATGGCGTTCACCCTCACCTTCACGCCCGACCCCGCCGCCGACAAGGCGCTCTCGCCCGAACAGGTGGATAATTTCGTGAAGAAGATCCTCGGCAATCTCAAATATAATCTCGGCGTCGAGATCAGAGCATAAAATTAAGGTATAAGAAAACTTTTTCCCGTCGATAATTGATCGGCTATGAAAAAGTTTTCTCCTTTTAACCCGAAAAAAATAAATACCGACAAGGTTCTCCCCGCGTTCGAGGCGGACGACTCGCAAAAACAGGCGGTCGCCCTCGCGCTCGCGGGCAAATCCTTCGTGCTCAACGGACCTCCGGGCACGGGCAAGAGCCACACCATCGCCCTTCTTCTATTGAGCGCCCTCCACGCGCAAAAGAGGGTTCTGTTCGTGGCGCAGAAAAAATCCGCCCTCGAGGTCGTCTACGACGAGCTGAAAGAGATCTCTCTTTCCGACCTCTTTCTTCTATACGACGGCGAGGAAAAAAAGGTTCTCGAACACTGGAAAAAACTGCTCTCCCTTCCCTGTTCCCCGCGCGGGGAGGATAGGCAGATTTTCTCTTCCTTCGCGCGGGAGATGGCGCGCGCAGACGCGGCGCACGCGGCGCTGCACGAGGGAGAGCACTCTCTCTTTCGGAGCGTGGAGGAGTATTTTTCGTCGTCGGCGGAAGAATCCCTCGTCACCGTGGACGAAAAATTTTTTCACCCCTTCCGCCTAGAGAACTACGAGCGGTGCGAATCTCTCCTGTTTTTGTACGCCTCGCTCGCGCAGGGCGTCACCCTCAAACATCAAACGCTCTCCTGCTACGGCGATTTTTCCGTGTGCAAGGAGGAGCTTTCCTGCCTCGGCGTTCACGTTTCTCCCGTTCTTTCCTCGTGCGAACAGCTGCTTTCCTGTTTTCGGAAGAGCTTTTTGAAGGGGTATTGCTCCTTTCTCATTCAGGAGAATTTCTCTTCCTTTTCCTCTTTTGCGCAGAACTCCCTTTTGGAGCGGCTGCGCTTTCAAAAGCGGGAGGTGTTCGAGCAGACCCGCCGCGCCGTTTTCGACGAGTTTTTCCGCCGGGTCTTGTCCCTCAAAAAGAGCAGTCGATGCGAAAAAGAATCCGAGCGTTTGAGCGCCGCCCTCTATCAAAAGGTGTGGAAGGGGAACGCCTTCGAGCGCTTTCCGTATTTGCAACGGCTCTCCCCCTGCGTGCTCACGAGCGTGGAGCTCGCCAAAGGGTTGAGCGGGCATTTCGATATCGTCCTCTTCGACGAATCCTCGCAGATACTAAAGTCGGACGCTCTCCCCATCGCGCAAAAGGGGGATACCGTCGTCATCGCGGGGGACGAAAAGCAACTGCCGCCCACCACCTTCTTTTCCGCCGCCAAGGGGGAGGAGAAGGAAAATATTTTGGAATACGCCCTCTCCGAGGGGCTGAGAAAACAGCACCTCTCCCGCCATTACCGCAGTAAAAATCAAAGCCTTATCGAATTTTCCAACCGCCGTTTTTACGGCGGCGAGCTGTACGCCTTTCCCTCCGTCTCGCGCGAGCGCGGCTTGACGCTCCACGAAATCTTCGGCACCTACGAGCGCAAGGGCAAAAAAATCAACGCCAAAGAGGCGTCCGCCGTGGTAGAGCGCGTCACGGAATTTCTCACCCGCCCCGAGTACAGGGGCAAGACGGTCGGCGTCGTCACCCTCTCCGCCCATCAGCGGGACGAGGTGGAAAAACGGCTGTTTTCCCGTATTCGAAAGCTGAAAATTCCCCCCGAGCGGGTGCAGAGCGCCAAGCTGTTCGTCAAAAATCTCGAAACGGTACAGGGCGAGGAGCGGGATATCGTTCTGTTATCCCTGTGCTTTGGCAAGGACGAAGAGGGCAAGCTCTCCCTGCGCTTCGGTCCCTTGAACCACGAGGGGGGAGAGCGGCGGCTCAACGTCGCCCTCACGCGGGCGCGGGAGCGGACGGAGGTGTTCTCCTCCCTGCCCGAAAGTTTCCTTTCCGCGAAGTCGGCGAGCGAGGGCGTGAACGCCCTCAAGGACTTTTTGCTGTATCTGAAAGGTCAGTTGCCCGCTATGGGGCGGCAACCCGTTTCGCCCATCGCGCAGGATCTTTGCCGTCGGCTATGCGAGGCGGGCTATCGGGCGGAGCTTAGCGTGGGCAACGAGAAGTTCTGCCTCGATCTCGCCGTGCGGCAGGGCAGGGAGTATAAGCTCGGCGTCATTTTGGACAAGGAGCAAAACACCGCGGAGGAGACCCTCTTCTTCACGGACATCTTAAAGCGAGCGGGTTGGAACACCGCGTGCCTGTACGCCGTGGATTACTTCCGTTCCCCCGAACGGGAAACGGAAAAAATTCTTTCCCTGCTCGAACGACTGGGCGTCAAGCCCGTCAAAACAAAAGAAAAAGGAGTAAAAACGTCATGAAACTTACCGTGCTCGGCAACGAGGGTCCCTTCCCCTCCGCAGGCGGCGCCACGAGCGGCTACCTGCTGCAAACCAAAGAGAATCTCATCTGCCTGGATATGGGCAGCGGCGCCTTCAGCCGACTGCGCGCCTTTATCGATCCCCTGGCGGTTTCCGCCGTCATTCTCTCGCATCTGCATTTCGACCATTGCTCCGACCTCGGCGTATTCAATTATTATTTGGAGAATTGCGCCCGTCGGGGAATTTTCCAAGGCAAAAAGCCTTGCTATCTGCCGAACGTTTCCGATAAGGAGCTTTCCGCTCTGCAGGGGCATTTTCCCTATTTCGAATTTGTTCGGGTGCGCGAAGGGGAGCGGGAGATCTTCTCCCTGCCCTTCGCCTTTTACCGCATGTCCCACCCCGTCCTCACCTACGGACTGCGCGTGAAAGAAGGGGACGGCACGTTCGTCTACACGGGGGATACGGGCGAATGTGAAAATCTGCACGCCTTGGTGGCGGGCGCCACCTTCGTCTTGGGCGACGGGTTGTTTTTAAGGGAACAGGAAGGGGAAAACAAACCCCACCTCTCCGCCTTCCGCCTGTGCGAGCTGGCAAAAACGTACGGCTTTACCGCGCTCGTTTCTCACCTTTCTCCCCTGACGGCGCGCGCCGCCTATCAAAGGGAGATGCTCGGAGAAAACTTCCTCGCCGAGCCCATGAAAACGTATGAGTTCTGAAAAGCGAAAAAGCACCTTCAATCTACGACCGTGCTTTTTCTGTTTTCTCGCGCTTTCGGGCGGCGTCTTGTTTTCCTACGCCTCTTCGTTTTACGGCTTGCCCGCGCCCTGCTGCCTTCTCGTCTTTCTTGCGCCCTTCCTGCTCCCTCTCTTCTCCCGCAAAAAGGCGTATGCCGTCCTCCTTTCGCTGTTTTGTATCGCCTTCTTCTTTTTAGGCATGCTCCTCTTTTCGGGCGCCACGCGCTTTTTGAACGAAACGATAGCGGGGTACGGCTCTTTCAGCGGCAGAGTTGCGGAGAAAACCCTCTGCGAAACGGGCTATCGCTACGTCCTCTCCTCGCTCGCGCGCGACGGGGAAAGCCTGCCCGCCCGCGCCCTGTTGTTCTCTTCGGATAACTATGCGATAGGGGATATCCTCTCTTTTTCGGGCGATCTCTCCTTAGCCGCGCTCCGCGCGGACGGCTCGCTACATACCTATTATCTGTCGGAGAATATCCGCTATCTTTTTTCCGACGTGACGGGGCTCGAGAGAACGGGCGTTTCGTTTTCTCTTACCGCTTATTTGAGAGAGAGCCTCTTCGACCTCCTCTTTACCTTCCTTCCCTACGACGAGGCGTCCGTCTGCCTCGCCCTCGTCACGGGCGACAGCTCCATGATGGAGGAAAATCTTCTTTCCTCTCTGCGGCTGGGCGGCGTCGCGCATTTGGTTGCCGTTTCGGGACTTCACATGGGCATCGTGTACGGCGGCGTCACGGCGCTTTTGCGCCGATTGCAATGTCCGCGCGTCCTAAACAGTATCGTCGCTTTCGCTTTGGGGCTCTTCTATGCGGCGATCAGCGGATTTTCCGCATCCGCCCTCCGCGCCTTTCTCATGTGCGCGATCGCGGACCTTGCCTTCTACGCCAAGGGGCGGGGCGACCTTTTGGAACGCATCTCCCTTTCGGGCATTCTGCTGCTTGTCCACCGTCCCTTCTATCTGCTCTCCTACGGGTTTATTCTCTCTTTTGCCGCCGTGTTCGGCATCGGCTTTCTATTCCACCCCTTTTCCGCTTTTTTCCAAAGGGCTCGCTTGCGCGAAGGAATCGCGCAGATGCTCGCGATCTCCCTCTCCGTCAATCTCACCCTCTTTCCGCTCCTGATCGATATGTTCGGCTACGTCTCGCTGATCGGGTTTTTTCTCAATCTCGTCGTCGTGCCCGTCGTATCCCTCTGCTTTGCGGCGATTTTGATCCTTCTCCTCTTCGCCGTCGCCTTTCCGTTCGCGGCGCCCGCTTTTCTGTTCTTGCCGGGGCTGTTTCTGAAGGGTTTCTGCTTTACGTTCACCTATTTCGACTTTTCCCCCTTCGTCTTATCCGGCTTTTCCTTCGGCTTCGGCATGATACCCTATTATACGGGACTTCTCCTTTCGAGCGATAAGCTGAATATCGGGCGTTTCCGCCCTCTCCTTGTCGCCGTCTGCTTTGTCGGCGCGCTCGTTCCGGCGATCCTATGAGGGAGAAATATTTTGTTCGGCGCTTTCGGAATCCTTGCCAACGGGAAACAAAAATGATATAATGAAGGGGAAAACAGTCAAACGGGGGGTGGAATCGTTGAAGTTCACGGCGCTCAAAGAGGATATCGCGCAGGGAAAGACGCGCATCTATTTGTTGGAGGGCGAAGAGGCGTATTTCACCGATCGCGGGGTGGAGATGCTCCGTTCCGCCTTCGTCACGGAGCCTACGCTCAACTACGCCGTCTTTGAGGGCTCTGCCTTAAAGGGAAGCGGCGCGGAGGACTTTATCTCTTCCGTCTACGCCTATCCCTTTCTGTCCGAGCGACGCATGGTGCGGGTGAATAATTTCTATCCGACGGAACGGGAATACGAACGCGTCAAGAAGGTCTTTGAAAGCCCCTGCGAGAGCACGGTGCTCGTCATCGTCAACACGAAGGGCGGCAAGGCGGGGGCGGACTTAAAAAAGAAACCCAACGTCGCCTTCGTCGACTGCGGCAAAGCGGACGAAGAGGACGTGGTAAAATGGATCTTTATCACCTTAAAAAAAGCCGGCGTCCGCGCGGATGCGTCCGTGTGCCGCACCTTTGCGGAATATTGCTCCTTCTCCATGAGCCGTATCGCCATGGAAACGCAAAAGCTCATCGCCTTTGCGGTCGACGGTTCGCTTTCGGCGGGGGATATCGAGGAGCTCGTCAGTCGGGACTCCGATTACAAGCTGTACGAACTCACCTCTGCCGTCGCGCGAAAAAATTATTCGCAGTACGTCGTCATCATGGAGGATATGCTCTTAAAGGGGTACGACGAAATGAGCTTTTTGTCCGCGCTCGGCAATTACTATAAAAATCTGTACGATTGCCTTCTGTCCCCCTTGAGCGACGCGGAGACGGGCAAGGCGCTCTCCATGAAGGAGTACGCGGTAAAAAAGAATCGCGAACAGGCGCGAAAGATCGGAAAGGACGTGTTGCAGGAGTTTTTTAGTCTCTTTTTCCGCGCGGCGAACGATATCAAGAACGGGCTCCTTTCTCCCGCCGCCGCGCTCGCCGCGACAAACGCTAAAATTTTCTTCTCGGTATGAAAAAACGCTTTTCTTTTTTCGGATAAGCGATTATAATGAAAAATGAAACTATCCAACGGAGTATACGGTCATGTTAGAAAGATTTTCTCGCATTGGGGAAGCCGCTTTGTTTTTGACGCAGCAGGGCTACCTGTTTTATATCGTCGAAACGCTCTTCGCCTTCGTCCTTCTTTATTACGTATTTAAGGTCCTGCGCGATAACGGCGCCAAGAAGTTCATGGGCATTTACGCCGGGCTCATCTTCGGCGCGTGCGTGCTCGCCCTCTTTTCCGAGGGCATCGATATCGACCTTCTGCTCATCTTTACCATGCTCCTGTCCATGTTTTTCCTTCTCATGTACTCTTTGGAGATCAAGCGCGGACTCACCAAGATGAAAAAGGTCGTGAGCAAGAGCAATTTCGAGGCGCAGAACAAAACGGCGCAGCAGACGGAGGGCTGCATTTCCGGCATCATCAAGGCGGTGCAGAATATGTCCAAAAAGGACACGGGCGCCCTCATCGTTCTCGCCAACAAGAATTTCCCCAAACAGATCGTCGACAGCGGCATTGTTCTCGATGCGGATATCTCCTCCCAGCTCATCGAGGGTATCTTTATCAATAAAGCGCCCCTGCACGACGGCGCCATGATCGTCGACGGGCACAAGATCGTGGCGGCGGGTTGCTTTCTGCCCCTCACGCAGAACAACGATATCGCCCCCGAATACGGCTCCCGTCACCGCGCGGCGATCGGCGTCACCGAGGCGTGCGACGTGACGACCATCGTCGTCTCGGAAGAAACGGGCATCGTCTCCATCGTGAAAAAGGGACAGGTGGAGCGCTACGCCGACTTCATGAAGTTGCGCCGCGTGCTCACCGAATATTACTTTGCCGAGGATTCCTCCTCGGGAAGATCGGATAAAAAGAATAAGGAGAGAACGATATGAAATTTCTCAATTTTTTGAAACGCGTATTCGTCGATCACTGGCAGGATAAATTGCTCGCGTTCTTCTTGGCTGTGGTGCTCGTCATTACGGCAAATATCGTTTTTTTGGTGAACTGACATGACGGACGTGATTCAAATTCCTCAAATGCTTTTTCCCGCGACGGACGATCTTTCAAGTTGGTCCGTCATCGCTTGCGATCAGTTTACGTCCAACCCCGCCTACTGGGAGGGCGTAAAAGCTCTCACGGAGGGCAAGCCTTCTTCCTACCATATCACCCTTCCCGAAATATATTTGAAGGGGGACGTGGACGCCCGCGTGAACGAAATTCACGCCACGATGGACGAATATCTGAAAAACGGCGTGTTCCGCACCCTCGAGCCCGGCTTTATCTTGGTGGAGAGAACCACCCCTTTCACCGCCGCGCCCCGTTTCGGACTCATGATAGCCGTCGATCTCGACGCCTATTCCTTTGAGCCGGGCAGCAAAGCGCCCGTCCGCGCGACCGAGGCTACCGTCGTGGATCGCATCCCGCCCCGCGTCAAAGCGAGAAAGGGTGCGCCTTTGGAGCTTCCGCACGTCCTCATGCTCTATAACGATCCGAAAAACAGCGTGCTCGGCGAAGTCGTTCAGAATCGGGAAAGCTATGAAAAGCTCTACGATTTTGAACTGAACAGCGGCGGCGGACACCTCAAGGGATATTTCATTCCCCAAGAGAAGGCAAAAGAGCTCCGCGCTCGGTTCTACGCCCTCGCGGGCGGCGAGAGCGCCCTATCGAATTATAAAAATTCTCCCCTCCTGTTTGCGGTCGGCGACGGCAACCATTCGCTCGCGTCCGCCAAAGCCTGTTGGGAGGCGAAGAAGGAAACGCTCTCCGACGAGGAGCGGCTCTCTTCCCCCGCGCGCTACGCCCTCACCGAGGCGGTGAATATCTACGACGAATCCATCCTGTTCGGTCCCATTCACCGTTTGATCCGCGTGGACGATCGCGAAAGGTTTTTATCCAACTTCGAGAGCTATACCGCTCCCTTCGAGGAAAAAAACGGCATGATCTCCTTCAAGGGCTTTTATAACCCGCCCGAAATCATTCGCAAGGTGGATTCCTACGCGGGCGCTTATATCGAGACGTTCGGCGGAGAGATCGACTTTATTCACAGCGAGGAAGAGCTTTCCCGCCTGGTGCAGGCGGATCCCAACGCGGTCGGCGTCCTGTTCAACGCCATCGAAAAGGGAAATTTCTTCGACTTTATCTCTCAAAACGGAAACTTCCCCCGCAAGACCTTCTCCATGGGGCAGGGACAAGAAAAGAGATATTATCTGGAAGGGAAGAGGATCTGATAAAAATCAAAAAATCAAGTTTTAACTTCAGGAGATATAACATGAGCATCAAAGTTTGCAAATTCGGCGGCACGTCCATGGCGGACGGCAACATCATAAAAAGGGTTGCCGACATCATCAACAGCGACGAAGAGAGAAGATATATCGTCGTTTCCGCGCCCGGCAAGCGTTTCGGCGCCGACATCAAAGTAACGGATACCCTTTACAAGTGCTATTACGAAGTCCTCTCCACCGGCAAATGCAGCGAAAACTTTGCCAAAATTCGCGATCGTTTCCGCGGCATCGTCGCCGAGCTCGGTTTGAATATGGACATCGAGAGCCTTCTCGATGAAACGGAAGAAAAAATCATCGCGGAAAAATCCGCCGACTTCACCGCCTCCCGCGGGGAATATCTTTCCGGCAGGGTGATGGCGGCGTACCTTTCCATTCCCTTCGTCGACGCGCTCGGCAATATCTTTTTCAAGGCGGACGGCACGCTCGACGGCAAAAAGAGCTATAAGACGCTCGCCGAAACCCTCTCGGATAAGAAGAGAGCGGTCGTCGCGGGCTTTTACGGCACCGATTTCACGGGCAAGGTGAAAACCTTCTCCCGCGGCGGTTCGGATATCTCCGGCGCCATCGTGGCGCGCAGCGTCGGTGCGGACGTGTACGAGAACTGGACGGACGTGAGCGGATTCCTCGCCTGCGATCCCCGCATCGTGGAAAATCCCAAGCCCATCACCGTTCTTTCCTACAAGGAACTTCGCGAGCTCTCCTATTCGGGCGCGGCGGTGCTGCACAGCGAATCCATCTTCCCCGTCAAGAGCGTCAACATTCCCATTCATATCAAAAACACCTTCCGTCCCGAGGACGAAGGCACCATGATCGTCCCCATCACGCAGTATAAGTACACGGGCAACGTGGTCACGGGCATCGCGGGTAAGAAGGACTTCACCGTAATCCTCATCGAAAAGTCCATGATGAACAACGAAGTCGGCTTTTTCAGAAAGCTCCTCGCCATTCTCGAAAATTACGACGTCTCCTTCGAGCATATCCCCTCCGGCATCGACACCATGTCCATCGTGCTCGACAGCGCGCTCCTTTCTCACGGCGTGCTCGACAAGGTGCTCTGCGATATCGAAATGCAGCTCAATCCCGACCATATCCGCATCTATAACGATATCGCGCTCATCGCGACCGTCGGTCACGGTATGTCCTCCTCCATCGGTACTTCGGGCAGGCTCTTCAAGGCGCTCTCCGACGCGAACGTCAACGTGCGAATGATCGACCAGGGCTCCTCCGAGCTCAACATCATCGTAGCGGTCAACAATTCCGACTGCAACAAAGCCATCAAGGCAATCTACGACGAATTTTTCAAATAAAAGGAGCCCCACGAGGGCGCTCACGAAAAACCGCCAAGCGATTCGCTTGGCGGTCATATTTTTTCATTCGATTAAGCCTTGCCGTTGGAGCCGAGCACGTTGATGATCTTGTGTCTTACCATTTCCTTCATCATGGCTCTCGCGTCGCCCAGGTACTGTCTGGGGTCGAAGTGGGAAGGATTCTCCGCAAAGTGCTTTCTGCAAGCCGCCGTGAAGGCTACGCGGAGGTCGGAGTCGATGTTGATCTTGCAGACAGCCATCTTAGCCGCCTTCTGCAATTCGCTTTCGGGGATGCCGATCGCGTCGGGCATGCTGCCGCCGAACTGATTGACGAGAGCAACCTTGTCCTGAGGCACGGAGGATGCGCCGTGGAGAACGATGGGGAATCCGGGCAGACGCTTGCCGATCTCTTCCAAGATATCCAAGCGCAACTTAGGATCCTGTCCGGGCTTAAACTTGTATGCGCCGTGAGAGGTGCCGATGGCGATGGCGAGGGAGTCGATGCCCGTTCTGGAAGTAAATTCTTCCACTTCGTCGGGGGAGGTGAAGAGCGCGTCCTTCGCTTCCACCTTCACGTCGTCCTCAACGCCTGCGAGCTTGCCGAGTTCGGCTTCTACGACCACGCCGTGATCGTGCGCATATTCCACGACCTTCTTGGTGATGGCGATGTTCTCTTCCCAAGGCTTGGAAGAGGCGTCGATCATAACGGAGGTAAAGCCGCCGTCGATAGAGGCTTTGCAGATGTCGAAGTCTGCGCCGTGGTCAAGGTGCATGGCGATGGGAATATCCGTCGTTTCTACGGCTGCGGCTACGAGGTGCTTCAAATATACGGGGTTCGCATACTTTCTCGCGCCGGCGGAAACCTGCAAAATCACGGGGGACTTCTCTTCGTTTGCGGCCTCTACGATCGCCTGGATCATCTCCATGTTGTTTACGTTGAAAGCGCCGACGGCATAATGACCCTCGTATGCTTTTTTGAACATTTCTTTCGTTGTAACTAAAGGCATAATGAAATTCCTCCAATCAGTTTTTACTATGTTCTCATTATAACCGATTTGCCTGTAAAAAGCAAGAGATATCTTGAAATTCTCCTCAATTTATTTTTTCACGCGGGCGGTTGATTTTTTTTGCCGCGGGCGGTATAATAGGGATAAGAAAAGAAAGGAGATTTTTTTATGGCGATCCATCACGACAAGCACGCGTACGGCAATTTGGAAAAACTTCAAGAGGATATGGGGGAGGAGGAACTCTTAAAGATGCTCTCTTCCTTAAAGGAAAAAGAGTCGGGCGGGGAAAAAGACGTCGAAAAGGCGGAAGAGGAGAAAAAATAACACGATTCGACGTTTTTGTAAAAAAAGAACAAAATTTGATTTTTTAATAATACGTTACGCTTATTTTTTGTGAAAATATAAGAAAAAATAAAAAAACGTCTTGACAAAAAATTTCAAACGATTATAATATAAATACATGGTTCGGGCAATCCCGAACGCAAGAAGTTTTTTGAAAAAATAATTTTTATTATTTGGAGGAAAGTTATGAAGAAAACGAAAATTTTAACTCTCGCAGTAGCTTCCGTAATGGCGCTCGGCGCCGTTGCGCTCGCATCCTGCGGCGGAGAGGGCGGTAAGACGGGAACGTCCCTGTTGAAGGACGAGTCCATTAAGGGCAAGATCATTGCCGCTTACGATTTTGAAAACGAAGGCGCTGCCGTCGACGCTTATACCGGCGCGGCTCTCGGCAAGTTCGATTTGACGTTTGAAGACGGTTTCGCTTCCGTTGACGGAAAGGACGGCAAGGGCATTCAGTCCGGCACCACGATCGCCACGCTCCCGCAGTACGGCGATACGATATCCGAAGAAATCGGCTTCTCCTTCACCTACATGAGCTATGGTACCGAAAATTATTCCGACTGGGGCATTCTCATCGAATCCGGCTTTATGAACGTCACGTACGGCAACCTTAAGGGCTGCCCCGCGGATTGCTTTCCTGCCGCTCCCAACGTCGTGGTGGGCAGAGGCGCTTATTCCGCAACCTCCTATGCAACCGCGCAGAACGAACTCTCTTCCAGACAGCTCGCTAAATTTAACAGCTACACCGGCTACAACGCAGGCTGCGTAGAGGCGATCGACGACGCGGGCGTTCCCGGTCAGATCTCGGCTGAAATGATCAATAAGTGGGTTGTCACCACGGTCGTCATCACCGACGATTCCGTATCCTTCTACCGTGACGGCGCGCTCGCTTATACGTACGGCGCCGATAACGTCGGCGATATGGCGGACTTCATGCTCCTCGACCTCATCGACCTCGACGGCGGCGACGATACGCCTCTTAACATCTTCAAGGACGCGTGCGGCGTGGTAGACAATATCGTTGTCGGACAGGCGCTTGAGGCAGAGGAAGTTCTCGCGCTCTACAACGATCTTGCAGGCGCCTCCAAGACGATGGCAGACGTGAATTTGGAAAGCAAGGTCGCAGGCGCCGACGCTCTCGACGCAAAAGACGACGCTACCGCTGCCGCTACGGAAAAACGAATTTCTGAAATCCTTTCCAAGTTCGACGCATCCGTCGAAGGATATAACGGATTTGACAATGCTATCGACGTTGAACTTGTAGACGGCAAGTATTCTGCAACCTTCCAGCAGTATATCGGCGATGGCACCGCCCTCGGCGCCGTTTGGAACGGACTCGTTGTGGGTACTACCGCTGACGGTGTTTACGGTATCGTAAGACCCGACTTCTATGTGTGGTCTGAAAGTGAATATAAGTATGAAGTAACGGAAAATACCGCAACGTTCGCAACGCTCGCGGCTGACTTGCAGTGCGCTACCGTTAACGTATCTATTGAAGTTGCCGACGGTAATGCAATCATCACCTATACCACCACTCCCGTAGACGCAGGTGCAACCTATTCTGCAAGCGCTACCGTTGGCTCTGCTACGGAAACGGCAGAATTTGTCGTCGCGGAACAGTTCGTCGTACAGTATAAAATTCCTTATACCAACACGATCACCTTCAAGGTATACGGCGATGGCGCGAACCTCAAGCTCGTCGACTAATCAACGAACCAACCAACCAAGAGCCGACTCGCAAGAGTCGGCTCTTTTTCATGCCATGTCAAAGGTGCAAAAGCGATAGCCGAGGGTTTTATAATGCTCGATGATAAAGGGCAGGGATTTCAGCGTCGCGTCCTTGTCGGTGGTATCGTGAAAGAGCATGATGATCGTACTCTTTTCGCCCGCGGTGCGGATTGCCCTCTCGTATAGCTCGCTCGGTTTGGGGTTTTTGATCTCGGAGTCGCCGCACAGGGCGTTCCAGTCTACGTAGGCGTATCCCTTTTTTCGCACTGCCGTCTTAAAATTCTCGCCCACCATGCTGCTGCCGCCGGGGAATCGATATAGCCGCGTGTAAATTCCCAGTCGGTTGAGCAGGGCGCCGCACTTTTCGATATCCTGTAAGAGCGTTTCGGGCGAGGCGTAGATTTGTCCGTAACGGTGGGAATAGCTATGGATGCCGACGCTGTTGCCCTCGTCGAGAATGCGCCGCGTCAGTTGTTTCCTCGTCTCCACGTTCCTGCCCACCACGAAGAAGGTGGCGCGCACCCCCTCTTCTCGGAGTACGTCCAGGATCTTCGGCGTGATGCGGTCGCTCGGACCGTCGTCGAAGGTTAAATAGATGCTCTTTTCCGCCTCGGCAAAGGTGCGAAAGGGGCGCAGGTGAAAGAAACAGCAGGTGGAGAGCAGAAAAAACAAAAAGGAACACAGACAGACGAGTTTTTTATTCATAGCAATATTTTGCGGAATTTTTCATTTCTCTATTTACAAACCCTCCGTTTTGTGATAAAATAGATAAAAGTGCGCCTTTTTATCGGCGCGCGGCGAGTGAGGCGTATGAAATTATCGGACATTTATGACAATCCACGGGCGGAGATAGTTCGCTATCGGCGCTTGGGCGATCGGATCAAAGCGCAATGCGGCGAGGCGGAGCTGTTTTTCTCCTCCTCGGGCAGGGCGGAAATTTTGGGCAACCACACCGACCACAATTTGGGCAAGGTAATCGTCTCTTCCGTGCAATGCGATATCGTCTGCGCGGCAAAGAGGCGTTCGGACGATATCGTGCAGGTATGTTCGGAAGGCTTTTCGCCCATCCGCATCGATATCGGCGACCTCTCGCCCGTAGCGACCGAGAAGGGCAGAAGCGCGTCCCTCGTGCGCGGCGTGCTCTTTTTTCTGCGTAAACGGGGGTATTCCTTCGGCGGATTCACCGCTTATACGCACAGCACCATCTTTCGCGGCGCGGGCGTTTCCTCTTCGGCGGCGTTCGAAGTGCTCATCGCGGAAATCGTAAACTGCCTGTACTTAAACGGCGCGCTCTCGCCGATCGAGAAGGCGGTGATCGGCAAAGAGGCGGAAAACGAATATTTCGGCAAGCCGTGCGGGCTTTTGGATCAAACGGGCATCTCGCTCGGCGGCATGAATAAAATAGATTTTTTTGACCCGAACGCGCCCCGTTTCGAGCGTTTGCCCGCTCCCAAGGGCTATCGCATTGTTATCGTGAACACGGGGGGAAACCATTCCTCTCTCACCGAGCATTACGCCGCGATCCGCGCGGAAATGAGTCGGGTGGCGGCATTTTTTCGCAAAAAGACCTTGCGGGAAGTGCGCTACGGGCAATTTTTCGACGCGTTGCCCGCGCTCCGCAAAAAGGTGAGCGAGCGCGCGCTCCTGCGGGCGTTTCACTTTTTCGAGGAGAACAAGCGCGTCGATCTCGCCGCGCAAGCCTTGAAAAGAGGGGATCTTCCCGCCTTTTTCGCGCAGGTGAACGAGAGCGGGAGGAGCAGTCAGCTTTGCCTGCAAAACGCGTACCTTCCCGGCAGCGACGAACAGGCGATTCCTCTCGCCGTGAAGATTTCGGAAAAAATACTCAAAGACGGCGCCGTGCGCTTGCACGGCGGCGGCTTTGCGGGCACCATTCTCGCCTTCGTCAAGGACGAGCAGGCGGAAGAATACCAAAGGGAGATGGCGAAGATTTTCGGCTCGCAGAACGTCTTTTCCACCAAAACGAGAAAATTCGGTACGGGCGTCGTTACCCTGTAACCGCAGTATAAAGGAGATTAAAGATATGATCACAACAAGCGTATTCGACAAATTAGAGGACGGCAGAGAGGTTATCGCCTACACGATGACGGACGGCGATAAAAAGGCTGTCGTATTGAACTACGGCGGCATCATTCAGAGCCTCGTCGTGCCCGATAAGGACGGCAATCCCGTGGACGTGTTGCTCGGCTACGATAACGTTTCGGGCTATCGGAACAACGGCGGATTCCTCTCCGCGCTCATCGGTCGTTTCGGCAACCGCATCGGCGAGGGCAAGATGACGATCGACGGCGTGGCGTATCAGCTGTATAACAACGACCGCGGCAACCACCTGCACGGCGGCAAAGAGGGGTTTGACAGAAAGATGTGGGAGGTAGAGATCCTCTGCAGCGAATGTAACCGTTTGCAGTTGACTTACGTTTCTCCCGACGGCGAAGAAAACTATCCCGGCACGCTCACCGTAAAGGTCGTCTATTCCTTCAAGGACGGCGTGTTCGGCATCGAATATACCGCCACGACGGATAAAAAGACGGTGGTCAATCTCACCAACCATGCCTATTTTAATTTGAACGGTCAGCAGGACGGCAGTATTTTGGACAACGTTCTGTTCATCGATTCGGAAAAGATCACGCCGACAAACGCCACCATGATCCCCGTCGGCGGATTCAAAGCTGTTCAGGGCACCCCCTTCGACTTTACTTCCCCCAAAGCCATCGGCGACGACGTGGATTCCGATGATATCGACATGGTTCAAGGCGGCGGTTACGACCATTGCTACGTCTTGAAGAACAAATGCGGCGAAATGGCGGACTACGCTACGGTAGTGAGCAAAAAGACGGGCATCAAAATGACCTGTTCCACCGATATGCCCGCCGTGCAGTTCTATTGCGGCAACGGCTTGGATCAGGACGGCAAGGGCGGCGTGCATTACGGCAAGCGCGCGGGTTTCTGTTTGGAAACGCAGGCGATCCCCAACAACGTAAACGTTCCCGAATACGCCGCGTACGGTTCTTCCCTTCTCGATAAGGGCGAAACGTATCATTTCACGGCAAAATATAAATTCGAAGCGTAATTTTTCGCGCGGAACGGGAGAGTGCTATGTCGGATTTTCACAAAAAACTCATCGCCCTGCGGGAAGAGCGCAAGATCACGCAGGAGGATTTTGCCAACGATCTCGAAGTCAGCAGGACGGCAGTCTCAAGTTGGGAGCGCGGAAAGAGCGTCCCCACGAAAAAGAATATTCAAAGAATTTGCGAATATTTCGGCGTTTCGCCCGATTACTTTTACGGCGCTCCCGTTGACGGAGCAAAGAGTGCGCGCAGAGCAAAAAAACAGAGGGTGTATCAAAAGATCGTCCGCACTTTTTGCTATTCTTTCGTGGGAATGATCGCGCTCTATCATGGATATATATTGCTCCACGCCCTCATACAAAAATGGGATATGCCCGATATTGAGATCGGTAAACAGGAGTTTGCCGCAAGTTGGGTGTATCTCATCGTCAGCCTCGTCTTCGTGATTCTTCTCGTTCGCTATTGTTTTTTGCGGTGGCGAAAGGGGAAAAGTATCATCGAAGGGGAGAACAGAGTCCTCGTTGATTTTTCCGATAAGATAGCGAACTTGCGAAAGGAAAGGGGATTGGCGCAGCATGAAGTCGCCGCCGCGCTCGGCGTAAGCCGCCGGATGGTCTCGTTATGGGAACAGGGGAAAAACTTCCCCTCCGAGAATAACGTGCAAAAGGTTTGCAAGTATTTCGGCGTCTCCCCCGACTACTTTTATACGGCGTGCGACGAGGACGGTCGGCAGAAAGAGAAGGATCCCCAAAGGGGCAAAAAAGTCTTTTCCTTCTCGGCGGCGGGGCTTTTCGGAGCGTATACCCTCTTTTGGCTCTCCATTTTCTGGATTTTATGCTTTCTTTCGGTATGTCAGTTCCTTGCGGGCGCGAAGAGCGTCGTCATTTGCTGTTTGACGGGTATGGATATTTTTTGCGCCTGCCTGTTCTTTCTTCTGCTCGCGACAACGGCGTTTTCTTGCCGTTGGAGAAAAATTGCTCGTGTAATATAAAAACGTGACGGAAGGACTTTTCGTCTGTTCCGCGCGAAAAAAGGAGATAAATAATGAAAAAAACCGTAAGTATTTTGTTGAGTTGTTTTGCGCTGTGTTCCGCTCTCGCGCTCATGAGCAACAGCGCGCCCCAAACGGAGTCGTTGGATAGCGAAACGCGCTACGAATCGAACGAGCCTCGCGCCTTTACGCAATTATCCTTGGGCATCAGCGGCGGGAACGGCGAGGTGGTTGCCACCGCGACGAATACGTTCACGCTGTTTGTCTCCACCGTGCAGGTCTACGTGGAACTGTATTATTCCTCTACCTATACCACCGATTACGAGACCATGACGATGCCGACGATGGCGTATACGCCCGATTTGGATATGGGAAACAGCCTCTCCGTGGACGCAAAAACCAACGGGGAACAGCGGTACTGGCTGGCGCGCGTGCGCTACAACGAAAACGGTTCGGGCTGGAAGGAAATCATCACGGAACCCGTTCTGCTCGACGCGAACGGCAACGCCGTATAAAAAAGAAAACCGCAGGCGCTCGCCTGCAAGAAACGCCGCCGAAGAGCTCTTCGGCGGCGGTGCTTTTTTCGTATCGCCGAAAAGGGGTTTCGGCGGTTTTTTTTATTGCGGGTAGGCAGAACGCCCGTTATTTTTGAAAGGCGGAAAGGTCGAGGGTGGCGAAATAATCTTCGGGCGTCTCCGCGCGGCGAATCAGCTTTACGCTGCCGTCCTCTTTCAGCAAGAGCTCCGCGGAGCGCAGCTTGCCGTTGTAGTTATAGCCCATGGAAAATCCGTGCGCGCCCGTGTCGTGAATGACGAGGTAATCGCCGATATCGATCTTGGGGAGCATTCTGTCCACGGCGAACTTGTCGTTGTTCTCGCAAAGCCCGCCCGTCACGTCGTATAGGTGGTCGCAGGGCGCGTTCTCCTTGCCGAGCACGGTGATGTGATGGTACGCGCCGTACATGGCGGGACGCATCAGGTTGGCGGCGCAGGCGTCCAAGCCCACGTATTCCTTCCAGATGTGCTTTTCGTGCAGAACCTTCGTCACGAGATGACCATAGGGCGCCAGCATGAATCTGCCGAGCTCGGTAAAGATCGCCACGTCGTCCATGCCCGCGGGAACGAGAATTTCCTCATACGCCTTTCTGACGCCCTCGCCGATCACTTCGATGTCGTTGTCCTTCTGATCGGGGCGGTAAGCCACGCCCACGCCGCCCGAAAGGTTGATAAAGGCGATGTGCACGCCGACTTCCTCGGAAAGCTCCACGGCGAGGCGGAATAAGATGGTCGCGAGCTTGGGATAATACCCGTTGTCCGTCGTGTTGGACGCGAGGAAGGCGTGAATGCCGAAGTGTTTGACCCCGTAATCCTTCAGCTTGCGGAAGGCGATCTTCATCTGTTCCTTGGTCATGCCGTATTTCGCGTTTTTAGGCGTGTCCATAATCTCGTTGTTCAAGGTGAAGTCTCCGCCCGGATTGTAGCGGCAGCACATGGTCTCGGCAAAGGGCGCGAGGGTCGCGTAATGGTCGATCAAGGTGAGGTCGTCAAAGTTGATGTACGCGCCGAGCTGCCGCGCCAGGCGAAAATCGGCGTCGGGCGTCACGTTGGCGGAGAACATGATCTCGTCGCCGCGAATGCCCACGGCGTCGCAGAGCATCAGCTCTGTCAAAGAGGAGCAGTCCATGCCGCACCCCTCTTCCCGCAAAATCTGCATCAGGTAGGGGTTGGGCGTCGCCTTCACGGCAAAGTATTCCTTAAAGCCCTTGTTCCAGGAAAAGGCTTTCTTCATTCTTCTCGCGTTTTCACGAATCCCCTTTTCGTCGTAGATGTGAAAGGGGGTGGGATAGGTCTTTACGATTTCTTCGATTTGTTCTTTTGTGACAAAGGGGATTTTTTCCATAGCAGTTCCTTCTTTGGTGGTTTATTGTCGGTTTAACCGAAAATTTTTGCCTGTCTTTCCTTGATGGAAGCGAGCGCCTCCTCGGTGCTCTTTCTCGAAGAGCCGCCTTTTGAGAGGCGGGCGTTGGCGGAGTTTTCCGCCTTTACGACGGAGAGGATATCCTCTTCGAACGCCTCGGAATTTTCCTTGTATTCGTCGAGCGTCATGCTCTCGAGCGTCTTGCCGTTATCCAGGCAGTAGCGGACGATCTTGCCCGTGACGGCGTGGGCGTTGCGGAAGGGGATCCCCTTCTTCGCGAGGTAGTCGGCTACGTCCGTCGCGCAGGTGAAGTCCTCGGCGGCGGCTTGCAACATTCTCTGCTTGTTCAGCTTGATCTCGCGGAGCATCGCCGCGTAGATGGTCAGGCAGTCCCCCGCCGTCTTTTCGGCGTCGAACAAGCCTTCCTTGTCCTCCTGCAAATCCTTATTGTAGGCGAGGGGGATCCCCTTCACGGTGGTGAGCATCGCCATCAGGTGCCCGTACACTCTGCCCGTCTTGCCGCGAACGAGCTCGCAGATGTCGGGGTTTTTCTTCTGCGGCATGATGGAGGAGCCGGTGGAATAGGCGTCGGGCATTTCCCAGTAGCCGAATTCCGTCGCCGTGTACAAAATGGTGTCCTCGCACAGGCGGGACAGGTGCGCCATGATGAGGGAGAGGTCGAACAGGTACTCCGCCACGAAATCCCGATCGGAAACGCCGTCGAGGGAATTGTTCGTCACGGAATCGAAGCCCAACAGCTCGCGGGTGATCTCTCTGTCGATGGGATAGCTCGTCCCCGCCAGCGCGCCGCTGCCGAGGGGCATCACGTTCACGCGCCGATAGCAGTCGTTTAAGCGTTCGCCGTCGCGCAGGAACATTTCCGCGTAGGCGTTAAAGAACTGACCGCAGTTGATGGGCTGCGCCTTTCTCAAATGCGTGTAGCCGGGCATGATGGCGTCTAAACCCTCCTCGCTCTTTTGCGTGAGCGCGTCAATCATGGCGCTCAACGCGCATTTCATTTTCAGAATGGAGGAGCGAACGTAAAAGCGGAAGTCGGTGGCGACCTGATCGTTTCTCGATCTCGCCGTGTGCAGTTTTTTGCCCGCGTTGCCGATGCGCTCCGTCAACAGGTTCTCCACAAAGGAGTGGATATCTTCGTAACCCGTGACGGCGATTTTCTTCTCTTCGATATCGGACAAAATGCCCTTCAAGCCGTTTACGATCTCATCTCTTTCCTCCTTGGCGATAATGCCGCACTCGCCGAGCATGGTGGCGTGGGCGATGGAGCAGGTGATATCCGCAACGTACAGTTTTTGGTCGAAAGAGAGCGATTCGTTAAAAGCATCCGCGTCTGCCGCCGTAGGGGCGTCAAAGCGGCCTTCCCATAATTTCATATTTGTGTTCTCCGTAAAAAAGATATTCGAATTTTTGTTTGACTTATCGCGTGTTTTCCGTTAAAATAAGATACGGAAAAATGTATGGAAAACGCTAAAAGCGAATTTCTCTTCTATTTTACATTTTTTTTGAAAGATTATCAAGCGTTTGCAGAGGAAAAAAGGGGATTTTTATTCGTGATTATTCTGGGAATCGACCCCGGCATCGCCACCATGGGTTACGGGGTGATAGAGCGGGACAAAAACGGCAATTCGAGAGCCGTCGACTACGGCGTGGTCTTGACGCCCAAGGAGGAAAACCTTCCCGTCCGCCTCGCGCTCTTGGAAGAGGGCGTGAATAAGATCATCGATAAATTTCACCCCGACGAGGTCGCCATGGAGGAGCTGTTCTTCTCCAAAAACGTAAAGACGGCGATCGCCGTGGCGCACGCGAGGGGGGTCACCCTGCTCGCCTGCGTAAAAAAATGCGGCAGACTCTTCGAATACACGCCCATGCAGATCAAGCTCGCCCTGACGGGTTACGGCAAGGCGGATAAACAGCAGATGCAGCGCGTCGTCGCGTCCGTATTGCGGCTAAAGTCTATCCCCAAGCCGGACGACGCGGCGGACGCTCTGGCGGTGGCGCTCTGCCACGCCAACACGGCGAAGATGGGTCAGCTCTTCGAGGTGCAGAATATGACGAGGGGACAGGGATTGAACTCGGTTGCGGGCGCCATGCTCCGCTCGAAAAAGGACTAAGCTATGATCGGTTATTTGAAAGGAAACGTAATTCATTCCACGGCGGAGAGCGTCCTGTTGGACGTGAACGGCGTCGGCTACGAAATTTACTGTTCGGGCGCGGCGTACGCTCGCCTTATCGCCAAGCGTGGCGGCGAGGTGTATACCCATTTGCAGGTGAGCGAGAACGCTCTCACCCTGTTCGGCTTCGACAGCATGGAGGAGAAGGAGCTATTCTTAAAGCTCATCACCGTTTCGGGCGTCGGACCCAAGAGCGCCATCGGCGTGTTTTCCAGCATGTCGGCAAACGATCTCGCGCTCGCCATCGCCAACGCGGACGTGAAAAAGCTCACTTCCGTCAAGGGGCTCGGCAAAAAGACGGCGGAAAAGATCGTGCTCGAACTGCACGGCAAGATTTCCGCGTCGGAGATCATGTCGGCAAACGGGGAAACTTCCGCTCCCGTCGCTGCGGCGATGAGCGCCGACGACGAGGATTCCGTCTCCGCGCTCATGAATCTCGGGTTTACGAGAAACGAGAGCGTGAACGCCGTGAAAAAAGCGAGGGAAAGAGGCGCAAAAACGGTAGAGGACGTCATTCGCGTGGCGCTTTCGGGTATGTAAGGGGGAAATATGGCAGGTTTTTTTAACGACGAAGAGGAATATAGCAGCGAATACGACGATAAGCTGATCGTCAGCACCAAAAACGAGATGGACGCGGAGGAAAACGTCCTGCGCCCCAAGACCATGTCCGATTATATCGGGCAGGAAAAGGTGAAGGAGAATTTAAACGTCTACATCGCCGCCGCCAAGGCGCGGGGGGACGCCCTCGATCACGTTCTCCTGTACGGACCTCCGGGGCTGGGCAAGACCACCCTTTCGCACATCATCGCAGGCGAAATGGGCACAGCTATCAAGCTCACCTCGGGACCCGCCATCGAGCGCAGCGGCGACCTCGCCGCCATCTTGACCAACCTCAACGAGGGGGATATTTTGTTCATCGACGAAATTCACCGCCTCAACCATACCGTGGAGGAAATTTTATATTCCGCGATGGAGGACTTCGCCCTCGACATCATCGTCGGCAAGGGACCTTCCGCGCGCAACATTCGCTTTCCCTTAAAGAAATTCACCCTCATCGGCGCGACCACGCGGGCGGGTATGCTCTCCGCGCCCCTTCGGGACCGTTTCGGCATCATCTGCCGACTGGATATGTACGCCCCGCGCGAACTGCAGACCATCATCGAACATTCGGCGCGTAAACTCAATATCGAAATCGAAAAGGACGCCTCCTACGAGATCGCGCGGCGCAGCCGCGGCACCCCCCGTATCGCCAACCGCCTCTTAAAGCGGGTGAGCGACTTCTCCCTCGTCAAGGGCAATCGCGTCGTCACGAAAGCGGACGCCTCCTTCGCCCTCATGAAACAGGAGATCGACGAACTCGGACTCGACGAGACGGACAGAAATCTCCTACGCGCGCTTATCGATAAGTTCGGCGGCGGACCCGCGGGGTTGGAAACGCTCGCCGCCACCATCAACGAGGACGTGAACACGATAGAGGACATCTACGAACCCTATTTGATGCAGCTCGGCTTTATCGCCCGCACGCCGCGGGGGAGAATCTGTTTGAGGGCGGGCTACGAGCACATGGGGCTCTCCGCGCCCGATGCCGAAAAGGAGAAAAAGCAAATCTCCCTGTTTGAGGAGGAGTAAATTTTTTCAGGAATAAAAAACAGGCGCCCGACTGCCATGCGGGAGTGCCGAAGGAGACATAGAAAACTGCTATGGAACAAGTCATTTACAAAAAGAGCGATTTTTACTACGATCTGCCCGAAGAGCTGATCGCCCAAACGCCCGCCGAGCCGAGGGATTCCTCTCGGCTTTTGGTGTACGACAGGGCGAGCAAAACGCAACAGGACAGAATTTTCCGCGACATTGTAGAGTATCTTCACCCCGGCGACGTGCTCGTCGTCAACAACACCAAGGTCATTCCCGCCCGTATGTTCGCCCTCACCGAGCACGGCGGGCTCGTCGAAGTGCTGCTTTTGAAGCGCTACGACCTCAACACCTGGGAAGTTTTGATGAAACCGGGCAAAAAGGGCAAGGTCGGCGTCACCATGAAGGTGAACGACGAGCTTTCCTTCACCGTCAAGGATATCACCGAGAGCGGCGAGCGGGTGGTACAATTTTCCTACGAAGGCACCTTCGAGGATATTTTATCCCGCGTCGGCACCATGCCGCTCCCCCCGTATATCAAGGAAAAATTAAAGGATCAATCCCGCTACAACACCGTCTATTCCCAGGTGGACGGCTCGGCGGCGGCGCCCACCGCGGGCTTGCATTTCACGAAGGAGCTGCTTGACAGACTCCGGGAAAAGGGGGTTATCACCACGGAGGTGCTCCTCCACGTGGGGCTTGGCACCTTCCGTCCCGTCAAGGAGGACATCATCACCGACCATAAAATGCACGCGGAGTACTATCGCGTCACGCCGCAGGCGGCGGAAATCATCAATGCCGCCAAAAGAGAGGGCAGGCGGGTCGTCGCCGTCGGCACGACTTCCGTAAGAACGCTCGAGAGCGCGGCGAACGCGGACGGCACCGTCCGCGCGGAGGAGGGGGATACGCAGATATTCCTCTATCCGCCCTATAAGATGAAGTGCGTGGACGCGCTCGTCACCAACTTTCATCTCCCCGAGAGCACGCTCATCATGCTCGTCGCCTGCCTCACGGGCAGAGAGGAGATATTAAACGTCTACCAAAGCGCCGTGCAAAAGAAATACCGCTTCTTCAGCTTCGGCGACGCCATGCTGATACAGTAAAAGGAGACCTACCTCATGAAAAAATCCGTAAAAATCATATCTTTATGCCTTTGCTTTGCCCTCGCGATCCCGTTTGCCGCCTGCGGACAGAAGGCTCCCATCGACGATCCGATCGAAGAGCTCACCCGTCGGGAAAAATTCTGGACGGCGGGAGACGAAAAGGAAAACGAGGCGTTCACTTCTTTTACGAAGCGCGTCTTTCAAAAGGCGTATGCAAACGATATGCTCAATTTGCACTTCACCGTCAAGGAGCCGGAAAACTACGGCATCGAGCGCCCCGCCATGGATCTGATGGCGGAGTCGGATTTCGACGATCAGGCGATCCTCGACGAGCTGAATGCGTTCGACTTTAATTCCCTCTCCCGCGAAAACCAAATTACCTATTCCATTATAAAGGAAGACCTCACCGATTCCGTCTCTTGGCGGGATATCCCCTCGCTCGAATCCTCCTTTTCCTATGCGAGCGGCTTGCAGACGAATCTCGTCACCTTCGCCACGGAATACGAGTTCTTCATCGAGCAGGATATCAAGGACTACCTCGATATGATGAATCAGATCCCCGAATGTTTCGCCCTGCTCCTCTCGGAGGAGGCGGCGCGCGTGGAGGAGGGCTACGGCTATCCCGACTTCCTTTTGGACGATATCATCTCGCAGTTTTCCGACGTTTCCTCCGAAGGGGAAGAGAGCTGTTTCATCTCCGCGTTCGACGAGCGCGTCGACGCCTTTGACGGCGTTTCCGACAGCCAAAAGCGGGCGTATAAGGAAGAGAATAAAGCGATCGTTTTGGAGAAGGTATTCCCCGCTTACGAAGAGACGGCAAAGGGGCTTGCCGCCCTCAAGGGCAAGGGCTCTTTGAGCGGCTCGCTTTCCGAGTTCGGCGAGGAGGGAAAGGCTTACTACGAAATGAAAATGAAGGGCAAGAGCAGCTATAACGGCACCGTCGATCAGCTCTACAAGGAACTTTCCGAGTTTTACGCGGAAAATCTGACGACCTTTCAGAATTTCGTGGAGAGTTCTCAGGCTGTCTACAATCAGTATCGTACCTGGGCGAGCGGCAATGCGGTGACGCCCACCGACCCCGTGGAGATTTTAGACTTCTATTCGGCGAATCTCTCTTGCCTGTTCCCGCCCATCGAGGATACCACCTATTCCGTCAAGTATCTTTCAAAGAGCATCGCCGCCACCATGCCGACCACCTTGGCGTATTATCTGATCCCGCAGATCGATAACTACCGCAACGGCTCCATCACCGTCAATCCCTACGCGGGGGACGACGCGGGCGCCATGAATACCCTCTGCCACGAGGGCTATCCCGGACATTTTTATCAGAACGTGTATTTCATGAGCCGGGAACCCGATCCCGTGCGCACCCTCTTCTCCTTCTCCGGCTATACGGAGGGCTGGGCGGTATACGCGGCGAACCGCGCGGCGTACGTGTACGAATATCCCGCTTCCGCCTGCTATTACTACCGTTTCGACGAGATCAATAGCTCCTTGAACTACGCCATTTGCGCGCTCATGGACATCGACGTGCATTATTACGGCAAGACGGCTGCCGACCTCGCCGTCACCTATCAGCTCGACGAGGAGGAAGCCGAAGAGGTGTATCGCTCGCTCGTTCAGATGCCCGGCGTCTATCTTTCCTACGGGGTGGGCTGCTGTGAGATGTACGCCCTGCGCAAAAAGGCGATCGCGCTTGCGGGCGTCTCCTTCGACGAGCTGGAATTTCATCAATTTATCCTCGAAGTGGGACCCTGCAACTTCGGTTTGCTGTTCTCCCTCGCGCAAGAATTCTATCAAGGAGTATAACGGGCATGAATAACGAATATTTCTCCTTCGAACTCATCAAGACCGACCCCGAAACGGGGGCGCGGGCGGGGATTTTGCACACCCCCCACGGGGACATTGAAACGCCCGTATATATGCCCGTCGGCACGCAGGCGACGGTAAAGGGAATGCTCCCCCGCGACGTGAAGGACGCGGGCAGTCAGATCATTCTCGCCAACACCTATCATCTGTATATGCGCCCCGGCGACGACATCGTAAAGCGCGCGGGCGGACTGCATCGATTCATGAACTGGCAGGGTCCCATTTTGACGGACAGCGGCGGATTTCAGGTGTTCTCCCTCGCCGATCTCAACAAGATCACGGACGAGGGCGTGTGGTTCCGCTCCAACGTGGACGGCAGCAAGCACTTCTTCACCCCCGAAAAGGCGATGGAGGTGGAGGAGAACCTCGGCGCCGATATCATCATGGCGTTCGATCAATGCTCGGAGTACGGCTACACGCACGAGCAGGCGAAAAAGGCGATGATCCGCACGGGCAACTGGCTGGAGCGCTGCTATCGTCATCACGAGGCGCAAAACCTGCCCCATCAGGCGCTCTTCCCCATCATTCAGGGAAACGTCTATAAAGATTTGCGGGAAGAGAGCTTAAACCGTTGTCTGCCCTTTGTCAAGCACGGCATCGCCATCGGCGGACTCTCCGTAGGGGAACCCAAGGATATCATGTACGACGTGCTGGCGTTCTTACAGGATAAAATGCCTGCCGACGTGCCCCGTTACCTCATGGGGGTCGGCTCGCCCGACTGCCTCATCGAGGGGACGCTGCGCGGCGTGGATATGTTCGACTGCGTGCTCGCCACGAGAATCGCGAGAAACGGCACGGCTATGACCTCTCACGGCAAGGTCGTGGTGAGAAACGGCGCGTACAAGGCGGACTTCACCCCGCTCGACGAGGAGTGCGATTGCTACTGCTGTAAAAATTACACCAAGGCGTACCTGCGCCACATGGTGAACGCGGGCGAGATGATGGGCGCCATGCTGTTGAGCATTCACAACATCACCTTTTTGCATAAGCTCATGCGCGGATTGCGCAAGTCCATTCTCGGCGGCTATGTCAAGGATTACGTCAAAGAGTTCTACGGAAAATACGGCAAAGTTTAAGAAAAGATAAAAATTGCGTGAAAAGACGCGAAAGGATTTTTTTCGCGGATAAAATCGCTTGCCAAATAATGCTAAATGTATTATGATGAAGAAAATGAAATTTTTAAGGAGAATTATATGAATCTTATCGCTTTATTAGACGCCGCTGAGGGAACGCAGAAGCAGAATCCCCTCTATACCTATATCTTCCTCGGCGCCATCATCGTCCTTTTCATCGTATTCCTCGTCATCAACAACAGAAAGGCGAAGAAGAAGGAAGAGGAAACCAAGAGCATGCTCGACGCCATCAAGCCCGGCAACAAGGTCAAGACGATCGGCGGCATCTGCGGCATCGTCAAGGAAGTAGACAAGGAGGACAATACCTTCGTTCTCGAAACGGGAAGCGAAGCGACCGGCAAGAGCTATATCAAGTTCGATAAGCAGGCGGTTTATCAGACGGACGCAAAGCCTGAACCCAAGGAAGAGGTCAAGGCGGAACCCGCTATCGAAGAACCCGTCAAGGAAGAGGCGGAAAAAAGCAACGAAGAGACCAAGTAAGGGGCAAAACAGCTCATCGCGGCGCGGCGAAAAGGATTTTCGCCGCGCCTTCTCTTTTGTAAAGAGCGGGCGTTTTCTTCTTAAAATCGCCCTTTGGAAAATTTCATATTTTGCCGCGCCTCCGCATACAGTAGGGTATATCGTTAGCGGAGGTTTTTTCTGTGTCAAAAGGTGAATTTATTCGGGACGTCGGCAAGGGCGTGCTCTGCGCCACGGCGGCGGCGCTTTTGAGCGTTCTTCTCTTTGCCCTCGTCATAAAGCTGTTTTCGTTGCCCTCGTCCGTCATTTTTCCCGTCAATCAAGTCATCAAGGCGGCGGCGTTGCTGCTTGGCTGTTTTTTCGGCGTCGGGCGGGAGCAGGGACTTTTCAAGGGGAGCCTCATCGGCTTTTTTTTCATGTTCGTCACTTATTTTTTGTTCCTCTTTCTCGGCGGCATGCAAAATTTTTCCCCGCTTTTTTTCTTGGAATTGCTCTTTGGCGCCGTCATCGGCGCTCTCGGCGGGATTCTTGCCGTAAATATCCGTAAATAATCGAAAAAAGGCTTGATTTTTACAAAAATCCGTATTATAATAGGGGAAAGAATAAATAAAACCCATCAGGAGATTGAATATCATGATTAAGACGATTGCAAAACCCGTTGAAAGATGCACCACCGGTTGCGGTGAATGCAGAAGCACCTGCCAGTCCGCTTGCAAAACAAGCTGCACCGTCGGCAACCAGTCCTGCGAAAGAGTTTCCAGAGAACAGAAGATCGACAAAGAAAACAAGTAATCATCATACAACGTTATTTTGTAGCAGGCACAGAATTTTTTCATTCTGTGCCGATTTTATCTGACAGAAAGAAATCTCCCGATCAGCCTAAAAAGGAATTATTATGATACACGCATTTCAATATCTCGATCACTATTATATCTACGACGCGGGCAGCGGCTCCCTCCACGAATCGGACAAGGCTACCTGCGATTATTTACGGCACGAAAGCGGCGAGGACGTGGATATCTCCTACATTACCACCGAGCAGATAAAAGAGATCCTTTCCGACGTGGAAGGGTTAAAGGAGCAGGGGCTCTTGTATAAGGAGGAGGTCTCCGCCTATCCCATGAAGAGCGACGAGATCAAGGCGCTCTGTATTCACATCTGCCACGACTGCAACTTCCGTTGCCGCTATTGCTTTGCGGACGAGGGCGCCTATCACGCGCAAAGGCAGATGATGAGCTTGGAGACGGCGAAAGCCGCCATCGACTTCCTCATAAAAAACAGCGGAAAGCGAAAGGTGCTCGAGGTGGACTTCTTCGGCGGCGAGCCGCTCATGAACTTCGAGGTCATCAAGCAAACCGTGTACTACGCCAAGGAGCAGGCGGCAAAAGTCGGCAAGCGTTTCCTCTTTACCACCACCACCAACGCGCTCCTCTTAAACGACGAGGTGATAGAGTTTTTCAATGCGGAAATGGAAAACGTGGTGCTCTCCCTCGACGGCAGAAAGGAGATCCACGACGCCATCCGAAAATCGGTGAACGGCAAGGGTACCTTCGACCTCATCATCGACAAGATGAAAAAGTTCGTCTCGATGAGAGGGGACAAGAGCTACTACGTCCGCGGCACCTTCACGGCGAAGAATCTCGACTTTTCCAAGGACGTTTTATTCATCGCGGAGCAGGGGTTTGATTCCATCTCCATGGAACCCGTCGTCACCGATCTTCCCGACCTTCAGATCAAAAAGGAGCACCTCGATACCGTCAAAAAGGAATACGAAAATCTCTGCGAGGCGTACCTCGAAAAGTATAAAAAGGGGGAGGGGTTCAATTTCTTCCACTTCAATATCGATTTGGAGGGCGGTCCCTGCCTTTCCAAGCGCGTCTCCGCCTGCGGCGCGGGCAACGAATATTTTTCCGTCGTGCCGAACGGCGATCTGTACCCCTGCCATCAGTTCGCGGGCGATCGAAAGTTCTATCTCGGCGACGTAAAGCAGGGCATCGTACACCCCGAAATTCGGGAGAAGTTCAAAAACTCCTGCCTGTTCACGCGCAAAAAATGCAAGGACTGCTTTGCCAAGTTCATCTGTTCGGGCGGTTGCAACGCCAACAACTATCACTTCAACGGCGATATCGACGAGCCTTACGAGATGACCTGCGAAATGATGAAAAAGCGCATCGAGCTCGCCATGCACATTCTCGCCACCAAAAAAGCGCTCGCGCAAGAATGATTCGCTTGTAATTTTTATGAAAACGGATAAAAATTTCCGTTTCAAGAGCAATAAAACTTGACGAGTCAAGGCAAATTTAATATAATAAAAAGGTATTCATTCAGAACAGAAATTGTTCTCTATCTTTTCAGGAGGTTATTCCATGGGCAAAATAAAATCGGCAATTCTCACGGTTCTCGTATCCGTCCTTCTCGCCGTATTGTGCGCGCTATGCGTACTGCCTTCTTTTACCCTGTCTTCGAGCGCTACCGGCGCCGTACAGGATTTTAATTCCGTTCTCAAGGTCATGAAGTTGGATCCTTCGCTCGGCGGCGGAAAGAGCACGACCTACTACCCCGAAGGCGTGATCCCCGCAAGCGAGTATGCCGATCTTTCCGAATCGGAGGCAAAGGATTACACCAAGCACGGCTCTTTATATCTGGAAAAATCCGTCATGAACGGAAACGAGGTGGACAAGAGATTTCAGGAGAAAGTTCTCTCCGCCATCGACACCATCTGCTACCGTTACGAATCGCTCGATCTGTCCTATCTCAAGATCGAAGTCATCGACGACTACGCCGTTCGCGTGGAAATTCCTTCCGACGTGACTTCCGCGACGAATTTCTTCGGCTATATGGCGCTCGACGGAGAGTTTACGCTCTACAATTCCATGAAGAGCACGCCCATGCTCAAGGGTACCGCCCTGCACGGCATGGACGATTACTTTAAGAAGGTCACGACGAGAAACGGCGTCTACATTCAGTTCGACTTAACCAAGGACGGAAAGGAAAAGATCGCCGACATCACCGAAAAGGTCGCCGCCAACGAGGACGATCAGACGATCTCCTTCCGCGTGGGCGACGCCTCCCTCGTCTCCCTCACATCGAGTGGGAGAATCGAAGAATCCACCCTTTACATCAGCGGTTATACCGACGAATATATCGCAAAGGCGGTAGCCGCCGTCATCGATTCCTGCATCAACGCGGCGGAAATCGAAGTTGCCTTCACGGTCGGCGAGGTTGCGGACTTCGAGGGCGTGGCGGGCAAGAATATGCCCACTCTCCTCTACGTGGGGATCGGCGTGATCGCGCTCGCGCTCTGCGTGGCTTTGGCGATCCGCTATCGCGGATTCGGCGCAGCCTATATCTACGCCGTCATTTCCTATCTCGCAGTCGTGTGCATGTGCCTCGGATTCATCGAAGCCGTCACGTTCACGTTCGGCTCCGTTTTGGCTGTCCTCTTCGGGCTCGTTCTCATGACGGGTAGCATCGTTTCCGTCTTTGAAAATATCAAAAAGCAGTTCTCGACCGGTAAGCGTATCTCCGCGTCCGTCAAGGAAGGATATCTTTCTTCCCTCGCCGGCGTCATCGATATTCACGCGGTGCTCGCTTTGATAGCCGTCCTCCTCGCGTTCGTTCCCCTCGGGGAAGCCGCCGCGTTCGGTATGGCTCTGCTCACCGTTACGCTCACTTCCGCGGCTTGCTCGCTCCTGCTCATGCCCGTCTATCTGTATTTGCTCAAGGGTATGGCAAAGGACGAATACGTTTTTTGTAACTTAAAAAGAGAGGTGATCGACAATGAAGACTAATTTCCTTCGTAAAAAATGGCCCGTCTGGCTGAGTATCAGCGGCGCGATCGTATTGATCGGTCTTATTATGTTCCTCGTATTCGGATTTCATCTTTCCGTAACGGAGAGAGACACCAAATCCGTTTCCGTCAATTACGACGCCTACCTCACCCTCGACGAATCCCTTCTCGAGACGGCGGAGGACACTTGCCTTACCGTCATCGACGAATATTCCGTCTCACTCAAGCAGGTCAAGAGAGCCTCCTACACCAGCGGCGGTAGCCTTGAATTCGTGTTCGAAGATTCCGTCGATACGGCGACCCTCGAAAGCGTCAAGGACGCCATGCTCTCCGCGCTCTCCGCAAAGGAAGGCGTTTCCCAAGCGTACTACACCGCGTCCGTCAACGCAAACGTCATGGCGGTCAACGCCGCGTATATCGGTCGTTTCGCCATCGCGGGCGTCTGCGCGGTCGTAATCGCCTTCGCCTACGTCGCCATTCGTTTCCGTTTGGGCGCAGGCGTCACGGTTGCCGCGCTCGCCGTGCACGACGTTCTGATGGTGCTCGCATTCACCGCCATCACCCGCATACCCGTCACGATCGCATTCGTCGGTGCGGTAGCTTTTGCCCTCGCCATCTCCCTGTTGCTTTCCGTCCTCTCTTTCGTGTACGTTCGTTCCCTCAAGGAGGATGAAAACCTCAAGGCGATGCCGCAGGAAGAGGCTTTCGAGCTCGTCATGAAAAGAGCGAGAAAGACCGTCTGCGTTCTCTCCGCATTGGCGCTCGTCGCCATCGTCGGCGTGGCGCTCCTCTCTCTCATCTCTTCCGTTTCCCTTCTCACCTTTGCGGTTCCCGCGGCGTTCGCCGTTTTGGTGTCCGCATACTCTTCCATCTGCTTGCTCCCCGTTATCTATATGCCCATGAAGGCTATCGCCGATAAGAGAGCTGCCGAAAAGGCAATCAAATACGTCGCTGCGCAGAAGAAGACCGTAGAGGAGTCGTCAAATTCCGAAGAAGAAAATATTGACTAATTTTAGAAAAAAGATTATCGGCGGTATTCCCTTACCGCCGTTTCTTGTATTAAGGACGTTATGAAAAAAATCATTCCCGAGTACTCGTTTACGAGCGAACAATTGCATCATATTTCTCTCCTCGCAAACGAATGCAAAATTTCGCCTTCGATTGCGAAGATCCTTTGCGCTCGCGGAATGGATACCGCGGAAAAGATCAGGAAATTTCTATCCCCTTCCAAGGCGAATTTCCTCTCGCCCTTTTTGATGTCGGGCATGCGGGAGGCGGTCTCCCTCATCACGCAGGCGCGCGACGAGGGCTGGAACGTCGCCGTGTTCGGCGATTACGACGCCGACGGCATCTGCGCGTCCACCATCATGAGCAAAGTCTTGCAGGCGTTCGGCATCGAGCCGTACGTCTACGTTCCCGAGCGGAGCGAAGGGTACGGGCTTTCGATTTCCGCCATCGATAAGATTTTAGACGAATTTTTCCCCGACCTCTTCATCACGGTCGACTGCGGCATCTCCAACGCCGAACAGGTAAAATATTTGCAGGAGGCGGGCGTCACGGTCATCGTATCCGATCACCACGAATTGCCGGAAATTCTGCCCGATTGCGTCTGCGTCAACCCCAAGTTCAAGGACGACTATCCTTATGACAACCTCTGCGGCGCGGGCGTCGCCTTTAAGATCGGCGTGGCGCTCCTCGGCGAGCGTGCATACGCTTTGCTCGACTTCGCCGCTCTCGCCACCGTCGCCGATTCCGTGCCCCTGCTCGGGGAAAACCGCGATATCGTGGCGGAAGGGTTAAAGCTCATCAACGCAAATCCCCGTTCCTGCTTTTCCTCTCTACTCAGCAAGAACGATAACGAGGTGACGGCGCAAACGCTCGCCTTCACCCTCGCGCCTCGCATCAACGCGGCGGGCAGAATGGGGGACGCCAACGCGGCGCTCGGTCTCTTTTTATCGGAGGCGCCGAGCGAAGTGTTCTCCCTCGCCGTCAAGTGCAACGAATACAACACCGAGCGGCAAAAGTGCTGCGATAAGCTCTACGAGTCCGCCAAGGAAAAATTGAAGGAAAAGGGCGCGTACGGCAACGTGATCATGCTCTACGACGAGAGCTGGAATTCCGGTTTCGTCGGGATCGTAGCCGCGCGCATCGCCGACGAATATTGCCGCCCCGCCATTCTGTTCGTGAAGAACGGCAACAGCATGAAGGGGAGCGCGCGCAGCATCGAATGTATCAATATCTTCGACGCGCTCAGAAATTGCAGCGAATATATCACGGAGTTCGGCGGGCACGCGCAGGCGGCGGGCGTGAACATCACGGAAGAAAATTTCCCCCTGCTCGAAAAGGCGCTCAACGATTATATCGGCAGGACGTACGAATCGGAGGATTTCATTCCCAAGATCGTCGTTTCCGAGGAGATCGTATCCGATTTCTCTCCCCGTTTCGCCAAGGAGCTTTCCCGCCTGGAGCCCTACGGCGTGGGGAATAAAAAACCCCTCTTTTGCGTGCGCGCGGAAAATTGTTCCGTCCGCGAAGTCAAGCCGGGTTCCCCGCACCTTTCCATTCGCAACGAATATATCGACCTCATCTACTTCGGCGGCGCCAAGCAAAAGCGCCTTTTGGAGAGCGACGTAGAAAAATATATCGTGTTCGAGTGCAACTTCTCCCGATTCAAGGGTCGGGAATACGTAAAGGGATTCGTCCGCGATATCGTGTACGACGCGCTCAGCGGCAACGTCTCCGCGGGCATCTTTGCCAACAATATGCTGCGCCTTAGCGGCGAACGCCCCGAAATTTCCTTCGAACGGCTGAATACGCAGCAGACGGTCGCGCTCATTCGGGAAAGGGTTTCCGACTGCGCGTACGGGCTTTGCCTCATCGCGTCGGGAAAATCCACCCTCAAGGCTTACCCCGAACTCAAGATACGCAACGTCGACTTATATAAGCCATCCGCGCGCAACGTGGCGAATACCATTCTCATCAGCCCTTCGCCCGACGTGGATCTGAGCGCCTATTCCTGCATCGTCTTCTTGGACGAGCCTGCGGAATACAATCTCGCCACCTTAAGCGGCAGAAAGGTGTTCGTCAACGGCGATCTTTGCGGCTATCGAAAGATGCTTCGCCGCATCGACACGAACAGGGAATATCTCTTGAATATCTTTTCTTCCCTTCGCAGGCAGGCGGCGTCCCTTATGGGGAGCGATTGTCTCGAGGCTGCCCGCCTCACCTCTTCGCTCGGCTACGATACTTATGAATTTATCTTCGCCCTCTCGGTATTCGAAGAGCTCGGGCTCCTCTCCTTCGAAGAGGGCAAAATCGAAATCTATCGCGGCGTCAAAGCCGATTTGAACGATTCGCGCATCTATAGCAGGATCTGTCGGTTAAAGTCCGATAAGGAGTAAATATGGAACATCCGTTACTTGACAAAATCAAGGCGCATTATTTCGATTCCGATCGGGATAATCTCGTCAAGGCATATTATTACGCGGAAAAGGCGCACGAAAATCAAAAGAGAGCGTCGGGAGAGCCTTATTTTATCCATCCCGTCGCCGTTGCGGACATTCTCATCGATCTCGGTCTCGACGCGCCCACGATCGCGGCGGCGCTTTTGCACGACGTCATCGAGGACACGCCCGCCACCGACGAGGATATCCGTCGGGAATTCGGCGAGGAGGTTCTCACCCTCGTTTCCGGCGTCACCAAGCTGGAAAAAATCGTCTTTAAGTCCCACGAGGAAGAGGAGGCGGAAAATTTCCGCAAGATCTTTATCGCGATGGCAAAGGATATCCGCGTCATCATCATCAAGCTCGCAGACCGCCTGCACAACATGCGTTCCCTCAACTTTTTGAGCAAGGAACGCCAACAGCGCATGGCGAAGGAGACGCTGGAAATTTACTGTCCCATCGCGGGCAGACTGGGTATTTCCCGCATGAAGTGCGAGCTGGACGACCTCTGCTTGAAGTACCTCGATCCCGAGGCGTTCGAGTTTTTGGTCGTGAACATCAATCAAAAGCTCGAGGAGCGCAACAACTTCGTCTCGCGCGTCGTCTCCGAACTGCAACAGATGCTCGCGGAGTGCAATATCCAAGGGGAAGTGTTCGGCCGGCCCAAGCATTTCTATTCCATCTATAAAAAGATGAAGGAAAAGGGCAAGACGCTCGAACAGATCTACGATCTCACCGCCGTGCGCATCATCGTGTCCACCGTGTCCGAGTGCTACGAGATTTTGGGCAAGATCCACGAGCGCTGGAAACCCATTCCCGGACGCATCAAGGATTATATCGCCACGCCGAAAGCCAACAACTATCAGTCCCTCCATACCACCGTCGTCGCGGGCTTCGGTCAGCCGTTCGAAATTCAGATCCGCACCGAAGAAATGCACCGCACCGCCGAGTACGGTATCGCCGCGCATTGGAAATATAAAGAGCACGTCGAAGGGGAAATGAGCATCGATCAGCGTCTCTCCTGGATCCGCGAAGCCATGGAATGGCAGGGCGCCGTCAAGGACTCTCAAGAGTTTTTGGACGCCTTAAAGACGGATCTTTACAACGATCAGCTGCTCGTGTTCACGCCGCAGGGCAAGGTCATCACCCTCCCGCTTTCGGCTACGCCCGTGGACTTTGCCTACGCCATTCACTCCGCCGTCGGCAATAAATGCACGGGGGCAAAGGTAAACGGCAAGATCGTACCCCTCTCCTCCACCCTCGAAACGGGGGACGTGGTGGAGATCATCACCTCGCCCTCCTCCAAAGGTCCTTCCCGCGACTGGCTCAAATTCGTAAAATCCTCCTCCGCGAAGGCGAAAATCAAGCAGTTTTTCCGCAAGATCATGCAGGAGGAGAACGTAAAGCTCGGCAAGAGTATGCTCGACGAAGAGGCGAAACGCCGCGGATTTTCCCTCTCCGACCTTCTGACGGACGGCGGACTGCACAAGGTGTACGACCGCTACTCCTTCACGACGGAGGAGGATATGTACGCCTCGATCGGCTACGGCGGCATCACGGCGGCGCAGGTCGTTCTCAAGCTCATCGACTATTATAACCGCTACCACAGCGCGCCGCCGAAGATCAGCGAAACCGTCTCTTCGGGCTCCTTCTATAAAGCGGCGGGCGCCGTCCTCATCAACGGTCAGGACGGGTTCCTCATCAGCTTTGCGGGGTGCTGTTCCCCCATTCCGGGCGACGACATCGTCGGGTTCATCTCGCGCGGCAGAGGGGTGGTCATTCACCGCAAGGACTGCAACAACGTCTGCCACGCCGATCCGGATAGATTGCTCCCCGCCGAATGGGTAAAGGAACGCACGCAAAAGGCGATGTTCAACGTCAATTTGCAGATCCGCGCCGCCGATCAGACGGCGGTTCTCGCGTCCGTCTCCGCCATTTGCTCGGGGCTGGGGCTCTCCATCTCCGCCATCAACGGCAGAAAGGATAAGAACAAAGATTACATCGTCGATATTTCCGTCTCCGTCACCGCGCAGGCGGAAGTGGAATCACTCATGAACAAACTGCGCATGGACGGCAAAATTTACGACGTTCACAGAATCACTTCTTAATACGAGCGAGGAAACGATCATGGTAAAAGTCATCAAAATATATCCTACGGGTTTCTCCTGCAACAGCTATTTGGTCACGGCAAACGACAGGACGGCGATCCTCATCGACGCCGGACAGCCCGGCGTCATGGAGGACGTCATGGACGAGGGCTTAAAGGTCACGCACGTACTCTTGACGCACGGTCACTTCGACCACGTCGGCGGCTGCCTTTCCGTTCAGCACGCGGGCGCGCAGATCGGCTGTCACAAGTTGGAGACGGACGTCATCACCGACTACAACCTCTCCGAGGAGTTCGGCACCGCGTTCAAAATGTTCAAGCCCAACTTCACCTTCGAGGAGGGCGAAATGGAAATCGAGGGCATACGCGTAAAAATTCTGCACACGCCCGGTCACACCAAGGGCAGCGTGTGTTTCGTCATCGAGAACAACCTCTTCACGGGGGATACCCTCTTTTGCGGCAACATCGGCAGAACGGATTTCGCCACCGGCGATCAGGCGGCTTTGGAGAAGAGCATCAAGCGTCTTTACAAGCTCCCCGGCGATTACACCGTTTACGCCGGTCACGACCGCGAAACGACTTTGGAATGGGAACGTAAACACAATTTTTACGTGAGAGAGGACTAAATGCTGACCACCAACCTTTCTTTTTTGGAAAACGATCTTTTGGACGTCGTCAGAATGTTCGAGAGCAAAGATTACACCGTCAAGCACGCCGAAACCTACGAAAACGGCGTGTTTTTGAACACGTTCGAGTTGGACGGAGAAACCTCTTCCTTTTTTGACGAACAGCAGGCAGAGGGGGAGCTTTCTTTCAAGCGTTTTAGCAAGCGCTTTGCCAAGCTGCATTTCTACGAGTTGCTGTCAAAAAAGTTTCACGTGAAAATGCCGTGGGGGGCGCTCACGGGCATTCGCCCCACCAAATACGTGTACACGGAAGAGGCGCAAGGCAGAAACGGGCGGGAATCCCTCGAAAAAATGCACGTCAGCGAGGAAAATATCCTCCTCGTGGAGCAGGTGCTCAAAAATCAAGAGGGCATCTACGAGCGCAGGGACGGCAATTCCGATCTTTTCGTGTCCATTCCCTTCTGCCCGAGCAAATGCGAGTACTGTTCCTTCATCACCGCGCCCGTCGACAAGACGAAGGGCTTTTTGGAGGATTATATCACCTGCCTCGAAAAGGAGATTCGCGCCGCGCCCGCGCTCATCGGCAATCTTCGTTCCGTATACGTGGGCGGCGGCACGCCGCTCGTGCTCTCTTTTGCGCATTTGGAAAGGGTGCTGCGCGCTATCGACGCGGTGCGAAACAATTCGTCGGAATACACCGTGGAGGCGGGTCGCCCCGACGTGTTCACCGAGGAAAAGCTGCGGCTCTTGAAGGATTACGGCGTGACGAGGATCTGCATCAATTCGCAAAGTTTTCTCGATAGCACGCTCGAAAAAATCGGCAGAAAGCACACCGCCGCGGACGTGTACCGCGCCTTCGACATGGCGGAAAAGTACGATTTCGATATCAACTGCGACCTCATCGCGGGGCTCGCCGACGAAAATAAAGAGGACTTTGCCTTCTCCGTCAAGGAGGCGATCCGCTGCCGTCCCGAAAATATCACCGTGCACACCCTCTGCTTGAAGAGCGGCGCCAAGCTCAAGGAAAATTGCTCGTATCTGAAGACGGGGGACATCTCCGACATGATCCTTACCTCCCGCGAATTGTTGCGCGAGGCGGGCTATTCGCCCTACTATATGTACCGTCAGAAATACATGGCGGGCAACTGCGAGAACACGGGCTGGACGAAAGCGGGCAAAGCGTGCGTCTATAACGTGGATATCATGGAAGAGATCGCGGACAATCCCGCAGTCGGGGCGAACGCCGTCTCCAAAAAGGTATTCACGAACGAGAACCGCATCGAGCGGTACGGCTCGCCCAAGGATCTGAAAACCTACATCGAAAAGATCGACGAGATCATCGAACAGAAGGCGAAACTCTTCAATAAATAAAAAATTATCGAAATAATTGTTTAGAACGCGATACAAACGTGTAAATATAAATTGCAGATATCCGGCAACGGATACCGAATAACAGGTAAGGAGTTAAAACAATGATTTTCTTAAAAGTGGTACCGCAGGCGTCGGAATACGTCATCGAGCTTTTGGGCAAGTACCAAAAGACCTGGCAAGCGGGCTTGCATTTCATGTGGCCGGGCATTCAGAAGATAGCCAAAAAGGTCGTATTGAAGGAGCAGGTGCTCGATTCGCCCCCGCAGTCGGTCATCACGAAGGATAACGTGACGGTCAACGTGGACGCCGTCATCTATTTCAAGGTGTTCGACAGCAAATTGTTCGCCTACGGCGCGGCAAATCCCATTCTCGCGCTGGAAAATCTCGCGGCGACAACCCTCAGAAACATCATCGGGTCTTTGGACCTGGAGGAGACGCTCGTTTCCCGCGATCAGATCAACACGCAGATGGAGACCATTCTCGACCAAGCCACCGATTTTTGGGGCATCAAGGTGACGAGAGTGGAACTCAAAAACATCATTTTGCCCGCGGATATCCGCGACGCTATGGAGAAACAGCTCAAAGCCGAGCGCGAAAAGAGAGCGACGATCTTAGAGGCGGAAGCGCATCAGGAAAGCGTGAAAAAGCGCGCGGAAGGGGATAAGATGGCTGCCATTTTGCAGGCGGAAGGCGAGAGAGACGCCAAGATCGCCCGCGCGGAAGGCGAGGCGAAAGCGCTGCTCTTAAGACAGCAGGCGGAGGCGGGCGCGATCAAAATGCTCAAAGAGGCGGGCGCGGATAACGCCGTTCTCGAACTCAAGCGTTTCGAGGCGATGGAAAAAGTCGCCAACGGCACGGCGGTGAAGATCATCGTGCCCACCAACATGACGAATATGATAAGCTCCATCGTCGCCATGAACGAAACGGCGGGCGTGGGGGACGTCACCGCGGAAGGACAAAAGGCGCTCCCCGAGAAAAAGTCCGATCCCTGCTGCGACGATAAAGGCGGCAACGGTATGGGCGCTTAAAAGGAGTATACATAACGAAAACCGCCGCGGAGCTCTCCGCGGCGGTTTTTTCGGCGCTCGCACGCAAAAATTTTTTGTTTACCCTCTTGATTTTTTGTCGAAAACGGAATATAATGAAAGTAAGAAATTCATAACAGGAGGCTTTTTTATGACGCAATACGAAAAAGAAGAAATCGGCAAATTGCCCGAAAAGTACAGACCGCTCACCGCGTGGGGATACTTCGGCTATTCCATTCTGTTCGCCATTCCGCTCATCGGCTTTATTTGCCTCATCGTTTTCTCTTTCAGCTCTTCCAACATTAACCGCAGAAGTTTTGCCCGCAGTTATTTCTGCGTCATGATCCTTTCTCTCATCGTCATGCTCGTGGTTTTGTTCACCGGCATCGGGGCGACCATTGTGGAAAACATCACTTCAAAAATCGTTTCGTAACAAATTTTCGCCGCCCCGAAAAAGGGCGGTGAATTTTTCAGGCAAAAATTCAAAAACGCCGTTGAAATGAGCGGCGTTTTGTGTTATACTGTCCTTGACAGAGGTGGCGATCATGATTTTATTCGAGAATATCCATTCGGGAAAGAACAATTACCTGTACTGTCAGACGGATAAAAATCTCTCCTTTGCGGAACACACCCATTTCGGCTACGAGTTCATCGCCGTGCAAAAGGGGGAGCTCGTCTGCACCCTCTTTCACACGCCGATGACCCTCTCGGCGGGCAAAGCCATGCTCATTTTGCCCAATCAGATACACAGCTACGAGACGAAGGAGTACTCCGAGAGCTTTCTTTGCGTGTTTTCGCCCGATATCGTGGAGGATTTCTTTCGGGAGACGAACGGGGAGTTCTTCGAGGTGCCCGTCTTTGATTTTCACGACGACGAAAAGATCGAAGTGCTCAAAAACAGCTCGTCCAACCGCTTTATCGTAAAATCCGTGCTGTATTACGTGTGCGGCAGGGCGTTCGACTCCTCCAAGTTGCAAAGGCGCTTGACTGCCGATCCCGACTTCACCTATAAGCTCCTATACTTCGTGCAGGAGAACTACGCCGAGGACATCAGCCTGAAACTGCTTTCCGAAAAGCTCGGCTACAATTATACCTATCTTTCCCGCCTCTTCCATAAAACTTTTCAGTGCAACTTTTCCGAGTTTATCCGCGGTTACCGATTAGAGCGCGCGTGCGACCTATTAAAGACGACGGATAAATCGGTGGCGCGCGTCGCCATCGACTGCGGCTTCCACACGATACGCAACTTCAACTACGCCTTTTCGGAGAAATACCATCTCACGCCCACCGAGTATCGAAAACGGGAGAGTAAAAAAATCACCTAAAATTTTTTCCATATTTTACAAAGAAATTGCTTGTAAACGAAACTATTTTCCATTACACTAAAGTCGTACTTAAAAAGTACGACTTTTATGATAAGGAGAAAAAGTTATGAATCAAGCGTTTAATCCCTATTTGCCGAGTTGGGAATACGTGCCCGACGCCGAACCTCACGTGTTTGGCGACCGCATCTACATTTACGGCTCGCACGATATTTTCAACAGCAACGACTTTTGTCAGGGCGACTATATCTGCTGGTCCTGCCCCGTGGACGACGTGAAGAATTGGCGCTACGAGGGCGTCATCTGGCGGCGAAAGGACGATCCCAAAAATTGGAAGAACAGTCCTTTGTACGCCCCCGACGTCTGTCAGGGGCCTGACGGCAGATATTATCTTTATTATTTTTATGGATATTCGGGGCGTATCGGCGTCGCCGTCTGCGACACGCCCGCGGGTAAGTACGAATTTTACGGCTGGGTGCATTACGAGGACGGCACCATCTACGGCAAGAAAAAGGGTGACATCTTCCAGTTCGATCCGGGCGTCTACGTCGAGGGGGATACCTGCTATCTCTACACGGGATTCGCGCCCGTCAGCTATCCCTTCTTTTTGACGGGCGGCAAGCCCATCACCAAGCGCGGACCCGTCTGCGCGACCTTAAAGAGGGATATGCTCACCGTCGTATCCACCTCCTATATGGGCGTGGAGTGTAAAGTCAGCGGCAAGGGCACGCCGTACGAAGGTCACGAATTTTTCGAGGCGGCGTCCATGCGCAAGATCGGGGATAAGTACTACTTCATCTATTCCTCTTTCGCCGGGCACGAGCTCTGTTACGCCGTTTCCGACAACCCCGTCAGCGGATTCCGTTACGGCGGCGTCCTCGTCTCCATCGGCGACGTGGGGCTGCGCGGCATCAAGGGCGTCAAGGACGCGGCGAACTTCACGGGCAATACGCACGGCTCTATTGTAAGAGACGCACAGGGGCAGTACTACGTGTTCTATCACCGTCAGACCAACCGCCATTGTTTCTCCCGACAGGCGTGCGCGGAACCCATCGTCATCAACGAGGACGGCTCCATCGATCAGGTGGAAGTCACTTCCTGCGGCTTGAACGGTTCTCCCTTGCGGGGAACGGGCAAGTATTCCGCCCATATCGCCTGCAATCTCACCTGCAAGAAGGGCGGGGCGTTCTATTCCGTGTTCAAGTGCTCGGGCAGACCTTACTTCACGCAGAGCGGGAAGGACAGGGAAGAGGGGCCCGACCAATACATCGCCGACATGACGGACGGCAGTAAGGCGGGCTTTAAGTATTTCGATTTTGACGATCCTAAATCCGTAACGATCACCGTGCGCGGCAAAGCGGACGCGGAATGGCTCGTCACGGACGAAGAGGGCAATCTTCTCGCCACCCTGCCCGTCAACGGCTCGGGCGACTTCACCGCGCCCCTTTCGCCCGTCAAGGGCAAGCACGCCCTGTTCTTTGAAATGAAGGGAAAGGGCAAGCTCGACTTTATCTCCTTCGAACTCCGTTAAAGAAAATATATTAAAAGAGGTACATAAAATGTTCAACAATATTCCCAAGGTAAAAGTAGGTATCGTAGCCGTATCCCGTGACTGCTTCCCCGAAAGTTTGTCCGTCAACAGAAGAAGAGCGCTCGTCGAGGCGTATGAAGCCAAGTATGGCAAGGGGGATATCTACGAATGTCCCGTCTGCATCGTGGAGAGCGAACTCCACATGGTTCAGGCGCTCGAAGATATCAAAAAGGCAGGCTGTAACGCCCTCTGCGTCTATCTCGGCAACTTCGGTCCCGAAATTTCCGAAACTCTGCTCGCCAAGCACTTCGAAGGTCCCAAAATGTTCGTGGCGGCGGCGGAAGAGACGCAGAATAAGCTGGTCGGCGACCGCGGCGACGCGTATTGCGGTATGCTGAATGCGTCCTACAACCTCAAGCTCCGCAACGTAAAGGCGTATATTCCCGAATATCCCGTCGGCGACGCGGAGGACTGCGCGGACATGATCCACGAATTTTTGCCCATCGCGCGGGCGATCGACGGATTGAACAACTTGAAGATCATTTCCTTCGGTCCCCGTCCCACCAACTTCCTCGCCTGCAACGCGCCCATCAAGCAGCTGTATAACTGCAACGTGGAAATCGAGGAGAACTCCGAACTCGACCTTTACGAAAGTTTCTTAAAGCACGCGAACGACGAGAGAATCCCCGCCACCGTAGCCGATATGGAAAAGGAACTCGGCGTCGGCAACAAAAAGCCGGAAATTCTCGCTAAGCTTGCGCAGTACGAGCTCACCCTGTTGGACTGGGTGGAGGCGCACAGAGGTTACAGAAAGTACGTCTGCATCGCGGGCAAGTGTTGGCCTGCCTTCCAGACCATGTTCGGATTCGTTCCCTGCTACGTCAACAGCCGCCTCACCGGCATGGGTATTCCCGTTTCCTGCGAAGTGGATATCTACGGGGCGCTCTCCGAATTTATCGGCACCTGCATTTCTCAGGACGCCGTCACCCTCCTCGACATCAACAATTCCGTGCCCAAGGATATGTACCGCGAAAGCATTCAGGGCACGTTCGACTATAAGCACACGGACACCTTCATGGGCTTCCATTGCGGCAATACCTGTTCCAAAAAGGTGTGCAACCCTACCATGAAGTATCAGATGATCATGGCGAGAAGTTTGCCCGTAGAAGTGACGAACGGCACGTTGGAAGGGGATATCATTCCCGGCGAGATCACCTTCTACCGCTTGCAATCCACCGCGGACGGTCGCCTGTATTCCTACGTGGCGGAAGGGGAGGTTTTGCCTGTAGCAACCCGTTCCTTCGGCGCGATCGGCGTGTTCGCCATCAAGGAAATGGGCAGATTTTATCGTCACGTCCTCATCGAAAACGGATTCCCTCATCACGGCGCCGTCGCCTTCGGGCATTACGGCAAGGCACTCTTTGAAGTGTTCAAGTATCTCGGCGTAGAAAAGATCGGCTACAATCAGCCCGCATCCCTTCCCTACGCGACGGAAAATCCCTTCTGAGAGAAGGAGCTTTTATGAATTTATATATCGGATTAGATTTAGGCACGAGCGGCTTAAAGGGCTTGCTCGTAGACGCGAAGGGGAATATCCTCAAAGAGAGCAGCGCCGTCTATCCCGTCAGCTATCCCAAGGACGGTTGGAGCGAGCAGGAGCCCACGGATTGGCTCCTCGCCGCCAAAAGCGTGCTAAAGGCGCTCTCCGAAGGGGCGGAAGAGGAGATCAAGGGCATCTCCATCGGCGGACAGATGCACGGTCTCGTCATTTTGGACGAGAACGACGAAGTCATTCGCCCCGCCATTTTATGGAACGACGGCAGAACGCAGAAACAGACGGATTACTTAAACGAAGTCGTCGGAAGGCAAAAGCTGTCCGCCCTCACGGCGAACGTCGCTTTCGCCGGCTTCACCGCCCCCAAAATCTTGTGGGTCAAGGAGAACGAGCCGGAGAATTTCGCCAAAATTCGCAAGCTGATGCTCCCCAAGGATTACCTCGCCTATCAGCTCACGGGCGTCTTTTCCACCGATTATTCGGACGCGAGCGGCATGCTGCTCCTCGACGTTCAACACAAATGCTGGTCCAAGGAGATGTGCGAGATCTGCTCCGTCCAAGAGGAGTGGCTGCCCGCCCTGTACGAGAGCTACGAGGCGACGGGAAAGGTAAAGGCGGAATACTGCCTTCCCAACGCCGTCGTCACGGCGGGCGCGGGCGATAACGCGGCTGCCGCCGTCGGCACGGGCACGGTCAAAAATTGCTCGTGCAACATTTCCCTCGGCACGAGCGGCACGGTCTTTATTTCCGGCGACAGCTTTAGCGTGGACGAAAAGAACGCGCTGCACGCGTTCGCTCACGCAAACGGCAAATGGCATCTGATGGGCTGTATTCTCTCCGCCGCCTCGGCGAATAAGTGGTGGCTGGAGGATATTCTGAACACGGACGATTACGCGGGCGCCGTCGAAGGCGCGCCTTTGGGTGAAAGCTCCGTCTATTTCCTGCCCTATCTGATGGGCGAGAGAAGTCCTCACAACGACGTAAACGCGCGCGGCGCGTTCATCGGCATGCGCGCCAACACCACGCGGCAGGAAATGAGCCTCGCCGTCCTCGAGGGCGTCGCCTTCGCCCTGCGCGATTGCGTGGAAGTGGCGAAAGCGAACGGTATCGAGGTGAAAAAGACCGCCGTCTGCGGCGGCGGCGCCAAGAGCAAGACGTGGAAAAAAATCATCGCGAACGTCTTGAACGCGGAAGTCGTTTCCCTCGAGACGGAGCAAGGTCCCTCTTTCGGCGCGGCGATCCTCGCCATGGTGGGCACGGGCGAATACGCTTGCGTCGAGCAGGCGTGCGACGCGATCGTAAAGGAAAAGTCCTCCGTTCTGCCCGAAGAGAGTCTCACGGAGAAATACGAGAAAAAATATCGGATATTCCAAAAGCTATACCCCGCATTGAAGCAAGTTTTTGCCGAAATGTAACTTTCCCTCTATCGCTCCCGACCGAGAGTTTTCGGTCGGGGGTTTTTCCTTTACAAAGAGAGAAAAACCTGCTATGATGGGGGAAAGGAGGCAAAGCCATGATAAGAAAAATGTTGCAAACGGATAAAGAACAGGTATTTCGGATGATGCGGGTATTTTACGATTCGCCCGCCGTCAAGACAAAATCTTCCGACGAGGTGCTTCGTCGGGATATCGACGCCGCCGTGGGGGATTGTCCCTTTCTCGACGGATTCGTGATCGAAGAGGGTGGCGAGGTGATCGGCTACGGCATGGTCTCGCGCGGGTACTCCACCGAATACGGCGGGGAGTGCGTCCTCGTGGAAGATCTCTACCTCAAACCGCACGCCCGTCGCAAGGGGCATTCGTCCGAGTTTTTCCGCGCGATCGAGGAAAATTACCCGCAAGCCGTCCGCTTTCGTTTGGAGGTGGAAGAGGAGAATCTCTCCGCCGTCGCCGCCTATGAAAAGATGGGCTATCACGCATCCGACTACCTGAATATGAGCAAGGAGCGGTAGCCGTTTTCGGCGAAAACACCTGTTCTCGTTCGGCGTTTATCGTATACAGTTATGTCGAAAATGTATCGTTAAAAATTTTCGGCGTGAAATTTATGTACGAAAAACAACAGTTTAGGGAATAAGTGTTTTTTTTTCTGAAAAATATGATATAATGCAGGAAAAGAAGAAAAGGGGTTTTACATGAAAAAAATCAGCTTGAATGACAACTGGAAATATAGCCATTTGGGCGAGGACGATTGGCAAAGCGTCACGCTCCCGCACGACGCCATGCTGAGCGAAAAGCGCCGCGAGGACGTGGCGGGCGGTAAGAACACCGGCTACTTCGAAGGTCGGGATTATTGTTACGAACGGGATCTTGTTATTGAGAAAAAACAGGGTGAATGTTATTACCTCGAATTCGAGGGCGTTTACAGAAACGCGAAAATCTTTTTGAACGGGGAGGAGGTCGCCTTCCGTCCCTACGGTTATACCGACTTTACCGTCGAGATCACCGAACAGGTGTTAGACGGCGTAAACAAACTTCGGGTGGAGGCATACAACTCCGATCTCCCCAACTCCCGCTGGTATTCCGGCGCGGGCATCTACCGTCCCGTATGGCTGTATATCCTGCCCGAAAAGCACATCGAGCTCAACTCCGTCAAGATCAACACGCGGGATTACCGCATGGGCACGCTCGACATCAGCGTAAGAACTTCCCATCCCGGCAAGGTTTACATGAGAATCTACGACAACGGCAAGGAAGTCGACTCGGACGATAAGGAGGGCATCGGGTACGTTTCCCTCTTCTCACATATCCGCGACGTCAAGCTGTGGTCGCCGGAAAATCCCTATCTTTACACCATGAAGGTGTTCTTCGCGGACGACGTGCAAGAATTCACCTTCGGCGTGAGAAAGGTGGAGTACGAGGCGAGAAAGGGACTTACCATCAACGGCAAGCACGTTATCCTGCGCGGCGCGTGCATTCATCACGACAACGGATTTTTGGGCGCCTGCGCCTATCCCGACGCGGAGGAGAGAAAGGTTCGTCTCTTGCAGCAGGCGGGCTATAACGCCATTCGCTGCGCGCACAATCCCTGCTCCAAAGCGCTCTTGGAGGCGTGCGATAAGCTGGGTATGCTCGTCATGGACGAGTACGTGGATATGTGGTACGTCCACAAGTGCCGCTACGACTACGCGACCTACGTCAAGGACTGGTGGGAAAAGGATTTGAAGGATATGGTGGACAAGGATTACAACCACCCTTCCGTCATTTTATATTCCACGGGCAACGAGGTGGGTGAGACTGCCGAAAAGAAGGGGATCTCGCTCGCAAGGAGATTCACTTACTATCTCCATTCCCTCGATCACACCCGTCCCGTCACTTGCGGCATCAATATTTGGTTCAACGCCATGTATAAGTTGGGCTTTGGTCAGTACACGGATAAAAAAGCGGAAAAAGCCGCGCAAGCGACTTCGGATAAAGCAAAAAAGAAACAGGCGGTCGGCTCGGAATTTTTCAACAACCTCGCAGGCAAGCTCGGCGCGGGATTCATGAAGACGATGGCGACTCTGCCCATCTGCGATTGGGTCACGAAAAAGGCGTTTGCCGGCATGGATATCGCGGGCTACAACTACGGCATCAAGCGCTACGCGCACGATATCGAAAAGTACCCCGAACGCATCATCGTCGGCAGCGAAACGTTCGTAAAGGACGCTCGCAGATTTTGGACTTTCGCCAAGGACAACAAGGCGATGATCGGCGATTTCGTATGGGCGGGCATGGACTATCTCGGCGAATGCGGCATCGGCGCCATGGAATATGCGGATTACGCAAAGAACTTTGACGGCGGCTACGGCTGGATCTCGGCCGGCAGCGGCAGAATCGACCTCACCGGCAAGGAAACGGCGGAGGCGAAGTACACGAAGGTGGCGTTCGACCTTCTCCCCATCGCGATGGCGGTCGTTCCCGTCAACCACACGGAGGATAAACATTCCCCTACGGCGTGGAGCATGACGAATGCCAAGGAAAGCTGGACGTGGACGGGCTGCGAGGGCAAAAAAGCCTTGGTGGAGGTCTACGCGGACGCCTATAAGGTCAAATTGTTCCTAAACGACAATCTGCTTGCCGAAAAGAAGAACAATAAGGACAGACGCATTATCTTTAAGACGGTATACAACCCCGGCACGCTGACGGCGGTCGGTTACGATAAAGAGGGCAAGGAAGTTTGTAAAACCTCCCTGACCACGGCGGACGAAAAGACGGTTCTTACCCTTCTCCCCGAAACGGAAAGCGTGAAAAAGAACGGCTTATTGTACGTCCGCGTGCAGTACGCCGACGAAAAGGGCGTCGTAAAGCCCTTGATCCGCGGCGACGTAAAGATGAGCGTTGCGGGCGGCAAACTGCTCGGATTCGGCTCGGCTTGCCCCTACTATGAGCGGAGCTACCAAAGCGACACCGCCGACACCTATTTCGGCGAAGCGCTCGCGATCATCTTGGCGGACGGAGACAAGGTTTCCCTGCATGCCGAATCGGCAATCGGCTCGGCGGACGCGGAAATCCCCGTCGTATAATGCGGCTTGAAGAAAAGTCGCCTCACATCACCTACTCATAACTTCCTCTTATCAAAAGACTTCTGTCCTCAAAAAACAGAGGTCTTTTCTCTCGCCGCAAAAGGCGAAAAAAACCGTTGACGGCGCGCTCGGTTTTATATTATAATAAACGGGAGAAAACGAGGAGGACGTCATCGTGGCGGAATGTAAACAGGTCGAACGGAGCATCATCACCACTTATCGGGGCAAAATTTGGTCAAAATTCGTCAAGGCGATCAAGGAATACAAGCTCGTCGAGCCGAACGATCACATCGCCGTTTGCATTTCGGGCGGGAAGGATTCCATGCTCATGGCAAAGCTCTTTCAGGAACTGAAACGCCATTCGGACTTTGAATTTCGCGTCTCCTTCCTCGTCATGGACCCCGGCTATAACGAGCTGAACCGCAAGACCATCGAGGAGAATCTCGAAAAATTGCAGGTGCCCGCCACCATTCGGGAAACGAATATCTTCGACGTGGCGAACGTGCAGGAAAAGAGCCCCTGCTATCTCTGCGCCCGCATGCGGCGGGGCGCGCTGTACGCGCTTGCGGGGGAGATGGGGTGCAATAAAATCGCCTTGGGGCACCATTACGACGACGTCATCGAAACCATTTTAATGAGTATCTTCCATTCGGGTTCCTTTCAGACCATGCTCCCCAAGCTCCGCAGTCAGAATTTTGCGGGCATGGAGCTCATTCGCCCCCTGTACCTCATTCGGGAGCAGGATATCGTCAACTGGCAGAAGGCGAACGGGCTCACCTTCATTCGCTGCGCCTGCCGTTTCACCGAAAATATCGCGTCGCAGGAACTCACCACCGATTCCCAGCGCTACAACACCAAACAGCTCATCAAGGAGCTTTCCAAGAGCAATCCCTTTCTCGAAAAGAACATCTTCGCCTCCGCGTCCAACGTGTATTTGGATAAGATTTGCGGCTATAAGACGAAGGATATTAGGTACGGATTCAACGATCTGTACGAACGAGGAAAAAACGAGGAGTAAGAATATGATCACCAAAGAAGTCTATGAAACGTACGTGCAGATCCTGCGGGAGGAATTAAAGCCCGCCATGGGTTGCACGGAACCCATCGCCGTCGCCTACGCGGCGGCAAAAGCGAGGTCTCTTCTTGACGGCGAACCGATTTCCGCTACCCTCGAAGTCAGCGGGAATATCGTGAAAAACGTCAAGAGCGTCGTCGTTCCGCACACGGGCGGACAGCACGGCTTGCGCGCCGCCTTCGCCGTCGGCGTCGTCGCGGGCGATGAAAAGAAGGGGCTCGAGGTCATTTCTTCCGTCTCGGAGGAGAGCTTTCCCGCGATCGATCGGTTCGTCAAGGAGTTTCCTCTCCAAATCACCGTGCCGTCGGACGCGCATATCTTCGATATCGGCGTGCGTATGAGCAGCGCGGCGCATACCGTATACGTGCGCATCGTCGATAAGCATACGAACGTTATAAAGCTCGTCATCGACGGGGAAACGGTGCTCGACGAGACGGAGAGCATTTCGGAGAAGAAAGCCGACCGCAGTCTGCTCAACGTGGAGAATATCCTCTCCTTCGCCGCGTGCGTGGACGTGAACGACGTCAAGGAAACGCTCGATCGGCAGATATCCTATAATATGGCGATCGCCGAGGAGGGCATGAAGAACGACTACGGCGCGAATATCGGCAAGGTGCTCTTGCGCAGCTTTCAGCCGGACATCAAGCTCACGGCAAAAGCGTACGCGGCGGCAGGCAGCGATGCGCGCATGAACGGTTGCGAGCTCCCCGTCGTCATCAATTCGGGCAGCGGCAATCAGGGCATCACGGCGTCCGTTCCCGTCATCGTCTACGCCGAGGGCTTGCACGCGCCCAAGGACAAGCTGTATCGCGCCCTCGTCATCTCCAACCTCGTCACCGTGCACTTGAAAACGGGAATCGGCACCCTCTCCGCCTATTGCGGAGCCGTCTCTGCGGGTGCGGGCGCCGCTTGCGGCATCGCCTATCTCTTGGGCGGCGGATTCAAGGAGATCTCTCACACCCTCGTCAACACCCTTGCCATCGATTCGGGCATCATCTGCGATGGCGCCAAGGCGAGTTGCGCCGCCAAAATCGCCACGGCGGTGGAGAGCGGACTTCTGGGGCTGAATATGTTCTATAACGGCAACGAATTTTTCGCGGGCGACGGCATCGTGAAAAAGGGCGTCGAGCAGACGATTCGCAGCGTCTCCCGCCTCGCGCACGAAGGCATGCGGGAGACGGATAAAGAGATCATCCGCATCATGCTCGAGGAATAAAACGTTGAAAAATTGTGAATAACAGAATAAGGAGAAGAAACAATGTACGATTGCGCTATCATCGGGACGGGCGTCGCGGGCATTTCGGCGGCGCTCACCTTAAAGGCACTCAATAAAAACTTCATTTGGTTCGGCAGTAAGAAATTTTCGGATAAGATCGGGAGCGCGGAAAAAATCCGCAACTATCCCGGACTCTCCATGGTCAGCGGCAAGGAAATGGCGGACGCCTTCTCGGCGCAGATTTCGGCGATGGGGATCGAGATCACGGAAAAGACGGTCACGGGCGTGTATAAGATGGGGGATTTCTATTCCGTCTTGTGCAATCAGGATATGTTCGACGCCAAAACCGTCATTTTGTCTACGGGCGTGGAATCGGTAAAGCCCGTCAAGGGCGAGTTGGAATTCGTCGGCAGGGGCGTCAGCTATTGCGCCACTTGCGACGGTTTTTTGTATAAGGGAAAAACCATCTTCGTCCTCTGCACGGAAAAATCGTTGGAGCACGAGATAGAATATCTCGCGTCCTTGGCGGAAAAGGTGTACGTCACGGCTCTTTATAAAAACGTGAGCCTGCGGGCGGAGAATATTCAGCTGCTTTCGGGTATGCCCACGGAGATCGTCGGCGGGAAAAAAGCCGAAAAGGTGATCTTTCGAGATAAAGAGCTTACGATCGACGGCGTGTTCATGCTCAAGGCGGCGGTAACGCCTTCCGTTCTCACGCCGGGGCTGGAAGTGGAAAACGGACACGTAAAGGTAGACCGTTCCTGCGCTACGAATCTGGAAGGTTGTTTCGCCGCGGGCGATTGCACGGGCAGACCTTATCAGTACGCCAAGGCGGCGGGAGAGGGGAACGTCGCCGCGCACGCGGTCGCAAATTACCTCGCGGAAAAGGTCGCAAAAGTATAGCTTTTTCGCTTTGACGACATATAATGACGGTAGGGCGCAAAAAAAAATAAATATCACACAATTTACACGGTTCTTTAGCATTTTATAAACTTTTGTACTCTATCATAGAAGAATATAGGGAAAAGGAGAGAGGTATGACGAAAATGGCGGAACGGACGGAGGAAGAAGTATTGCAGACGGAAGAGGAAAAAAAGGCGAAAAAGCCCTTCACCGTCTACGGCGTGGAATTTGTGCATCTGTATCTTTTGGGCATCGCAACGGCATTGATCGGTTGGCTTGCGGAAAACGGAGCAAAGCTCGTCACGTCCGGCGTGATGGATAGCAGATTCCACCTTCTCCCCTTTATTTCGCCCTACGCGTTGGTCCCGTTCGCCTTTCATATTTTGCTCGGCAATCCCGACAGCCTCACTTTTTTCGGGAAAAAGGTGTTTCGGGAAGAAAACAAAAGGACGAAAATTTTGTCCAACCTGCTCGCTTTCCTCTCGATTTGCCTCGTCGTGTTTTTGAGCGAGCTCGCGGTGGGGAACGCTTGGGAAAAGCTGTTTCACGTCAAGCTGTGGGATTACTCCTCGCAGACCTTTCACGTCACGCAGTATGCTGGGCTATCTTCCACCTTGGGATTCGGGATAGGCGCCTATCTCATTTTTCGGTTCATCTATACGCCCGCTCTCCGATTCGTGCAGAGAAAGGTTTCCCATAAAGCGGCGCTCATCGTCTGCTCTACGTTGGGCGTACTCATCGTGTTGGATACGCTCGTCATGGTCTTTCAGATCGTAGCCTTTCAAACGGCTCCCGTCTACTGGACGATCCGCCTGCGCTGACGCGCCGTAAGGGCGGAACGCCTTTGCAGGACGAGAGGGCTTTCGAAAAACTTGTAAAAAAATAAAAAAATCTATCAAAAAGACTATAAAAATGCTTGCCTTTTCAAAGTCTTTTTGATAGAATATAATTCGTTAAACGACCTAACGGTCTATCTATTGGGGTGTCGCCAAGCGGTAAGGCAACGGACTCTGACTCCGTCATTCGTTGGTTCGAATCCAGCTACCCCAGCCATAAATACGGCGCAACAGGGAAAAATATCCCGTTGCGCCGTTTTTTTGCGCTTAAAACCTTGTAAAAGTTGGAAAAACGCATTTCCACCTTTTCCCGAGGAGATAAAAGCGTTGTACTGATTTTTACGACTGATTTTGCGCAGTACGCCGTGAAGGGATATGACGTAGATGCCCGCCTATATGGTAAAGCCTTTTCTCATTCTTTCCGATTTTGTTCGCTTTGATAGGACTGATGCTCAAAAATTATTCGTTAAAAAAGCAAACGTTCGCGCGAAGCGCTTTGGTTGCGTCTATCTACGCCTTGGCTATTGCAGTAAAGGTTCTTTTTGACGTTCTGTATCCGCTCGATATTGCCGGCGCCGGCGCGCTGGGGGCTACGCTCTATTATGGGTTGCCTGTCATAATGGATCAAATCATCGGGGTGGTCGTTTACGGCGGCAAGTTCGGTAACGTAAGGAGTCGGTTTCTACGCACAAAACCTTGCAATTCGCCTGAACGGCGAGTAGGAAAATTCTCTCTTTGCAATCTCCTTTTGTTTCCGGTTGACAAAAAAGCCGTCTTGTGATAAGATAAAACAAAAACGGCAAGGAGAACGGCTATGCAACATATCGATTATGCAGGCGGAGAATTTTACGAGGGCGAAGTGAACGAGCTCAATCAAAAGCACGGAATCGGGCGGTACGTCTGGGCGGACGGCTCTCGTTACGAGGGCGAATGGGCTTTCGATCAGCGCACGGGCGCGGGCGTCTATTTTTTCCCCGACGGCGGAAAGTACGAGGGGCAGTTTTTCGCCAACATGATGAGCGGCATGGGCGTTTACAGCTATCCCAACGGCGACCGCTACGAGGGCAGCTGGCTGCTCGGCAAAAAGAACGGCAGGGGCGTTTACCGCAAGGCGGACGGTGGCAGATACGAAGGGGAGTTCAAGGATAACGCCTTCCACGGCGCGGGCGCTTACTACTATCCCGACGGCACCACCTATATCGGCTACTGGAAAAAGGATTCCTGGTGCGGCGCGGGCAGAAAGGCGCAGTTTAACGGCTATACCTTTGAGGGGATCTGGTCGGATAACCTGAACGCGGAAAACGTTACTTTGACCGTCGACGGGCACGTGTATAAGGGTAAAATCGTAAATAATTCCTTTATTCAAAATACTTGATCATGAAAAACGACTATCCTTTGCGGCAGTTCCCATAGGGATATTCAGATAATGAAAAGGCTGACGAAAATTTCGTTAGCCTTTTAGCTTTTCAATGGGAATTTATTTGAATAATAAAGCGAATAAAATTATTCCACCAACCAACAATTGATTCGTCTCCTATATTAACGAAAACAGCGCAACAAATGAGGCAAATATATTTGAAGTAGCATGTATTATCCAACTTGGAATAATGGAACCGCCTGCTTTTTTCTCATTCATATATCCCATAATATATGCCACGGCTCCTGTGAATATTATAATAATGAATGTTTTAACGATTCCGATAATAGAAAAGAACATGACGCCATGCATTAACCCAAAAAGTATACTTTGAATGATATTGGCAATTTTATAATTAAATTTATTCTGTAATCTCTTTAAGATAAAACCTCTAAATAGCATTTCTTCAGGTAAAGATGTATTAAAAATTGCATATACAAGAGAAGGTAAAATTCCGTTTACTCCTAATCCGGCAAATTCAGAGGTAGCGGTTTCGATATCTTTTACTAAAAACAAAACAAAAAAGGAAATGGCTACATAGACAAATGAAATTACGATTATTCCGAATAATGAGCTTTTGAAATTATTTGCCTCTATTTTTTTTAATCCTATCCAATGAAAAAAGTTTTCTTTTTTTCTTGCCGTTACAAACCACCATATAAAAGGTATTAAACTTATAACTGCTATTTCTATAAGGCTACTTATTATTTTACTTATCAACATATTTACTTTATCGTTCACTTTCAAAATTCTTAAAAAATTTTTCGGTTATTCCGTGTGGATAAAAAACTATATTTATAAAAAAGATAATTTTTCTTATTCCATTTAAGTCCCTATGGGAACCGCGCGTTCGGACAACCGTTTTATTTTTTTAAGATACGCACGTTTTTCAGCGTGCAGTCCTTGGTGAGCCCGTCGTCGAGGTATTGCTCGTATATCTTTCCGTCGCCGAGCAGGGCGACTTCGTTCAGGTCTATCTCCGCGGTGTTCTTTCCGCCGATGCCGACGGGCACGAGCTTTCCCTTTCGGATAAAGAACACGATCTCGTTCAGATTTACCGTTATCGTCGTTTCTCCCTTTTGCGCCTGCGAGCAGGAAAAGCCTTCCCTGTTATAGCGCACCATCGTCATGTCCTCGGGCAGATACACCGTTCTTTTCTTCTTGCCCTTTTCCAAAACGGGCGTCATCATCAGCGAATCCCCCACCAGGAGCTGATCCTCTATCCCTCTCGCCCGCTCGTCGTCGGGGAACAGGAAGGAAAGCGGCTTAAACAGCATATCGTTCGTTAGCGCGGCTTTCATAAATTCCGAGTACAGATAGGGCAAAATGCGATATCGGAACCCGACGATCGTTCGAAAATCTTCCGCGCGGGAAAAGCGGTAACACTCCTGTTTGCGCATGCCGATCATGCAGTGGTTGCGCATCAGCGGCGTAAACGCCGAGAGGGCGAGCCAACGGAGCAAAAGCTCCCGCGTCGCGTTTCCGCTAAATCCCCCCGTGTCCGCGCCCGCGTATAAGATGCCGCACAGATTCAGCGAGGGCATCTGCAACATATTTTGCCGTAAATGCTCCCAGCAGGACGCGTTGTCGCCCGTCCAGATGCCGCCGTAGCGGTGGGAGCCGATGTAGGACGACCGCGTGAACAGCAAATATCGATGGTCGATATTGCGCTGTAACTGTTCGCCCGCCGCTCTCGTCATCAGATAGCCGTACAAATTGTGCACGTCGTAGTGGCGAATTTTTTTGCCGTCCACGGTGTGGAAGAAACGTTTATAATCGCGCTCGCGGTACTTTTCGTTCGCGGGGTATTTTTGGGAGCGGGGCGTGTATTCGCTGTGAAAGATGGATGGCTCGTTCATGTCGTTCCAAAAGCCGTCGATGCCCTGATCGGTCAAAATCGCGTATTTGTTCCCGAACCATTCCCTTACTTGGGGCTGCAAAAAATCGGGGAAATGCGTCATGCCCGGCCATACGGCGGCGGCAAAGGGCTTACCCTCCTCGTTGACGCAGAAATATCCCTTTTCCACGCCCTCGTCGTAGGTGGGATCGCCCGGCTCGATCTTCACGCCCGCGTCTATGATGGGCACGAGGCGGACGCCCTTTTCCTTCATCGCCGCGGAAAAACTTTTCAGGTCGGGGAACCGCTTTTTGTTTACGGTGAAGTCGATGAACCGATCCATGTAGTCGATGTCGAGGCAGACGTAGTCGAGGGGGATCCCCGCCTTTTCGTAGCCGCGCACCACCCGCTGAATATCCTTTTGCGTCTTGTATCCCCAACGGCTCTGCCCGAACCCGAACGCCCAGAGGGGCGGCAGAAAGCTCCGTCCGATGACGCTCAAAAATTCCCTCGCCACGCCGTAAGCGCTTTCGCTCTCTATCAGGTATAAATTTAAGTTGCCGCCCTCGCAGAAAATTTCCGCCTTGCCGCTCTTTTCAAAATCGATAGAGAAGGTCACGCAGGCGGGCGTGTCAAAGAAGGCGCCTATTTTTCGTTCGCCGTCGAACAGGATAAAGTTGTGCGAGCCGTAGAGGGAGGGCATATCCTCGCGGTGGTGCATATCGTCGGTGTTAAAGCTCACGTATCTGCCGCCCCGCTTATTGATGCCGCGCATCGTCTCTCCGAGCCCGTAAACGATCTCGTCCGCTTGCAGCGCTCGCTCGAATACGACGCCGTCCTTCTCCCGTCGAAGGGAAAAGGCGGTCTGATTTTCTCCCTCGTTCACGGGGGCTATCACGGCGTCCGTGGGGAAGGGGTTTCCGAAAGTGTATTTTACAATCATGCTTTCACAGTCCTTTTTTTCTTATTATAATACAAGATTCGGACAAAGTACATAGTTTTTTTGAAAATTTTTGGAGAAAAGAGTTTCGTGCCCTTTCAAAGTAAGGTGAATACGTTTTTGCGAAAGCGGAGCCTGCCCTCCCGCCGCAGCTTGCCGAGCTCCTTGCTGAGGGCGGTTCGCTCCACGTTCAGATAATCGGCGAGCTGTTGCCTGTCGAAGGGAATGGCGAACGTGTCGCCGCCCGCTTTCGTCCTCTGTTCGCTGAGGTAGGAGAGCACCTTCTGCCGCACGGTTTTTTCCGAAATGAGAAACATTCGACGGGAAAGCTGAAGATTTTTCTTCGCCGTCAGGATAAGCAGATTATTTACGACCTTGCGCGCGGCGTCCTCCCGCAGAGAAAGCAATTCGGAAAGATTCAAAAATAAAATTTCCGCGCTCTCCCGCGCGACGACGCTCACGGGGAGGGGGTCCTTTGCCTCGCAGGCGTACGCTTCGGCAAATACGTCGCCCGCCCTCACCACGTTCACGATGGAGCGGTTGCCGTCGTAGTCCACCCGCTCCACCTGCACCGAACCGTCGAGCACCACGCCCGTCTCCCGTACAGGTTCGCCCGAAAAGAGCAGGACGTTTCCCTTTTCAAAACGCTTTTTTCGCGGTCTCAATCTTCGGATTAACTCTTCCGCCTCCTCGCGCGTACAGGCGGAAAAAAGGGGATGTCGCAGTATTTCCATAAAATTCCTCCCGTTTTGTGGTAATAACCACATATTTTTTGTCCGTTTTTCATTATAATGGATTCAGAAAAAGAAAACAAGGGGTTAAAAAAACTTATGAAAAGAAAAATTATTCAGATCGACGAAGAAAAATGCAACGGTTGCGGCGCCTGCGCTTCCGCTTGCCACGAGAGCGCCATCGAGATGGTGAACGGCAAAGCCAAGCTCGTGCGCGACGACTATTGCGACGGCATGGGGGATTGCCTCCCGCATTGTCCTACGGGCGCCATCACGTTCGTGGAGCGGGAAGCCGCTCCCTACGACGAAGCCGCCGTCATGGCGCGAAAGAAGCAGGCGGCGCAACCTATTCGTCACGCGGGCTGTCCCGGCAGCCGCATGCGCCGCATGGAAAGAAAATCGCCCGCGCCCGATCCTTGCGAGAAACAGACGAGCGAACTTTCGCAGTGGCCCTGCCAGATCAGGCTCATGCCCGTGCAGGCGCCCTATTATCGCGGCGCAAAGCTCCTCATCGCGGCGGACTGCACGGCGTACGCCTATGCGTCCTTCCATCGGGATTTCCTGCGGGGGAGCATCTGCGTGGTCGGCTGCCCCAAACTCGACGATACCGATTACAGCGAAAAGTTGACGGAGATCTTAAAAAATAACGAGATCGAGAGCGTCACCGTCGTGAGAATGGAGGTGCCCTGCTGCGGCGGGCTCGAGCGCGCGGCGAAGATCGCCCTGCGGGATTGCGGCAAGATCATTCCGTCGAAGGTCGTCACCCTCTCCGTGGAAGGGGAGATCCTCGATTGAAGTGCGAAGGAAACATTTTCGCGTGATAAGCGCCCCGAGGCTGTCGCCTCGGGGCATATTCTTTTTTTCGGAAAAAGTTGGGCGTTCTTACAGCCTTTCACACGGCAAAAAGGGTTGAAAAAATTGTGAAAATCCTTTATAATTACACTAAAATCGGTTAAGGAATTGTTTTACGGTTTATATATAGCCGAGAAAAAGATTATAGACAGGAAAATACTTATGGAAAGATCAGCAATCACACAAACGTTACCCATCATTCCGCTGCGGGGCAGAGTCGTCTATCCCGATACGGTCGTCAGCCTCGACATCGGCAGGGATATCTCCGTAAAGGCGGCGGAGCGTTCCGCCTCTTGCGACATGAACGTGTTCCTCTGCGCGCAGCGCACGGCGGAAAAGATGCTCATAAGAGAGGACGACATCTATTCGGTCGGCACGGTGGCGAAGATTCGTTCCGTCACGCTGCTCCCCAACGGCAATAAGCGGCTCGTCGTAGAGGGCTTGTACCGCGGCGAAGCGCGCAATATCAATTTTGAAAACGGGTATTTTTACGCCGTCGTGGACGAAATTCTTACCTTTCATAGCGACGACATTCTCGAAGAGGCGTATTTCCGCGCGGCGAAGGCGCTCGTGAAGGATATTCGCCAGCAGGAGGGCAGGATCGCCAAGGAGGTCATCGCCCTTCTGGACGAATGCACGGATATCGATAAATATATCAATATCTGCGCCAACTCCATGCGTTTGCGGGACGATATCAAGCAACAGCTCCTCGCCGAGGCGCACCTGATCGAGCGATTGAAACTGTTCGAACGCTGCTTAAACGACGAACTCGAGATCGCCAAAATCGAAAAAAAGGTGGCGCAGAACGTCAGAAAGAGCATCGACGAAAATCAAAAGGAATATTACCTTCGCGAACAGCTCAAAGCCATTCACACCGAGCTGGGCGACGACGTGAACGAGCAGGAGGAGTTCCGCAATAAGATTTTGGATAAAGGCATGCCCGAGGAGATCGAGGAAAAGGCGTTAAAGGAGCTTGCCCGCATGGACAAGATGCAGCCCTCTTCCCCCGAATCCACCGTCATCCGAACGTACCTGGAATGGCTCATCGATCTGCCCTGGACGGAGGAAACGACGGACACCGAAAAACTCTCCGACTGCGTCAAGGTGCTCAACGAGGATCACTACGGGCTGGAAAAAATCAAGGAAAGAATCACCGAATATCTCGCGGTGTTAAAGCTCACGGGTACCATGAAGGCGCCCATTCTCTGTTTCGTCGGACCTCCCGGGGTGGGCAAAACCTCCATCGCCACGTCCATCGCCCGCGCGCTCGGCAGAAAATTCGTGCGCATGAGCCTGGGCGGCGTCAAGGACGAGGCGGAAATCAGGGGGCATCGCCGCACCTACATCGGCGCGATGCCGGGCAGGATCATGTACGGCTTGAAGGAGGCGGGAACCATCAATCCCGTGTTCCTGTTGGACGAGATCGACAAGGTCTCCACCGATATGCGCGGCGATCCCGCCAGCGCCCTCTTGGAAGTGCTCGACCCCGAACAGAACGCCACCTTCCGCGACCGTTTCATCGAGGAGCCATACGATTTGAGCAAGGTGCTCTTCATCACCACCGCAAACTCCCTCGACACCATTCCCGCTCCCCTTTTGGACAGAATGGAGGTCATCTCCCTCACGGGCTACACGCAGGACGAAAAGCGTGAGATCGCCAAGGGCTATCTCGTGCCCAAAAAGACGAAGGAGAACGGTCTCACGGAGAAAAATATCCAATTTACCGACGAGGGCATCGATAAAATCGTGGAAAATTACACGCGAGAGGCGGGCGTGAGAAATCTCGAACGGGAGATCGGCTCCGTCTGCCGCAAGGTAGCCGTCGTCTATGCCGATCACAAGAGAATGAAAAAACGCGTGATCACGGCGGCGGAGGTCTCCGCGCTGCTCGGACCCGAAAAGTATCAGAAGGGAGACGAGATGATGGCGGAAAACGAGGTCGGCGCCTGCACGGGTCTTGCCTGGACGGCGGTGGGCGGCACCACGCTCACCATCGAGGTCTCCACGATGAAGGGTAAGGGCGAGGTCAAGCTCACCGGTCACCTCGGCGACGTCATGCGCGAATCCGCTTTGGCGGCGCTCACCTTCATTCGTTCGCACGCCGACGAGTACAGCATTCCCTACGAGACGTTCGGCGAAACGGATATCCATATCCACGTGCCCGAGGGCGCGACGCCCAAGGACGGTCCGTCCGCCGGCATCACCATGGCGACCGCCATCTTGTCCGCGCTCACGAGAAAGCCCGTTCGCAGGGATATCGCCATGACGGGGGAAATCACCCTGCGCGGCAAGGTACTGCCCATCGGCGGCTTAAAGGAAAAATCGCTCGCGGCGCACCGCATCGGCATTAAGAACATCATCATTCCCAAGGACAACCTGCGCGATACGGAAGAAATTCCCGAAAATATCCGCAAGGACCTCAACTTTATCCCCGCGGATAACGTTGCCACCGTTTTTCATAACGCCATTTTACAATCATGATCATCAAAAACGCAACCTTTATCACGTCCGCCGCGACTTCTTCTCAATTCATCGACCCGCAAAAGCCCATGATCGCCGTCTGCGGCAAATCCAACGTGGGCAAAAGCTCCTTTATCAATATGCTCGCGAATCAAAAGCACCTCGCCAAGACGAGCAGCGCGCCCGGCAGAACGCGGCTCGTGAACTATTTCGACTTCGGCGAGTTCGTGCTCGCCGATCTCCCCGGCTACGGCTACGCGGAAGTCTCCAAGGCGGAAAAGGAGAAGTGGGCAAAGACGCTCGACAGTTTCTTTGCGGATCGGGAAAAGCTGACGCACGTGTTCGCGCTCGCCGATATCCGCCACGAGCCCACCGCGGACGATAAAAAGATGATAGAGTTTCTCAATTATCACCGCATTCCCTTTACGGTCATCGCTACCAAGTCGGACAAACTTTCCCGCATGCGCGTGAAGGAGCACGCAAAGCAGGTGGCGGCGGGCTTTAAGCTGGGCGTCGATAACGTCATTCCCGTCTCCGCGCAGACGCGCGCGGGCAAGGAGGACGTGCTGGATAGAATCGATCAGATCCTCTCTATCGCCGCACTCCCTCCCGTCGAGGAAGAGCCCGAAGAGGAATGAGATTTTGTCAATTTCTATCGTTTGAACGGTTTTGGTGATAGTTTTGTTCAATTTTTTGCGGTCGAATTAAAACACTTCACCTAAATATTGAGTTTTTTCCCAAAAAATTAACAGAAATTTGATCAAGCGCCGCCCCGAAGAATCTCTTCGGGGCGGCGCTTGGTCGTGCGTTTCGATAAGGCGGATTACGGTTTCGGGTCGACGAGCATGGTCTTGTAATCGGTGTAGTTGACGAATCCCGCGTTCGTCTTGGGCGGTTTTTTCACGAATCGGCGCTCGCAGTAGTCGACGGGCACCTTGTTGCCCCCTTTCGCCTCGGAGTAGTAGGCGCAGATCTCGCCCGCCCGCTCCAGCACGCGGTCGGGCACCTTTTTCCCCTCGGTCAAAATGACGACGTGGGAGGAATGATACTTTTGCACGTGCAGCCAGATATCGCTCGGGGAAACGCTCTTGAGCAGTCTGTCGTTTTGCTTGTTGTTTCTGCCCGCCAAAATGCGGAATCCCTCGCATTCAAATTCCCGAAAGGGCAGGGGCGCCTCCTTCTTTTCCCCCCTCTTGCCGCTCGGCTGCGCCTTGATCAGCTCCAACTCGATCAGCTCTTCCTCGATTTCTTTCAGGTCGGTCATGCTCTCCGCGGCGTCGATGAAATGGCTCACCGAGCGGGAATAATCCAGCTCCGAAAGCTGTTTTTTCAGCTGCGGTTCGAGGGCGGCGAGCGTGCGCTTCATCTTGTTGTATTTTTTGTAGTACCGTTGGGCGTTCTGCGCGGGGGATAGCTGCTTGTCGAGGGATATCTTCACCGTCTTTCCCTCGGGGTCGTAGTAGTTTATAAGCTCGCAGGAATCCATGCCCTCCTTCAATAAATAGAGGTAGGAAGTGATGAGCTCCCCCTTCAAGCGGCTCTCTTCCATGCTCTCGCATTCCTTCTGCTTGTCGTAGATGCGGGCGAGGTTCTTCTCCTGCTTTTTAATCAGATTGCTCACGCTCGCCTTTAATTTGGCTCGCTTGCCCTCGAACGCCTTCGTTTTTTCGCGATAGGTGAAAAAGGCGTCCTGCGCCTCGTTTTCGGTGGGGAAGGGCGTGGCGCCCGGCACCGCTTTGGCGTAAAAGTCGAAGGGAACGCCGCCGCGATAGAGCACGCAGGGGGAATTTTCGCTCTCGAAGAGGTAAGAATAGACGTGCTCGGCGAGCGAAAGGCGGGGCGGTCTCGTCCTTACGATATCGTTCGCCGTCGCCATGGCGATGCCCGAAACGTGCGTGAACAGATACTCTGCCTCGTCGCCGACGGGGTGGGCGAGCGCTTGGATAAGCGCCTCTTTGTCCAAGGGGCTCGCCTTGTCCTGCGGCGCGGGAAGGGCGTATTTCGCGCCCGCAAACAGAATGCGGTGGGCGTTTTCCTCCAAGGTCGTCGTCTTGAGCGCGCCCAAGATGACGCCCTCTTCCACGAGGACGAGGTTGGAGTATTTGCCCATGATCTCGCAGTAGAGCGTTCTGTCCGCGCTCGTGAAGTCGGAGGTGCAATGCAGGGAGAGGGCGATGATCCGCTCAAAGCCGATCTGTTCCACGTTCGTGATCTCCGCGTTTAAGAGGTGTTTTCTCAGGAGCATACAGAAGTTGGGCGCGACGAGGGGCGTCTCCTTTTCCGTTCGGGAAAGACAAACTCTCGCATTTTGCGCATTCGTCGATAAAATCAGGTTTAGAAGGGATTTTCCGGTGTATATATGAATAGAGAGCTCGTCCTTGTTCGGTTGAACGATTCGGTTGATCTTCCCCCGCACGAGCAGGGTTTTCAGTTCTTTTGCAATTTGTCGTAAATTAAAGGCGTCCTGGGGCATATTGTCCTCGAAATAAAGAAAATTTGAAAATATTATACTCTGAATTTTCAAATTTGTAAATAAAATTGCTTTTCTTTATTCGAGGAATGTGCTAAAATGGAAGTTGCAAACGATTAAAAAATAAAAAAAGTACGTTTATATAGGAGAACATTATGAACTACACAGTAGCAGCTTCCGAAAAAAGCACAGTAAAAATCACGATGACTTTCGACGCAGCAGAATGGGCTGCCGCAAACGATAAGGCTTATCTTCAAAACAGAAGTAAGTACGTCGTGAACGGATTCCGTAAGGGCAAGGTTCCCAAGCACGTCCTCATCAACGTGTACGGTAAGGGTATCTTCGTAGAGGACGCGTTGAACATTCTCTTCGACGAAAACTATGCGTCCGTTCTCGAAAAGGAAAAGGACAACTTCACGGTTGTCGGCGCTCCCTCCCTCTCCGTGGAAAAACTCACCGACGAAGAAGTATCTATCGTAGCGACCACCCCCGTAAAGCCCGACGTCGTGATTTCTTCCTACAAGGGTATGAAAATCAAGAAGTTTGAATATACTGTAAGCGACGAAGACGTGGAAAACGAGGTCAAGAAACTTCAGGACAGAAACGCGAGAAAGGTTTCCGTCACCGATCGCGCTTGCGTTATGGGCGACACCGTAAACATCGACTTTGTCGGAACGTTGGACGGCGTGGAATTTGAGGGCGGCTCCGCGGAAGGATTCGACCTCACGCTCGGTTCCGGTCAGTTTATTCCCGGCTTTGAGGATCAGGTAGCGGGTATGTCCATCGGCGAAAAGAAGGACATCAACGTCACCTTCCCCGAAGATTATCAGGCGGAAGACCTCAAAGGCAAGACCGCCGTATTTGCCGTCACGCTGAACGCGATCACCGGCAAGGAGCTCCCCGAAGTGAACGATGAATTCGTCAAGAACGCCGCAGGCTGCGAGACCGTGGACGAATTTAAGGCAAAGGCGAAGGAAAGACTCGCCCGTCAGGCGGAGATGAGAGGCAGAGACGAGACGGAAAATTCCATCGTGGAAGCGATCGCCGCCAACGCGACCTGCGAGATCCCCGACGCGATGCTCCAGGGTCAGATCGATCAGATGGTGCAGCGCGCATCCTATCAGCTCATGCAGAGCGGCATTCAGATGGACGATTATTTGAAGTACACCGGAAAGTCCATGGCGGATTTCAGAGCGCAGTACGTCGATCAGGCGAGAAAGAACGTTTTGAACCAGCTCGTCATCGAAAAGATCATCAAGGAGGAATCCATCGCCGCAACGCCCGAAGAAATCGACGAAAAGATCGCCGAACAGGCTAAATCCGTGGAAAAGGACGTTGAGACTTACAAGAAGGGCATGGATCCCAGACAGACGGAATATATCGCAAGCGATATCGTCATCTCCAAGCTCTTTAAGTTCCTTTCCGAAAACAACGAACTTTATATCGAGGAGTAATGTATGAACGAGAAAAATGTTTTAGTCCCTTACGTCGTGGAAAGAACCTCGTCGGGCGAGAGAAGCTACGATCTGTATTCCAGACTGTTAGAGGACAGAATCATTTTTTTGAGCGGTGAGATCGACGACGCCATGGCGAACACCATCGTCGCGCAGCTCATCTATCTCGAATCGAAGGATCCCACGAAAGATATCAATATCTATATCAATTCCCCCGGCGGTTCCGTATCCGCGGGCATGGCGATCTACGATACGATGAATTATATCAAATGCCCCGTCTCCACCATCTGCATCGGCATGGCGGCGAGCATGGCGGCGTTCCTGCTCTCGAGCGGCGAAAAGGGCAAGCGCTACGCGCTCCCCAACTCCGAAATCATGATCCATCAGCCCTTGGGCGGCGCGCAGGGACAGGCAAGCGATATCAAGATTCAGGCATTGCACATTCTCAAGATCAAAGAGCGAATGAATCGCATTCTTTCCGAGAATACAGGCAAGAGCGTTTCCGAAATCGAGCGGGATACCGACAGAGATAACTATCTCTCCGCCGACGAAGCGAAAAACTACGGTATCATCGATAAAGTATTTGTAAAGAGATAATTTACACGCGGGCGGACATTCTTTGGATTACCGCCCGCATCGTTTTCATTCGATATTTCGAATGAAACCAAGTGCTGGAAAGGAGAAATTGCATCTATCTATGGATATTACAACACATAAATGTTCTTTCTGCGGAAAACCCCGCGAGAACACCAAACGCCTCATCGCGGGTCCCGACGGCGTTTTCATCTGCGACGAGTGCGTGGCTCTCTGTCAGGAAATGCTGGAAGAGGACACCGTTTCCGTCGGCAACTTCGATCTGAAGATCCCCGGCGAGATCAAGGCGGAACTGGATAAATATATCGTCGGTCAGGAAAGGGCGAAAAAGGTCCTCTCCGTCGCCGTGTACAATCATTATAAGCGTATCAACGCGCTCGGCAATCCCAAGAAGGACGACGACGTGGAGATCGAAAAGAGCAACGTGCTCCTCTTGGGTCCCACGGGCAGCGGCAAGACCTTGCTCGCCAAGACGCTCGCAAAAATCTTGAACGTGCCCTTCGCCACGGCGGACGCCACCACGCTCACCGAGGCGGGGTACGTCGGCGAGGACGTCGAGAATATTTTATTAAAGCTCATTCAGGCGGCGGATTTCGACGTGGAAAAGGCGCAGCGCGGCATCGTGTATATCGACGAGATCGATAAGATCTCGAGAAAGGGCGAAAACGTCTCCATCACCCGCGACGTATCGGGCGAAGGCGTTCAGCAAGCCCTTCTCAAAATCATCGAGGGCACCGTCTCCAACGTTCCCCCGCAGGGCGGCAGAAAGCACCCCCAGCAGGAGTGCATCAAGATCGACACCACCAACATTCTCTTCATCTGCGGCGGCGCGTTCGTCGGACTGGATAAAATCGTGTCCTCCCGCACGGACGATTCTTCCTTGGGCTTCGGCGGCAAGATCCGCGCGGGCGCGGAGGAGGTGGACTACTCCCTCTTAAAGGACGTAAAACCGCAGGATCTCACCAAATTCGGGCTTATCCCTGAGTTCGTGGGCAGACTTCCCGTGGTCGTCAATCTCGATCCTTTGGACGAGGACGCGCTCGTGAGCATTCTCACCAAGCCCAAAAACGCCATCATCAAGCAGTATCAAAAACTCGTCGGCTTGGACGGCGTCACGCTGGAGGTGGAGGAGGAAGCCGTCCGCGAGATCGCGCGCACCGCGATCCGCTTAAAGACGGGCGCGAGGGGACTAAGAACCATCATCGAAGGGGTCATGAACGAGGTGATGTACCGTATTCCCTCCGAGAAGGACGTGGAAAAGGTCGTCGTCACCAAGGAGTGCCTCACGGACAACGCACAGCCCACTTTGGTGTATAAAAAGACCGCGTAAGCGGTAAAAAGCAACCGTTTGGTTGCTTTTTTGTCGGAACGCTCCCTTTTGGGGGTATATCAAGAAAAAAGATACAAAAGTTTCATCTCCCTTTTTCGTAAAATGGAAAAAAACTATTGACGGAACAGGAAAGATGTGCTAAAATAATAGACAGAAAACTATCGAATAGCAATTCGATTAAATTTTGGAGGATTTATTTTTATGGCAAATGTTAGAGTTGCGATCAACGGCTTCGGCCGTATCGGCAGACTTGCTTTCAGACAGATGTTTGAAGCTCCCGGTTACGAAGTAGTGGCAATCAACGATTTAACCGATCCCAAAATGCTCGCTCACCTTTTGAAGTACGATTCCGCTCAGGGTAAGTATAAGTATTGGGACAAGGTTTCCTACACCGAAGATTCCATCATCGTAAACGGCACGGAAATCAAGATCTACAAGGAAAAGGATGCTAACAACTGCCCTTGGGGCGCTCTCAACGTAGACGTCGTTTTGGAATGCACCGGTTTCTATACCACCAAGGAAAAGTCCATGGCTCACATCAATGCAGGCGCTAAGAAAGTAGTTATCTCCGCTCCCGCCGATAAGGAAACCAAGACGATCGTTTATTCCGTAAACGAAAACACCCTCACCAAGGACGATCAGATCATCTCCGCAGCGTCCTGCACCACCAACTGTCTCGCTCCTATGGCAGATACCCTCAACAAGCTCGTTAAGATCAAGAAGGGTTACATGACCACCATTCACGCCTTCACCGGCGATCAGATGGTTCTCGACGGACCTCACAGAAAGGGCGATCTCCGCCGCGCAAGAGCTGCTGCCGTCAACATCGTTCCCAACTCCACCGGCGCTGCAAAGGCTATCGGCTTGGTTATTCCCGAACTCAACGGCGTTCTCGACGGTTGCGCACAGCGCGTACCCGTTCCCACCGGTTCCCTCACCCAGCTCGTTGCTGTCGTTGACGGCGTTGTTGACGCCGCAACCGTAAACGCTGCCATGAAGGCTGCCGCTTCCGCTTCCTTCGGTTACACCGAGGACGAAATCGTTTCCTCCGATATTATCGGCATCACCTACGGTTCCTTGTTCGACGCAACCCAGACCAAGTGCATGGATATGGGCGACGGCACCACGTTGGTTAAGGTCGTTTCCTGGTACGATAACGAAAACTCCTACACCAGCCAGATGGTCAGAACCATTAAGCACTTCGCTGAACTCAAGTAATTTTACGAAATTACAATCTTCAAGCTCCGTAACGCTACGGAGCTTGTTTTTTTGCCCCTTTTCAAATCTGAACGAAAAAAATCAAATTTGAACGGGCAAACTTGTTGCCCTCTTGTCCGCCGCTGGGAGGAAAACGATTCGTTGTCGGATATCGACGCAGTTTTCGTTTTGAAAAATTTTTACGGCGTGGAATGGGAAGATCTGCTGTTGCAGGACGGGGAACAGATGGCAAAGCGGGAGGAAATAGCAAAACCTTGCGCGAGCCGACCGCTCGACAGGACGGATATCCTGTTGCTCCTTTCCATGGTCGGCTGCGTTTTATTGTTCGTCGGATTGTTCGTGTTTGCCGTAAGTGCGAGGGATTTCAGTCATTGTCAGGTGTGGGAATGGTACTTCTATCCCGAAATGGAGTATATTCCCTTTCACGTCTTTCGCTTGTTCGTGATAGGCTCGATCATCGGCTTTATTCTGTCCTTGCACGAATACTTAAAAAAGAGGTAAAAATGAATGATGAAAAACCCTTTCCGTCAAAGTTTTTTGGCGGTCGGGGAAACGCCGCGCAATCAGGATTAAAAATCAAGCGCTGCTCGTTCGCGACGCTTGATTTTTTTGCGCCGTTGTGATAGAATAGCGCAAAGAGGTGATCGATCATGAAATATCGCACGGCGCTGTTCGATCTGGACGGCACGCTGTTAAATACGTTGGACGACCTCGCTTCGTCCACAAATTACGCCCTTTCTTCGTTCGGCTATCCCGTCCGCACGAGGGAGGAGGTCTGCTCCTTCGTCGGCAACGGCGTGAAAAAACTCATCGAGCGGGCGTTGCCCGCGGGCGCGGAGAACTTTAACGAGGTGTTTTCCTGCTTTTTATCCCATTATGCCGAGCATTGCAACGATTCGACAAAGCCGTACGAGGGCATTCTGCCCGTTTTGCGGCAATTGAAAGAGAGGGGCGTAGGTCTTGCCATCGTGTCGAATAAGGCGCACGCGGCGGTTCAGACGCTGAAAAAGCTGTATTTCGACGGGTTGGTGGACGTGGCGATCGGGGAGAACGAGGCGGGCGGGGTGCGCAAAAAGCCCGCTCCCGATTCCGTATTGCAAGCGATGGCTCAACTGCACGCCGATCCCGCTACCGCCGTGTATATCGGGGACTCCGACGTGGATATCCAAACGGCGAAAAACGCCCGTCTTCCCTGCATTTCCGTGCTGTGGGGATTCCGCGATCGGGCGTTTTTAGAGGCGAGCGGGGCGACCTGTTTTGTCAAAAAAACCGAGGAATTATTGAATTTTTTCGTTTGACTTTTTTCCAAAAAAATGGTACAATAACCGCACAAGTGAGTTGCTAAAAAGCGTAAGTCCGACTTTGTTCGGGCTTATTTTTTTTGCGTTTTGTGAGGTATACATTATGAAAGACAGTTCAACGAATCGATTAGCAGCCATGAAAGTTCCGAAACTCATCTGGACTTTAGAACTACCCATGATCCTCTCCATGGTGCTACAAGCCGTATACAACATCGTCGATACGGCGTTTGTCATCAACATGGGGGAAGGGGGCGTGGACGGCAATCTGGCGCTCACCTATGCCTTTCCCGTTCAGCTCCTCATCATCGCCATCGGCGTGGGGACGGGAATCGGTATCAACGCCGTTCTCTCCCGTTCGCTCGGGGAGGGCAACGAAGAAAAGGCGAGCAAAATCGTCGGAAACGGCATCTTTTTGGGGATAGGTATCTACGCCGCCTTTCTGATCTTCGGCTTATTCTTCAGCGGAGCCTTCGTGAGTATGCAGGCGAACGGTAACGGGCAAGCCGTCGGGATGGGGACGGAATATCTGACGATATGCTGTTGCTTCTCCTTCGGCGCCATCGGCTTTACCATTTACGAGCGATTCTTGCAGGCGACGGGCAAGACGTTGCTTTCGACGATCGCGCAGATAGCGGGCGCGTTGACGAATATCCTTTTGGATTACGTTTTCATCTATCCGATGAGAATGGGCGTTGCGGGCGCGGCGTGGGCGACCGTCGTCGGGCAATGCGTCTCGCTTATCGTCGCCATGGCGTTTCACTATTCGGCGAATCGGGAGATCAAAAACAGCCTTTCGGGGCTCAAACCGAGCGGAAGCATCATTTTGAGCATCTATCGGATCGGCTGGTCGGCGATCCTCATGCAGGGCTTGTTATCCGTCATGATGCTCGGCGTAAACCTCATTTTAGGCGGTTCCCGAACGGACGCGGAATTGTTGCAGGGGAGCTTCGGCATCTATTACAAGATCATGCAATTCGCCCTGTTTGCCGTGTTCGGGATTTCCAACACCATCATCACGGCGTTATCCTTCAACTTCGGTATGGGAGATAAGAATCGCTCGCGGGATTGCATCCGACACGGACTGATCATGTCCGTTTGCGTCGCCCTCTTCCTTACGGCGCTGTTCGAACTGCTTGCCGAGCCTCTCGCCGCCCTGTTTTCGCTCGCCGAGGGCGAGAGCGGCGAGATCACGCTTATCGTCGTCAAAGTCGTTCGGGTGGGCGCGATAGGCTACGCGTTTATGGGCTTCAGCGTGGGCGTGCAGGGGGTATTTCAGGCGCTAAGACACGCCGTTCGCCCGCTCGTCATTTCCCTGCTGCGACTCGTCGTGTTCGTGTTTCCCCTCGCCTTTCTCTTCACCCTCTCGCCAAACGTCGCTTCCCTCGTTTGGTGGACGTTCCCCCTCGCGGAGCTTCTCACGGCGATCGTATCGGGCGTTCTCTTCGTCGGTATCTATCGCAAGGATATCGCGGCGCGTGCAAAAGCGTAAAAAACAAGTCCGCCGTTTTGATAACGACGGACGTATTCTTTTTTTGAATTATTCGCTCCCACTTCGGCGGAAGGGGAGGGGTATCTGCGCCAAAAGAATGGCGATAAATACGAGGGCGCAACCGAAAAGTTCTCGGACGGACAAGCTCTCGCGCAAAATCACCCAACCCGCCAGGGCGGAAAATACCGATTCCAAGCTCATCAACAGGGCAGCGACGGTGGGGTTCACCTGCTTTTGCCCGATGATCTGCAAGGTATAGGCGACGCCGCTGGATAAAATACCCGCGTACAGCAGGGGGATCCACGCATTCAGGCTCGTAAACGCCTCCGCCCAGGCGGAGAGGGAGCCCGATAGGGTAAAAATATCGTAAAAAATCATGGGAAAGGCGGAGAGGATTCCTGAAACGAGGTGTTGAATGACGGAGAGGCGAATGCCGTCCACGAGGGGCGAAAAGTGATCTACCGCTAAAATCTGTCCCGAGAAGAGGAGTGCGCATAGCAGCAGCAAAAGGTCGGGTGCCCGCACGGAAAAATCTTCCTTTAGGCAGAGCAGGTACAGTCCGCCCACCGCGATGGCGACGCCGAGCCACACGTTCCAAGGGCATTTTCGCCGGAAGAAAATGCCGAGAAGGGGGACGAACAGGATATAGATCGCCGTCAGAAAGCCCGCTTTGCCCGTGGTGGAGCCGAGGAACAGCCCGACCTGTTGCAGATTCGTCGCGAGGCAGAGAAAGACGCCGCAGAGGATCCCGCCCAGCCAAAGCCGTTTTCTCTCTTCCTTCGTTTTCGGACGCTTGCTCTTTTCCCCCAAACGGAGATCGGAAATCTTCATGACGGGCAGCAGCACGAGCGCCGCCAAAAAGGAACGGATGCAGCTGAAGGAGAAGGGACCTATCGCGTTGCCCCCCTCGCTCTGCGCGACGAAGGCGGCGCCCCATATCAAAGAGGCGAGCAATAGGAAGAAAGAGTTTCTTTTTTTGGTTGTCATGAGATTTTTCTCCGTATGATTTTTTCGGCATAGTATAGCATGTTTTTCTTAAAAAGTCAATTCGGGCGGGGCGAGAGGCTCGGCGAAAAAAGAAAAATCCGAAAAAAAAGAAAAAACTACCGAAAAATTATTTACAATATGAAAAAGATATGGTAAAATAAAGTCGTACGATGAACAAGGTCATCCGAATCTCCGGCGATGCACTTTGTCATTGGCGAATTACGTTCCATTTGGAGGATAAATAACATGGAAAAGGCAGAAATCATTGCTAAATTTGCAACCCACGAAGGCGACACGGGTTCCCCCGAAGTTCAGATCGCTCTTTTAACGGCAAGAATCAATCACCTCAACGAGCATCTTTCCGTCCACAAGCAGGACAATCATTCCCGTCGCGGTCTTTTGAAGATGGTCGGTAAGCGCCGCGCGCTCCTCGACTACCTCAAAGACGTTGACATCGAAAGATACAGAGCCATCGTTGCAGCTTTGGAACTCAGAAAGTAAAACGACTGAAAAAGAGCGGGGTGTATTATTCCGCTCTTTTTTCGTAAAACTAAATAGGTATCACTTGAAAAAAGTGCTTATATAGCCGAATGCGGCAGGGTCGCAGGAGGCAAAGAACAGAAAAGAAAGGAGATATTTTATGCCCTCATTAGATTGTTACAGAGAATTTAGAACCGACTACGCCGGCAGAGAACTCATCGTAGAAACCGGCAAGTATGCCGAACAGGCAAACGGCGCTTGCGTCGTCCGTTGCGGCGACACCGTGGTGAGCGTCACGGTTTGTATGGCGGATAAGCCGAGAGAAGGAATGGATTTCTTCCCCCTCTCCGTCGATTACGAAGAAAAGATGTTCGCCGTCGGCAAGATCCCCGGCGGATTCAAAAAGAGAGAAGGCAGAGCGACCGATAAGGCTATCTTGGTGAGCCGCCTCATCGACCGTCCCATTCGCCCCTTATTCCCCAAGGGAATCTTCAACGACGTAGTCGTCATCGCGACGGCGCTCTCCGTCGATCCCGACGTGAACCCCGAACCCATCGCCATGATCGGTTCCTCCGTTGCGCTCTCCATTTCCGACATTCCTTGGGACGGTCCCACCGGTTCCGTTCTCGTCGGCATGGTGGACGGTAAATACGTCATCAATCCCGACGCCGCGCAGCGTCAGGTTTCGAGAATTTCCTTAAGCCTTGCAGGCACCAAGGACGCGCTCCTCATGATCGAGGCGGGCGCGAGCGAAGTCACCAACGAAGAGATGGTCGGCGCCATCATGTTCGGTCATGAAGAGATCAAGAAGGTCTGTGCCTTCATCTCCGACATTCAGGCGCAGGTCGGCAAGGAAAAGATGGTCATGGAGCTGTATCACGTTCCCGAAGAGATCGACAGCGCCGTAAAGGAATATGCGTCCGAAAAGCTCGACTACGCGCTCTCCACCTTCAACCGTCAGGAACGCGAGGAAAGAGAAGCGCAAGTGGAGAAAGACGTGCTTGCTCACTTTGCCGAAATCTTCCCCGATAAAGAAAGAGAAATCAAGGATTCCCTCTACTACTTCACCAAAGAAAAGGTGAGAGCGAGAATCTTCCTCGACGGCGTTCGTCCCGACGGCAGAAAGCTCGACGAAATTCGTCCCATTTGGTGCGAACACGGTCTTTTGCCCCGCGTGCACGGTTCCGCCGTATTCACCCGCGGACAGACGCAGACGCTCACGACCTGTACGCTCGGTATGCTCTCCGACGTGCAGAGACTGGAAGGCTTGGACGAAGAAGAATCCAAGAGATATATGCACCACTACAACTTCCCCGGCTATTGCACGGGCGAGGCGAAGGCGTTAAAATCCCCCGGCAGACGTGAAATCGGTCACGGCGCGCTCGCAGAAAGGGCGCTCGTTCCCGTCATTCCGCCCGAATCGGAATTCCCCTATGCGATCCGTGTCGTAAACGACATTCTCTCCTCCAACGGCTCCTCCTCCATGGCGTCCGTATGCGGCTCCACGCTCGCCCTCATGGACGCAGGCGTTCCCATCAAGGCTCCCGTAGCGGGCTGCGCGATGGGGCTCATCAAGAATCAGCAGACTGGCGAATACGTCATCATGACGGATATCCAAGGTCTTGAAGACTTCTTCGGCGATATGGACTTTAAGGTAGCCGGCACCGAAGCGGGCATCACCGCGATCCAGATGGATATCAAGATCAAGGGTATCTCCGAGCAAATTTTGCTCGACGCGATCGCAAAGGCAAACGTGGCGAGAAAGTTCATTTTGGGCAAGATGCTCGACTGTCTGCCCGAAGTCAAGAGCGAGCTTTCCATCTACGCACCCAAGATCATCACCTTCAAGATCGACCCTGAAAAGATCGGCGACGTCGTCGGCAAGCAGGGCAAGGTCATCAATAAGATCATCGAAGAGACAGGCACCAAGATCGACATCGAGGACGACGGTACCGTTTGCGTTGCCGTGTTCAACGATTCCATTGAAAAGGCTGAAAAGGCAAAGGCGATCATTCAGGCGATCGCGCACGATCCCGAAGTCGGCGATATGTTCGTCGGCACGGTCGTCAGAATTTTGCAGTTCGGCGCATTTGTAGAGTTTGCCCCCGGGAAAGATGGCATGATCCATATTTCCAAGCTCTCCGACAAGAGAGTAGACAAGGTAGAAGACGTAGTCAACCTCGGCGATACCGTAAAGGTCGAAATCATCAAGATCGGTGAAAAGGGAATTGATTTGAAGCTTCTTGAAAAGTTAAGCTAAATAAAATATGGAAGAATTCCTCGTGTCGTCAGCGGGGAATTTTTTCCGTCTATGGCACTTTTTTAGCGACTCTACTAATAGTAGAGTCACTTTTTTGCTTTGGATAAGCGAGAGTTTACGGAGAAAATGAGAGTCTTGTGTTATAATTGACCCGTAACGTGAGCGGAATACCTTGTTGAGAGAAGGTTCCGTTTTCATAGAAGTCCCTACATAGGGCGATAGGGAAAATAAGGGAAAAGATCGTCACAGGCATCCGCCTGCGGCGATTTTTTTTTACGCGCAAAAAAGGCGTCAAAGGTATAAAAAGCCCTCGCTTCGTCCACACTAAACCCAAAGCGAATACATAAACTGATAAAGGGGAGTATTCCGCTTGAATAGGAGAAACGTGTATGACGATCAAAAGAGGTGAACTCTATTATGCCGATCTCTCTCCCGTCGTGGGCAGCGAGCAAGGCGGCGTGCGGCCCGTACTCATCGTGCAGAACGACGTGGGCAATAAATATTCGCCCACCATCATCGCGGCTGCCGTCACCAGTCGAATGAACAAAGCCAAATTGCCCACGCACATCGAGCTTCCGCCCGCCTTCGGGCTTGCCAAGGACAGCGTAATTTTGCTGGAACAGGTGCGTACCATCGATAAAAAACGGTTGAAAGAGCGTATCGGCGAACTGCCGCAATCCACCATGAAGCGGGTCGATAAAGCCATCATGATCAGCTTCGGCGTGGTATCTTGAAAAACGCCGCCATTCCCTTTTTGGGGAATGGCGGTATTTTTGCGGGATTCACAACGCGCGCAAAAAAAGGTCGATAACGCCGCTAACGCGCTCGGTACAGAAAGGAAAAAACGCACTTCTCATAGGGATTTTTATTCCGAAATAAAAGTATGGCACACTACGTTTTGCGACTGCAAAGCGTAGTGTGCTTTTGTTGCTTGCGTAAGCAAAATACCACGCCGTAGGCATATCGCTTGCCGTAAGGCAAATAAAACTGCGGCGTAGCGATTTCGCTACGCCGCTAAAGGAGTCGGATTCTTTTTTATTCGTTTTTCAAAGTCAGATTGCCGGACACGGTTTCGGCGGAAATCGAGCAGAGAAAGCTGTTTTCGGGATAATTCTTGCCGTTACGGAGAACGCCGCTCACCGTTTCAAAGGAAACGGTAGCGTTGACGCCCGCGGGGAGAAGTAAAGTCGTGTTTCCCGAAACGGTATCGATGAACACTTCGCTCGCGCGAAGGGATAGGGTGACGTTCGCGCTCACGGTGTCAATCGTGCAGCGATCCGCCCGTATCGTAGCGGTGCTCTCGATCTCCCCCGAAACGGTTTGGACGGCGAGCTCGTTTACGGCCAGTCCGTCCAAGCAGACGTTCGCGCTCACGCAATCGATCGTCACGTTCTTGAGCTGCGTTCCCGCGGGGATTTTCACCGTGAGATCCTTTTCTACGTTGAAAATGTTCCATCTGCCGTTTTTTGCGTAGCGGATATCCAGCGTGCCGCCTTTCGCGCGGTAGCGAAGGAGCAGATCGTCGCTCGTCACGCCCTTTTTCGTTTCGGAGATCTCGATGGTCGCGCCGTCGTAGTAGACGATGCTCACGTCGCCGTTCACCCATTCGAGGGTAATGTTTTCAACGGTTTCCGTCACGCTCCCGTTGCCGACGGCGTATTCCGATTCGCTCGGAAAGATCACGTCCGTCCAAAAGGGGGAATTGCCGTAACTGCACCCGCCAAGCAGAGCGCAGACGAGCAAGCTCAAGAGCACGGCGACCCGCCATAATATGTTTTTCTTCATGAAATCACTCCTTTTCCGATAGCCATTTGTCTGACTTTAAGGTGAGCGTATAGCTGCTCTCGTAATTCTCCGCAAAGAAGAACCGTGCGGTGAGGTCTGCGGGGGAATAGATCACCGTCCACATGGTCTTTTCGTAATTTTTCTGCGGGAAGTTGAACTGCGCCACCGATTTCATGGCGTCCTTCAAGCCGTCCGCGCTTAAATTCTGCGGCTGCTGCAAGAGCAAATCATAGCGCACGTGCGACTGCTCCGAGCCGACGCCCTTCTTTTCGCTATCGGTCAGATAATGGTTGGTTACCACCTTCGTGCGCGCAATTTTCATCTCGCCGTTCACGTACTCCACCACCGCGCTGTCCCCGCTCTTGTCACAGATGGATAAGTGGTGCGCCGCGCCGATGGAGGAGTGCATATCGTATTCTTTTAAGAGGTCGATCGCCTCTTGCGTCGTGGCGGCTCTGTCCAACAGCAGGCGTATCGCCGTCGTGGTGGTTAAATCTGCCTTTTCCGTCTTTTGATTCGTCACTTCCTTGTCGCCCGCCATCAGGTCGGCTACCATGAGTCCCATCTCGTTCATGCCGTCGAGGGGCACGTAGATCGCCGCAAGCGTCTGTATCCGCTCCGCCATGTGCCCGTCGGGGCCGTAATCGCCAAAGCCGAGAAAGTCCAAACAGCAGGTGGAGAAGGATTCATAGCCGTTTTTGGGAATCGTATGTACGATGATCCCCCTGCATTCCTCCCAGTCGTAATTTCTGCCGAACAGAACCTCTCCCGCCTCGTTTTTCACGGCGAGCGTACTGCATCCGAACGCGTCCTCTACGACCTGCGTTTCCACGGAATAAAAACCCTTGGAGAGGAAAGAGATGAGATAATTCGCCATCTCCGCGTCGCTCTCGGCGCCGCCCTGCTCGAGAAACTCGTCAAAGCCGTAATCGCCTCGATATTCCATAGAATACAGCCCCTCTTCCTCCTTGCGGATAGAGGCTGCCGCCGTCAGAATCTCGCCGAATAGGAGCCAAACGCTCCCTGCGAGGAGGAGCAGGAGAAACAGCAGGCTCACGAACAGAATTCCGATTATTTTAAGTGCTTTTTTCATATCTTTTGTACGTCCTTTTTTCTGATCATACCTCTCTTTCGTTCGGTTCGTCTACCGCTTTTTGTTGTCTTTTTGTCAACTCACGGTTGCATTCTTTCACTTCCGCGCCGTAGCGGAACAGGAAAGAGAGCAGAATACAGAAAAATCCCGCGCCGATGGAGACGTTATCCGCCTCGAACGCCGCCACGTCCTTCCAGAAGGCGGTAAAAATGCCGTGCGCGATTCCGCCGAGAATGATTGCCGCCAAAGGCAAAAGGATGATCAAAATGCCGAGCCGCAAAATTTCGCTCGCGCCCCGTTCGGTAAAGGGGGTGCCGTCCGCGATCTCGTGCGCGAGGTAACGCTCGGCAAATTTCAAGACGATCCCGCCCGCGATACACGAGAGGACGGAATAAGTCATTCTCTCGTAGGCGGTGTGAACGTTGACCTCTCCGAGGTCGATGATGTACTCGGAGAATTCCTTTCCGTCGATCACCAGCCCGTCGAAGGCGGAGAGCGACGCGATGCCGATCAGGCACCCCACCCCGCCGATGATGGAAAAGACGAATCCGATGCTACAGATCACTTTTGCGATTTTGCTGATTGTTTGAATGACGTTTAGACTTTTACTCATGCTTCTCTCCTTTCAAACGCTTGAATATGATGCGTTTTTCTCTTAAAAATATTTTATCTACGCGGTAGCCGTACGTTTCCGCTTGCTTTTTCTCCTTCAAAAAAGAATGCTTGAGCGCGACTCCCGTGTAAAATTCGATTTCTTCGAAGGAAAGGGTGATGCTCTCCTCTCCCTTCGCCTGCAAAAACAGCCATAGCGGCTGATAATCCGTCATAATCTCTCCTTTTTTTCTCGTATCCACGCTTTCAAAAAGCACATCTGCTCTTGGGTGTGAAACCAATGCTCGCCGCCCTTCATCACGGTGAGATTCGCCCCCGTCCGTTCGGCAAAAGTCGTGATCGAAGTGAGGGGCGTCAGATCATCCCTCTCGCCGTATGCGATCTCGGTGGGTATTTTCCAGCGTATCGGGTGCTCCCGCACGTAGCATAAATATTCCCACGAGAGCGTTTCGTGAAAGGGCGTTGCGATCTCTCCCTTTTCTTTCAGTTCCTCCTCCGTCACGCCCGCGCCCGCCATCATGCCGCCGATCAACCCCTCCATATCCACGACGGGGGAGATGAAGAAGGCTCTCTCGACGGGGAAATCCGAAAGGGCGTGCAGGCAAAAGAAGGCGCCGATACTGTTCGCGATCAGGATCATGCCGCTATGCCCTATAAGGCAGGCGCGCGCAAGCGCGGGAAATTCCTCTTTTGCCTGCTCGGGCGTGGAACTATGATAGTCCATGCCGAACACGTCGCAATCGGGGAAGAGTTCCCTATAAAATTCCGCTTCCGAAGGGCTTCCGCCCTTGCCGTGTACGTATACGACCGCCTTTTTCACGTCAGGGTCTCCAACGCTTGAACATCACGAGTCGGGCGTCTGCCCCGTTTTCGCCGTATTCGCTCACGGCGAGATAATTTTCGTCGGCGGCGATGCCGTAACAGCGGTCGCTCCCGTCTTTGGCGATCTGATTTCCCAAATAGATGCCGTCGTCCTTCCACAGCTTTATCCTCTGTCCGCTCGGCAAAGGGTATTCGAGATTGACGAAGGATCCCTTTAACGGATACAGGCGGTTTAAGTTCTTTAATTCCTCGATGCCGAGCGCGCGGAAGGCGGTGAGCAGTTCTTCGCGGAAAAATTCGTAATTCTCCTCTTGGCAGAGTTTGGCGACAAAGCAAGGCTCGCCGAAGGGCTTTCCGCCCGTGGAAAGGCAACCCTTGCAGGTCATATTGTTGTTACATTTGGCGCAATCCGCGCCGCAAAAAGATTTATTCATGGTAGTTTCCTCAATGGTTTTGTATGCTGATAACAATGTGACAGGGCGCAAAGAGCAACGCCGACAACAGCAGGGGGAAGGAGAGGATCATAGCGCCGCTGAAGAGAAAGACGGCGGAGGGCAGGACGGACAGGGCGATCCGTCCCCACAGGGGATATTTTCGGTGGAAAAGGCAGATCGCCCAGACGAGGCAGTACGCAACTACCAGCAGGGCGTTGATGGCTATGTACCAAAAAAGTCCGTTTTCCAGCCAAAATCCGCGGTAGGAATAGGGGATATTGAAAATCATCAGCGCGAAACACCCGTACCGCCCGATTTGCTCGAGTATTTCTAAGATTTTGCTTCCCTTTTTATGCCCGCTCCCCTTCCCGCCCGTTGCGGCGTACCAAATATTCGGGATCATGATGAGAATCATGATTGCAAGCCCGTAGGGATTGAAATAGGACATCTTTCTACCTCTTCTTTTTGGCGGGCAGTTCGTCCGCCGTGCGCTCGCAGAGCGTTTTCAAAAGCTCTCGGTTTTCGAGCTCTTCCACGAAAATCATGGGTTTCGCGCCCTCGTAGGGCGTCTGAAGTTCCGCTTGCGGCAGGAGGGAGGAGACGGCTTTCGTCGGTTTCAAAAGGAGCCTGTCGTCGTAGATTCCGCCGATCAGCTTTCCTTTACAATAGAGCAGATATTCGCCCATCATGGGTCTTGTCGCGATTTCCTCCGCAAGGGAGAGTTGTTCCGAAAGGTAGCTTAAAAATTCTTTCGTCGTTGCCATATCAGTTTTCAAAGAGCAGATCGATGCTGCCCACTTCGCAGGTTGCCAGCAAAGTCTTTTCCGTCGTGCCTTCGTGGCTTTGCGTTAGGTTTGCGCCCACCGTGACGAGCGTCGTCACCGTGTATTCGCTCGCCACGCCGCGCAGCGTGCCGTTGATCGCGCCGAGGTCAACGGCGAGACTGATCTCGTCGGAGGAAAGCGCCTGGCAGGTGATATCCCCGCAATCCACTCTCACGTCCGTCACGGCGAAACGGCTGTCCTGTAAAAGGATATTGCCCGCGTCCGCGCGTATCTTCATGAGATCCCCCCGACAGGTCAAAACTTCCGTGTTGCCCGCGTCGACGGAGATGTCGTAAAGTTCCGCCTCCGAATCCATCAGCAGGATATCGCCCGCGTCCAGATCTGCGCGGAAAGAGGTGAAGGTTCCGTCGGAAACGGTCAAATAGCCCGCGTCGAACTTGACGGAGAAGTCGATGGCGTGATTTTTCGGCAGGGTGATCGTCACGTCGGGAAGGAACGCCTTCTTCCATCCGAGGCGGAAGAACCAGGGATCCCGCTCCTGTTGCAGGGAAAGATAGTTCTTGCCCTCGTTTACGTTGTAGCTCACTTGGTATTCGATTTCTTCCGCTATCGTGTAGCTGAGCGTGTCGCCGATCTCCACTTTTACGTTGGCGGCGGATAAGTCGAGCAGAATTTCGTCGCAATCGTGGGATAAGTTCACCGTCTTGTAATTGTAGACGCCCGAAAAATGCTTAAAGTCGATATCCTTCAAGCCGTACACGGCAACGAAGAGACCTGTTATCATCATGATCCCGCCCGTCACGCTCCAGGCGATCGTCGCGCCCATGCGGAATTTTTTCGCGGGGCGGAAAATGCAGAGGAGCAGACAAGCGACGGATAAGAGCAGGGTGGCGATCACGGCGATCACGCAACCGATAAAAACAGGTAATCCCGAAAGATTCAACATATCATTTGCCCTCCTTTATTTCGCGGAGAAATTTCTTTAAGGCGGTAAACATCTTTTTACTGCCGTAGCTTACGGGGTAGAAGAGGGCGACGCCGAATCCCATCGCAAAGACGCCGAGCCCGATAAAGCTCGTCACGTTGGTCGTCGAGGTCGTACCGATATGCACGGCTTCCGCAATGCACACGCCGCCCCCGATCAGGGCGCCGAGCGTGAGGATAAACGCGACCAGACAGGCGCATACGGCGAGCGGCCATAGCGCGATCCCCGCGAGCAGGGCGATCGCCGTCGTGTCATCGTTCTGCGCGCGCTTCGGCAGGTAGGGGTTTTCCTCCTCCGTTTTCTTTTGTTCGGGCGCTTGCGGGGCGGATTCGAGATATTCGTCTATGATCGCCTTCGCGGCAATTTTCGGATCGCCGAAGGATAAAACGATATCCCGCTCCGTCATGCCCTGTTCAAATTTGTCCTCGAACATTTCGTTATAATAGGCAAACGCCCTTTGCTGTTCTTCTTTGGGTAAACTCTTTGTCTCGTCCTTGAGCGCCGCGAGCCATTCGCTTCTCGTATACATCATTCTTCTCTCCTTGTTATATATTGCATAATGGTAATAAATTCCTCTTGCCCGTCAATAAATTCCTGCAACTTGTCTTTTCCCGCCTGCGTAATGCGGTAGTATTTTCTAAGCCGCCCGCTCTCCTCCTTGGTGAAGGTGGTCAGGCACTTTTCGCTTTCCAGCCTCTTTAAGATCGTGTACAGGGTGGATTCGGATAGGGGAACGACGTTTCTTAAATCGTTGATGATTTTATAGCCGTAGCTCTCTTCCTTTTTCAGCGCGGACAGCACGCAGATCTCTAACAGCCCTTTCTTTAATTGAATATCCATCGCGCTTACTCAATACCTCGCATACCATAATACTTCGTATTACATAGTATTATAGCACGTCGCCAAAGAAAGTCAAGAAAAAGAAAAAAAGTTTTTCAAAATTTTTCAAAAAAAATTAAAAAAAGTGCGTTAAAATAGTTGCAATATTTTTTTGGATATGGTATATTATAAAAGCTCTCGAGTGAGGGAGCGGAAAAACAAAAAAGAGGAAGTTTAGCTCAGTTGGGAGAGCATCTGCCTTACAAGCAGAGGGTCATAGGTTCGAGCCCTATAACTTCCACCATAACAGTGCGGACAAAATTATGCGGGAATGGCTCAGTGGTAGAGCGTCACCTTGCCAAGGTGAATGTCGCGGGTTCGAATCTCGTTTCCCGCTCCAGAAGGTTCGCACTGTTTTTTCGTGGCGCTATAGCCAAGCGGTAAGGCCAAGGTCTGCAAAACCTTTATGCCCCGGTTCAAATCCGGGTGGCGCCTCCAACAAGCTCTACCGAACGGTAGAGCTTAAAAATTATTTTTATCTCCGCTGTGGTGGAATAGGCAGACGCTCGTCGCGGAAAACTCCGCTTGCAGCCGTTTGTGTAAACGCAAACGGCGAAAACGTTCCGTTGCCGCTCCTCTTCCTACAAAATCTTTGCGGGCAAATCTTTTGCGGGAGCCCTGAACGGTTAAGTCCCTTGCTCCCTCGATTCGGGCAAAGATTTCTTCAATGCACAACTTAATAATACGCCGCTGTGGTGGAATAGGCAGACGCAAGGGACTTAAAATTTCTCTTCGTCAAATCACCGTGAATAAAAATTGAATAAAAATATATGCCGCTGTGGTGGAATAGGCAGACGCAAGGGACTTAAAATCCCTCGGTTTAACGACCGTACCGGTTCAAGTCCGGTCAGCGGCACCACCGAAAAACACTGTATTTTGTGAGTTTTTTAATGAAAAATGAGCAATTTCGGTGTTTTTTGTGTTTTATGAGGTTTTTGGAATTTTTCAACGAGCCACTTCAATTTTGTAATTTTGGCGTGTTGGCTGAAATCGAAAATATTCATCTTATGCAAACAAATTATTCGCAAAGATTTTTTGTTCCTGTCGATTTGGCTACTGATTTGGCGGTTAAATTGCCGTATCTTAATAGGGAACATCACACTTTGTAATAAAATTTGTTCATCTCCTCTAATTGTAACTCTAAATTCTGTTCCAAATGCGTATAAACGGTTGACGTGATACTGCTATCGGCGCTGTGTCCAACCCATAAAGAAACGATTTCTCTTCGGCATCCGCACTCCTGTGCTCTCGTAACGAAAGTATGTCGGAAATCGTGCGTGTGGTGATTTTCAAAATAATCCTTCACGTGTCGTCCGATCGTATTGCTGTTGAGCTTTTTGATATTCTCAAAGTCGATATACGGCATCAATTCCTTCAGAATCGGATTTAAGGGAATAGAACGCACTTTTTCGTTCAAACCTTTTCTTGTCTTTTCCGTTATTACGGAGATCCAACCGTCTTTTAATTGAGCAGTAGGCAATTCGCCGATTCTAAGCCCCGAATACATTAAGAACACCATCGCCTGTGCATAGGGCGATTTTTCTTTTTTGAGAGCCGTTACCAAAGTTTGTTCCTCTTCCCGTGTTAAAGGTGTACCGTGTTGTTGTTCGTACTTGCCCATCACTACGACGTCCAAAGGGTTTCGATCGATAATCCCTTCCGCAACAGCGTATTTAAAGCAAGGGGATAAGAAAATAAAAATCTTTTTTGCCGTTCTCGACTTATTTTCTTTTACATAGTGGTTGATATACTGTTGCAGCATAAAAGAAGTGATTTCTTTGATGCGCTTACCCTTGAACTTTTTCTCAACGTAACTGCGATAGGTTGCACAATAGGTTTCGTATGTAGATTCTTGAACGAACGGCTTTTTCACCGTTTCCATCCAACGCAATACATAATCGGGAAAGAAAGGATTGTTATCGGGAATGGCGGACGTATCCTCACCGCCTAACTTCTCGATAAAGCGTTCTTTTGCCCTTTCAAGGTTTACCGATCGTCCCGTGTAACGAATTCCGTTGATCATGCAACGAACCTCGTAAACGCCGTCTTTACGCTTATAAACGTGTGCTAATACTTTGTTGTACTTAAATAATTTTTTGAATGTCTTAGGCATTTTATTTAACTCCCTTGTAGTGAATGTTATTGCCCTCGATTTATCAAAATTGCCATCTTCAACGGGAGAAGTCAACTCTTTTCTTACTTCGGGTTTCACTGCTTCCGCTGTCATATCCAACATAATTTTTATTGCCGTATCGTTGGAACCGGCACTTCGGATATATTCCGTTATTTTCTTTGCTTCTTCGTTATTCATTGTCCTCCTTGTGGATATTTTTTTAGCTACTAAATCAGGTAGCCAAATTTGTGTTGTATCCTATATCATTTTTCGTATTTTTGCAAGTAAATTTGCTATGGTTTTGTCAGATTTTTGGCGTTAGGCGTATATTTTTTCGCAACCTTCGCCCCGATTGCTTTCCAACGAACGGATCAAACGTAGATAGGACTATCTACTTCTTAAATATAGAAAATAAATATTCAGTTGTTAATGAGAATTGAAATTTCCTTTTTTCTTGGGTAAGATCGGTTGCTTCTTGGCAGATTTTCTCCGCTCGGCTTCTATCTTTAAACGTTTCAATTCTTCGGGTGCAAACTCTTGGAATAGGTTCAAAACCTCTCTTGCAAATTCGTTTTGATTTGCCTGTTTTTGGGCTTTTTGATAGAGTTCAAATAAGTATGCATTGTCCTTGATCATACGACTCTTCGCCTGTTTTTCGTCCGCTAATGCCGTTCTTAATGTGACGATCATCTTCTTTCTATCGCTCGGCAGAAAGGGTATTTCTCCATCTATCGCCTGTTCGTAGGCTTGCACGGTCTGCTGTAACTTAGAAAGTTTTTCCTGTTGTTGCTGCATTTCCCATTCATACTTTGTGGTGTGTTTTCGATTGCTTCCAACCTCGCCACGACCTAATCCGTATTTGTGGGAAACATAGGTAAAGAAATCGTCCTGTAAATTCCCGTAAGAATTCTGCCCTCCTTTCTGATCCCAAAATTCCGAATGACAAATTTTCGGTCGTTCTAATTCAACGTATTCATATTTCGATTTACCATTTTCGTCCTTCGCTTGAACGGGACTACCCTTTGCATTTCGCTTGACCTTGCCGTCAGGCGTTTTTTCATAGACTTTCTTTTTTGTAACGTCAACCAACGGAACGTAATAAAGTTGCAAATGGGGAGTCGTTTCGTCTAAATGAACGACCGCCGATAAAATATTTTCATCCGTGCCGTGGTAACCGATTTCCTTTACTACAAACCGATAGGCAGTTGAGAAAAAGTCCATCAATTTAGGCGTCATGCCGTCACCCTGTTTCCAACCTAAACTTTCAAAAAATTGCTTGTCCGAAGTAACGATGATACCCTCGAAAGCAACGCTCTTTTTCGTTTCCTTGAAGTCTGCTTGGAAGTGATTTTTAACAGCGTTCCATTGAGCCGTTAAACCGCTTTCCGACTTTTTGAAATAATAATTGAGAGGCGTTCTTTCGTCGTCAATATCCTCGTTCCTGTGGTGTTTGCTTGTTCGTTCCGTTTCTCCCCCGATCCTACCGAGAGAGCCTCTTGTAAATGTTTCTACTCTGATAACTTGTGTACTCAATAAATTCCTCCTTGTTTTTAAGATTTTGCTATATCTTTATCTCACTAAGATACACCGCTTCGCTAAAGTATCTCGTTCGCTCCTGCGGAGAGCTTTTTTAACTTGTATCCATAAAATCCTCCTAAACACTTGATTTTTATTTTTGTATTTGCTATAATAACTTTGATAAGTTGAACAAACAGACTCAAAATAAAAAGCCAAATGGCTTATAAATTGAGATATTGAACAAATCAACATTAAAAGAAATCCGTTTTTAGCAACGGAAACTTTGACATATTGAACAAATACTATTTCATTATATATCCTAATAATAGATTTGTCAAGAGTTTTTTGAAGATTTTTTGAGAAGTTGAACAATTCTTTGTGGAGATGATTTTATGAAGGAAGAAAAGGTATTGCCTATTCGCTTGCAAAATTTCAGTATGAATATCGAAACGTGCCGATCGGCTATCTTCGATTTGCGTTACCCCGATTTATTCCAAATGACGGGTATTCCCGAATCGACAATGTATTTTTACGATTCCCGTAACGTATGCCCCTATATTTCTGTTGCCAATCAAATCGCTCGTGTTTATTGCACAACCGTGGGCGAACTTTGTAGTAGTTGGGTGGCGATCGATGCGGAAAAGAAACTTTCTATGATACTGTCCTTTTTACGTCGTTTGCCTGTTGACAATATGGACGAATACAAAAAGCAGATCATTACCGAATGTAAAGATAGGGAAACGATGAGCCGTGAAGACTTATACGAAACAATGGCTTCTATTTTGAGAAAAGCTATTCGGGGATATTGTGATAAAGAAATATTTTTCAAGGTGGACAAGGATGAAAAGGTAGTTCAAAACTTTACGAGAAACTTCTTGAACTTACATAAGGCGTTGGGGTTAAACTACCGAAAAATATCCAAAGCGACGGGAATATCGCTTGGCAACTTCACAAGACTTGCCCATGGTGTGGAACCTATGTTGACTACCGTTATGTCGCTTGCCGATTACTTTGGTATCGACGTTGCCGATCTGTTAGCCGACGAACCGCACTTTGATTACCCGTCCATTGCCAAAACGATAGAAAACAAAACGAGCGTTTCCGATTACGAAACGCCCGTCAATGATGAAGAATTAAAGAAAATTCGTGCCTTGCAAATAGATTTGTTGACCAAAGAGCAGTATTCGCAAGTAATCGACGTGTGGTTGAGAAAAGAATGATTTATATAAAAATAAACTAAATTTGAAAATAAAAAATTTATAAAAAATTGATAAATATGCCTAAAATTGTCATATATTATGGTTTATAATATATGTAAAGGAATATTGAAGAAAAAGATTAAAGAGGGAAACCAAAATGTCAACAAATATTTCTAAAGAAAAGAGAGATGATCTCATTGAAAAAATTAAACAAATTCGAGGCTTTATTTCCGCTGCACCGCAGGATGAAAATACGGGCAATCTTTTAACGTACCTTTCTGAAATTGAAAAGGATATTAAAGGGAAAAAGTACGGTTTGGTATTTGAAGAACACCGTGAGGGTATCGATGAAACACTTGCTGCCCATACTCCCGTTTTGACGGAAGAAAAGGATTTATTTATTGATAAAGGGGGTCAAATGAATTTCCTAATTGAAGGAGATAATTTGGCTTCTTTGCAACTGCTTGAAAAAACGCATAAAGGCAAGATTGATTTGATTTATATTGATCCTCCTTACAATACAAACAATAAAGATTTTATCTATGATGATACCTTTGTTGATTTCAATGATTCTTTTAGACATAGTAAATGGGTAAGCTTTTTATCTAAAAGACTTGCGATTGCAAAAGATTTGCTTTCAATAAATGGGGTTATTTTTATCTCAATTGATGATAATGAACAAGCGACTTTGCGTTTGCTTTGTGATGAAATCTTCGGTGAGACAAATTTCGTATCTGAGCTTGTTTGGGAAAAAAAGAAAAAAGGTTCCTTTTTATCAAATTCTATCACAAATATAAAGGAATACGTCTTAGTTTATGCTAAAAGTATTTACAGCTTTCCTGGTTTGATTGGGGAAATAAACACAAAAGTTGAAACATATCCCTGTATTAATGCTCCCAATAAGAGAGAAATACGTCATATTCCTAAAGGGATAGAAAGCAAGTATAAAGAAAAAAATTTCAGGTTGCCAAAAGGTACGGAAATATCTGATACAACGATGAGTATAGTTTTGCATTCAGATTTAGTTGTGTGCGATGGAGTACTCGCAGAAGATTTACTTATAGAAGGTAATTGGCGTTATTCCCAAGAAGCTATGGCGGAATACGCAACAAAAGGAGAACTATATCTTACTCGTGATTTATATTTGAGACGAATCGTAACAGACGCTCGATATAAAACGATGAAGGATATTTTACCTCGAGTGGGTGATAATCCCGATATTACTTATAATGAGAACTTTGATATAAATAATTTATTTGACAGCGGTTGGGGATCGAATGAAGATGCTGATGAAGAATTACGCCTTATATTTAGGAAACAGAAGCTATTTGATTATCCTAAACCTGTTCGTCTTATAGCAAAGCTAATTGCTGCTTATCGCAATAAAGACGTTGTTTGTTTGGATTTTTTTGCTGGAAGCGGTACGTTAGGTGAAGCGGTTTTAAAACTTAATGAGATTGATAATGGAAGCAGAAAATTTATCTTATGTACAAATAATCAAAACGAAATCGCAAGAAAAATTACGTATGAAAGGATTAAACGAGTCGTTGATAGAGATGATTACAAAACAACTTTAAAGTATTATAAAGTTGACTACGTCCCCATTTCCGAAAAGTTGTATTATGAGTATGCGGATGAATTATTGCATCATATTCAGGAACTTGTCGAGTTGGAAAACGGTGTAAATTTTGAAGGCAATCAAGAACTTGCAATTCTCTTAACGGAAGATGAAGTTGCAGAATTCATTGCAGATGTAGAAAGATTAAATGCCTGCAAAAAAGTTTATCTTGGTCATGACGTGCTGTTAGAGGGTGAACAGGAAGAAATTTTGGAAGCTCAACAGATTGAGGTCAATATTATTCCTGAATATTATTACAAGGAGTTAGACGCATAATATGGCAATACAATTAAAAAGATTTCAATTAAATGCTATTAGTGGACTTATGGACGCTATGCAAACGCCCTATAAGGAAATCGTGTTGAAAAGTTGCACGGGTAGTGGTAAAACCATTATATTAACGCATTTTATTGATACTTATATGAGGAGTTTTGGCAATACCGTATTTATTTGGCTTACTCCCGGTAAAGGTAATTTGGAAGAACAAAGCAAAGAAAAAATGGATCGTTACGTTTATGGTTGCTCCACAAAACTTCTTTGCGATGTTATGACAAGTGGTTTTTCTGTTGGCGATACCTGTTTTATTAACTGGGAAAAGCTTACCAAGAAGGGAAATACAGCGTTAAGAGATAGCGAACGAACTAATTTCTTGGAACATATTGAAAACGCTTTAGATGAAGGTATTTCTTTCAAAGTAATCGTAGATGAATCTCATCAAAACGATACGATTAAAGCGGATGAAATTATCGAATATTTTAAGACAAATAAAATTATTCGTTGCTCTGCTACTCCTAAGCCTTATAAGAATGCTTTACTTGTTGATGTTCCCGAAGAAGACGTTATTGCGGAAGGGCTTATTAAAAAACTATTGATCATCAACGAAAACTTTGAGCAAAATATCACGGTTGATGACCAAATTACATATCTGATCGATAAGGCAATCGATAAGCAAAGGGAACTTCATTCCGCTTTTCTAAATAGAAAAGCAAATATCAATCCTTTGATTGTCGTGCAACTTCCCAATAAATCGGAAGCACTGCTCGAAAGCGTGGAGAGGTATTTTAACAGTAAAGGCATTTCTTACGAGAATAATCAATTAGCTGTTTGGCTTTCCGATAAAAAGCAAAATTTAGAGGATATCGAAGAGCCTAACGCTACGCCTATTGCCGTTATTATCAAACAAGCCGTTGCAACGGGTTGGGACTGCCCTCGTGCTCATATTCTCGTTAAACTTCGTGACAATATGAGCGAAACGTTTGAAATTCAAACGATAGGTAGAATTAGAAGAATGCCTGAAGCAAAACATTACGAAAATGATTTGCTTGACAGTTGCTATTTATATACGTTGGATGGTGCGTTTACCGAGAGTGTTAAGCAATCTTTGGGTAAAGGTGCTCTTGATGCTAAAAAGCTCACGCTGAAGCCAGAACATCGTAATTTTAATATCATAACGGAATTTAAGACGGAAGTACCCTTCCCTCGTGATGCCGCTCGTATATTGAGAGTTTTTAGCGAACACTACAAAAAGAAGTATGGCTTAAGTGGAAAACTTATCGAAAATAAAACCAAATTGGGGGCTTGCGGATACGATTTTAGTCAAGATATTATTGATTATACAAAGTCCGGTTCTGTTTCAAAACTTGAAAAAGAGCAAATTGACGATTTGAATGCAATTGCAATTCACGAAGAATTAAACACGACTAAACACGGGCGTGCTTATCATCACTGTGCAGGAGAAATTGGATTAAAAGTTACCTTGGATTATGCAAGAATAAACACTGTACTTCGTAAATTGTTTTTAAAGGATGTTCGTTGCGATTATAAAATCTTAGGCTTGGAAATCCGTGAACTCTATTCTTTTGTAATCAATAATAAAGATAAACTGATTGCAGAAATTCGTGAAGCAATGGCTTCAACGGTTTTACAACAGGTTATTCCGATGAAGAATATTACAGAAAAACCTATTGGGTTGCCTCTTGAATGCTTATTTACTTATGATGGCACGGCAAAAACACAATACGAGATGGCGAAAAATGTATATGGCGGTTACTTGTCGTCTGCAGAAAAGCGTTCATCTTCCGAAAAACTTTTTGAAAAATTCTGTGAGCAATGTGCTGACGTTGAATGGATTTATAAAAACGGCGATAAAGGTCCGGAGTTCTTATCCATTGTGTATGAAGATAATTTAGGAAAGCAAAAATCTTTCTACCCTGACTATATTATTTCCGTGAATGGTGAAATATGGATCATTGAAACCAAAGGCGGTTTTACAAAGTCAGGCGATAGCGAAGATATCGACCAATATACGGCGAAGAAGTTCGAGGTTTTGAAACGTTATTTGGATAAATACAATCTTAAAGGCGGTATTGTTCGCCAGGATAAACAAAGCTTTGAATTATGTATTTGTACCGATCAATATTCGGATGATATTAAAAGCGATGCATGGAAGGTCCTTAACGAGGTAATCTAATATGAAAACACAAGAGAAAAGTGTTCCCGTTTATGTTTATTTTATGGCAATAGAACGACATAAAGACGGTAAAGAAGCTGATACAAAATATGAGATGAGTGAAATTATTAGCGCCTTCTCGAATATGCTTTCTTTTACAGTAAAACAGGATCTTAAGGAGAGAAAGCAAGACAATACTTCCATTGAAAAGGTTATTTGGTTAGATAGCTTTCAAGATCTCAAGGATGGCAATTATAATCTTGTTTTTAAATCTGCAAAATACAACCATGTCAGGGACGAGATAAATACTGTTACGATGGAATCTCTTGGTCGCCGTAAGAATCAACAAGATGGCGAAGAAGAACGCACTCATCTTTGTATTCGTTTAGCAAAAGGACAATTTCGATTTTTAGCTATTCACGAAAGCAACCATTATGGTATTTCAATCAAAAGCATCGTTGATTATTTGAACGGTCAATTTGAAAAAGTAAATGAGCAAACTGAGCAACAAGAAGAACCTGCTCAATCAGAAGATAAGTATTTCTATCAGATTAACTATGAAATTGTTCCGAGCGATTCTTTCCTTAATCAGTTAAAGAAAGCAAAATCACTTTCACTTGTCCGTTTGGAAGTTGATAAAGGTGTATTAAAAGATGATTTTCTGCAATTATCGGGTAGAGATGGTATCAAGGATACGGTAGAAATTGCTATTAGACGTCCTCGGGGAGTTAAATCTTTTCCTGAGAATCTCATAAAAGCATATTATGAAAATATGCAGAGTGATAATCGTATTAAAAGTATTACTGTTAGTGGTCGTGGAGCCAGTAAAAATAGTATGGAGTTTTCTACCGATTTAATAAAGATGAAACATTGTATATCGGTAGCTTGTGAAGAAATAACTTACGAAGTGCAAAGTAGTGATTTCTTTAATAAGGCTCAAAGCTTTATAAATGATATGTTGAGGTAATATATGATAAAAATACTTTTACCCATAAGCGATTACATAAAAACTCGTAAACGTTTGTGGCTTAAACTGTTTCCTCCGATTTTGTTTGCCGGAATATTTATAGGTTTATCTTATTTAATTCCTGTTCAGGAGAATTTGGATATTCAAGGGATATTTTCCGAATTTGTTTCCGCTCAAGTAAGCATTATCGCAATTTTTATTTCTTTTTCGATAGCGATTATCTCAATACTTGTGTCTGCGGACAATAAAAACATTCAAAGATTAAGAGAAACGGAATCAAGTGATGGTACAATAAAAGAATTGAATGGGAAACCTCTTACTCTTTTTCAGGTTCTTTTATCAAATTTAACGTATAATGTTTTTGTTGAAATCCTTTATTTAGCCATTTTAATTGTTTATCTCTTATTGAGAGCCGTAGTTCATGTTTGTGTTTTGAGATACTTGATAGCATTTAGCATTTTCTGTATTGTACATATTTTGCAAATATTATTAGAGACGGTTATTCAGATGTACCTAACATTTTGGAGAAGTTAAAATGATATATTGGGCAATACAGATGGTTATCTAATCAATAATCAAACCCGAGAAATAAGAAACTGAAAAACAATAACAATTTAGCTTTTTGTGGTTAATAGTTAGAAATAAACAGGAAATGAAGTTTTTAAGGGTAAAACTTTTGATAGCGATAATGCACATATCAAAAGTCAGTGGATAATTAAGGCAAACTCATATAAATAAAATAAGGGTGTTAAAAAATGATAGATTATAAAAAATATTTAGATAAAGATTTGGTTCAGGATAGATTTACGTTTATTTCTTTTTTTATTGCCATTTATGAAAGAATGACAGATTATGTTGAGAGTCAGGTAAAATCACTGTTATGTGATATTTCTATCGACAATGGCGAAATTATATATAAAGAATCAAAACGTTATAAAGATGAAATAAAAAATCGAATTATTGATGAACAGGGCAACAAAAATAAATTAAAAGCATCATTCCACTGGTTGTTGGATACGAATATTATATCTAAACAAGATTATGATGACTTTTTAGAGATGAAAAAAATTCGTAATGAATACGCTCATGAATTGATAGAGAAAGTATTGGAAGATGATATTGAAAAGAATGCGGAACTTTTTGTAAAAATGATAGCATTGTATAAAAAAATTACAAGAAACTGGTTTATTGAAGTTGAAGCTTCTATTCAAGGAATAGATCTTACAGATGCTATTTTGGATGAGATACAAAGTGCCGATTGTTTTTTATTTCAAATAATATTTGATGTCCTATATCGTGATAAAGGAAAAGAATACATCGATTTGTTTGATAAATACGGAGTAAAACATGAAGTTTAGATTCTGATATAATAAAACAAATAGCAGATAAAAACTTTAAAGATTTTCGAATCTGACAATTTGAAGTATTAATTTTTGAAAAAGCAAGCAACAATTCATACATACAAACTAAAACGAGACGGAAAAATAAAAATTATAAAGAAGGTAAAATGTTAATTCAAGATAATCAATATTTAGAAATTGTAAATACAATAAAACAAAGAATCGCTACGGCGCAATACAAGGCGAGTATTGCGGTAAATCGGGAATTGATCGTTTTATATCATCAAATCGGTCAAACTATCAATCTCCATAAAGCGTGGGGAAATAAATTCATTGATAATCTTGCCCGTGATATTAAGATGGAATATCCCGATATGACGGGCTTTTCCGTGCGAAATCTTAAATATATGGCTAAATTTGCGGAAGAATATCCCGACGAGCAAATTGTGCAGCAGGTTGTTGCACAAATTCCTTGGGGACATTTATTGGTGTTATTAGATCAAGTCAAAGATCCCGTTCAACGTCAATGGTATATAGAACAAGACATTCAAAATGGTTGGTCACGCAACGTTTTGGTTCATCAAATAGAGTCAGGTCTATACGCTCGTCAAGTTGAAGCTGAAAAGATCACCAACTTCCCGAGCAAGTTACCTCCTGTTCAAAGTGAGTTGGCATTACAGACGATCAAAGATCCTTACATCTTCGATTTTATTCCATTCAAAGCGGATATGCAAGAACGGGATATTGAAAACGAACTTGTAAAAAAGGTTACGGCTCTATTGTTGGAACTTGGTACGGGTTTTGCTTTTCTTGGCAATCAATATCACTTAAACGTAGGTGGAGATGATTTCTATATCGACTTACTTTTCTATAATCTCAATTTGCGTTGCTATGTAGTCATCGAATTAAAGACGGGGAATTTTAAGCCTGAATATGTAGGACAACTCAATTTCTATCTTTCTGCCGTAGATGGTATTTTAAAGAAGGAACAAGATAATCCTACAATCGGTTTATTGCTCTGTAAGCATAAGAATAATTTGGTTGCAGAGTATTCTTTGAAGGATGTAAGCAAGCCTATCGGTGTGAGTGAATACAAGGTGACTGGTGTTCTACCTGAAGAGTTTGCGAAGCAACTTCCTTCCGTGGAAGACATTCAAAGTCGCATTAAACAGGAATAGTTTATTATAAAATTTACAGATTTTATAAGACTATATTCAAGGAAAAATAGTAGCCAAAAATGCGAAAAAAAGATATAACTTTGGCGTGTAATAAACTAAAATTAGTCCCTTGCACCAAAAAATAACGAGATTTCAAATTGGCTACTTTTGGAGTGTTAGAGAACGAAAATAGCCAAAAAACGCTTGTTTTTGGGCTAAAAGATGGCTATTTTGCATAAATATCGGGCATTTTTGGCGTGTGACAAGAGCCTTAAAATCCCTCGATGGAAACATCGTACCGGTTCAAGTCCGGTCAGCGGCACCAAGTGTGATGGTCTATAAGTCTTTTCTTATAGACCATTATTTTTGCATTTTTAGTGGCATTTCCGTCCATTTTTAACCGACGGACGAAATGCCGTTTTGGAAACTGTGTACAATCGGCGCAAGCGATTATCTGATGCCCGAGCGTGAAATTGGCTGGGGTAGAAAAGCAAACCGCCGTAACGAGTATATGATGCTTATTTCGCCCGACGTCGATATTCGTAATCCTTCGGACGACGAAGACGCGCCGACGGACTGGCTATCGTTAAACTCTCTTCTTTGGGCAACTGCGGAATATGCGTTCAACGAAAAAGATAACATAACCGTTTCGGACACGCTCGATATGGGAATCGACGGGAAGTATTGCGGGACGGTACTCTTATTACCCGAAGTATTCAAATCGCCGAGTATCGTAAAATGCTATGTTTCCGAGCATAAATACATCAGTATATTTCAGGTAATGCCGATAACAAGAGAGTTGCTTACAAAGAAACTCAAGAAGAAAGCCAATGGTATTTATTGGCTTATGGAACAGTTTTACACGCACGACGACTATAAATTGATAGAATCCAAACCGTTTGCAACGTTATAATTAACAGGAGATGAAATACAGTATGTTAAAGAGAAAAAATATAGTTTCGCTTGCTTTATCATTTATGTTGATACTCACATCTTTATTATTTGTCGGTTGTGGTAAAAAAACAGAAGAAAAGCCGCAACCTACGCCGACCGAAGAAAAAAGGATTTGTTCTTTTTCGATTTTAAATCTTGATTCTGAGTTTCCCCTCGATGCCGTTTCTCTTACCGTTCCTTACGGAATAAACTCTGTTACTGTAAGTCTTGAAAATTATAAAGCGGGTTTTATAATATCAAAGAATAATGGAAGCAGAGCGGTTTTACAAAGTATAGAAAATCTTGAAAACGACGATTATTCGTTTACGGTGTCAGACGGAAACTATAGTTATAAAAAAGAAACCGTGTTGAGTTTAGAAAACAGTTTTTTCGATAAGACAGACGGAGAGTTTTCCCTAAGTCTGTGTTTATTCAATAAAACTGATAATTATCTGGAAGTTCCCGTTATGGGATATCAATACAACGTAGCATATAAGATAACCGACAGCAAGATTGCCTTTGAGATAAAGAACGGAGCGGTTATCCGTAATCATTAACATTTTTTATAGGTAAACCGCAAAACGTTCATCACGAACTGAGACTGTTCGTGAAATTGCAGATGAAATTCTGAAACTTTAATAATCATTAGGAAAAAATACTTATCGTCCGACACACTATCGAAAATCGCTTCAAAAACGAGATTTTGTAGTACACACGCAAGTCTTAATAGCTTGAACTTCTTTACTATAAAAAAGACGTTCGGGCTATTTTTTTTCGGAAAATTATTTTCGGAAAGTTTCAAATACCTATTGACAAAATAAAAGGGGTGTGATACAATCTTATTGATAATAGATACTATTTAGAAATAAATACTATTATCGAACGGGCGATCAGCCCGAATAAAAGATAAGGAGTGTTATATGAGAAGCATTACAAAGTTGGAACTGCAATACGCGCACAGATTTTACGGATTTAAGGGGGAGGCGCAATATTTGCACGGACATACGGGCGTTCTCACCATCGAAGTGGAAGATTCGGTGGAACCGGGCGTCAATATGGTATTCCCCTGCAACGAAATTCAGAAAACCGCTTGGGAAGTGCTCAAAAACTTCGACCACGCCCTCGTTTTGAGAGAGGACGATCCCCTGTTGCCCGCCATTCTTTCGGTATATGAAGCGCAAGGGATCAAGAACGGTTCGCCTCAGAACAAGATGAAAGGACCTGCGTTCAAGAGCGAGCTTGCGACCGCCTATCCCGACTGCCGTCTGGTAGTCACCAAGGAAACCATGACCGTAGAGGGCATGATAAAGATCGTGCACGAACTGCTCAAAGATAAGCTGAACATCGTAAAGCTCACCTTCACGAGCGGCGTGAATGCGGCGTCGGAAGAATATGAACCTCAAAAGAGCATAGACCGCTGTCCTCTGTGCGGCATTGCGCTGAACGAAAACGGCGTTTGTCCGAAATGCGGCTATCGCAAATCCTAAAAACGGCAAAAAGAAAAATAAGCGACGAAAAGTCGCTTATTTTTTTTGAAAGGCAACGAGGAGTTGCTTATTCCGTTAAGATTTGTCTCTGGGCGTATAGTGCGTATGCAACAAGCTATGCGCTTTTGCTTTGCCGGGCGCCTCGAAGTATTCGTCGTAGAGCATCTTCATGACGGGGCTTTCGTGGGAGAGGCGGAACTCGCCGTCCTTGTCCGCGCGATAGAGAACCGACGCGCGCGTTTCCTTGAGTTCGGAATAGTTTCTTACGCTGTCGCTCTGAACGGGTTGCCCGCCGCCGTTGACGCATCCGCCGGGGCAAGCCATGATCTCGACGAACAGATAGTTCTTTTCTCCGCTTTGGATCATTTCAATGACCTTGCGGGCGTTGCTAAGTCCGCTGGCTACGCAGACGTTGACCTCCGTTCCCGCGATGCGGTAGGTTGCCTCCTTGATGCCGCTCGTGCCGCGCACGTCCATAAATTCGAGTTTCTCGTTCGTGCCGTCGATGAGGCAAGCGGCGGTGCGGAGCGCCGCCTCCATCACGCCGCCCGTCGCGCCGAACAGCGCGCCCGCGCCGGAGGCGATGGCAAAGGGATTGTCGAATTCCTCGCCCTGAAGATCCTTAAACGCGATGCCCGCGCCCTTGATCATGCGGGAGAGTTCTCTCGTCGTGATCGCGACGTCGACGTCGGGGATCCCCGCGTTGGAAAGCTCGGGGCGGGAAACCTCGAATTTCTTCGCCGTGCAGGGAATGACGGATACGACGTAGAGATCTTTCGGGTCGATATTATTCTTTTGACAGTAGTAGCTCTTGAGGAGAGCGCCGAACATGCTTTGGGGGGATTTGCAGGTGGAAAGGTTGGGCAAAAGTTCGGGATAGTTGTGCTCGCAGAACTTGATCCAACCGGGACAGCAGGACGTGAACATGGGGAGAGGTTTATCCGACTTGATCCGTTCGAGAAGTTCGTTCGCCTCTTCCATGATGGTGAGGTCGGCGGTCACGTTCATGTTAAAGACGGAAACGTCGCCGAGCATCTTGATCGCTTGCACCATTTTGCCTTCGACGTTCGTGCCCACGGGCATTCCGAAACATTCGCCGAGGGTAGCGGCAATGGAGGGAGCCGCGAAGAATACGACCTTCTTCTGGGGGGCGGAAATGGCGTCCCAAATCTCGTCGATGTTGCTCTTTTCGTAGAGAGCGCCGACGGGGCAGGATACGATACATTGACCGCAACCGACGCAGGACGTCGCGGAAAGTCCCGTGTCGAACGGAGAGCCGACGTGTACGTCGAAACCTCTTCGGATCTGTCCGATCGCGCCGACGGTCTGTACCTTGTCGCAGGTGGATACGCAACGGAGGCATTGAATGCACTTGTTGTTATCCCGCACGACATAGGGCGCGGAATCGTCGATCTTGTAGATGGGTTCTTCGCCCTTGAATCTGTCCTCGTCGATCGCGTAGTCGTAGGCGAGCTTTTGCAATTCGCAGTTGTTCCCTCTCACGCAGGAAAGGCACTTTTTGTGGTGGGTGGAGAGAATGAGCTCGATCGTCGTCTTGCGGGAGGAGCGGACGAGCGGGGTGTTGGTGAGTACCTCCATGCCCTCCTCTACGGGGTATACGCAGGAGGCGACGAGTCCCCTTCTTCCGACGATCTCGACGACGCACACGCGGCAGGCGCCGAGGCAGCGACAGCTCTCGATGGAGAAGAGCCCGTCGGGCGTGCATTCTCCCGTCTTGATGCCGAGCCTTTCTTCGATCGCCGATAAAATTTTATCCGCGCCCTTCACGTAGCAGGCGGTTCCGAGGCATACGCTGATCCGGTGCTCGCCCTTGGGGGTGAGCGAGAATTGAGAATAGAAGGTCGCAACGCCGTAAACTTCGCTGAGCGGTACGCCGAGACCCTCCGCAATCATCTTCTGTACTTCGTAGGGGAGATAGCCGTAAATTCCCTGCGCTTCCTGCAAGGTGGGCATGAGTCCTCCGGGTGGAGATGGTATAATGGGGGTATGAAGGGAAATATGCAAAACAAAGCCGTCTATATAAAGTGCAAACAAGCACTGCTTTCTCTCATAAAGAGAACGTCCTTCGATTGCGTGGGAATCAAGGACGTCGTAAGCGAGTGTGGATTTTCAAGGCAATATTTTTACCGCTTTTACGCGGATAAGTTCGATCTCGTCTACGATATCTTCGAGGAAGGGTTCCTCGCCGCGGGCGATATCTTCACGTTCGAGCGTTTCGTTCCGCAGTTCCTGCGGGAAATCGAAAAGAATGCTGTTCTGTATCGGAAGATTATGGAATCGAGCTACTTTTTCGATCTGTACCGCCTGTTTTTCACGGCGGGGAGGGCGTCCGCGATCGTCCTCGCGGAATCGGCGTTTCTTCGCAAATTTTCGCCCGAACAGGAGGCGGGGATAGATTTTTTGTTCCACGGCTTGGTCTCCGTGCTCTTTGAACGGCTCATGACGGGCAAGGTGGTTGATTCGGGCAGGACGATAAAGATCGCGGCGGGATTTTCGCGGGAGCTAAACTTTCTTTTTCGGGAAACGGCTACGACGGAGCAGATCGTCTATAAAATGAAAAAGCTGTACTACGAAAAATAAAGGGATTGTCGGAAAATCTTGACGAAAACTCCGCCCGCCGCGTTTCTCTCCGAAAAACGCGGCGGGCGGTAAGAAAACGGTTTTGCCTCGCCGCTATAAGATATCTTTCGCGACGGGGGTGGAAAAGAGTTCTTTGAACGAGCCTTTTTGGCAGAGCGCCCACATGGATTTCGCGATCACGCTCTCGATCGTCATGTCGTACGCCTCGATCAGCTCGTATTTTTTCTTGATCTTCGCGCCCACGCGGTAGACCATCATGTCGCTCCCCTCGTGCGGCACCTGCGTGGTCACGACCACCTTCACGCCCGAAAGAACGAGCTTTTCAATGCCGTCCGCAAAGTCCGCGCTCTCGTAATAGGGAATGCCGCCGACGCCGAAACTTTCGATCACGACGGCGTGATAGTGCGCCGAAAGATAATCGAAGATGGAAACGTCCATGCCCGGCACGAGCTGAAGGGCAAAGACGGAAGGGTCGAGCTCGTGGAAAAAGGTCACCTGCCCCTTCTCTTCGGGCACGTACACGATGAGCTTATCGCGCAGAAAACTTGCCACTTCGGGATAGTCCACGCTGGAAAACGCGTTGAAGCTCTTCGTCCGCACCTTTCTCGCGCGCGTGCCGAGGATAACTTTCCCGTTGAAAACGAGTTTCACGCCGCACGCTCTGTCGTCGGCGGCGTAGCGGAAGGCGTCGCGCAGGTTGTTGCGCGCGTCGCTGTCTCTGTCGGCGATGGATTTTTGCGAGCCCGTAAACACGACGGGCTTTCCGTTGCCCTGAATCAGGTAGGAAAGCGTCGCCACGGCGTACGCCATCGTGTCCGTGCCGTGCGTCACCACGAATCCGTCGTACGCCTCGTAGTTTTCTTCGATTTTTTTCGCGAGGGCGAGCCAATGCCTATAACATACGTTCGTGCTGTCGAGATTGAAAAGCTGTAACGTATCGACGGAGCAGAGCTCTCCGATTTCGGGAACGGCGTCTAACAGCTCGCTCGTGGTGATGGCGGGCGTAAGCCCCGTTTCGGTGGGTACGGAAGCGATCGTTCCGCCCGTTGCAATAAAAAGTATCTTCTTCATATAATGGAATTGTATCACCGCGCGGGCGAATAGTCAAATAAACGGAGGCGGCTATCAAAAAAGAAAGTTGCGGGCAAAAATCTCGCAATACGAGAGAAATTCTCGCACGCATAGGTAGCTTTTTCTTTGACGAAATGATAGAATGACGGTAAAGAAACAGCAAGGAGTCAACTATGGAAAAGAAAACGATAGGGAAATTCATCGCGGCGCTCCGCAAAGCCAACGGCATGACGCAAAGGGAACTCAGCGAAAGGCTTTTCGTCTCGGATAAGACGGTCAGCCGATGGGAATGCGACGAATGCACGCCCGAAATTTCTTTACTCCCCTCGATAGCGGAAATCTTTTCTGTCACCGTCGACGAGCTCGTCAGGGGCGAGCGAAATCGAGCGGGCGCGGAGGATGCCGAGGCGGAGGAACGGCAAAGAGGGAAACGGGATAAACAGTTTAAGCGGATGCTGGATAAAAACAATAAAAAGTACAAAAATCTGACGCTGATCTCCGTCGGCATCACGCTTTTCGGTCTTTTGGCGGCGATGGTCTCCAACCTCGCCTTTTCCAAGGGGTTGATCGCCTTTTGCCTCTCCGCCGCCTTTTGCGCGGCGAGCGAGATCTGTCAGATATGCTTTTCCATCAACGCCCGAATCCCGGAGAAGGAAGAGGAGTTCTACGCGAATGAAATTCGTTCGGCGAATACGGGCGTGACGAGGACAGCCGTTCGGATCACCTTTTTGAACCTCGCAGCGCTCGCCTTTTCCCTGCCGCTCGTCACGCTGATCAACGGCGTAAATTACGGCATGAGCTTTTCCTCTTGGCTGCTTTACGGCGCTCTGTACGCCGTCATCGCGCTCGCGATCGCCTACCTCCTATACGAGTTCTTCGCGCGCAAGATATTATGTGAGCGGAAACTCATATTCCTTTCCGACGAGCAAAAGGATAGAGAGGAGAAAAATAAAAAACTGCTCAAAAGAGTTTTGGCGATCGCAGTTCTCGTCGCCCTCCTCCTCGGCGTCGGAATCGTCGTCTTGAACAGTTTGGATAAAAGCGCCCTCGCCGAGCAACAAACCTTCGACGATTGCGCCGATTTCAAGGCTTTCGTGGAAAGCGATTTCGATCGTTGGGCGGCGGAGGGAGAGGGCTATATAGACGGCGACGGCAGTTGGACTGTCCAGATCCCCGTCGATCCCGACGGCGGGAAGGAATACGACCGAATCGTAAATTCCAAAGGAGAGGTCGTCTGCGAGTATTACTATTGCTCCTCGCTGTATCATGAGTTCCGCTTTTCCGAATCCGAGGAGGGGGAGATATCCGTCGCCGTAATCACTCAAAAAGCGTATTTGCAGGCGGTGCACACCGTCGGGCAGATAGAGTCCGCGCTGTACCTTTTGATGGCGGCGGATTTTGTCCTCGCCGCCCTCGTCTACGGAATACGCATAAACAGGCGGAAACAAAAGCAAAATCCTTGACAGATATCAAAAAGCGTGTTACAATACTCGGAATTATTACATGAAAATCCCTGCAAGGTCGCAGGGGGGAGGGGAAAAATGAAATGGTCGGAAGATCGCGAACGCGCGGGCATCGTCAGCGGAATCACGGGCATCGTCTGCAACGTTCTGCTCTGCACGTTCAAATTCATCGCGGGTACGCTCACGCTCTCCATTTCCATCGTGGCGGACGCCTTCAACAATCTGTCCGACGCCGTGTCGAATATCGTCACGATCATCGGCTCCGCCGTGTCGGGGAAACCCGTAGATAAGGAACACCCCTTCGGTCACGGGAGAATGGAATACGTCTCCGCGCTCATCGTGGCGTTCCTCATTCTCGTGATGGGCTTTGAGCTCGGTAAAAGCTCGATAGAGCGCATCATTTCGCCGCAAACGCTCAATTTCAAACCCGTTTACGTCATCGTGCCCGTCGGTTCCGTGTGCGTAAAAGCCTTTATGGCGGCGTTTAATCACGTCCTATTCCAAAAGACGGGGAACGTCAACTTAAAAGCCGTTCGGCAGGACAGCATCAACGACTGCGTCGCGACCACCGCCACCCTCGTCGCGCTCGTCGTGGCGGGCAATACCCGTCTCGTTTGGATAGACGGCGCCATCGGTCTTTGCGTCTCCGCGTTCGTTCTCTTTTCGGGTATCGGCGTATTGAAAGACGTGCTCAGCCCCCTGCTCGGGCAGGCGCCCCCGAAAGAGCTCGTCTCGCAAATTAAAAAGATCATGCTCGAGGAAGAGAATATCGTGGGCGTGCACGACGTCATCGTTCACGAATACGGCTCGTCGCATATTTTGGCTTCCGCGCACGCGGAAATGCCCGCGAATATCGACGTGATGAAACTGCACGCCGCCATCGACAGGGCGGAAAAGCGCATCGAGCGGGAATTGCACGTTGCCATGTGTATTCACCTCGATCCCGTCATGATCGACGACGAGGAAACCGAGCGCTACCGCGCGCTGACGGAAAAAGTCCTCTTTTCCTATTGCCCCGCCTATACCTTTCACGATTTTCGAATCAAAAAGACGGAGGAGGGAGTAACGGTCGTATTCGAGCTGGTCATTCCCTTCGACGAAAAGCGCCCGCCGCAGGAGATCGTGCGCGAGATCGAGGCGCTTCTGAAGGGAGAGGAAAGCTCCCTTCGGGCGATCATTCAGGTCGAGCACGCGTATTCTTAAATAACGTTCGCCCCGAAAGGTTTTTTCTTTCGGGGCGTTTTACGTCTGAAAAAACAACCGCCGAAAAAATCGGCGGTTGCGCGGTATTGCCTTAAATTTTTTTCTTGAGCGCGTCTAAAGCGTTGAGTAAAAAGTATTCTGCGGTAGAGCCTTTGCGAACGTTTTCTTTGGCTTCCTCGACGGTGAACCATTTCACTTCGGAAAGTTCGTCCTGTTTCAAACTGATCGCTTCCGTCTCTTCCACCACGGCGACAAAATTGAGCATCAACACGTCGCGGGGGGGATGGTAACGGGAGGACATATATTTGAACTTGATAACGTTGAGTTTCGTCTCTTCTTTGATCTCACGGACGACCGTCTTTTCGGCGGTTTCACCCTTTTTCACGTATCCGGCGAATAAAATATAATCGTCTTCTCCCGTGTGTTTGGCGAGCAGAATTTTGTCCTGTTTGCGGTTGGTAACGACCATGGATACCGCTAAATTGAACTGGGGGAATTTGAACGATTCGCACTTGTTGCAATAGGGAACCAAGCCTTCGTTTTCGCAAAAACGCAGGGCGAGCTTCTCGCCGCATTCTTTGCAAAACATAACGTGTCACCTCCTTTTTAAGATATTCTTTATTTTAATATAGTTTTTTTCATTTGTCAATATGATTATTTTAATTTTTTTGTAAAAAATGCGTCCGCTTTCCGGCGGACGCGATAGATTTTTTTATCGGGAGAGAATGTGTCTTGCCACGTACACCCCGCTCGCCGAAGCGTGGGAGAGGGAGTGGGTCACGCCGCTGCCGTCGCCGATGACGTACAGCCCCTTGTCGGGCGTTTCGAGATTCTCGTCGATGGCGACTTCCATGTTGTAGAATTTTACTTCCACGCCGTAGAGGAGGGTGTCGTCGTTCGCCGTGCCGGGCGCGACCTTGTCGAGCGCGTAAATCATCTCGATGATGCCGTCCAAAATTCTCTTGGGGAGAACGAGGCTCAAATCTCCCGGCGTAGCCGCGAGGGTGGGGCGGGTGAGCCCTTCCTCGATTCTCTTCACCGTACTTCTTCTTCCGCGGACGAGGTCGCCGAATCTCTGCACGATGACGCCGCCGCCGAGCATATTCGAGAGCCGCGCGATGCTTTCGCCGTAGCCGTTGCTGTCCTTGAACGGCTCGGAGAAGTGCTTGGAAACGAGGAGCGCGAAGTTGGTGTTTTCCGTCTTTTTGTCCTCGCCCTCAAAGCTGTGCCCGTTCACGGTCACGATGCCGTTGGTGTTCTCGTTTACCACGATACCGTTGGGGTTCATGCAGAAGGTCCTTACGGGGTCCTCGAATTTTTCGGTGCGGTATACGATCTTGCTCTCGTACAATTCGTCGGTGAGGTGGGAGAAGATCTCCGCCTTCAGCTCGACTCTCACGCCGATATCCACGCGGTTGGAGAGGGTGGGGATATTCAAGGATTTGCAGATGCCCTCCATCCATTTGCTGCCGCTCCTGCCGACGGATACGATGCAGTATTCGCAGGCATAGCTCTTTGCGCCCGCCGAAACGGCGTAACCCTTTTCCAGACGGGTAATGCCGTCTACGGGCGTGTCGAAATAGAAATCGATCTTGTCCTTCAAATCGTTATAGATATTTTCCAAAACGACGTAATTGATATCCGTGCCGAGGTGGCGCACCTGCGCGTTTAAGAGGTTTAGCTTGTTCTGCAAGCAGATCTTGCTGAATTTCGTGCCCGCGGTGGAGTAGAGTTTCGTCCCCTCGCCGCCGTAGCGCATATTGATCGTATCGACGTAGCGCATGAGCTCGAGAGCCTTTTCCTTGCCGATATGCTCGTACAGACTGCCGCCGAAGTCGTTGGTGATGTTGTATTTGCCGTCGGAAAACGCGCCCGCGCCGCCAAAGCCGGACATGATGGAGCAACATTTGCAACGAATACAGCTCTTTACCTTATCCCCGTCGATGGGGCACTTTCTCTTCGCCAAGGGATGACCGGATTCAAAGACCGCTATCTTTTTCCCGCTGTCGGCAAGCTCCAACGCGGCGAATATCCCGCCGGGACCCGCGCCCACGATGATCACGTCATAATAATTTTTCTCTATCATTTTCTTTCTACCTCCGTAGCCCGTTCTGACAAATAAAAGCCGCTCGGTCGCGCCGGCGGAATTACCACCTTTAGCATACCACTTTTTTTTGCTTTTGTCAATACGGAAACTTAATATTTCATAAACAAGGGGAACACCTTTCTTCCGATGTGGTATAAAGGTCCCTCGAACGTCTTTTTTGCGTTCTCCAGCTGATTGCGGATATCGATACCCTGCGGGCAATGCGTTTCGCATTTGCCGCACTTGACGCACTTGCTCGCCTCGGTCGTGTCCTTTCGTAGCGACGTGCACATAAAGTAATCGGCGAGCCCGCGGAATTTTCCGTCGGAGAACCGCCTGTTATAGGCGGCGAAAATGCCGGGGATATCCACGCCGCGAGGGCAGGGCATACAGTATCGGCAACCCGTGCATCCCACCTTCATGTTGGCGTTGATCTCCTTTTTTACCCGCTCGATGAGCTCGAAATCCTGCTCTGTGAAATCGTCTATGCGGGCGGAGGAGGCTACGCGGCAGTTCTCCTCCACCATCTCGACGGAGTTCATGCCGGAGAGCACGCAGGTCACTTCCGGTTGATTGAAGAGCCAGCGGAAGGACCATTCGGCAGGCGTTCTCTGCACGGGATACTTCTCCATCTCCTTCAAGGCTTTTTGCGGCAGCTTTACCAGCTTTCCGCCCCGCAGCGGCTCCATGATGATGACGGGAAGTCCCTTTTCCGCCGCTCGCTTTAATCCTGTCACGCCCGCCTGCGAGTGTTCGTCGAGATAGTTGTACTGTATCTGACAAAAATCCCAGTCGTAGGCGTCCAAAAGCTGACAGAACATATCCGAGTTGCCGTGGTAGGAAAAACCTACCTGCCGAATGGCGCCCGACGCTTTTTTTTCCGTTAACCAGTCCTCGACGCCGAGCTCCTTTAATCTGTCCCAGGTCTTGCAGTCCGTCAGCATGTGCATGAGGTAATAGTCCACGTGATCCGTCTGCAAACGCTTGAGCTCTTCGCTGAAAAACCGTTCCATATCCCCCGGTTTTTTCAGCATATAGTGGGGGAGCTTGGTGGCGATGTTCACCTTTCCCCGCAGGTTGTTTCTTTGCAGGATCTCGCCGAGCGCCGCCTCGCTTCCGGGGTACACGTACGCCGTGTCAAAGTAATTCACGCCATTTTGAATCGCCGTCAATATCTCACTTTCCGCCTTTTTTAAGTCGATGCCGCCCACGCCCTGCGTAAAGCGCATACAGCCGAAGCCCAGCAGGGAGATCGCGTTTTGGTATCTATCGCTGCGATATTGCATATCGTTCTCCTTTTTTTATTTACAGTATAGCGTATCCGACGCCCTTTTTCAAGAGGGATTTCCGAAAATTTGAAAAACTTTTTATTTATCCCCTTGTCAAACGTTTTTTTTTGTATTATAATGAAAAAGTAATATTTCAGACGGGGGTATCTCATGAAGATAATCGGTATCGATATCGGCGGTATGTCGATCAAGGGTATGATAACGGACGAAAACGGAATCGTTTACGCGGAGGACAGAGCGGCGACCGGTTCGGAGCTCGGCGGGGATAACATGTGCGAGAACATCGCCACGCTCATTCACGCCATGATGGTGCGCGCGAGCATTGAAAAAGAAGAGATCAAGGGCGTCGGTATCGGCAGTCCCGGTCTCATCGACAGTAAAAACGGCGTCATCGTGTTTGCGGGCAATTTAGGGCTCCGCAATTATCCTCTGGCGGCTACGGTGGAGAGAATGACGGGACTTCCCGTCAAGATCACCAACGACGCCAACGCGGCGGCGCTCGGCGAGGCGAAGTTCGGCGCCGGCAAGCAGTATTCCGATTCCATCATGGTCACGCTCGGCACGGGCGTGGGCGGCGGCATCGTCATCGACGGAAAATTGTTCGAGGGCTATAAGTCGGCGGGCACGGAGATCGGACACATGGTCATCGTGAAGGACGGCATTCCCTGCACTTGCGGCAGAAAGGGATGTTTCGAGGCGTATTCCTCCGCGACCGCGCTCATGCGCAAGACGAAGGAGGTCATGGCGGATCATCCCGAATCGGCTATGTGGCGCAGTTACACGCTGGAAACGGTCAGCGGCAAGACGGCGTTCGATTATTACGAGACGGATATCTGGGCAAGGGAAGTCGTGGACTGGTACGTAGAGCACCTCGCCTGCGGCATCTTGAACCTCGCCTGTATCTTCCGCCCGCAGATCGTCATGCTCGGCGGCGGCGTGTCCGCACAGGATAAGCGGCTCACCGATCCCGTTCAGGCGATCGTTGATAAAGAAATTTTTGCCGGACAGGACTACGCGCCCGTCAAGGTGGTAAAGGCTACGCTCGGCAACCGCGCAGGCGCTTACGGCGCCGCCGCGTTGCAGATGGATTGACGAACGGATTGACGAATAGTCGTAAAAACCCCCCGAAATCGAAGGATTTCGGGGGTTATTCGTTGTATCAATGATCGTGATCGTCGCCGATCCCTTCCGGCTGATTCAACATGATGGCAAAGGAAGTCGCCGATACGAATACGTTTACGATTTTTTTGCCGTTCGCGACCATTTCGTCCCCGTCGAGGGAGGTCGTGCCGTCTTCGTATTCCGCGGCGAGAATGCCGCAAATCTGTATGCGTTGACCTTTGGTCGCGTTCAGGTGCGTCTTTCCCTCCGCCATCGTAAATTCGAAGGCGAGCTCCATTTCCTCGCCGCTCTCGTGGCTCTTGCCGTTGCTCACGGCGATCAGCTCGTACAGCTTGTCGTCGCCTTCGATGGTTGCCGTCTCGTATGTTCCGACGGAGCGGAAGGTCTTGCCGACGTAGGAAGAAGGGGTGTCGTAAATATTCTTGTAAACGGCAAAGACTTCCTCTTGGGCAAGTCCCACCGTGTCGACCGCGTAGGCGGGCTCCTTGGGCGAGCACCCGAATAGCGGGAACGCCATCACGAGGCATAAAAACAAAGTGATGATAATTTTTTGAATGCGTTTCATCGGTTTCTCCTATGCGTTAAATTCGCTTTGCCACGTGAACGAACCCGAACACGGTGCCCGCCAAAGCGACGAGAGCGGGAATGATGGCAAAGTAGAGGGGGGAACAATAGGAATTGCACTGATATTTTACCATGAATTTGGGGAGCATGATGATGCAGAGGACGAAACAGACGATGAGGGCGATCGCCGCAAAGAGCATCATCAGCGCGGAAAGGTAACGGAACGCCGTCTTATCCAAAAAGAGGTCGAGCAGGCTGAACAAAAAGCCGAGCAGGACGAACGCCATGGCGACGGTCGTCACGATGGAGATCGCCGTAACGGAGTCCTTCATGTGGAAGTAAAAAGAGGCGATATCGCCGAAAATTTCGTCGGCGGACTGGAATCCGTTGCCGAGCAGGGCAAAGATAAAGCGGAAACCGTTCGTGGGGAGTTCCACCATTTCGCTCCCGGGGGTGGCGTTGTTGATGGCGACCCAGGGCACCCAGAAAAGAATCCCCGTCAAAAGGGTGATGAGCACCATGACGATGGAAAGGTTGTCCACGCCGTTTAACGCTTTTTGCTTTTTCTTATTCATTGCAGTTTCGTTCATGTTTTTGTCTCCTTTATTTCGATACGTAGTAATGCAGATTCGAGGCGTCCTCGATCACGCTGTACTCTTCTACGATAAATTCGTAAAAATAAATTTGTTCCGTCTTGGTTTTGTCGATATTTCCCTCCGCGTCGTAGGCGTAAATTTCCAGGAGCGTCTTTTGCATGGAGGAAAGCTCGCCCTTGGCGTGGATCCACGCCTTGTCGTTGTCGGGCGTGCTCTGATTTTTCGGCTCGGGGAGCGTCCCGTCGTAGCGGAGGATAAACCCGATCACCGTGTCCTTACCGCAGTTGCAGCCGTAGCCCGAGGAGCAATGGCGCACGCCGCACAGCGTCTTTTCGCCGCGGATATCCTCGATTTCGTAGAGGAAGAAATCCAGCTCGATCGCGCAGCCGTCGTACTGTTCGGGGAACATCAACATATTGTTCATCACCTTGAAGTAGGTGGATTCGTTCAGCCGATATACCTTTCTGCCCTGTTCGTCCACCTCCGCCCCGCAGGAGGCGAAGAGGAGAAAGAGGGAAAGGAGTAAGCTCATAAATATCAGTTTTATCTTCTTGCGCATACGAGCCTCCCGAGGATAGAAAATAGAATAAATCCGATGATGTCCACCACGACAATCGTGCTGCCGACGGGCGTATCGAAGAGAATGGACGCGAGCAGCCCGATCAGGGCGCATACCACGCCGAAGGCGGCGGCGCAAACGGTCACAGATTTGAAGTTTTTGAAAATTCTCATTGCCGAGAGGGCGGGGAAAATGAGGAGCGCCGAGATGAGAAGAGACCCCACCAGATTCATTGCGACGACGATGATGACGGCGATGATGACGGCGATAATGAGGTTGTAAAGGCTCGTCCGCGTGCCCGTCGCGCGGGAGAAGTTCTCGTCGAAGGTCACCGCGAAAATTTTGTTGTAGAAAATCACGAAGAGCGCGATGACGATCACGGAGAGCACGGCGCACCAGATCACCTGCGATTGTGTCAGCATGAGGATCTGCGTGGAGCCGAACAACGTCGTGCACACGTCTGCGGCGAGGTTGTTGGAAGGGGGGAACAGGTTCATGAGCAGATACCCGATAGCGAGCGCGCCGACCGAAATCATGGCGACGGACGCGTCTCCCTTGATCTTCGCCTTTTCCCCCGCGTTCAGAAGGAGAACGGCGCAGAGTATCGTCGCGGGCAGGGTGATCACGATGTCGTTGGTGATCACGTTCACGATCGCGGCGACGGAGGAGGCGCAGAACGCCACGCGGGATAAGCCGTCGCCGATAAAGGAGAGCCTTTTGAGCACGATCGTCACGCCGATGAGCGCCGAACAGAGGGCGATGAGCACGCCCACGATCACGGCGTACCAAACGAAGTCGTATTGAAAGATGCTCAATTTATCCAGGAATTCGTTCATGCGTTTTCCTCCTTGGCGGACGTGAGCGCCTTTAAGTAATCGCTCTTCTCGAAGTCCTCTCTTTTGCCGAAAAACGGCTCGTCGTCCACGTACAGAATGTGAGAGGCATAGGTGAGCGCGGAGGAGATGTCGTGCGAGATCATGATGATGGTGATGCCCTCCTTTTTGTTTAAGCGGCGAATGGTCTCGTACATCTCCCTCGTCACCTTGGGGTCGAGCCCCGAGACGGGCTCGTCCAAGAGGAGCATCTGTTTGGTGGCGCAAAGCGCCCTGGCGAGCAGAACGCGCTGTTGCTGTCCGCCGGAAAGCTCGCGGAAACACCTGTTTTTCAGCTCGGTCAATTGCATCTTTTCGATATTGCTCTGCGCGAGTTGTTTTTCCTTGGCGTTATAGAAGGGGCGGAACCCGCATTGCGCCTGACAGCCGGAGAGCACCACTTCCCAAACGCTCGCGGGGAAATCCTTCTGCACCACCGTCTGTTGGGGGAGATAGCCGATCTCGTTGAAGGATAATCCCTCGCCCGTGGAGATGCTCCCGCTCAAGGGTTTCAAGAGCCCTAAAAGCGTTTTCATCAGGGTGGACTTGCCCGAACCGTTATGTCCGAGAATGCACAGGTAGTCCCCCTTGTTCACTTCAAAATTCAGATTTTTCGTCACGATAAGGTTCTCGTAGCCGATCGTGAGATTCGTACATTGTAATTGCGGCATGGTAGATATGGTTCACCTCGTGTGAAATCGTTCAGCTGAGCGCCTTGGTAAAGACTTCGAGATTCTCTTCCATGACGGAGAGATAGGTCACGCCCGAAGAAATCTGCGCGGCGGAGATCGCCTGCATGGAGTTTACCGTCAAAATTTCTCTTTGCGGTTTGCCCGATTGCTCGATGATGCGCTCGGCGAGCGTTCGGTTTTCGCTCCCCTCGATGGTCAGAATGTAGTTTAAGTCGAACTCGTTGAGCTTTTCGGCGAGCTTGGTCACCATCGTGAAGCTCGCGCTCGTCGAGGCGGAACAGCCGGAAAACGCCGCAAAGTAGCTTAAGTTATAATCCTTGCAAAGGTACAAAAAGGGAAACCGATCGCCGAAGACGAGCGTCTGCTTTTCGCAGGCGGCAAGGCTTTTTTGATAAGTTTCGTCGAGCGATTTCAGCTTTTCGTTGTACGCTTTCGCGTTCGCTTGGTAGAGCGCGGCGTTGTTCTCGTCCAACTCCTGCAAGGCTTTCGAGATGGCGTTCACCGCCTTCTGCGCGTTGCGTAAGGAAAGCCATACGTGTTCGTCGTATGCCGTCCCTTCCTCTTCGTGCTCGTGGTCGTGATCCTCTTCGATCTCTTCCTCCTCCAAAAGGGAAGAAGAGAGCACTTCGGTGAGGTTGATTACCTTTCTGTTTTTATTCTTGGAATTTTTCAAAGCGGATTCCACCCACTCGTCCGACTCGCCGCCGACGTAGATGAATAGGTCGCAGGTGGAGATGCTCACGATATCGCTCGCCGTGGGCTGAAAGTTGTGCATGTCCACGCCCGAATCGAGCAAGACCTCGATTTCCGCGTCCGATTCGGCGGATACGTTGTATGCCCAGTCGTATTCGGGAAAAATGGTGGTAACGATTTGTAAACGGTCGTTGTCCGCGGGGGAACAGGCGGCGAAAGCCGCGCCGCAAAGAAGGGCGGCGAGCCCCGTGGATAATAATTTTTTGATCTTCATAAATTTTCTCCTGATTGAATTTTTTTGAAAAAAAAGAAAATTTTCTAAATGGTCAGCTTGTCTCTCCTCTGAACGGGCGTAAAGAGAATACGCTCCGCCAAAAAACAGAACGCGAGTACGAGAACGGGCAAAAACGCAAAGGCGATCGCCCTGTTTGGCTCCGCTTTGTCGGGCAGAGGGTTCGTCCTGCCGTTTCCGTCGGAGATCTGGCGACAAATGAGACAGTCGGCGTGCAGAAGATTGTCCTCGTGCGCGTGCGAGAGAAGGGTTTCGCCAAAGGCAAGGCACAACAAAACGGACAGCAAGAAGAACGCCGCCAGCAAAAGGGTAACGATTCGATTGTGCTTACGTGCCTGTTTCATAAAACCTTTTTCTCCTATATACCATTATAAATTCTTTTCACAACCCTGTCAACAGAATGTTTGTGAAAATTAACGGAAAGAAATCCACCGTTTCAGGAAAACGGTGGAAATTTTACTTTTCCAAGCCGAATAAAAGATTCGGCTCGATCTGAAATTTTTCGTAGAGGAGCAGAATGCTGTCGTACCCCGGTTTCTTTTTGCCGAGCAGCCATTGACTGACGGTCGTCTGATTCACGCCGAGGCAATCGGCAAATTTTTGTTGGCTTAAGTTGTTCTCCGCCATCACCTGGCGCAATACATCGATATACGGCATACCCAAAGTATATGCCGTTTTAGGTCAAAAGTCTTGACATAGGTCAAAAGACCTGATATAATAAACGTGATCAAACGTCATATTTCCCTGCAAATGACAAGGGAATCCCCGTCCGCTCGGCAGAGCGGACGGGGAATTTTTTTACGCAATATTTTCCACGATGAGCTTTCTCATCTCGCTGCCCGAAACCTTTTTCATGCCCTCGGAGTAGATATCGGCGGTGCGGTAGCCCATATCGAGCACTTTCTCCACGGCGCTCTCCAGCGCTTTCGCCTCTTCGAATAATCCGAAGGAGTCGCGGAGCATCATGGCGCCCGCTAAAACCGTCGCGATGGGGTTGGCGAGGTCTTTGCCCGCGATATCGGGCGCGGAACCGTGAATGGGTTCGTAGAGCCCGCATTTGGTGTCGCCCAAAGAGGAGGAGGCGAGCATGCCGATGGAGCCCGTTACCATGGCGGCTTCGTCGGAGAGGATATCGCCGAAAATGTTGCTCGTCACGATCACGTCGAATTGAGAGGGATCCTTCACGAGCTGCTGCGCCGCGTTGTCCACGAGCATATCCTCCACGGTCACGTCGGGATAATCCTTCGCCACTTCGTGTACGATCTTTCTCCACAGGCGGGAGGAATCCAACACGTTCGCCTTGTCGATGGAAGTCACCTTTTTTCTTCTGCCCTGCGCCATTTCGCAGGCGATCTTGGCGATGCGGGTGATCTCCTTCACGGAGTACTGTTCCTTATCCCACGCGTAGTAGCCGTATTCGGGATCGGTGCCGTTGCCGCGTTCGCCGAAGTAGATGCCGCCCGTCAGCTCCCGCACGATCACGAGGTCGATGCCCTTTTCGGAGATATCCTTGCGCAGGGGGGAGGCGGAGGAGAGCGCGCTCCAAAGTTTCGCGGGGCGAATGTTGGAGTAGAGGTTCATCGCCTTGCGAATGGCGAGCAGTCCCGCCTCGGGGCGCTTGTTGCCGGGCAGGGATGCCACGAAGGGATCGTTCACCGCGCCGCCCACCGCGCCGAGCAAAACGGAGTCGGAGGCGAGGCACTTTTTCACCGTTTCTTCGGGCAGGGGTTCGCCCGTTTCCTTGATGGCGCAAAGCCCCATCAGGCAATGTTCAAATTCAAATTCGTGTCCGTAGAGGGCGGCTACCTTTTGGAGCGCCTCCACGGCGGCGTCGGTAATTTCGGGCCCGATGCCGTCGCCCGCGAGAACTACGATATGTTTTTTCATGATCTTTTCTCCTTTAGTCTTTCAGCGTCTTGCGAATGTGCTTCATCAGCCCGCCGTCGTCGATGATCTCCTGAATGAAGGGGGGGAAGGGCTCCGCCTGAAATTTCTTGCCCGTCGATTCGTTGGTGATGACGCCCGTGGAAAGGTCGCAGCTCACGATATCGCCCGATAGAATGTTTTTTACCGCGTCGGGGCATTCCAAAATGGGAAGACCGATATTGATGGCGTTGCGGTAGAAAATTCTCGCAAAGGAATTGGCGATGACCAGGCTCACGCCGCTCGCCTTGATGGCGATGGGCGCGTGCTCGCGGGAGGAGCCGCAACCGAAGTTGTCCTCCGCCACGATGATATCGCCCTGCCGTACCTTTTTCACGAAATCGGGGTCGATATCTTCCATGCAGTGAGCGGCAAGCTCGCTTTCGGAAGAGGTGTTCAAGTATCTTGCGGGAATGATGACGTCCGTATCGACGTCGCTCTTATATTTGAATACGTTACCTTTTACGTTCATGATGTTTTCTCCTTAAAGCATATCCGGCGTTGCAATTTTACCGGCAACCGCGCTCGCCGCCGCAACGAAGGGGGAGGCGAGATAGATCTCGCTCGTCACGTGTCCCATTCTGCCCACGAAGTTGCGGTTGGTCGTGGAAACGCATCTCTCGTTTTCGGCGAGGATACCCATGTGCCCGCCGAGGCAGGGACCGCAGGTGGGGGTGGAGACGATGGCGCCCGCTTGGATAAAGATATCGACCAAGCCCTCGTGGATCGCCTGCAAATAGATGGCGTTGGTTGCGGGAATGATGATGCAACGAACGCCCTTTCTCACGTGTCGGTCTTTGAGAACGGCGGCTGCTTGCCGCAAATCGGAAATGTGACCGTTGGTGCAGGAGCCGATGACGACCTGATCGATGGCGATATCCCCCCATTCGGAAGGCTTTTTCGTGTTTTCGGGGAGGTGGGGGAAGGATACGGTGGGTTCGAGCGTGGAGAGGTCCACTTCGATCTCCCGTTCGTATTCGGCGTCGGGATCGGCGGCAAAGATCACGGGCTTGCGCTTGAATCTGCCCGCCATGTAGTTCATGGTGACCTCGTCTACGGGGAAAATGCCGTTTTTCGCGCCCGCCTCGATCGCCATGTTGCAGATGGAGAATCTGTCGTCGATGGAGAGGTGCTGTACGCCGTCGCCCGTAAATTCCATGGATTTGTAGAGCGCGCCGTCCACGCCGATGAGCCCGATCACGTGCAAAATGACGTCCTTGCCCGTAATGTATTTGGCGGGCTGATTTTTGAGCACGATTCGGATTGCGGAAGGAACCTTGAACCAGCACATCTGCGTCATCATGCCTGCCGCCATGTCGGTGGAGCCTACGCCCGTGGAGAAGGCGCCCAGCGCGCCGTAGGTGCAGGTGTGGCTGTCCGCGCCGATCACCAGATCGCCCGCGCCGACCAAGCCCTGTTCGGGCAGGAGCGCGTGTTCGATGCCCATCTGACCGACGTCAAAGAAGTGTTCGATGTTTTGCGCGGCGGCAAATTCTCTCGTGGCTTTGCATTGCTGCGCCGCCTTGATGTCCTTGTTGGGGGTAAAATGATCCATGACGAGGGCGATCTTATCGCGGCAAGCCACGCAGGAAGCGCCCGCCTTGTTAAATTCTTTGATCGCTACGGGAGCGGTAATATCGTTGGCGAGTACCATGTCGAGGCGCGCGTTGATGAGTTGCCCCGCTTTTACGCTGTCGAGCCCCGCGTGGAAAGCGAGGATCTTTTGAGACATCGTCATTCCCATATCTGAAATTCTCCTTTTATGATGAATAAATATTGATTTTATTATAGCACGATTCCCCACTCTTGTAAAATAAAAATGCGGAATTTTTTCAAAAAGCTCCGCGCCGACGGGCGCGGAGTTTGGGAAAGGTCAATTTTTCTTGACGTAAAAGGTTTGCTTGGGACCCGTGTCGTTCATCAAAACGGTGCCGTCGTACTTGGTCAAAAGGAGGAACGCGCAGGTGAGATCGCCCACGCATCCGCCGAAATGGGCGGAAAAGAGCAGGTTGAATAGCAAACATACCGCACCGTTGTCAAATGCGAGCGCGAGCGGAAGAAAAATGAGGGAAAACAGGACGAAGGGCGCGAGCACGGCGCAAAGAGCCGTCTTTTTATTCACGTATCCGTTCGGCACGCCGCAAAAGGCGACGAATCCCGTAAATCCGAATTTGAGCTTTTGGCGGGTGAACGCCTTATATACCGCGCCGTGCGTCAGTTCGTGCAGTACCATGTAGAGGATATTCCCCGCGAGGAATATTCCGAGAAATAAAAGCTCTTTCAGCAAAAAGGAGGAGGGCGTCTCGTCTTCCGGTCTGTTTAAGAGCGAGAGGGTCTCTTCCGACTTGATAAAAGCTAACAGGAGAAACGCCGCGATCATCATGAGCGCGCCGAAAAGGTTCATGAGGATTACCGTCTTTTTGTCCTTCGCGTCGATGATTCTGTCTGCCGAATACCCTTCGGGCAGGGTGTCATAATAATTCTTCATGTAAATAGTATATTCTTTTTGTCGAACGATGTCAAGGGGGAAAAAGAGTTTGCTTTCGCGTGGGGGAAAACAAACTCTTTTTTTTCTGTTTTTTATTTAAGGAATTGCTGAAAATTTACTTTTTCCAGACCGCGCCTTCGGAGGCGGAGGTCACGAGCGAGCGATAACGCTTTAAGTATCCCGTGACGGGCTTTTCGAGGGGAACGAAGTTCTTTCTTCTCTCCGCGATCACCTCTTCGGGCACGCAGAGTTCGATCTTGCAAGCGGGGATATCGATGGAGATGATATCTCCCTCTTCCACGAGACCGATCAATCCGCCTGCCGCCGCTTCGGGGCAAACGTGACCGATCGCCGCGCCTCTCGTCGCGCCGGAGAATCTGCCGTCCGTGATGAGCGCTACGTCAGCCCCCAAACCCGCGCCGACGATGGCGGAGGTGGGGGAGAGCATCTCTCTCATACCGGGACCGCCGATGGGACCTTCGTAACGGATCACGACGACGTCGCCCTTTTGGATCTTGCCGCCGTAAATCGCCGCAATCGCGTCCTCTTCGGAATTGAACACTCTGGCGGGACCCGAATGTACGTACATTTTGGGGTCTACCGCGCTCTTTTTCACCACGGAGCCCTCTTGAGCCAAATTGCCCTTTAAGATGGCGAGTCCGCCGTAGGGGGAATACGGGTTGGTAAAGGGGCGAATGACTCTCTCGTCGGTGACCTTGGCGTTTTTGATGTTTTCGTGCATGCTCTTGCCGGAAACCGTCATCACGGAGGTATCGAGGTAGCCCGCGTCCTCCATCTGTTTCAGGACGGCGGCGATGCCGCCCGCCTCGTTGAGCTCTTCGATGTAGATCTCGCCCGCAGGCGCCAAACGGCAGATGTTGGGGATCTGCATGGAGATCTCGTTCATCGTGTCGATGGAAATTTCCTCCTTGGTGAGGTCGAGCTCGCGCGCGATGGCGAGGATGTGGAGCACCGTGTTGGAGGAGGCGCCGATGGCGCAGTCCACCTTCTCCGCGTTCTTCAAAGCTGCCGCCGTCATGATGTCGCGGGGACGGATATTCTTTTCCACGAGATTCATGATGGCTTCGCCCGTCTCCTCCGCAAAGGAGAGGCGGCGGGAATAGGGCATGGGAATGGTCCCGTTGCCGTTGAGCGCCATGCCGAGCGCCTCGGTGATGCAGTTCATGGAGTTCGCCGTGAACATACCCGAGCAGGAGCCGCAGGAGGGGCAGGCGTTGCATTCAAAGTCGTGCAGCGTCTCCTCGTCGATCGCGCCCGCGCTGTAAGCGCCGACCTCCTCGAACATGGTGGAGAGGGAGGTCTTTTTCCCCTTCACGTGTCCTGCGAGCATGGGACCGCCCGAACAGAAAATGGAGGGGATATTCGTTCTCGCGGCAGCCATCAGCATGCCGGGAACGATCTTGTCGCAGTTGGGAATGAATACGATGCCGTCGAAATGATGCGCTCTCGCGAGAATTTCGGCGGAGTCCGCGATGACTTCGCGGGAGGGCAGGGAGTATTTCATGCCCTCGTGTCCCATCGCAATGCCGTCGCACACGCCGATGGAAGGCACGATGACGGGCTTGCCGCCCGCGGCGGAAACGCCGTCGGCGACGCGCTTTGCGATTCTGTCGAGCATCATGTGCCCGGGAATAATTTCGCTCTGGGCGCAGATGATGCCGATGATAGGCTTTTTCATTTCGCTTTCGCTCCAGCCGAGCGCTCTTAACAGGGAGCGCTGCGGAGCCATAGCCGAGCCTTTGAAAATATTTTCCATAATATTACCTCTTAAATGCTTTCGTTGTAGTCCTGTACGTCCTTGATGCAGGCGGCGCCTCTTGAGATGGCGGTGAGACCCGTTCTCGCCATTTCCAAAATGCCGTAATCCTTCACCATGTTGATAAACCCGTCGATCTTTCCGTCCTCGCCCGTGAGTTCGATGACCATGGAACCGGGGTAAAGGTCTACGACCTTGGCGCGGAAAATCGTGCAGATCTCAAAGATTTCTCCTCTCTTTTCGGTGGGAGCCTCCAACTTGATGAGAAGAAGTTCGCGGAAGATCGCTTGCTTTTCCAGAACGTGCATGATCTTCTTCACGTCGATGAGCTTGGAGAGCTGACGGGTGAGCTGTTCTAAAATATATTCGTCGCCGTCGAGTACGATGGTCATACGGGAGAGGGCGGGGTTTTCCGTTTCGCAAACGGAAAGGGAGCTGATGTTGTAACCTCTGCGGGCAAAGAGTCCGGAAACTCTCGTCAAAACGCCCGATTTGTTGGCAACGAGTGCGCTGATGGTGTAACGATTCATAGTTTCCTCCTTTTTTACATTTTCAAAACGATATTATCGTAAGTCTGACCCGGCTTGATCATGGGCAGAACGTTGTCGTCCATGGGGATTCTGCAATCCACGAGCACGGGGGACGGGGTAGAGAAGGCTTCCGTCAGAACGGGGATAATGTCCTCTTCCTTTTCGATGCGGAGTCCCTTCGCGCCGAAACTCTCGGCAAATTTCACGTAATCCGTCTTTTTCTGCAGGGTCGTCTGCGAGAAACGGTGGTTGTAGAAGATCTTCTGCCATTGCCGCACCATACCCAGCGTGCCGTTGTTCATCAACAAAATGGTGATGGGCAGGTTGTGCGTGACCGCCGTGGAGAGCTCGTTCAGATTCATGTTGAAAGAGCCGTCGCCCGTCACCATCGTCACGTGCTTTTCCGTGCCGAACGCCGCGCCGATCGCCGCGCCGAAGCCGTAACCCATCGTGCCGAGTCCCCCGCTCGTGCAGATCGTGCGGGGCTTTTCAAACGCGTAGTACTGCGCCGTCCACATCTGATGCTGACCGACGTCGGTGGCGACAACCGTGCCCTCGGGCGCGAGGTCGTGCGCCGCCTTCAAAATCTTTTCGGCAAAGGCGTTGGAACAGCTCCCGCCCTTCTCGTTTGCCTTGTACGACCGCATGGTCTCGATCCATTCGGTGTGATCCTGCGGATCGAGGAAGGGGGTGATCGCCTTGAATATCTCTTTGATGTCCGCCATGATGGAGGTCGTCGTCTTTACGTTCTTGTCGATCTCGGCGATGTCCACGTCGAAGTGAACGACCTTTTTGCCCTTCGCGAACTGATCGCGGTTCAGGGCGACGCGGTCGGAAAAACGTGTGCCGATGGCGATGATGGTATCCGCTTCCATGCACAGCTTTGCCGCCGTCTGCGTGCCGTGCATACCCATCATGCCGCAGAAGTATTCGTGGTCGGCGGGGAAGGCGGAAAGTCCCATCAGGGTGGAAACGACGGGCGCGTTCAGCTTTTTCACGAATTCCTTCAGTTCGCCGAAGGCGTTGGCGGACACGACGCCGCCGCCTATCATGACGAGAGGCTTTTTCGCTGCGTTGATGATGGCGAGCGACTCCGCGGCTTTTTCCACGCTCACGGGTTTGGGAATGTGGGGTACGGGAATTTTAGGTTCGTACTCGCATTCCGCCGTCTGAACGTTCTTCAAAATATCGATGAGGACGGGGCCCTTCTTGCCCGTGGAGGCGATGCGGAAGGCGTCGCGAACGGTGTCCGCGAGATCTTTCACGTCCTTGACGATGTAGTTGTGCTTGGTGATGGGCATCGTGATGCCGCAGATATCCACTTCCTGGAAGGAATCTCTTCCGAGCATGGAAATGCTTACGTTGCCCGTAATGGCGACCATGGGAATACAATCCATATAGGCGGTGGCGATGCCCGTAACGAGGTTGGTCGCCCCGGGACCGGAGGTAGCAAAGCATACGCCTACCTTCCCCGTGCTCCTCGCGTACCCGTCCGCCGCGTGCGCGGCGCCCTGTTCGTGGGAGGTGAGGACGTGGTTGATCTTGCCGTTGCGGTAAAGCGCGTCGTAAATATCGAGCACGGTTCCGCCGGGATATCCGAATATGGTATCAACGCCCTGTTCCAACAGGCAGTTGATCAAGATGTCAGCTCCTATCATTTTCATTTGAGTTTCTCCTTATAGATTTTTTACTTTTTCGGGATAAATCGGTGTAAGGCAAATCGCGTCCCGTTGCGGCGCGGGATCGCCTTAAAAAAACGCCCCGAACCCGCTCGGCGTTGCCGGCAAGTTCAGGGCGAATAAAATCCGTGTTACCACCTGATTTCGGAAAGCTTTCTCTCTCCGCACTCTATCGGTACGGGCTTGCGCCGATACCTTCTCCCCGCTAACGGTGGGCGTCCGTCGAATACTACTTGGGGGGACGTCTCCCCCGTTCGGTTCGCTGCTCACGGGCTACTTCTTCGAGTTTCGGTAAGAGCTTTCACCTGCCGCCCTCTCTCTGAAACGCGGAAAAATCGAATACTCCTCCCGGTCGTTGCATTGATATTAGGTCAATGATAGCATATTTTTTTGCTCTTGTCAATAGATATCGGAAAATTTTTTTGCGTTTTTCTTCCGCTTCGGGGGGCGGAAGGGAAAAAAGCAAAAAATTCCCTTATTTTTGCGTAAAAGAAAGAAATGCCGTTTATAGATATAAAAAACGGAAAAGACGCCCGGCGAATCGGCGGGGAGGAGAATATGATACGGTCGGCAAAACGGGAGGATTTTGAAACAATCAGGGAAATTTACGCGATTGCGCGCAAGAGAATGCGGGAAGGGGGGAATCCCACGCAATGGGGCGTATCCTATCCGCCCGACGAACTCATTTTGGAGGATATCGAGGGGAAGAATCTGTACGTTTTAGAGGAGAACGACGTTCACGCCGCATTCTTCTTCCGTATCGGGGAGGACGCGACCTACCGCGTCATCGAAGGGGGCGAATGGCTCTCCTCGTCGCCCTACGGCGTTATTCACCGCGTGGCGAGCGACGGGCGCGTAAAGGGCGTACTGCCGAAAATCGTTCGCTTTTGCGAGGAAAAAATCAGGCATCTGCGCATCGACACGCACGAAAACAACCTCGTCATGCGGCATCAGATCGAAAAGTGCGGATTCTCCCGTCGGGGAGTCATCTATACGCACGGGGACAGCGTGGACGATCGGGCGCGCATCGCCTATGAAAAATGTTGAACGGATAAAACCGCCCGACCTAACGAGGTCGGGCGACTTTTCGTTTTTATTCGTAGATACTTCTCTTCAGAATGCCGACGTAGGGCAGATTTCTGTACGCTTCGGCGTAATCGAGCCCGTAACCGATGACGAATTCGTCCTCGATGGGGAATCCCGTGTAGTCGGGTTGCATGGGCACCTTTCGCCTTGCGGGCTTATCGAGCAGGCAGACGACCTTTACGGACGCCGCGCCGCGGCAACGCAGATGCTCTTTCAACGTGTAGAGGGTATTGCCGCTGTCCACGATGTCTTCCACGATGATCAGATCTTTCCCCGAAATGTCTATGGTGAGATCTTTTTTGATGAGGATCTGCCCCGTGCTCTCCGTGCTTTCTCCGTAGGAAGAAACCGCCATGAAATCTAACTCGACGGGGAGATCGATTTGGCGGATCAGGTCGGAGTAGAATACGATACAACCCTTCAAGATTCCCACGAGCAGGGGCTTTTTGCCCTGATAGTCCCTCGTGATCTGTTCGCCGAGCTCGGCGATGCGCGCTTTTAATTGTTCTTCGGTAAAGAGGATTTTTTCACAGTCCTGATGCATCAGTTTTCTCCTTTGTAATCGTAATGTATATACCAAACGTCGCTCGTTTGATCGGTTCTGATTTTGTCGGATATCTCCACGCCGACGGCGCAGAAAATTTCGTTTTCTTTGGCAATGAGGGGGATAAAATCCCGCTTGCGCAGGGGGATTTTCTTGTCGTTGAAGTACTCCTTCAGCTTTTTGGTTCCCCCGCCGAATTTCGTAATTTTGTCGCCCGCCCTGCGGAATCGGAACACGCAGCCCGCGGGCAGTTTTTTGATATCGAACGCCTGTCCGTCCTTTTTCTTATCTATTATAATACAGTCATCTCCCAAAACCGTCCTGCCCGTAGAAAAGGGAATTTCGAGTTCCGAGCGTTCCCGCTTTTTGTAAAGGAACACTCCTTGCGGTTCCTTTTCCGCCTCTATCTGAAAGGGCAAGCTCACCCGCGCGGAAGTGGGTTTTTTGAGCAGCGAATAGAGCGCGGATAGGTGCGCCTGCGTGTAATCTCTCTTGACGCCGAGCTCCTTTAAGGCGATGAGCGCCGCCCGCGTAAACAGGGGCTTTTCGCATTCGCTCACATAAAGAGCGCCGTCCGCCCTTTTCACCTTTTCCCGCGCGAGGGAATATAAAAATTCGTCGTCCTCCGCGGCGATCGCGGAAAAACGGGAAATATTCGCCGTCGCGCCGGGGATCTCCCGTTCGAGGTCGGGCAGAATGTGTTTTCTGATCGCGTTTCTCGTATAGCTCTCGTCGTCGTTCGTGGCGTCTTTGCAGTAGGAAAGTCCCCGTTCGCTTAAATAGTTGAGAATTTCCAGCTTGCTCGTTTGCAGAAGGGGGCGAATATAACCCGCCCTGTCGGCGATCCCCCTTAAGCCGAAAAGGGAAGTTCCGCGGCAGAGGCGGAAGAGAATGGTTTCGGCGTTGTCGAGCGCGTGATGCGCGGTGGCGATAAGGTCCGTTTTCCCTTCCCGAAGAAGGGAGTCGAAACATTCGTAGCGAAAATTCCGACAGGCGGTCTCCAGACTCTCTTTATGCCGCTTGGCGCGCGCGACGCAGTCGCAGGAAAATAAAAAGAGGGGGATACTGCGCTCCTTGCAGAACTTCTTTACGAACGCCGTGTCTGAAAGACTCTCCTTTCCGCGCACGCCGTGCTCGCAGTTTACGGCGGTCAGCGTGATGGAAAATTCCTCTTTGTGCGCATCAAGATAGTCGATAAGCGCCACGGAATCGCTCCCGCCCGAAAGGGCTACGCATATTCTCTTGTTTCGATAGGGGGAAAGATCGCATTGCATACTCTCATTATACACGCTTTTTTCGCGTTTTTCAAGGAAAAACGAGGAAAAGCGTTCAATAAAAAATTTTCGGAATTTTTTGAAAAAAGTTAAAAAAACAGTTGACAAAACATTTATAGTTTGTTATTATGATTAAGCTAAATCAAGCAGCGATTGTCGGAACCAAGTTCCACACGATATCGCGGGGTGGAGCAGCTAGGTAGCTCGTCGGGCTCATAACCCGAAGGTCGCAAGTTCGAATCCTGCCCCCGCAACCATTATGGCGGCGTAGCTTAGTTGGTTAGAGCGATCGGTTCATACCCGATAGGTCATAAGTTCGACTCTCATCGCCGCTACCACAAAAATATCGGGTTCTACTCCCGTTTATATAAAGATATGTCCGCACGAAAGTGCGTTTACATAAATCTGGCTCCATGGTCAAGAGGTTAAGACACCACCCTTTCACGGTGGTATCGTGGGTTCAATTCCCGCTGGAGTCACCATAAATATAAACGGCACAGGAGGATGCTTGTGCCGCTTATTTTTCTTAATTCAATATCTTAAAACCATGAGGGCCGCTACTTTATAAAAAAGTAGCGGCTTTTCCTTGCGTTTTTTGCAAAAAAAGGATCGCCGCCAAACGTTTGGCGGCGAATATCCAAAAGAGAATGCTTATTTATCGGTAAAGTTCGCGTCGTCGAGGGTATAGACGAGCGTTCCCATATTATAGGGCAACACGCTGCGGTTTACGATCATCACGTTGCGGTAGGTGTTCGCCGTCTGCGACACGGTCTTTGCGTAGTAACAAGTCTGCGCGACGCCCGATTGCAGATCGTCGATGGCGACGGAGAGTTGATTGTAGGCGATGCTTTCTTCTTCGACCTTTTTCCCGTTCACGGTAAAGGCGGGCGTCATGGTCGCCACGGCGGAGTTGGTGATCTTTACGGGCTGAACGATTCCTCTCGAAGTGTTGAGCACGTTCACCGTCTCGGAGGCGGAGGCGGCGATATTCATGCCGCGAATGGCAAAGAGCAGCTGTTCGTTGTCGAGATAGGTGTAATTGTCGTCTATCTTGTGCTCGGTCACCTTTTGCGAATCGTCGCTCAAATCGGTGTATACGAGTTTCGCCTTCGTCACGTCTTTGTTGTAGGTCGTCCGCAAGGAATAATGATAAGCGCCGACGTCCTGATCAAAATCGATGGGGTTGGAGCGGAGCAGGGAATGCGCCCGTACCGTCTTTTCCGAATAGACGGGGCGCAGATTTTCGTTCACGGTGCGGAATACCGAAACGGAGGAGATCTCGTCGCGATAGGATTCGCTCTTTCCCGCCACGGTGTAGGTCACGTCGAGGGTGAGCTGCGTCTTGTAAACGTACACGTTGTCGTGGGAGCCGTCCTCCCAGTCGTAAATGGCGTTGGTGAGGGTCGTCGTATAGACGCCGTTTTCATACGAAACCTGCGCGTATTCGTTGCTGCCCTTTTCGTAGCTCACGGTGTAGGTGAGCGTTTCAAAGGTGTCGCCGATGGAGGTGGAGAGGGCGGTGTTGGCGTACCAGTTGGAAGAAAAGCTCGTTCTCACTTCCCCGCAGGAGGCGAACAGCAAGAGGGAGGAAACGGCGAGAGCAGCCGCAGAGGTTAAAATCGGTTTTTTCATAAAAATACTCCGAAGATTTTTCAAGTCGTTATTATCCGTATTATAGCACAGTCCTTAGCAATTTCAAAGCAAAATTCGGTTAAAGTTTGGCGAAAAAATTTTTTTTGCCGAGTTTTTGAGCAACTTTCCGTTTTTTTATTTCCAACGCCTTTTTTTTTCGCGGGGAATGTGGTAAAATAAAGAGAACCGCAACGAAAAAAGGGAGAACACTATGATACGAAGTATTCGGGTAAAAACGATTGCCGACGCCCTCGACTATTTGAAACAGTACGTGCGCAATAAGGAGGAGGCGGGCGAGAGCACGCTCGTCTTTGCCGAGGATCGCTTAACGCTCTTATGCGAGCAGGCAATTTGTCAGGAGATGGGGGGCAGCTTTTTGACGGACGTCGTCACCTTTGCCCGCTATTTGAACAAGCGGAGCGACCGCGTGCTCACCAAGCAGGGCTCCGTGATGAAGATCGGCGAGCTCATGCAGAAGAATCGCGAGGCGCTTGCCTGTTTCAACAAGGATTATTCCGCGCGCACCTCGGCAAAGATGGTATACGAGACAATCGCGCAGTTCGCCGCTTGCCGCATCGCGCCGAGCGACCTCGACGCCCTTTCTTTAGACGATCCCGCCCTGATGCGCAAGATCAAGGACGTGTCCCTGCTTTATCGCGAGTACCTCGCCTTTTTACAGCGAGAGGGCTTTGCGGACGAGAACACCCTCTTGTCCCTGCTCCCCTCCGCACTCTACGAGGACGCCTCTTTGTCGCATAAGAACGTGCTGTTCTTTGCGTTCGGCTCCTTCACGGGGCAAGCCGCCGAGGGCGTGCGTTGCTGTATGGAACGGGCGAAGTCGGTTGTAGGCGTCTTTTTGAACGGTGCGGAAGAATACTATACGGGCGAGGGCGAAAACCGCTTTTTGGCGATCGCCTCCGATTTCGGCGGCGCCAAGGGCTACGAGCGCCCCTCTTCCTTCGACGAGGTGAGAAAGAGGCTCTCTTCCGCTCTGTATTCCGCAGAGGTGTTCCGAACGGATTCTGTCCCCTGCCAAACGAATCGCGTCCGCATACTCGAGTGCGAAAACAAGTCGAGAGAGGCGGAAACGGCGGTCGCGCTCGTGAGAAAGGCGGTTGCCGAAGGCGCGCGCTATCGGGATATCTCGATTTTCGTGCCCGACGTAAACGCCTATTACGGGGAGCTGAAAAAAAATTTCGACAGCTATCGGATCCCCTGCTTTGCGGACGTCAAAAAACCCCTGTCCGCTCACCCCGTCAGTTCCTTTTTGCTCTCGCTGTTGCAGGCGGTGGAAGAGAGATGCTTGCCCGCCTCGGTGTCGGACGTGCTCTCTTCCGTATTCTTCGGGGATAAGGGCGTCCTTCTCAATTATCTCGATAAGTTCGTTCCCTTCCGCGGCGGGGTGTTGAGACCGATCAAGAATCGGGAGGTTTTAGAGCAGTTCGGCTTCGATTACGACGAGGTTTCTGCCGCGCGGGAGCGCTTTCTCTCCCTCTATAACCTCTTCCGCCCCAAGGATACGGGGGAGGGCTACGCGCAGGCGCTCTATCAGGCGCTTTATCAGGTGGGCGCCAACGAGGTGCTCTCAGCTCTTTCCGACGAGGAAGAGGACGTCGCCATGAAGAGCTTTTTAAGTCAGATAGACCCCACGCTCGACAAGCTCCTTTCGGAGATCACCTCCATCGCGGGTAAAAATATCTTCACCGCGGGCGAATTTTACGATATTTTATCGGACGGCTTTTCCTCGGCGGAAATTTCCCTCATTCCCATCAAGCCGGACGCCGTATTCATCGGCGATATCTCTTCCTCCAAGACGAATAGCGGGAAGGTCGCCGTCTGTCTCGGTCTCACGCAAAAGGTGCCCTGCTATTCTTCGGACGTGGCGCTCATCTCCGATCGGGACATTCACCGCCTCAAACAGGGAAATATCGACGTGGAACCCCTCATCGCCGAGGTCAATCTGCGCGCGCGGGAGAGCGTGTGCCTCAACCTGCTCTCCTTTACGGAGAGACTCTATTTGACCTATCCCGTTTCGGACGGCGGGGCGGAAAACGGAAAGAGCGAAATTCTCTCCTACGTCGGCAGGACGTTTGCCTGCCGCGCGGAGCGGGAGGCAGATCTCTTTCCCTACGACTGCGCGCAGCGCATTCCCGCCGAAAAGCGAATGTTTTACGAGGAGGACGCCCTGCGCACGGATGAAAAGCGCCCGCCGCAGATCTATTCCGCGCTCTGCTCCCTTTTGGACGGCAACGCCGTTCGGGAAAGATACGCGCAAAATAAAAAGGAGAGCATTTCTTTGGGCAAATCGCTCTTTTTGGAGGGAAGGGAATTTCTCTCTCCCACCCTTTTGGAGAATTTCAACACCTGTCCCTATCGCAACTTCGTCGAGCGCGGCTTGCGGCTCGAGGAGCGGGAAGAGGGGCTCATCGCCTTTTCTTCGAGCGGAACCTTTTTGCACGAGGTGCTTCGTCGGGTGGGCGAAGGCATCCGTTCGGGCGAAATTCAGGATATCGAGACCTGCTCCCGCGTCGCCGAAGAGGCGGGGGGAGAGGTGCTCTCCCGCCCCGAATACGTCTCCCTGCGCGATAGCGCGTCCGATCGCTATTTTGCCGAGCGCATGATCGCAGACGGCAAGAGCATCGCCAAAGAGGCGTTCCGACAGCTGGAAAACAGCGCCTTTACGGTGGAGAGCACGGAAAAGAGCTGTTTCGACCGCGCGTTAAATCTCCGCGGGTTCATCGACCGCATCGACGTCTCCGAGGACTTTTTCCGCATCGTCGACTATAAGACGGGTACGATCAAGACGGATTTGAAATACTATTACGTCGGCACCAAATTGCAGTTGGAGCTATACGCCTCCAACGCGATCGGGAGCTATCCCGATAAAAATCCCGCGGGCGTATTCTATTTCCCCGCCAGGGTGGACTTTTCCGCCGTGGACGACGACGAGAGCGCCTATGCGCTGAAGGGGTATTTTTTGAACGATTCGGACGCGATCGAGCGCTTGGGCGTCCTCTCGAGCAAGAGCAAAAAGATCCCCGCGGGCGGATTTCCCCTCTTTTTGCGTTACGCCGAGGAGATGGCGCGCCACACGCGTTCGCTCGTGGAGCGGGGGTACATCAAGCCTTCCCCCTGCGACAACGCTTGCGGCTACTGTAAATATAAGGGCATGTGCGGCTTCGACGGCGAGCAGAGACCTTTCGATTTTTCCAAACTGTCCGTCGAGAAGATCATAGAAATCGTTTTGAACAAGGAGGAAAAAGATGGCTGATATTCAACTGACAAAGGAGCAGCAGGAGGCGATCTCCCGCAAGGGTAAGGTCATCGTCTCCGCGTCCGCGGGCAGCGGCAAGACGTTCGTCATGATCCGCCGCCTCATCGACGCGATCTTAAACGGCTTGGGCATGCAGGAGTTTTTAGCCGTCACCTTCACCACGAAGGCGACGGAGAGCATGGTGGACAAGTTGCGCGCCGCGTTGATTCAGGCGATCAATTGCTCTCAAAGCGAGGCGGAAAAGGCGGTTTTGAAACAGAAACTCGCCGAGCTCCCCCTTGCGGATATCTCCACCATTCACGCCTTTTGCTCCCGCCTCATCAAGCGGTATTTCTACGAGATCGAGGTGGGCGACGACTTTTCCGTCGCGTCCAAGGAGGACGCGGAGGGCAAGCGCATCTACGACGAGGCGATGACCGATCTACTCGAGAGCGCCTACGAGTCTCCCGACGAGAATTTCTCCCTTCTGTTAAAGGTGTTCCGTTCCCGCGACGGCGTAAAGGGAGTTCGGGACGCCATCTCCGAAGTGTACGATAAATTGCGGAGCGACTGCTCCTATCGCGAACGTTTGCAGGAGGGGGGATATTACACCGAACAGAGTTTTCAAGAGGCTTGTAATACCTTGCTTTTCTCGTGGAAGGACGAGGTGGCGGAATACCGCGCCGCGCTCAACGAGCTTTCGGGAAGAATGTTTCAAGCGCCCCCCGACTGTTTCGAGGTGTACGACGCCATCGACAAGGCGCTTCTCCTCGTGGAGGAGGAAACGGATATCTTTGCCCTCGCGCAGGCGGTTTTGCCGAATAAGCCCACCAAAAGCAGTAAGAGAAAGGGGATCTCCGAGGAGCAAAAGGCTTTCCGCGACGAGATCAACGTCTTAAAAGACGAGGTGTTCAAATTTATCGAGAAAAAAGTTTTGAATCTCGGGCTGCTCGATTACGAAACGGAGCTTGCGCGCTATCTGGAATCGGGCAAGATCGTCCGCGCGCTGTATTCCTACGTGGAGAAGTTCGACGATATCTATTCCGCCCGCAAACAAAAGCGGCTCAAGCTCGACTACAACGACCTCGAACATTACGCCCTTCGCCTTTTGGAAAAGCCGCAGGTGCTTTCCGCCGTTCGGGAAAAATACAAAATGATTTTCGTGGACGAGTATCAGGACGTCAATCCCACGCAGGAGAGGATTATTTCCGCCATCGGGGGAGAGGAGATCTTCCTCGTCGGCGACAAAAAGCAAGCCATCTATTCCTTCCGCGGCGGCAAGGCTCGCTACTTCACGCAAAAGGAAGGGGAATACGGGGAGGGGAATTTATTGCTCTCCGCCAACTTCCGCAGCGGCAAAAAAATTCTCGACTTCGTCAACGAGGTGTTCGTTCCCGTCATGACGAAAGAGCGCGCGGATATCGATTATGCCGCCGCGCCCATGCGCGGGGGCGAGCGCTACGGCGACCGGGCGGGCGTCGTAAAAATTCACGTCTGCCAAAAGGAGAAGGAGGAAAAGGAAGAGCTTTCCGATATCTACCGCATCGAGGAGCACGGCGACGCGTGGAAAAATAACAGGAGCGCGGTGGGGGATAAGGTCCTCTCTTTGATCCGCGCCTGCGTATCCGCGCCCGCGGCGGACGAAATGTCCCGCACGGAGGAGTATTTCACTTGGTTCGACGTGGACGAAGGGCGGGAAAAGAGAGTATCTTACGGCGATATCGCCATTTTGGTGCGCTCCATCAACACCGACTCCGTCAAAAAGATGATTTCCTATCTGGTGGAGAACGGCGTTCCCGTCACCTCTCTTTCGGAGATCAACGTATGCGACTATCCCGAAGTGCAAATGCTCGTCGGCATCTTGCAGACGCTCGACAATCCCGAAAGCGACGTTCCGCTCTGCACGGCTCTCTTGTCCCCCGTCGGAGGCTTGCAGGAAAACGACCTCGCCAAGATACGCATTTTCGGCAATCGCATGGGGGAAGAGGGGCGCTTGCCCTTCCGCCGCCTCGCCGAGGCGTATTCCGCGCAGGCGGAGGATAGCACCGCCGAAAAACTTCGCGTCTTTTACAACCGCATCGCCCTCTTGAAGAAAAAGACCTATCTGTATACCGCCGCCGAGGTGTTGGGGGAGCTGTTGTCTGCCTACGGTATCGAGGTGCAGCTGTTATCCAAGCCGAACGGCAAAAACCGCATGGCGCGGGTGAACCGCTTTTTGTCCGAATGCGGGGCGGATAACGTACACGATTTTCTAAAGAGGCTCAAAGCGATCGGCTATCGCGTCTTTTACACCGAGAACAACGGGGAAAACTCCGTCAAGGTCCTCACGATCCATAAGTCCAAGGGGCTCGAATATCCCGTCGTCATTCTTCCCTTGGATAAACCTTTCCATACGGAAAGAGGGGATCTCCTCTTTGACGACGATTTGGGTTTCGTGGCGAAATATTACGACTTCGAGAATATGAAAAAGCAAAAGACGGTGCTTTTCCGCGGCGTAGAACGCCGCTTGAAGCGCGCGCAGGTGAGCGACGAGCTGAACGTGCTCTACGTGGCGCTCACGCGGGCGAAGTACGCGCTGCACCTCGTGCTCTCCAAGGAGCCGGAAAGAACGTTTTCCTATTCGAATTTTTCCGACTTCATTTCTCCCGAACTGGCGGAAAAGTACCGCGGGGAGATCCCCTCTTTGCAAACGCCGAGAAGATTGAGGGATATCCTTCCCCTCGTGGGGTGTTATGAGGAGCTTGCCGCCCTCTCCGCCGTGTACGAAAAGCCGTACGCCTATCCCGTGGGGAAAAATCTCGCCGTCAAGAGTTCCGCATCCTCTTTGATGCGCGCCATGCAGGAGGAGGAATACTATCCCACCCGACACCCCTTTTCGGAGGGGAACGAGGGCAAGACCTCTAACCGCATCGGCACGGCGTATCACGCGTTTTTGGAACACGCGGACTTTTCCAAGACGAAAGGGGAGTACGAGCGGCTCGCCTCCGTCCTCGAAAAGGAAGATTACGCCCTTTTGGACAGGGAAAAGTGCGAGCGCATTCTCGCTCTTCCCCTTTTGAAGTCACTCAACGGCGACACGCTGTATAAGGAGCGGAAATTCATCGTGAACTTCCCCGCGAATGCCTACGACGCGGAGGAGGAAAGCTCCGACCCCGTCCTGTATCAGGGCGCCATCGATTTGCTCGCGATCGGGAAAGGTGGCGTCACGCTCGTGGATTATAAGTATTCCGTCAAGACGAAGGAAGAGATTCTCCGACATTATCTGCCGCAGATACGACTGTATCGCGACGCGGTGGCAAAGCTCATGCGCATTTCGCCTGAAAGTATCCGAGCGGTGATTTTGAATATCTATCGGGAGGAGGAGATATTCGTCAATCTTTGACAAAATCACAAAAGAAAAGTAAAAAACCGCCCTTTGGAATGTGATAGACTGACCAAAAGGTGGTTTTTTATGGCTGTATTTTCAAAAATGTCCTCTCTTATAGACGAGTTGCCCGATTACGTTTTTTATTTTTTACCCATCGCGATCTGGTTTTTCTTCGCCCTCTCTTATTTTTTCTCGAATAAAAAGGCGGGAATGGTCTATTTTTTCTCCCTGATACATACGCTCCTTGGTTCTCTTTTTTTGTTGAAGTTTCCCTTGCAGGAAGCCTTGCTCGCCTTCGCGCTCTCCCTGTTTTTTTCGCTCTGTTTCCTGCCGTTCGGGAGGATCACGCGAAAAAAGCGGGAGAAAAAGAGCAGGCAAGATCCCGTGACCGCCTTCAACGAGGAGTTTTTAAGGAGCGAACTCCCTGTAAAGCAGGAGCCGCATAAGCCGCAAAAGATACTCGTCGGCGGCGAGAACATGGCGTCCGGCGAGGACGTGTATTCCTTGGAAAAGGAAAAGGTCAACCTCAATCACGCCATCGGCGTAGCGCTTCAGCTAAAGCGCGCCAACCTGAACGTGGCCGACAGGTTGGAAACGGACGGTATCTATAAGACGCTCTCCCTCTATCGCGCGAAAAACGATTTGAGCAGAGAGGAGGCGGACACGCTGAACGGGTACCTATCCACCCTCCTTAAACTGATGGCGAAATATTCTCTTTAATAAAAAAGCTCTCTTCATAAAGAGAGCTTTTTGTTAGTTCTTGAACAGGACGTCGCATTTTACGTAGTTGCGGAAGAAGGGTTTCAGATCGGCAAAGAGCTGTTCCTTGCTGTAATCCTCATTGTGGGAGAGCCAGCGCGTGACGAGTTTCACGCAACCGCCCGTGATGAAGGCGGCGGAGTAGGGCAGGGGGAGATACAGATGTTTTCCCTCGGAAAGTTTTTCCAAAAATCTTTCCATATTCTCCTGCATGCTGTTAAAGAGAATATTCGAGGCGAGCACGTCTTCCTGCAAAGCGATCTTTTTCAGGATCGTTCTGTTTTCGTCGCAGAAATCGATCACGTTCTCCACGAGCGTCTCGCAGTACGCCGCCACGGAAGTTTCAAGGGGGGAGATCTTTTGCACCTTGCTCAAAATTTCCCTTTGAATATTCTTGACGCAGTCGCCAAAGAGATCGTACTTGTCCGAATAATGCTTGTAGAAGGTCATGCGGTTGATCATCGCCCTCTCGCAGATCTCCTGCACGGTGATGCCGTCGAGGGGTTTTTCCTCCAGCAGCTCGAAGAGCGCGTTGCATAGAAATTTTTGCGTCTTTAATACCCGTAAGTCGATTTTTTTGTTTTCCGTTTGGATTCTTGCCATGTTCTTTACCTCGATTTTCATCCTTTTGCGTGTGACGAATGATTCTGATACGATAAACATAATACCATATAAACAGATATTTGTCAATATAACTAAATCATTTCTCCGCCCTGTTTTTTCATCTCTTTGATTTTGAAGGGGAAAAAGTGAGAAAAAGTCCTTTTCAAATGCAAAAATATATGCTAAAATAAAGATATGAATATTTACGCCGTCAGCGACCTGCACCTGTCGGGCAGGTGCAACAAACCTATGAATATTTTCGGCGAAGGCTGGGAAGGACACCTTGACAAGATCAAGGAGAGCTGGAACGCCCTCGTGTCGGACGACGATATCGTGCTCGTCTGCGGCGATATCAGTTGGGCGATGAAGTTGGAGGACGCTCTATACGACCTCAACGCCCTAAAGGGCTTGAAGGGAAAAAAGGTGTTCTGCCGCGGCAATCACGATTACTGGTGGAACGGCATTTCCAGGCTCCGCCAAAGCGCGCCCGACGACAGCTTTTATTTTTTGCAGAACGATTGCGTAAAGTTTGAAAACGTCATTTTGGCGGGCTCCCGCGGTTGGTGCTGCCCCGGCAGCGCGGATTTCACCGAGCGGGACGATAAGTTGTATAAGCGGGAGGCGCTCCGCTTTTCCCTCGCCTTTCAGCAGGCGGAGCAGATGAGAGGGGAAGGGGATAGGCTGCTCGTCATGATTCATTACCCGCCCTTCAACTTAAAGCGGGAGAAAAATCTCTTTACCGACCTGTTTGAAAAACACGGGGTGGAAAAGGTGGTTTTCGGGCACGTTCACGGCTCCTATTATTTTCCGCTGAAAACGGAGATGGACGGGATAGAATACCTTTTGTCCTCTTGCGACAAACTTGGATTCCGCCTCGTCAAGATCCTTTGAAAAAAGCCTTGTTTGCGCGGCAAGAAATAACGGTTTTTCCCCGTCAAACGATTTACAAACGAAAAAAAACGTGTTATAATGAAATCATCTTAAAGACGGTACCGTGATGCCGACAAGACGATTTTCAGGGAAAAGAGTAAAAGAAACGAGTAAAAGTCTTGCACGCGGTGCAGGACTTATTTTTTGAGAAAAACGGAGGAAAAGACCTTGCCTGTTTTAATGGACAAAGATCGCATCGCGCGAACGCTTACGAGACTTTCCAAGGAGATCGGGGAGTCGAACGGCGGTTTTGAAAACGTGGTATTACTGGGAATCAAACGTGGCGGAGAAGTGGTTGCCGAACGTTTGCAGCATTTGATTTTCCGCGAGGAGGGCGTTTTGCTCCCTGCGGCGGGTATCGATATCGGGCTGCATCGCGACGACCTCGTTTCCGCTTTTTTCGTGCCGCAAGCCGTCGTCAATAAGATTCCCTTTTCCGTGGAAGGGAAAACGGTCGTTTTGTGCGACGATATTCTCTACACGGGCAGAACGGTGCGCGCCGCCATCGAGACCATCTTCAAGGAGCTGGGCAGACCGTCTAAAATTCAGCTTTTGGAGCTCGTGGACAGGGGCGGCAGAGAGCTGCCCATTCGCGCGGACTTCGTCGGCAAAAACGTGCCCTCTTCCTCGAGGGAATACGTCAAGGTAAACTTTACGGAACTCGGAGCGGAAGAAGATTCCCTCACGATCGAGAAAAAATAATCAGGGAGGAGCTATGTTACAGAGCAAAGACTTGGTCGGGCTCATCGAGACGAGCCGCGAGGAGATCGTGGAAATTCTCGACACCGCCGCCAACATGAAAAAACTTTTGAAACAGGGCATCAAAAAACTTCCCCACTTACAGGGAAAGACGGTGACCATTCTCTTCTACGAGAACAGCACGAGAACGAGAACGAGCTTCGAGCTCGCAGCAAAGTATCTCGGCGCCACCACCATCAACATCTCCGCGGATTCCTCCTCGGTCAAAAAGGGGGAAACGCTCATCGACACGGGCAAGACGCTCGACGCCATGCAAAACGACTTTATCGTCATGCGCCACCCCATGGCGGGCGCCCCTCACTTTTTGAGCAGACACGTCAAGGCGGGCGTCGTCAACGGGGGGGACGGCATGAACGAGCACCCCACGCAGGCGCTCCTGGATATGTGCACCATGCGCGAACACTTCGGTCATATCGAGGGCTTGAAGGTCGCCATTTTGGGGGATATCAAACATTCGAGAGTGGCAAAGAGCAATTTGGTCGGCTTGCGCAAGCTGGGGGCGGAAGTGAGAATGTACGCGCCCGAAACGCTCATTCCCAAAGAGATCGATAAAATGGGGGCAAAGCTGTGCTCCTCACGCGAAGAGGCGGTAGAGGGCGCCGACGTCGTGATGGGACTTCGCATTCAGCTCGAACGCCAGCAGGCGGGCGCCTTCCCCTCCCTCAACGAATACGCGGAATTTTACGGCGTGAACGAGAGAATCCTCTCCTTGGCGGCGAAAAACTCCGTCGTCATGCACCCCGGTCCCGTCAACCGCGGCGTGGAGCTGACGAGCTCCGTCATCGACGGGAGCAATTCCCTCATCGACGATCAGGTTTTGAGCGGCGTCGCCGTTCGTATGGCAATCCTCTTCCTGCTCACGCAGCGGGCGAACAAAATCGGTTAATCAGTAAGGAGAAAGAATATGATCATTAAAAACGGCAACGTAGTATTGAAGGACAGCGTGGTAAAAGCGGATATTCTCGTCAAAGACGGGCGTATCGCCCGTATCGGCGAAAATCTTTTAGGGCAGGACGAAAAAGTTCTCGACGCGAGCGGCAAATACGTGTTCCCCGGACTCATCGATATGCACGTGCATCTGCGCGAGCCGGGGTTTGAGTATAAGGAGGATATCGAGAGCGGCTCCAAGGCTGCGGTAAAGGGCGGATTCACGCAGGTCTGCTGTATGCCCAACACCTCTCCCGTCATGGACAATAAGGTGGTCGTCAGCTACGTCAAGACGCGGGCGAAGGAAGTAAACCTTTGCAAGGTTCACCCCATCGGCGCCATCACCAAGGGCGAAAAGGGGGAAACGCTCGCCGACATCGGCGAGATGAAAAAGGCGGGCGCCGTCGCCATCTCCGACGACGGCAGAGACGTAAAGAGCTCCCGCCTCATGCGCCTCGCCATGGAATACGCCTCGGGTTTTGATATGAAATGCCTCTGCCATTGCGAGGATTTGGAACTCGTCGACGGCGGTAGCGTCAACGAGGGGTACAACTCCACCCTCACGGGCTTGAAGGGGATTCCCCGCGCGGCGGAGGACGTGATGATCGCGAGGAACATTCTCATCGCGCAGAGCCTCAACGTGCCCGTGCACATCTGCCACGTCTCCACCTATTCGGGCGTGCAGATCATTCGCGACGCGAAACGGGGCGGCGCCATGGTCACGGCGGAGACCTGTCCCCATTACTATGCGGTGAACGACGATATCATCACCTCGTTCGATCAAAATACCAAGGTCAACCCGCCCATTCGCGAGGAAAGAGACCGCCTCGCCATTTTAGAGGGCTTGAAGGACGGCACCATCGACTGTATCGTCACCGACCACGCGCCCCATCACGTAAACGACAAGAGCGTGGAATATTCCCTCGCGGCGTTCGGCATCAGCGGCATCGAAACCTCGTTTGCCTTCGCCGTCACCTATCTGTATAAGACGGGCGTCCTCACGCTCAACGAGATCGCCGACAAGATGAGCTATTCTCCCGCGCGCATCTTAAATCTCGAAGGGGGCGAAATCAAGGAGGGCGGCGTCGCCGACCTCATGATCGCCGATCTCGACGAGGAATACGAAATCGATAGCAAAACCTTCCTCTCCCGCGGCAAAAATACCCCCTTCAACGGGTATCGCGTGAGCGGTAAAGTGCTTTTCACCATCGTGGACGGCGAAATCAAATATCAGGCATAAACAAGAGAAAGGAAGTGAAAAAATATGACAGACCGTTTAATTGACAAGATCATCGAAATGCAGAACCCCACCTGTGTGGGCTTGGACACCGTGCTCGACTATCTCCCCGATGAGATGAAAGCGGAGATCAAAGACTTTAAGTCTGCCGCCGAGGGGATTTTAGAGTTTAACAAGAACATCATCGACCATATCTGCGACGTGGCGCCCGCCGTCAAGGTGCAGATCGCCTGCTACGAAATGTACGGCGAATACGGTTTCAAGTGCTACCGCGACACCGTCCGCTACGCCAAACAAAAGGGACTTTTCGTCATCGCCGACGCCAAGCGCAACGACATCGGCAGCACCGCGGGGTTTTACGCGACTTCCTTCCTCGGCAGGACGGCTGTCGGCGGGGAAGAGCTCCCTTCCGTGGAATCCGATTATCTCACCGTCAACGGCTACCTCGGTTCGGACGGCATTCTTCCCTTCGTGGAACAATGCAAGGCGAACGATAAGGGAATTTTCGTGCTCGTCAAGACGTCCAACCCCTCGAGCGGCGAATTTCAGAACGTGATGCTCAAAAACGGCAAAATGGTCTACGAATATATGGGCGAGCTCGTGGAAAAGTGGGGGGATGGCACCGTCGGGAACTACGGTTTCTCCTCCGTCGGCGCCGTCGTCGGCGCTACGCATCCCGAAGAGGCGGCTATTCTGCGCAAGGAAATGGGGCATACCTTCTTTTTGATCCCCGGCTACGGCGCGCAGGGCGGCAGCGCGAAGATGCTCCGTTGCTGTTTCGATTCCCGCGGTCTCGGCGGCATCGTCAACAATTCCCGCGGCATTATCTGCGCCTATCAAAAGAAGGGCGGCACCTATTTCGACGCGGCGCGCAGGGCGGCGGTGGAGATGCAGAGGGATTTGTCCTCCACCATCGGCAAAATGAGTAAGTAAACGATGATTCTACTTCGCAATGCTTTGTTGCGCTGCGTTTTCCTCGGTCGCGTACGATAGAGTACGTTCCCGTCGGAAAGCCTCGCGCGCCTCGCCTTGCTTGTATCCTGCATCGTTTACGGCAGGACGAGGAAAAGCGATGATTCTACTTCGCAATGCTTTGTTGCGCTGCGTTTTCCTCGGTCACGTACGGGTAAGTACGCTCCCGTCGGAAAGCCTCGCGCGCAACGAATCGTTGCGTCGGAAACAGAAAAAATAGAGTAAAAAGGAAATTATGAAAGAATATCAGGCAATCGTAACGGCATGTAAGCCGCTCACGGCAAACGTACAGGCGCTCACCTTCGATATCGGGGAGCGGGCTGTCGTGCGCCCCGGACAGTTTTTGAATATCTCCACGGGCAACGAGATGAACCTTCTGCGCCGTCCCATCGCCATTTGCAAGGCGGAGGGCAGCGAGATCACCGTCTGTTTCCAGATCAAGGGCAGCGGCACCGCGAGCCTTGCCAAGGCGAAGAGGGGAGACGTCCTCTCCGTCCTTCTCCCCTTGGGCAACGGTTTCTACGCGTCCGAACGGGAGAAAAAGATCGCCCTGATCGGCGGCGGCGTGGGCGTGTTTCCCATGATCTCCTGCATACGCGCGTACTGTGAGAAAAAGCAAGTGTACTCCTACATCGGGTTCCGCAACAAGGACGCCGTCTGTATGGAGGAGGAAATAGAAAAAAGTACGCAATACACTATCGTCACGGACGACGGTTCCTACGGTCTTCACAAAAACGCCGTGCAGGCGTTCGCGGACGATTTTGAACGGAATACGCCCGACGTCGTATTTGCCTGCGGTCCCACCCCCATGCTCAAGGCGTTGCAGTCCTTCATGGCGGAAAAGAATATCCCCTGTTATCTCTCGTTAGAGGAGAGAATGGGCTGCGGCATAGGCGCTTGCCTCGTCTGCGTGTGCACCCTCACGGGCGGCGAACACGCGAGGGTCTGTAAAGACGGACCCGTATTCAACGCAAAGGAGGTCTTACTCTGATGGCAGATTTATCCGTCAATATTTGCGGCGTACCCTTCAAAAATCCCGTCATCGGCGCGTCGGGTACTTTCGGTTTTGGCAGAGAATTTAACGAGATTTACGATATCTCTCAAATCGGGGGACTTTCCACCAAGGGACTCACCGTCGAGCCTCGCCTCGGCAACCCCGTTCCCCGCATCGCGGAGAGCAAGGGCGTCATCCTAAACGCCGTGGGACTTCAAAATCCCGGCGTGGAGCACTTTATCAAAGAGGATCTTCCCTGGCTCAAAACGAAAGACGTCGTCGTCATCGCCAACGTCGCGGGCAAGACGCTCGAGGATTACGAAAAAATCTGCGAGCGATTGAACGGTTTGGTGGATATGGTGGAACTCAACATTTCCTGCCCCAACGTGCGCGCGGGCGGCATGGCGCTCGGCATTCGTCCCGAAAATATTCGGGAAGTGACCTCGCTCACCAAGGCAAAACTCACCAAAACGCCCCTCATCGTGAAACTTTCGCCCAACGTGGAGAGCATCGCGACGAACGCGCGGGCGGCGGAGGAGGGGGGCGCGGACTGTATCTCCCTCGTGAACACCTTCACGGGCATGGTCGTCGATTTGGAAAGAAGGCGCCCCGTCCTTCAAAACAACACGGGCGGCGTGTCGGGCAGCGGCATCAAGCCCATCGCCCTGCGCATGGTCTACGAGGCGGCGCACGCGGTCAAAATTCCCGTCATCGGCATGGGCGGTATCTCTACGGGGAAAGACGCGCTCGAATTTATGATGGCGGGCGCAAGGGCGGTGCAGGTGGGCACGGCAAACTTTACCGAGACCACGGCGATGCCCCGCATCATTCGGGAAATGAACGACTGGCTGGACGCGCACGGTGTTGGGAGCGTCAACGAGATCGTGAACGCGTTACAAATGAATTAAAAAGGAGATCATCATGGAACTTACCTACAAACAGCAATTCATTCGCTTTATGGTAGAAAACGGCGTATTGAAATTCGGTGAATTTACCTTGAAGAGCGGCAGAAAGGCGCCCTACTTCATCAACACGGGCAACTATAAAACGGGCAGTCAGCTCGCGCGGCTCGGCGATTATTACGCCTCCTGTATTCGGGAAAACGGCGTAGAGGCGGACACGCTGGTCGGTCCCGCGTATAAGGGGATCCCCCTCGCCGTCACCACGGCGGTCGCCCTCGCCAACAACTACGGCGTGGATATGAACTATTGCTTTGACAGAAAGGAAGTCAAGGACCACGGCGAGGGAGGTCTTTTCGTCGGCAAACAGCTTATCGACGGGGAGAGAGTCATTCTCATCGAGGACGTCATGACGAGCGGCAAGGCGCTCCGCGAAATGCTCCCCAAGCTCTTTCAGCAAGCCAAGGTGGAGATCGCCGGCATGATCATCTCCGTCGACCGCATGGAAAGGGGATTGGAAAGCTCTCTTTCCGCCGTGCAGGAGGTTTATAAAGAGTTCGGCGTAAAGGTGTATTCCATCGTCACCATGGCGGATATCATCGACGCCATCGAACAGGGCGTCATCGAGGGAAAGGAATATCTCTCCGCCATGAAGGATTACCGCAAACAGTACGGCGTGGACTGATCCTTCATGAAAAAGGAAGAACCTCAAAAGATTTCGCTCGCCGAAGTTCTCATCATCGTAATCGTGCTCGCCGTAACCATCGCCATCGCCGTTTCGGCGATCGTGCGTTTCGTGCGGCAGAAGGGCGAGAACGGGCAGAACGTTCTCGCGCAGGCGCAAGCCGCTTTTTCGGAGCTGGGCGAGGGTGCGATCGGCACGGCGTTCTTGCCGGAGAGCGGCGTACTGACCTATGATACGGCGAGCGGAAAGATAGCTCTTTATCGGGAAGAGGAAGTATCCTTTTCGAGCGGTTTCGTCACGGACGACGGTTTTCGTATTCGCGTAAATACGGCGGACGGCGAGAGACTTCTCGCCGCCTATTCGCAATCGCTCGTAGAGGATTATAAGCAGATCGAAATGCTTTCCGTCACCTGTCGAGTCCGCTTTACCACCCGCGGCGTGGAGCGGGATTTTATCCATTTCGTCATGGCAAGGGAGTACGCAGACACCTGTTTCGTGGAAGATAACGCCGCGTTCACCTATACCCCAAGGGGAAAGGAACGGGCGAGCGCCTTCTCCTTTTACGAAAAGGTGATGGTGTGCGATAAGTTGGAGCAAGAGGGCGTCGAGTGGGTCAGAAAGTTCTCCTCGGCGACGCAAGTTCTCTTTGCCGATCTCGGCGATTACGAGCTCTTGGAGAACGTGCTGTATACGAAGGGCGGCGTCCTCGTCTATGCGCTCCCGTGCGTGGAGAGCGTCGTATGTCCCGACTCCGTCTACCGTTTGGAGAAGGGGTGTTTTCAGAACGCGACGGGCGTTTCTTCGCTCGAAATTCCCTATACGGGCAAAAGCGTTTCCTATCTCTTCGACGGCGATATCCCGAAGAGCTTAAAACGCATCACCTTTACCTCTTCTTTGACGGGCAATATCCCGCCCGAAGATTTAGAGGGCTGCGAGGGGATCGTCATCATTCAGAATTTTTAGAGGCGAAACGCCCGTTCCGAAAAGTCGGAACGGGCGTTCCCATTTATTTTTCTATTTACGAAAAGAGGATTTCCATTCGAGAGAATTGCTTGATTATTGAAAAACGATCGTTATAATGCAGGAAAGGAGGATATTATGAATCTATTGAAAAGAATATCTGCAGTATTGATATCATTGTCTTGTATTTTGTTTATTTTTACTTCTTGTAAGAAAGAGAATTCGCCCGTCGTTTCCGGTGCGGAGAGAACGTTGTCTATTCCCGTATATGCAAAGGATCCTGCGATAGATACCTCCCTTTTCGAACGGTATAAAGATCGCGATCCCGATGGGGGCAACGCCTCTGCTTTTGCCGCGAAAAGGATCATAAAAAGAGAGAACAGCCCCTTGGCGGGGAAAACGATATATTGGCTTGGGTCATCCGTTACGTACGGTTCTTCCTCGAAAGGGGAGACGATGGTCGAAATGCTTTCCGAACTCACCGGTTGTATCGGCGTGAAAGAAGCCGTATCCGGAACAACTCTTTTTACGGATAACGGTGAATTGGGAAAAATGTCATACGTCAACCGCCTGAAAAACAGCGATAAATTTGACACGGACAAGAAGATAGACGCCTTTATTTGTCAGATTTCAACGAATGACGCGAGACCCGAATGCGAAGAATATTTCGGAGAAATAACGCCGGACGATCAAACGGAACAAAATTCCTTTGATATCGGCACTTCTCTCGGCGGTGTGGAATATATCATCTCCTACGTAACCGAAACGTGGCATTGCCCCGTCTATTTCTATGCCGGAGCAAAATTCGATAATCCGCCCTACAGCGATTTGTACGACCGATTGGTAAATTCCGTGCATCGGATGGCGGAAAAATGGAATGCAAAGGAAGGGTATACGGTTGGCGTGATCGATATGTTTCACGACGAAGCGTTTAACGGGTTGGTCGATGAAGAATCTCGCGCATTTATGATGTTTGACGGCGTGCATCCCAAAAAGGCGGGTTACGCTCTGTGGTGGACGCCGTATTTTGAAGAGTATCTGTTAAAAAACTTAAAATAAGGCGAAACGCCCGTTCCGAAAAGTCGGAACGGGCGTTCGTTTTACTTTTGATAGACGATCTTTTTTAGAAAATTGGAGGGCAAAAAGGAAAAGACGTCTGAAAAGTCGTTGAGCGGCTTTCCACGCTTTAACATTTCCGCGACGACGTCGGCGAGATCGTCCTCGTCCATGAAGGGGGCGAGCGCGGTTAGCCCCTTTGCGGGCGCGTCGGGATTTTTTTGAAAGTAGAGCCGCGCCGCATCGGCGATATCCCCTTCGTCCATGAAGGGCGCGAGGGCGGCGAGCTCCTCTATTGAATACTCTCCGCTCTTTACGATTTTTCCCAAATCCCTCTCGTCGAGATAGGGGGCGAGAGTCTCGATACAGGAGAGTTTTCCCTTCTGCTCGGCGACTTTTTCGGCGATCTCTCCCAAATCGTCCTCATCCATGAAGGGGGCGAGAGCTTCCAGCCCCTTTGCGGGCGCGTCGGGATTTTTTTGAAAGTAGAGCCGCGCCGCATCGGCGATATCCCCTTCGTCCATGAAGGGCGCGAGGGAGGCGATCTCCTTTATCGAATACTCTCCGCCCTTCACGAGTTCGCCTAAATCCCTCTCGTCCATAAAGGGGGCGAGAGCCTCGATACAGGAGAGTTTTCCCTTCTGCCCGGCGATCTTTTCGGCGATCTCTTTCAAGTCGCCCTCGTCCATGTAGGGCGCGAGGGACAAAAGAGCGTCCTCGTCGACGGCGTCCTTATTCCGTTCGAGCGCCTCGTTGAAGGTTTCCTGCGGCAGGATGGGGGCGACGTCGGCGAGATCTTCCGCCTGTACGTTTTCGGGCGTGTTGCCGCCTGCGAGCGCCTCCACGAGCTTTCCCTTTTTATCGTCCCCGAGTATCTCCTCGATGCTCACGCCGAACAGGGCGGCGAGTTCGGGGAGCTTGGAGATATCCGGCATGGTCTTTCCCCGTTCCCAGTTGCTCACCGCCTGAAAGGATATCTCCATCTTGTCGGCAAGCTCCATTTGTGTCATTCCCTTCTCCTTCCTCAAAGAAGATAGTTTCTTTCCGATCTTTTGCATATCGAACATATCGTTTTTTCCTTCCTTTTTTATTTTTCGTTGCAACTTGGTTATAAAATAGCACATAACGGAGGAAAAAGCAATCAACTCGTTTTTGAACGGGGCAAAAAAACGCTCAACCGACGCTTGAAAAAGAAAATCCCCTCGGATTTAACCGAAGGGATGGGCGATTACAGGCTTCTCAGCGTCTCGTTTACGTCCTTCATGTCGCACTTGCCGGCGTAATTTGCCTTGAAGTACTTCATGACGGCGGGCACGGATCTGTCGGGGAGGGATAAAATGATCTCCTTGATCTTTTCCTTGGAGAGCATGGCGGGAATGTACTGTTTCACCGTCGCGATCTGCTTTTCGAGGGAAGCCACCGTTTCGGCTCTTCCCGCTTTTTCGAAGTTCGCCTTTTCCTCCAAAAGCTCGCTCTCCGTCTTTCTGCAGGCGGAAACGATGTCCGCGTCGGTTATTTCGGGACCGTGGTTGGCGTCCGTCTTCATGAGCATCAATTTGGAGATGACGGCGTTGTACGCCGTGACCGCGTCGGCGTTCTTCTCTTTCATGGCGACGATCTTCGCCTTTTTCATTTCTTCCAAAGTCATAATAAAGTCTCCTTGTTGCTTTTTCTTTTATTATAGCCCCTTTATTTGATAAATACAAATCATTTTATGTTATTTTTCACAACTTCTTTTATTTGATAAAAAAATATTCATCAAATACTTGACTTTTCGGCGTGCGTTTGGTAAGATAAAGTCATGAATCGATATTAAAGTATCGCAATCGACTTTGAATTTTTTTAGGAGGTCTCTTTTTTGATGGAAACCAGACTTGTAGATTCCGTTGAAACTTTGGCGGAAAAGATTAACGAAGTAAGAAGGGCGCAGGCTATCTTTGCTACCTACTCACAGGAACAGGTAGATGAGATCTTCCGTGTTGCGGCTCTCGCGGCGAATAACCAAAGGATCCCTTTGGCGAAGATGGCTGTGGAGGAGACGGGCATGGGTATCGTGGAAGATAAGGTCATCAAGAACCATTACGCTTCCGAGTATATCTATAATAAATTCAAAAACGAAAAGACTTGCGGTGTCATCGAGGAAAACGCAGAATTCGGCATCAAGAGAATTGCGGAGCCCATCGGGCTCATCGCAGCCGTCATTCCCACGACGAACCCCACTTCTACGGCTATTTTTAAGGCGCTCAGCTGCTTAAAGACGCGTAACGGCATCATCATCAGCCCGCACCCCAGAGCGAAAAAATCCACCATCGCGGCGGCAAAGGTCGTTTTGGAGGCTGCCGTAAAGGCAGGCGCGCCCGAGGGCATTATCGGCTGGATCGACGTTCCTTCCCTGGAACTCACCAACATGATCATGAAGGAGGCGGATACCATTCTCGCCACCGGCGGTCCCGGCATGGTCAAGAGCGCGTACTCTTCCGGTAAGCCCGCCTTGGGCGTAGGCGCGGGCAACACGCCTGCCATCATCGACGATTCCGCCGACGTGCGTCTCGCCGTAAACTCCATCATTCATTCCAAGACCTTCGACAACGGCATGATCTGCGCGTCCGAACAGTCCGTCATCGTCCTCGATAAGGTGTATGAGGAAGTGAAAAAGGAATTTGCTTATCGCGGCTGCTATTTTCTCAACGAAGAGGAAAAGGACAAGGTGAGAAACACTATTTTGATCAACGGCGCTCTGAACGCCAAGATCGTCGGTCAGCGCGCGCCCAAAATCGCGCAGCTCTCCGGCTTTGAAATTCCCGACGACAAGAAGATCCTCATCGGCGAAGTGGAGAGCGTATCCATAGAGGAAGCGTTCGCGCACGAAAAGCTGTCTCCCGTGCTCGCCATGTATCGCGCGAGCGACTTCGACGACGCGGTAGCAAAGGCGTATCAGCTCATCGAGGACGGCGGTTTGGGACATACCTCCGCGATCTATATCGATACCCTCACCCAGAAGGAAAAGCTGGAAAAATGGGAAAAAGCCATGCACACCTGCCGTATGCTCATCAACACGCCCTCCTCTCACGGCGGTATCGGCGATCTGTATAACTTCTGGCTCAAGCCTTCCCTCACGCTCGGGTGCGGCACTTGGGGCGGCAACTCCGTATCGGAGAACGTTTCTGTCAAGAACCTCATCAACATCAAGACCGTAGCGGCAAGGAGAGAAAATATGCTTTGGCTCAGAACCCCTGAAAAAATCTATCATAAACAAGGCTGTCTGCCCATCGCTCTCGACGAGCTCAAGAACGTGATGGACAAGAAGAGAGCGTTCATCGTCACCGATAAGTTCCTCGCGCAGACCAACCGCACCAAACCCATCACGGACAAGCTCAACGAAATGGGCATCGTATACACCGTGTTCTCCGACGTAGAGCCCGATCCTTCTTTGGATTCCGCCAAGGCGGGCGCCAAGATGATGGCTGATTTTAAGCCCGACGTCATCATCGCGCTCGGCGGCGGCTCCGCTATGGACGCCGGCAAGATCATGTGGGTGCTCTACGAACATCCCGAAGTCAACTTCTACGACATGGCGATGCGTTTCATGGATATCCGCAAGAGAATCTATACCTTCCCCAAGATGGGCGAAAAGGCGTACTTCATCGCCATTCCCACCTCTTCCGGTACGGGTTCCGAAGTGACGCCGTTTGCCGTCATCTCCGATAAGGCGACCGGCAACAAGTATCCCTTGGCGGATTACGAATTGCTCCCCGATATGGCGATCATCGACACCGATTTCATGATGTCGCAGCCCAAGGGGCTCACCGCCGCCTCCGGTATCGACGCGCTCACGCACTCCCTCGAAGCGTACGCCTCCATCATGGCTACGCCCTACACCGACGGTCAGGCTCTCGTCGCGATGAAGCTCATCTTCAAGTATCTCGAAAGAGCTTACGTCGACGGTCAGAACGATCCCGAGGCGAGAGAGAACATGGCGAACGCCGCCACCATGGCGGGTATCGCGTTTGCGAACGCCTTCCTCGGCGTATGCCACTCCATGGCGCACAAGATGGGCGCTTACCATCATATCCCTCACGGCGTTGCCAACGCCCTCCTCATCACCGACGTCATTCGCTACAACAGCGCGGAAGTTCCCACCAAGATGGGCACCTTCTCGCAGTACGGATATCCGCATGCCAGAGCGAGATATGCCGAAGTGGCGGATTTCCTCGGTTTCACCGATAAAAAGGATCCCGAAGAGGTCAAGGTGGAAAAGCTCTGCGCCGCGATCGAAGAGCTGAAAGAGAAGGTCGGCATTAAGAAGACGATGAAGGATTACGGCGTAGACGAACAGTACTTCTGGGATACCCTCGACGAAATGAGCGAAAAGGCGTTCGACGATCAGTGCACGGGCGCCAACCCCAGATATCCTCTGATCTCCGAGATCAAGGAAATGTTCATCAACAATTCCGGTTTCGAACGCAAAGCATAAGGTAAAAAGGGAGGAAATATTATTATGGCAAATACAGTTTTGTATCAGACGGCATCCAAGGTCATCGAACGCGACGGCAACTTCGTCGTCAAGAAATTCAACGGCAGCTATCCCAAGTCCGACGTCTTGAACGAGGCGCTCAATCAGGCGAGAGTGGAGGCTACCGACCTCAATATTCCCAAAGTCCACTCGGTGGACGTGGAGGACGGCGAATGGGCAATCCGCATGGATTACGTGGAGGGCAAAACCATTCAGCAGCTCATGGATGAAAATCCCGACAAGGCGGAGCAGTATCTGAATATGTTCGTCGATCTTCAGGTGGAGATGCAGAGCAAAAAGGTTCCCTTGCTCCCCCGCTTGAAGGATAAGATGCAGGCGAAGATCTCGCAGACGGCTTTCGACGCGACGACCCGCTACGAGCTGCACATGAGGCTCGATTCCATTCCCAAGCACCTCAAGCTGTGCCACGGCGACTTCACGCCCTCCAACGTCATCATCTCGACGGACGGCAGAGCGTTCATCATCGACTGGTCGCACGCGACGCAGGGCAACGCGAGCTTGGACGCGGCAAGAACCTACCTCACCTTCTGCTTGGAAGGAAAGCAGGAGCTCGCCGACAAGTATTTGAGCCTCTTCTGCAAAAAGACGGATACCGCCAAGCAGTACGTTCAGCGCCTGATGCCCATCGTAGCCGCTACGCAGAGCTTAAAGGCAAAACCCGAAGAGAAGGAGCTCCTTTCCCGTTGGGTAAACGTGGTGGAATACGAATAAGAATAAGCAGAAAAAAACTCTCCTTCGGGAGAGTTTTTTCATGCACAGGGGGCAGAGGGATTATATTTGTATAGATTTTACAATAATTTTACATTTCTGTATTATTTTATTACACAAAAAATCTTGGCAGAAAAAAGGGGCGAGATGATACTGTATTCAATTTTAAGATTCCGAACGACCCTTCCGGCGTTCAGGCGCTCGCGGAGGCGGACGGAAAAATCGTCGCCGCCCGGCAAAAGAATCAGCTCGTCACGGCATTTCATCCGGAGCTGACGGACGATTCGCGCGTGCACGCGTATTTTTTGGACATGGTTGCGGGAAGATAGCTATCGGCAGGGAGAAAAAGCAATGAAATACCGGGAAGAAATCGTATTGAAAAACGGCGAGGTTTGCCTGTTGAAACAGGGGGAAGCGCAGGATGCGGAGGAGGTTCTCCGCAGCTTTCTCCTCGCGCACGGGGAAACGGAATTTTTGGCGACCTATCCCGAAGAAAGCGCCTTTACGCCCGAATCAGAGCGGGCGTTCCTGCAAAGACAGGAGACGAGCGAGAACGCCGTCGAGCTTTGCGCCTTCGTGGGCGGAAAGGTAGTCGGTACGGCGGGCGTCCTGCCTGTGGGAATGCAGGAAAAGCTGCGCCACCGCGCCGTGTTCGGCGTCAGCGTGGAAAGGGAACATTGGGGCAAGGGCATAGGCAGGGCGCTCACGGCGGCTTGCATCGAATGCGCCAAACGGGCGGGTTATCTTCAGCTCGAGCTTGAAGCGGTGAGGGAAAACGAAAGAGCCGTCGCTCTGTACCAAAGTTTCGGCTTTATCGTCTGCGGGAGCAATCCCAAAGGCTTCCGTACCCGTAGCGGTCGCTTTCAGGAGCTTGTATCCATGCGGTTGGAACTGTAAAAAAATAACGCTTGCGACGAAAGAGAAACATTTCCTCTTTCTCGCAAGCGTTTTTTTCGTTCGGCACTTAAAGCTCCGCGATGACTTCCACTTCCGCTAAAACGTTTTTGGGGAGCGTCTTTACGGCTACGCAGCTCCTTGCGGGCTTTCCCGTGAAGTACTGACCGTACACTTCGTTAAATTTGGCGAAATCCGCCATGTCGGCTAAAAAGCAGGTGGTCTTTACCGCCTTTTCCAAAGAGGAACCCGCCTCTTCCAAAACGGCTTTCAGGTTTTGGCAAATTCTATGCGTCTGCGCCTCGATCCCCTCCGCCGTCACGGTGTTCGTAGCGGGGTCGAGAGCGATCTGTCCGGACGTGAAAACGAGTCCGTTCACTTTCATTGCCTGCGAGTAAGGTCCGATCGCTGCGGGGGCGTTTTCGGTGTGTACAACTGTCATGTCTGAATTCTCCTTTTTATGCGTTTACTAATTTGAAACCGTTTTCGGCGAGCGCCTGCTTGATCGCTCTGATATGCTCGGCGTTTCTCGTCTCCACGGTGACGCGCAAAAAGCATCCGTTTACGGCGGAGCCTTCGTTTGCCCTCTCGTGGTGCACGCTCGTCACGTTGCCGCCGCAGTTTGCGATCACGGTGGATACGCCTACGAGCTGTCCGGGTTTATCCATGAGTTCCACGGTGAAGGTGCATCTTCTGCCGCTCATGAGAAGTCCCCTCGAAATGACGCGGGAGAGAATGGTCACGTCGATGTTGCCGCCGGAAATCAGACAGCACACCTTTTTGCCCTTCAAGGAGGGAACCTTGTTGAACATCGCCGCCGCCAAAGATACGGCGCCCGCGCCTTCGGAGATCATCTTCTGATCCTCGATGAGGGCGAGAATGGCGGCAGATACTTCGTCGTCGGTTACGGTCACGATATCGTCCACGTACTTTTGGCAGAAATCAAAGGTGAGGTCGCCCGGTTCCTTCACCGCGATGCCGTCCGCAATGGTGGATACCGATTCGAGGCGCTCTATTTTGCCGTCGTGCAGGGAGTTGAACATACTCGGCGCGCCCGTCGCCTGCACGCCGTACACCTTAATGTCGGGATTGAGCGATTTTACGGCAAACGCCACGCCGGAGATGAGACCGCCGCCGCCTACGGGCACGAAGATGGCGTCGATATTCGGCATTTCGTCCAAAATCTCCAAGCCGATGGTGCCCTGCCCCGCGATGACGTCCTCGTCGTTAAAGGGATGAATGAAGGTATAGCCCTTTTCCTCTTTTAATTGAAGAGCCTTGGCGTAAGCGTCGTCGTAAACGCCGGGCACGAGGCAGATGTCCGCGCCGTAACTGCGAGTCGCCTCCACTTTGGAGATGGGGGCGCCGTCGGGCAGACAGATGAGCGCGGGAATACCGTTTTTCTGCGCGGCGAGCGCTACGCCCTGCGCGTGGTTGCCTGCCGAGCAGGCGATAACGCCCTTTTCCTTCTCTTCCTTGGAGAGTTGGGAAATCTTAAAATATGCCCCCCTCACCTTAAAGGAGCCCGTCATCTGCAAGCATTCGGGCTTTAAGTAGATATCGCATTCCTTGGAAAGTTTCGGAGCATGGCGAAGCGCCGTGGGGCGGATCGCCTCTTTCAGCACGTGGGAAGCGCGGTAGATCTTGTTTAACGTCAACATATTCTTTTTACCTGTCTTTGTATAAAAATTCTTTTACAGTATAACACCGCGATCCGACAATGTCAAATCGTTGCCGACAAAAACCGTGCTTTTCCTGCAGGAAAAACACGGTTTGCGTTCTTTTATGCGTTTTTGAAGATGTCTAAAATTTCATGCGTGAGAAGTGTACTTTCGAGCAGCAATACGCAGGTGCCGTTGATGCGGTCGCTCTTTTCTAAAGAGTTGACGAGGTTTTTGAAGTCCGTGCTGTTCTCGTACTGCTCCACCATTTCCTTGGTGGTCTTGTAATCGGCGATCACGGCAAAGTGGGTGACGTCCTTGTAGACTACGTGAAGGGTCACGTTGGGTTCCACTTCGTTGCCCTCTTCGTCGGTGTAGGTCAGATAGTTCTTTACCTTTTCCACGTAAGAAGCGACGGTGTCCGATTCGTAGTATCCTTCCTTCTCGAACGCCTTGAATACTCTTCCGTACGTGCTGCAGGAGCAGAAACATACGAGCAGGCAAAGGAGCGTTGCAAGGAGGGCGGAAAGTTTCATTGTTTTTTTCATGATAAATACCTCTCTTCTTATTTATGATATCATCATTATAGGAAAAAAGTTCCCGTTTGTCAAGAAGCCTGCAAATACAAATTCTGCCATTCTGTTTTGTTATTTCACGCGAGGGCTCGGAAAAGTTTTTTTTCTTTTTGACTTTTGCCTTTCGTTGTGCTACAATAAGAGGGAAAAGGAGGGCTTTATGAGGAAATACGACATCGCCATCGTCGGCGGCGGCGCTTCGGGCTTGCTGCTGTCTTGTCTGCTCGCAGAGCGGGGCAAGAAAAATTTTATTCTCCTCGAACGAAACGACCGCTTGGGGAAAAAGCTCTCCGCTACGGGCAACGGACAGGGAAATATCACCAACCTCGATATGAGCGCGGAGCATTTTTATTCGGACGAAAAAGAAAAGGTCTCTTCCCTGCTCTCCCGCTTTTCGCAAAGGGAACTTCTCTCCTTTTTGGAAAAGTTGGGCGGTCTCTTCGAGGCGGACGAGCGGGGCAGGGTATATCCCGCCTCCAAGCAGGCGTCCTCCGTCACCGATCTGCTGCGCGGCTACCTTTCGGCAAAGGGAGTTTCCGTGCGGACGGGTTTTTTCGTGCGGGAAGTTACCTGCTCCGATGGCTTTTGCCTGAAAGGGGAGGGGGAAGAGCTGTTTTGCTCTCGCCTCGTGCTCTGCGGCGGCGGCATGGCGCAAAAGAACTTCGGCAGCGACGGGAATATGTATGAGATCGCGAAAAAATTCGGGCATACCGTCGTAAAGCCGCATCCTTCCTTGGTGCAGATCAAAACGGACGCCGAGCCCATCAAAGGCTTAAAGGGCATTCGCGCGGACGTGCGCTTATCCGCCTTCGACGGGGGAAAGACGCTCGGCGTAAGCGAGGGGGACGTCATCTTCACCGACTACGGCGTGAGCGGCAACGCGGTGTTCTATCTTTCGCCAAAGCTGGCGGATCGAACGTCTGCGACGCTCTCGATAGAGTTTTTGCCGAACGTGACGAGGGAAAAGCTCGTTTCTCTCTTGAAAAATAAGATCGCGTCGAGAAAAGACGTGGAGAAATCGGAAATATTAAGCTGTTTTTTGAACAATCAGATCGGTCGCAACGTGGTGCGCCGCGCGCCCGCTTTCACGGCGGAGGCGCTCGTGGACACGCTCAAAGACTATAAATTGCAGTATAGGGGCACGCTCGGGTTCGATTACGCGCAGGTGACGCGGGGCGGCGTTCCGCTCAAAGAGACGGATTTTGCTTTGCAGAGCAAAAAGAAGAAAAATTTATATTTCTGCGGCGAACTTTTGAACGTGGACGGCGATTGCGGCGGGTATAACCTGCAATGGGCGTTCTCCTCCGCGTATGCCGTCGCGCAGGCGTTATTATAAAGATGATACAGACTTTTTCTAACTTAAAACTGAATATACGCGAGGGGGAAAGGGAGTTAAGGCGCCTCGTCGAAAAGAAACTCGGCGGCAGGGCGGCGTATTTCCGTATCGTAAAAAAATCCCTCGACGCCAGAAAAAAAGAGGACATTCGATGGATATACACCGTCGAATGCGCCAAGCAAGAGGTAAAGCTCCCTGTAAAAACTTGGAAAAAAGTGAGGAGGCAGCCCGAGCAAGTCCTCATCGTCGGCAGCGGTCCCGCGGGACTCTTTTGCGCCGTGCAGCTCATTCGTCGGGGCATTCGCCCCATCGTCGTGGAGAGGGGCAAGTGCGTGGAGGAGCGAAAGAAGGATATCGACGCCTTTTCCCTCACGAGGACGCTCGATCCCGAAAGCAACGTGCAGTTCGGCGAGGGGGGTGCGGGGACCTTTTCGGACGGAAAACTCAACACGCAGACGAACGGCACCTACAATCGGGAGGTCGTCGAAACCTTCGTGCAGTTCGGCGCGCCCGAGGATATTCTCTATCTCGCCAAACCGCACATCGGGAGCGACAATCTCTCCTTTGTCGTCCGCAATATGCGCGAATATATTCGCGCGAACGGGGGCGAGGTGCTCTTTTCCACGAAACTTACGGATATTCAAACGGAAGGGGACGCCGTCGCGGCGGCGGTTCTTTCGGACGGGAGGGTGATTAAGACGAGCGAGCTGATCCTCGCGCTCGGTCACAGCGCGCGGGACACCTTTGAAATGCTCTATCGCCGCGGCGTCGCGCTCGAACAAAAGGAGTTCGCCGTGGGGTTCCGCATCGAGCACCTGCAAAAAAATATCGGCTTGGCGCAGTACGGAAAGGACTATTCCCTGCTCCCCGCCGCGGATTATAAGTTGGTTTCGCACACGAACGAGCGGGCGGCGTTCACCTTCTGTATGTGCCCGGGCGGGTTCGTCATGCCCGCCGCGAGCGAGGAGGGCGGCGTGGTCGTCAACGGCATGAGCTGTTATAAGCGGGATGGCGTCAATGCCAATTCCGCGCTCGTCGCGCAGGTAAAAAGAGAGGACTTCGGCGGCGAACACCCCTTGGCGGGCGTCGAATTTCAGCGCGGGCTGGAGCGCAAAGCGTTTTTACTCGGCGGTTCATCTTTTCGCGCGCCCGTGCAGCTGGTGGGGGATTTTTTGCGGAATCGGGCGAGCTCCCGCTTCGGGGAAGTGATTCCCTCCTACGCGGCGGGCACGAGTTTTGCGAATTTACGGGAATGTCTGCCCGACGCGCTGACCCGTTCGATCGCGGAAGCCATTCCCGACATGGGCAGAAGATTGAGGGGGTTCGACTGTCCCGACGCCGTCTTCACGGGCGTGGAGTCGAGAACGAGCTCTCCCGTCAGAATCGTGCGGGGAGAAGGTTACGAGAGCGTCCGTTTTCACGGACTGTATCCCATCGGGGAGGGCGCCGGCTATGCGGGCGGCATCACCTCGGCGGCGGCGGACGGCTTACGTTGCGCCGATCTCATTGCCGATCAATATAGTGAATAAAAGGAAGGAATAACATAAAACCATGAAAGCAACCAAAGTATTGAATATCGTATTCGGCTGTATCGCCATCGTATCCTGTCTGTTTTCCCTGGGGATTTTCTTTTTCAACGTGATTCCCGCGATAGGGGAGGAGAACGGATTGCTCGCGGCGGTGATCGCTCTGATCTCGCTGTTCCACTTTATCGCGCTCGCCGTGCTTGCCGTTCCCTTCGTGATCGAATGCGTTCTGGCGAAGAAGTACCGCGTGAACATCCTGTTTTTCATCATCACGTTTGCGCTCGCGGTCGTGCTCAATTCCGCCGTATTGCTTTCGGCGTATCTGCTGTAAGAAAGAACATCCGCCCCGCACTTTTTGGCGGGACGGATGATTTTATATTTTCGTAAATGAAATTCAAAAACAGATTTGAGTCGGTCTGTAAGCCGAGTTCTGTCGTGTACGGTTATCTATCTAGCCCTACCGTCGCCGATAGGTTCAAGCGATATTCACGGTAATGCGTCGGACGAGCAGCCCTGTGTGACGCATACCCAATCTTGCATCGGATGGGGTTTACATTGCCACCCGTGTTACCACGGATGCGGTGAGCTCTTGCCTCGCCGTTCCACCCTTACAGCTTGCGCTGCGGTATATTTCTGTTGCACTTTCCTTAAAGTCGCCTTCACCTGACGTTATCAGGCATCCTGCTCTTCGATGCTCGGACTTTCCTCATGGCGCCGTTCAAAGGCGCCCCGCAACCGTATAACCGACTCAAATCTAACTCATTATAACATATTTTTTACGAAATGGGTATTGATTTTTACGAAGAAAAAAGATAAAATAAAAGAAAATCATAAAAAAAATTCCATAAGAGGTATTTTAGATGAAAAAAACGAAAATCGTCTGCACGCTCGGACCTTCCACCGAGAGCAAGGAAGTGCTTTCCAAAATGTACGACGCCGGCATGAACGTATGCCGCATCAACTTCTCGCACGGCACGCACGAGGATCACGCAAAGAAGATCGCCATGGTCAAGGAACTTCGGCAGGAGCGCGGCATCTCCCTTCCCATTCTTCTCGACACCAAAGGTCCCGAGTTCCGCACGGGGACCTATCGCAACGGCAAAATAACCCTGAAGGCGGGGGATATCTTCACCTTCACCTCCGACGAGGTGGAGGGCGACGAAACGCGCGTTTCCGTCTCCTATAAAGAGATCGCCTCCACCATGCTCCCCGGCGACAAGATTCTGCTCAACAACGGGCTCATGGTATTCGAGGTGCTCCGCGTGGAAGGCAGTAACGTCGTCACGAAAGTTTTGGAGGGCGGCGAGACGAGCAACCGCAAAAGCATGTTCTTCCCCGATAAGCAGTTGAAACTCAAATTCCTTTCCGAACAGGATAAATCCGACCTTCTTTTCGGCATTGCGCAGGGGGTGGATTTCGTGGCGCTCTCCTTCGTGTCCACGGCGCAGGACGTCGTCGAAGTCAAGGAATTTTTGAAGGTCAACGGCGGGGCGGACATCGACGTGATCGCAAAGATCGAAAACCGCACGGGCGTGAACAATCTCGACGAAATTCTCGCCGTATGCGACGGCATCATGGTCGCGCGCGGCGATCTCGGCGTGGAGATCCCCTTCGAGGAGCTCCCCTATATTCAAAAGGATATCATTTCCGCCTGCCGACGGGTGGGCAAGCGCGTCATCACGGCTACGGAGATGCTCGAATCCATGATCCATCAGCCCCGCCCCACGCGAGCGGAGATCTCCGACGTGGCGAACGCCGTATACGACGGCACTTCCGCCGTCATGCTTTCGGGTGAGACCGCGGCGGGCGCGTACCCCGTAGAGGCGGTTCGCGCGATGGCGAAGATCGCCATGCAGGCGGAGGAAAAGACGCATTATATCCAAAAGCTCGACGAGCGGGAATACACGATCCGCAACTCGTCCGAGGCGCTCTCGCACGCCGCGAGTATGCTCGCAAAGGACGTGGGGGCGAAGGCGATCGTCGTGTGCACCCGCAGCGGCGGTACGGCGCGCATGGTCTCCCGTTTCCGTCCCATGATCGATATCGTCGGCATGACGACGGACGAAAAGGCGTTTAGAAAGCTCGCTTTGAGCTGGGGCATCATTCCCGTCATGGCGGAGGACGTGTATACTTCCGTCGATACGCTGTTCTATTTTGCCAAGCGCGCGGCAAAGATAGCGGGCGTGGCGAAGAAGGGGGACGTCATCGTCATCACGGGCGGCAATCCCAACGGCAAGAGCGGCAACTCTTCCATGATGAATATCGAAACGCTCTCTTAAAATAAGGACTTTGTTGAACGCCCGAAAGATTTTTTCAGAAGGGAAAATCTTTCGGGCGTTATTTTCTATCAAAAAGGACAAAAATCTCCGTAAATCGTGTGAAAATTGTTAATTTGAAAAAAATTCTAAAAATTTATGTAATTTATTTGGAAAATGGGCGGTTTTTATATTATAATGGAGAGGAAATAGTTGCAAGCTATAATAAAATACAGGAAGGAAAAAATGACTATCGGTGACACTATTTTGAGCATAGTAAAACTTCTTGCCGGTCTCGGCGTGTTTTTGATCGGCATGAGAATTTTAAGCGATAACTTGGAAAAACTTGCCGGCAGCAAATTAAAAGCGTTGTTCAATAAGACGAATGACAGCAAATTGACGGGCGTCGGCATGGGCGCCCTGACGACGGCGGTCATTCAAAGTTCCGCGGTAACCACCTGTATGGTCGTCGGTTTCGTCAATACGGGCATCATGTCGCTCGAACAGGCGACGGCGGTCATCATGGGCGCGAACATCGGCACCACCATCACGGCGCAGATCGCCGCGCTCGGCTCCTTCTCGTTCACCACGTACATCACGGCGTTTGCGGGCATCGGCATCTTCATGGTCATGTTCGCCAAGAAGGATAATATCAAATCCCTCGGCTACACGCTCGCGGGTTTGGGTCTTCTCTTCGTCGGTCTCTCTTCCATGAGCGCGTCCATGTCCGAGTTTACGAAAAGCGCCTTCGTCACAAACCTTCTTTCGAGCATTCGCAATCCCTTCCTGCTCCTGTTCATCGGTATCGCCTTAACCGCCCTCGTGCAGTCCTCCTCGGCGATCACCTCCGTCGTCATTTCCATGGCGATCGCGGGTATCACCATCGGCGACGGCGGCAACTGTATGCTCTACGTCATTTTGGGCACCAACATCGGTTCCTGCGTCACGGCGATCATCTCTTCCATCGGTACTTCCACCAACGCTCAGCGCGCGTGCGCCATTCACTTGCTCTTCAACGTGATCGGCTCGCTCATCTTCATGATCGTGCTCCTTTGTTGGAAGGACTTCATGGCGGTCACGTTCGCCAAGTGGTTCTCAGCGCCCGCCACGCAGATCGCCATGTTCCACACCTTCTTTAACGTGCTCTGCACCCTCTTGTTCTTGCCCTTCACGAAAGTTTTGGTGAAACTCACGCAGATCATTCTTCCCGACAAGAAGAAGGAGGACGAGTCGGCAAAACTCTGTATGTATATCGATAAACGCTTTTTGGCGACGCCTGCCATGGCGATCGGTCAGCTCCGTCTGGAAGTGGTGAGAATGGCGGGTATGGCAATGGAATCCTACAAGGGCGCCTACGCGGCTTTCATGTCCGCCTCCACGGACAATTCCGAATCGGTCATGGAGAACAACAAGCGCCTTTCGGAGGTTTCCTACGCGGTCACCGACTACCTCGTCCAAGTCTCTTCGGCAGGTCTGTCTTTGGAGGACGAACGGGAAGTCAACGCGCTCCACAACAACGCGGGCGATATCGTGCGTATCTCCGACCTCGCCGATAACCTCTTGAAATATACCCGTCGGGAAATCAGCTTTAACTTGGATTTTTCCGCCGTGGTAAAAGAACAGCTCGGCGCCATGAACGAGCTTTTGTTGCAGCAGTACGCCGTGGTCGAAGAGATCATGCGCAATCAGGATAAGGCGATGATCCAAAAATCGGACGAGCTGGAAAATAAAATCGATAGGCTCCGCAAGGAAATGATCAACGGTCACATCGACCGTCTCAATAAAGGCGAATGTAAATCGGAAAACAACAACGTGTTCGTCAACCTCGTCTCCAACCTCGAGCGTATCGGCGACCACCTCAACTATATCGCGCACAGCATGGATTAAAAAGGAACGCTTTTCGGTCGTCAACGCCGAAAAGCCTTTTTTTTCGCCTTTTTTTCCTAAAATAATAAAAATAAGGTGTTGACTTTGTCGATCGTTTGCGGTATAATACCCGTAGGATAAGTGTCGACATCTCACTTGTTCCGTTTTCTGTAAAAATTTCATAAGATAATATGGTTTGGGGAGCGCATGGCATTTGGAAGGGAAGAAGGCTGAAAAAAACGCCCTTTCCTCAAAAAAAATAAAATTTCCATCTGTTGCCAAAAACGGATAAGATTTCTATGTAATTTTCAAAAAAATCTTTAAGAAAAAGCAAAAAAAATCTTGACAATCTGTTATTTATGGAATATAATTAAGGAAATCAATTAAGATGTTGATTAAGAGAATATTTTATTTAAGGAGTATTTTTATGTTTAAGTTCAAGAAGATTGCACTTGCAGCATCTATCTTCACCGCGACAGCTCTCTCCTTGGCTGCCTTCGCAGCTTGCGGCGAACCCGTAAAGGGCGATAAAGGCGACAAGGGTGATAAGGGCGAAACCGGTGCAACCGGTGCTACCGGTGCTGCAGGACAAGACGGAAAAGACGGTGTCGGCATCGAAGACATCAAACCCGGCGAAGACGGCAAGTTGATCATCACCATGACCGACGGCACCAAGAAAGAAGTTGCTATGCCTACGGTTGACGCTCCCGTGGCAGAAGAACACAACCTTGCAAAGGAACCCATTACTATCATTGCTGCTAATGGTTCTGCAGGTACTTTAGCTCCCGGTCAGGCTGGTATCGGTTTGTACGTATGCACCGATTGCGGCGACGTATATGCAAAGACGACTCACGAACATAATTTTGAAGCATGGAAGCCCGTGAATACGACAACGCCTGCTGCAAACGTTTCCTGGACGCGTGACTGCTATTTGACGGAAGGCACTTCGCCTGCAAAGGTTGACGGGGAAACACAGTCCATCGATATGATCAAATACACCGACGTTGTTTCCAACGGTAAGGTTGCTGAAGGATGGACGAAGATTAACAGCAGTAATAAAGCTACATATTCTGATGTTCTCTCGAGCGCTTTTGCTACCTATAATACTCAAACTGCATATGTAAAAGAGGATACGCAACACGATGGTCTTTGGGTTGTTATCGAAAAGACCCCCGCTTCCTGTAATACCGCAGGTGAAGCTGTAATTCAGTACTTCCAGTTCGGTAAAACAGTTGTAGATAACAACGGAACTGAAAATGATTCTAGTGATGACGTTACTTATGTTTTAACCCATAGTGGTAATAAGCTGGCTATTCGAGTTGGAACGAAGTATTGCTATAAGACCGTAATTACTGCTGAATATTTTTCGACAAAAGCTGATTATGCAGCAGATAATGCTTCCTCTAATACAGCAGCTGATACCATGGCTAAAATTCCTCAGACGGATCACTTCTTTGATATGACTACCGGTGTTTTGGTATGGAATGCACAGGTAGCTAAAGCAAAGGCTGATGCTAACGCTCAGGAAGGTTACAATGTAAATGCTTTGACCTATGATGAGTATCTTAAGGTTGTAGATGCTGATCCTGACGCTCAGAAACAGGGTGATTCTGGTGCTGTTGCTGGCTTTGCTGATGGTTTCGATACTGCTTACTATTTGGTAGTATGCGCAAACTGTAACTTGGAAGCTACCGCTGCTGGTTCTGCAACGAATCATACCGCAAAGGTAAATACCTATGCAGCAGTTGTTACTTCTGAAACTACGCAGATAGCAAACTGTGCTCAGGATACCGAAGCAAAGAAAACCGCTTCTTATTCTATCGCTGTTGGCAATAAGACCTTGACGAAAGTAAAGGAAACAGAAGCTGTTTGGACGGCAAAAGCAACAACAAAGGATTCTAGTCATATCTATAATGTATATGCAGATAAAACTGGTAGTGTAATTGGTTACTATTATGCTGGTAATTATTATAAATCCTTGGCTTATGCTCAGGCACTTGCAAATGGTACGTCAACTACCGGCTTGGATAATTCTCCGGCAGACCTTACACAGAACTATACCTTCTATCGTCTCGAACAAGACGGCGCTGTTGTTGCGGTTACTTGTGCAAATTGTTCTACCGGAAGAGTTGCATACAATGTTCCTAAAGCTGTCTTCGATACGACCGATACTGAATGGGAAATGGTTCAAAATAATATAGATCCTACAGTGCCTGCCGAAGCGGATCGCTTTGTTAACTATAAAGTAGATTTTGCAATCGACGGTGCCGCTACAGATAAGGATGTCTTTACAACTGCCAATATTAAGATTCCCGGAACCGGTCACGTGGAAGCTCTCTATCTTGGTGGTAATAAGGTTACCGCGATTGCTGCAGGGGATATCAATACTTGGAAGGCTTATAAGAATCAGCCTGTAGACATTAAGTGCAGCAATTATGATGGTCAGCAAGATGGTGATAATAAGACATTCGCATTAAATACAGTACTTAATTCTTATGCAGGTTCTGATGCTGCCCTTGCAGGTGTTACGGTTAATACTGTTGTTATTACCGGCGTGACCGAATCTGTTAAGTCTGAAGCTGATTGCGAAAACAAGAAAGTGGTCACTCTCACTGTAACGGTTGAAGTTAGAGAACAGGCTCTCGATAAGGATGGCGTGCCTGTATACAATGCAGCCGGTGTTCCTCAGTACACGGTAAAAGAAACCAAGACCTTTACGTATGACGTAGAAGTTGGCGATGCTAAGGGTCACAAAAATGTCGAGACGATTTTGGTTGTTCCCACGGCTTCTAACCCTGGTTTAGTTGAAGATAAGTGTTCTGTATGCGGCAAGGTAGCAAACGTTTATGTATTGCCTGCATTAAATGCTTCTTATTCTGGTAACGATGCAGATGACAAAGAAGCAACCTGCTTAACCGGCGCTTATACAGTATATACTTATAACAGGTATCTTACTTATACCGGTACTGATGCTGCAAAGGATACTTTGAGCTTGGATGGCAAACCTATTCGCGTTACTGGTAATTATGTTGTAGTTGAAGATGGTAGCTTTACTGCTTTGAAGACGGCAGGTAAGTCCGAATCTTACAAAGACGGTGTTAACGGCAAGGCGTACACGACTACGACGAAGACTTTTGAGACAGCAAAGGGCGAAGCTCTTGGTCATGAAATGGGCGCTTGGAAGGCAGCTGAAGGTTCTAACTCCAACTATAAGTGGATCAGATACTGTGAACGTGTAAATGGAAATGGTATCGGTATCGATGGTTACTTCGAAGTTTCCAACGCTGATTCCAACCCTGACGCTGAGTAATCTTTCATAGGATTCTCAAAAACAAATAAAAAGCAATTTTTCAAACGGGTCGTTCTCGACCCGTTTGTTTTTTGCCTTCCCTGCGTGGCAGGGAAGGTGGCAGGCGAAGCCTGACGGATGAGTCTACCTCAGCTATCGGGAAGGTGGCAGGCGAAGCCTGACGGATGAGTCTACCTCAGCTATCGGGAAGGT
>CAMFEK010000002.1 GCA_945949395.1 uncultured Clostridia bacterium
GATGTAATGATTCTTATACAGTGGCTGGAGTGCCGGCTTTTGGACACGACTATAAGAATACCGTAATCAATGCAACCTGTATGAGCGGCGGTAGTACGATACATACTTGTAATCGATGCGGAAATTCTTATACAGACGGATTAACGTCGGCGCTTGGACATAATTTCTCTTCTTGGAGTACAAGCAAAGAAGCAACTTGTGTGGCGGATGGATTATCGGTTCGAGGTTGTTCCCGTTGTAATTTGACGGAAAGTAAGGCTATTACGAAACTTGGTCACGATTATAAAGAAACGGTAACGCCTGCGGCTTGCGTAAGCGGTGGTTTATCGACGTTTGTTTGTTCTCGTTGTAGTGATAGTTATGAAGGAAATTATAAGCCAGCGTTGGGACATAATTATCAAATAACCGTAGTTCAAGCGACTTGCGAAGAAAACGGTTATACGAAACATACCTGTTCCCGTTGCGATGATACTTATAAGGATAATGAAGTTATGGCGATCGGACATAATTTCATTCATACAACCATAGAAGCAACGTGTGATAAGAACGGGTTTGATGGCGAAAAATGCGATAGATGTGGAAAGGAATTACAAAGTACAGTTTATCCGGCGATCGGTCATTCTTATCAAAGTGTTGTAGTAAAAAATGCTGATTGTACCCACGACGGCTTAAGAACATATAGCTGTGATCGTTGTGGTGATAGCTACGATAAAACTATCAGAGCGAGCGGGCATACATACGAAATCGTCAATGAAAGTCATAGCGGAGGTAATGTAATTAGAATGTATTCCTGTTCAAGTTGTGCAGATTCCTATGAACAGGTTTTGGAAGAACAGTATGATATGGTTTCCAATTATATGATTACTATTTTTGACGAGTATAGTCCTTATATGGTATGGGTATTTCTTGCAACTGCGGCTATTTGGAGCGTTGCTATGGGGGTAAGTATTATTATCGCTCGTAAAAATGAGGATAAGATTAAGGCAAAGAAGATGCTTACAAATTACATTATCGGCATGGTTGCGATTTTTGTAATCTTAATGGCATTGCCTCTTTTGATCTATGGAATTGCTTCCATTGTAGGCTAAAAAATTTCTAAAAATATTTTAGAAAAACTCTTGACAAATCGTAGAATTTGTGATAGTCGTATTAACACGACAAAGAAAAATTTAGAGGAGGTTTGAAAATGAACGTAGCAGAAGTTATGAAAAAGGTGCAAAATGGCGAAGGCTTGACTTTGTCCGAAGTAAAGTTCTACCAACAAAGAGTAAAACCGCAGGAACATACCTATGGAAAGTATGGCAATCTTGCGAAGATTTATCTTGAAGAACATTGTTTCGGTAAGATGATTGCTTTGGCTGGAGAACTTCCCGAATATCTGCACGGAGTAGATCAAGCGGCAGCAGAGCTTTATGAAGTGATGTATGCAAGGCTTTCTGCTTCCGAGCAGTATAGAAAGACAGGGGATTATCTCTCCGATTTGCAAAAGGAAACGGAAATTCATCGGTTGATTGAAGAAGAAATTTTGAATGAAATCGTATATGTAGCTTAAAGGAGGTAAAGTATGAAAGTTTTAACTATTATCGGTTCGATAGGTAAGATGCTTCTTGCAGGATTGTTGATGGTTGCTACTTGTATTATGAACTTCATCGGTTTGATGATTGGAGCAATTACATCTTAAAGGAGCATTATGATGGAAAAGAAAGCGGATACGCCGGAAAGGCTTAGAAAAAGAAGATATGAAGAGGCGAAAGCGACTCAACGTAAAGAAAAACACAAGGTTTGGGGAACAAGTATTCTCCAACAGGAAGCAGAGGAAATCGACATGTTTCTTGCAAAGAATGGCTTTACGAAAAGGGAACTGATCCTTATGGGGTATGAAGCTCTCCAACAGAAAGTCAAGAACGATCAAACTACGAAATAAATCGTGAACTGAACTGAATAGTCACGGATTACAAAACATCGAAAGATGGAGTGTATGAAGTGACTATTGTCCTCTACCTCCATCGAATTTAGGAGGAAGAATGGATATTTTTAATGAAGAAGCGTTAAGCACGGTGCTTGCATACAAGCTAATTGAAGTTTTAAAGGTGGAACAGATTATTTCTGAAAATGACTATAGAGGAATAATTCAAGGAAGAAAAAAAGATTTGGAAAACTTTTCAAAGAAAAATTTACTCAAAAGGGAGGATACATAATTGAACGGAGTTTTTTCAAAGTATTTAGATAAAAATAGGGAAAGAAAGGTTGTGTTTTACGGAAGAGTATCTACCGAACATGAAGCACAATTGTCTGCATTGCAAAATCAAATGCAGTGGTATGAAGATCAGCTGAGATACCATCCTAATTGGCGGCTGGTGGATCGTTACATAGATGAAGGCATCACGGGTACACAAGCAAAGAAACGTCCATCGTTTTTGAAAATGTTGGAAGATGCGAAAGAGGAAAAGTTTGACTTGATCGTCACTCGTGAGGTTTGTCGTTTTGCAAGAAATACGGTTGATACGTTGGTTACGACAAGAGAATTGAAGTCGATTGGCGTAGAAGTATTTTTTGTGGAAGACAATATTTGGACAATGGATAATGACGGTGAGCTTCGTTTGACGATTATGGCAACATTGGCTCAGGATGAAAGCCGTAAAATTTCCGAACGTGTGATAAACGGGCAAATAGTGAGTCGTCAAAAAGGGGTTCTATATGGCAGTGGGAATATTTTAGGGTATGATCGTGCAGGAAAAACCTATGTCGTCAATCCAGATCAGGCTGAAACGGTGCGAATGATTTATGATTTGTATGAAGCAGGTTTGGGTATGTCGCAAATTCGTAATGAGATGATTCGACGTGGAAGAAAAGACGGAAGCGGCTTGGTTCGCTGGGAGAATACCAAAATATCTCGAATTTTACATAACGCAACATATAAAGGATATATGGGTTATCTGAAATCTCATAGAAACAATTATTTGGAACAGAAGATAGTCAGAAACCATGACGAAGATACTTATATGTATGTGAAGGGAGATTTTGAACCGATTATTTCCGAAGAACAGTGGGATCGTTGTCGCCAAATACGAGATGGAAGAAAGCGTACAGTTCATTTCTTTTCTGATAAGGGCAAGGAAGTTCCGCATACCGCAGGAGTTAATACTAAAAAGGATATATGGACAAGAAAGTTGAAATGCCGTTGCGGTTGCTCCTTTAGGAAAAATAAATGGCGTAAAAACTCCGATGGTGAAGTTGTATATGGTTATAAATGTTATAATCAGTTGAACAACGGTTCAAGAGCTATTCGAGTAGATAGTGGGTTATCCGGTGATCGTTATTGTGATTTGCGAGAACTGGCAGATTGGAAACTTGAAATGATGGCAAGAGATATTTTTCAAATGTTTTTTTCTAACAAAGAATTGGTAGAAAGAAAGGTTGAAGAACTTCTTTCAAAAAAAGGGAATTATAGCAGAAGCAGCTCAAACCATAAAACCGCAGAAATAGAGTATCAAATTAAAAAAATAGAAAAACGAATGGAAGCTTTGGCTACCATGCGTATGGATGGTGAGTTGAGTAAAGAAGAGTATCTGAAATTAAAAGAAGGTTTAGAAAAAGAGTTGTCTGAACAGAGAAAAGCATTGGATTCAATTACGGATAGAGAAGAAAGAGTTGTTAAACGAAAAGTTGATGTTGATACTTCTTATGTAAAGACTGTTATTCAAGAAAAACTTGACTTCACTCAGTTGCAAGTTGATAGAGGAATGTTGGATAAGTTGGTGGATAAAATTGTTCCGGAAACGGAAGAAATATTTTCTTGGTATATGAACTTTGGATTTGCGGAAGAACCTGATGAAGAAAAAGAATTGGTATTTGAATTTACCATAGGTTTTAAGGAAGCGAGGGAATACAAGAAGGCGAGAAGCGGAATGTTGCGAAACAACCAATGGAACGACCTTACTGTTAGAATTTATATATAAGGAAACGAAAGACCGATTTTGACGATCGGTCTTTTTGCTGCTTTGAACTAATTCTTTTAAGTGCTTCGGTAGTTTATAGTAAATGTGACAATTAGCCGAAATGTTTTAGAATTATCAGTATATATAGTTTTGGAGATTGACATTGTATCGCCAAGAAGTTATAATAAATATGTCGACTATGTTTTACGGGGGAGTCTATCGCCCTTGGGATTACCTATACCAATACAGGCCAATATTCGTTCGCCTCGTAACAAATAATCAATAAATAACAACAAAAAGGCTGTTTTCTAACGAAAATGGCCTTTTTTATGCCCTTTTTAGGGTAAAAATATAGCAAGTTTAGCAGTGGCACTACCGGGAATTTTTGCTTATCTCGTTACAAATTTTCGCTATTTTTGACTGAAATAACCCTCTGTTTTAATAATGGGTAGTGCGAAACGAGTGAGTCAGGTGGAGGCTACTGCAAGACGTGCGATAACAATTTAATATAAAAGCGTAACGTCCCTGTGATTTTCATCATAGGGATTTTTTGTGCCTAAAATATGGTATAAATACAGGGAGGTGAAAACCTAAAAAATTCAAGGAGGAAGCACAATGGAAAGAAGTTTATTTGTGCAGAAGGAACAGGAACGGAGAAACCGTTCCGCAAAAGTTGTGTTCTACGGAAGAGTTTCCACGGAACACGAAGCCCAAACGTATGCGTTGGGGAATCAGTTACAATGGTACGACGAGCTTGCCAAAGAACACCCGAATTGGCACGTCGTTGAAAAGTACGTCGATGAGGGTATTACAGGCACGCAGGTCAAAAAGCGTCCCGATTTTTTGCGGATGATGGAGGATGCAAAAAGGGGGAAGTTTAATTTGATCGTAACTCGTGAAGTATCAAGGTTTGCAAGAAATGTAGTAGATTGCCTATTGATGGCAAGAGAATTAAAAGAATATAACGTAGAAGTCTATTTTGTACAGGAGGATATATGGACAATGGAAAGTAAAGGTGAAACGGAATTAACGTATAGAGCAATGTTTGCTCAAGATGAAAGTAGGAAGATGTCCGACCGTGTGTTGGCAGGATTGGAGATCAGTAAGAAGAACGGTGTCATTTTCGGGAGTGGAAACATTCTCGGTTATGACAAGATCAACGGACGGTATGTGATCAATGAAGAACAGGCGGAAACCGTCCGTATGATTTTTGATTTGTATCAAAGCGGAGTAGGGCTTGTTGTGGTTCGTGACGAATTGTTGCGTGCAGGTCGCAAAAATTCCAGCGGTATCGTAAAGTGGGATTCAACTTCCATTATGCGTATTTTGAAGAATACGACCTATAAAGGGTTGCTTGCTTATAACAAGTCGCACAGGAATAATTATCTCGACCAAAAAGTGATTGTAAACAAGGACGAGTCAACGTATTTATACGTAAAGGGTAATTACGAGCCGATCATTTCGGAAGAACAGTTTGATTATTGCAATAGCCTTTTGGAAAACCGTAAACATAAGCGAGTGGTGGAAAGGAACGGCGATTTGAAAATTGTAAACGTTACCTCTAATAGAGCGGATAACGTTTGGTCAAGAAAGATCAAATGCAAGTGTGGTGCCTCGATGAGAAGGGATAAGTGGAACGCCCGTGCGGATGGTAAAAGACCTTATGGATTTAAGTGCTATAATCAGCTCAACAAGGGCAGTAAGACTCTCAGTACTATGAATGTGAGCTTTTGCGATTTGAGAGGTATCAGTAGTTGGAAATTTGAAATGATGGGTACGTTTATTTTTAGAAAACTCTTACAAAAGAAGCCTATCATGGACGAAGCAGTGAAGAAGTTGATGCGTCATAATTCTATCGAAAAGGAGGAGTTTGAAAGAACCTGCAATCGCTATCGTGCGGACATTCGGGAATGTGAACGCAAGATGGATCGATTCGTAGAAATTTGTGCGGAAGGTGGAATTTCTTTGGATGAGCTGAAGAGCTTCAAAGCAAAAGAGTTAGAAAAGAAGGAGCTTTTGGAAAAACAACTCAACGATTATTTGGCATTACCGCTCACCAAAGTTGTGAACTGTATCGAGAATGCGGACGTTGTACGTTTTTTAAAGAAGTGTATTTCTCCCTCGACACTTGACTTGGACGACGTACTTATCGACAAGTTCGTAACGAAAATCCAAGTTGTCAGCGAAAGCGAGTATATTTGGTATATGGATTTTCAAGAAGGGGATGAGATGCCAACAAGAGAATTATCGTTTACGATCCCGTTTGCTGATGCTCTAAAATACCGCAAAAAGCGTGACGATATGCTCCGCCAAAATCAATATACCGAAATCAAAGTAAAGGTTATGTTTTAAAATTATGTCCCAAACTATTGACTTTGTGTCCCATATAGTATATAATATAATAGAGGAGGTTATATTATGAAAAAGATAAATGTTATAAACCTAATAAAGTATTATACTGAAGGAAATGATTCGGGATTCCGTAGCGAAGCATACCAAATAGCCAAGGAGTTTGATGATAGTGGCGATTATCAACTTTCTGAATACATTATGGCGTTGCTATCTAATGCAAATACTTTTATTCCTCAAATTAATGATAATGAATCTGCTTTTTTTAATAAAGTTGATTATAGTAAGGAACCTTTGCCTCTTCCTGAAGCCATTCAAGATGATATTTTGGGTATTGCAAATGCAGTTGGTCATAACGCAGGGATTAATAAATTCTTATTCCAAGGTTTGCCTGGAACTGGTAAAACAGAAACGGTAAGACAGCTTGCACGTATTTTGGATAGAGATTTATTCGCTGTTGATTTTTCAGCAGTAATCGATAGTAAATTAGGGCAAACTCAGAAAAATATTGCCTCTTTGTTTAAAGAAATAAATAGTTTTGCGCATCCAGATAAAACAATTGTTTTATTTGATGAAATTGATGCTATTGCATTGGATAGAACGAACAGTAACGATCTGAGAGAGATGGGAAGAGCGACCTCTGCTATGTTGAAAGGGTTTGATTCTCTTGATGAAAGAGTCGTTTTAATTGCGACAACGAACCTATTTGACCATTTTGACAAGGCACTTATTCGTCGATTTGATAAAGTCGTAGATTTTAATCGATATACAAAACAGGATTTAATAGAAGTCGCAGAGTGTTTGTTGAACAATTTTTTAACACGATTTAAAGGTATCGGTAGAAATATTAATCTTTTTAGGAAAATAATATCAAAAATGGATCCTATTTTGTTTCCAGGCGACTTGAAAAATGAAATAAAAACGGCAATTGCATTTAGTAAGCCTGGTGAACAGTATGACTATTTAAGAAGATTATATTTTGAAATCTGTGCTGATGCTACGTCTGATTTTAAGATGCTTCAATCGCAGGGATTTACTGTTCGGGAGATTGAAATACTTACAGGTGTATCTAAAAGTCAGGTTGCAAGAGAATTAAAGGGAGACGAATCTGATGAATAGTATTCTTCAATTAAAAGGACAATTTGAACATAAAAAGAATCAAAGAGGTTTTGGCTCTGTAAATCTTCCCTCGGGATGTTATGTTACATCTGAGCATATCTTCGAGCTTAAAAGTGAGCTAGAAGGCATTCTACAACGTTGGATGAAGAATACGCTAATTGGCGGTGCGCTAGTTTCTGCCCATTATACTAAAGTAGTTGCTAAAAGTAATAGAATCGGATGCTTATTTCAAAAAGCTAACGAGGCAATACGTGGAGCAAAGTTTGAAGAAAAAGAGGAAAATATTTACCATGTATTCACTTACTTCCTTTCCCTTGATAATTTGCGTGAAGCAATAAGGCGTTTGGCTGTTTGTGGTGAAGTTGTTGCTTCATTGGATAATGGAAAGATTACAGCTAATCAAATTACGTATTTAAAGGAAACAAAAAAATACAATAGAAAAGATCTTGCTTTCACAAATTTTGTTGGTGTAGTTATTGATTGTTTTTATGTCGCAAAATTTTCGATAGATGAAGATGTTGAATACTTGAATGAACAGTCCATCGTAACCATCTATAAAACGAAGCCGAAAACGAGAGATTTACTTGAAAATCTGGGGATTAGAGTATTTGAAACGGGGATTATTGATGAGACGACGATATATTTGACTCCTGACCAGTTTCAAATTTTGAAGGAGAAGGCTCCTTATTTAATTGCAATGCAAGTTCGCGATCTTGCACAATTAGATAAAGACGATATTGATATTTGCGATTCTTCAACTATTACTATTCCTTCTCCTAAAAATGAGCCAGTTGTGGGTGTTATTGATACTCTTTTTTCAAAAGACGTTTATTTTAGAGACTGGGTAGAATACGAACAAGTATTGGATAAGGATATTCCGATAGAAAATAAGGATTATTATCATGGGACGGAGGTGACCTCAATTATTGTTGATGGACCCTCGTTTAATCCTGGATTAGATGACGGCTGTGGGCGTTTTAGAGTAAAACATTTTGGCGTAGCAACGCACGGTAGATTCAGTTCCTTTAGCGTGTTAAAAGCAATTCGTAATGCGGTAGCTGCTAATCGAGACATAAAGGTTTGGAATCTTTCTCTTGGCTCCGCTATGGAAATTCATAAAAACTTTATTTCGCCTGAAGCAGCAGAGTTAGATAAGATTCAAAGTGAATTTGACGTTATTTTCATTGTTGCCGGGACAAATAAGCCAACCGACGGAATAGAAAATATGCGAATTGGAGCACCAGCAGATTCTATAAATTCACTTGTTGTAAATTCAGTAAAGAGAAATAATCAACCCGCTTCCTATAAGAGGGTGGGGCCTGTATTATCTTTTTTCCATAAGCCGGATGTCAGTTATTATGGTGGTGATATTGGAGAGAAGATAAGAGTTTGTACGCCATTTGGAGAGGGATATGTGAGTGGTACTTCTTTTGCTGCGCCTTGGATAACACGTAAGATGGCTTTTTTGATTTACAAAATGGGGATGAGTAGAGAAGTTGCCAAAGCTTTGATTATTGATTCTGCTGCTGGATGGAAACGTAGAGACGATCAAACTCACTCTATTGGTTATGGAGTCGTTCCAATCAAAATAGCGGATATCTTACAAACAGCAAACGATGAGATCCGTTTTTTTATGATTGGTACAACGGATGAATATGAGACGTACACTTACAATATCCCTGTGCCTACATATATGGACAAGCATCCGTTCTTTGCGAGAGCAACGCTTTGTTATTTTCCGAAATGTTCTCGCAATCAAGGCGTCGATTATACTGATACGGAAATGGATATTCATTTTGGGCGTGTTCGTGAAACGAAGAAGGGGTCACCGGAAATCAAATCCATCAATAATAACGCTCAGGGCGAAGAAGGTTGTGCTCTTTATGAGGGACCCGCTCGTGAATTATACCGAAAGTGGGATAATATAAAGCATATCAGTGACGAATTAAAAGAACGCTCTCGTGCAAGAACAAAATATGGCGCTGGTTTGTGGGGGTTAAGCGTAAAAACAAAAGAAAGACAAAAATCACTGCATGACAAATCAATGCAATTTGGCGTCGTTATTACATTGAAAGAAATGAATGGCGTAAATCGAATCGATGATTTTATTAAATTATGTATGGTTCGTGGTTGGATCGTTAATCGTGTTGAGGTTAATGTTCGTGCAGATATTTATGCTAAAGCTGAAGAAAATATTGATTTCGAATAGTTTTTATTGAAACTTAGGAGGAAAACAATGGATTTATTTGTGACGAGTATTGCATTAAAAAAGGAACTTACAAAAAAAGAAATCTATGAATTAATTAAAAAATGGATTATTGATAGTCCGCATTATGCAATTAAGGATATTTCTTACCAAAATGAAGAGTATTACGAAAAGAGATTTGAAAATATATCTATAGAGATTCTCAATAAATATTTATTAAACAATGATTATTTTGCTGTTCGTTTTAAAGTAATAGAAAATGATAATGAGTGGAGAACTGATTGCATTTTTTCTAAATCAAAAGATAATTGCAAATTAGCGGTAAAAGTCTCTTGTCAAAAAAATTCTTTTTCTGGACAACTTCCCAAAGTGCATAAGCCTCATATCATCAAAATGCTTATTGAAAATAAATATTGCGATGAGGAGTTGCCAGTAAGGATTGAAGATGAACCCTTTTTTCTTAGCGATAAGGATGATGTTAAATGTGGAAAGATAATGACGGGGGAATTAAATACGCCCTTGCCTGTAGTTTATGTTAGTATAGATTCTTATTGTAAAAATAAGTATTGGGTTGATTTAAATAAGTTAGCTATAAAACTATCAGGAATAGCACATGTTTTGGTTGAACCCAATAAAGAATTCTCAAAAAGACTTCGTACTCTCAGTGGGGATAATAATGCTCATAATGGATATGTTGGAGTATATTTCCCCGGAGAACGGATCAAACAAATAGTTTCATATAAAGATTATTTAGTAAGAGGCAAGATTAATGAACAATCTTTTATGGAAAGGATTTTAGAAATAATTCAACATTCATTGTTAAATTATTCAAATAATGCTTTAATTACTTGGGAAAAATTGCAGGTGGAGTTTCATAAGAGTAAATTAATGAGACAACAGGAAGCAAGTAGTGAGGCTGAAAAAGAATATACAGCATTACTTCATGAGGCGGATCAAGAGAATTTAGAATATAAAAATCTTTTAGAAGCAACGGGGTTGGAAAGAAAGGAATTGGAAGATAAAGTAAGTTCTTTACAATCACAACTGGTTGGTTTAGAAAAACAAAACAGTATATTGAAGGACAAATTAGAGAATACGCAATTAGGAATCATTACTAAAGGGGAGATAAAAGAGTTTTATATTGACGAAGTTAAGGATTGCATAATTAGTGTTTTAAAAAATGCTTTAGCTGGCTTAAATCGAAAATCTAGAAAATATGTTATTATCGACAGTATATTAAAAAATAATAAAATAACTGGGGAAGGCGAAAAGATTTTTCGTGAAATAAAAGATGCATTACAGTGTAAATCAAATAATGAGTTAAGAAGAAGATTGGAAAAATGTGGATTCGTCTGCGTTGAAGGGGCTCACGATAAGTATTTGTTTTTTAATGATCCGAAATATACTATGCTTGTTTCTAAATCGCCGAGTGATTATCGAGAAGCTCAGAACTTATATTCAGATATAATGAAATTAATAAACATCTATAAATGAGAGGGGACGAAACCATTATGAATAATATTTATCCAAAATCTTCAAGTGTAAAAGATGTAAAAATGATTGGAACATGGAAAAATCTTAATGTATATGATATTGGTGATGAGCATGAATTTAATCAGTTTGTCGGTTATATTAGATTTTTAAATGCAGATAATGGAACGGTATTATATAGGGGGCAAAATAAACTGTATGAAAATCTTGATCCTGGAATTAAGAGAAGCAATCCGCCCGTTTCAATTGAAACACTAAATTATTTAATTGATAAATTCTTAGGAGATAAAGGATTCGTAGATTATTTAAAACTATCAAACATTCAGGTTAATAATCGAAAAATTTATAGAAAGTTAATAGTTGAGGCGGTGCTTCAACATTATGGGGTTGCGACATCTTTTTTGGATTTTGTCGATGATCCGTGGATAGCTTTATGGTTTGGTATAAATAAGTGGGATAATTCTAATAATTGTTTTGAAATAAGAACCAACGATACAGAGAAAGATGGTAGTGAATTGATAAAGTATATAGAGGGGGACAATAATTTAGTTGAACCTATCAATGAAAATATTACCATAGCATCTAAAGAAATAGAAAAATTGAAGGCGGTTTCTTTACAAAGTGGAAAGACATTAGAATCACTGATAGATGAAGAGATTCAAAAAAATACAAAAAGGCTGTTAAAGATTTCAATATAAAAAAGGCGTCAAAAAAAGAAATTGATAAAAGTGATAATAATCACGTGTTCATGTTTCTTTATTTGGCTGATACTAATTCAAAAAATTGTAATGGTTTATATTATGGCACGAATACATATGTACTCGACCTAAGGCGATGCTTACCTTCCTGTTTTTTACGTCCGTGTGCGCAACACGGATGGGTGGTAAAAGGTATAGATGATTATTGTTTTGAGGAAAACTTAATTTGCATTTTACGTTTAGAACTTGATTTGGCAAAAAGTATGTTGGGGAATAGTATTCTAATAAACACAAAAACACTGTTTCCTGATGCGACTAAAGATGATGGATATAAAATATTGCTGTCAAGACAGGATGGCTCTTTGTATCCCAGTAAGAATATCGAAAAGTATGTTTCAGAGGGAATGATCCCTACGATTCATTACGATTAATCTTTATAGTAAAAAGTGTGCGATTTGTCGCCCTCTTGCTTTACGACACCGTACAGGCAAACATTAAACACCCGAGGGGCTAATCGGGGATTTGCACCCGAAAATCCGCTGTTTACCCTGACGGTAGGCGCGGACACCGCGAAAAGGTATTACAAGCGCCTGGGAATAAAGTTTTTCCTCACCCGCTATAAACCTTTGACGATGGTGGTGTATATAACTTAATACAAAACGAAGAGACTGTTACCGATTCGGTTACAGTCTCTTTTATATGTCCGGTAAGCAGAAAATCAGTGTAAAATTAATACGCAAATCATGTTGAGACTTTGCCGAGATTCATTGTTATAAGAGGTCTTTTATTGAAGTGTTCGCTTGATTTCAGAGGTGTTCAGAAAAAATCTGATAAAATTTACCCTTAACCGTTGATTTATCCCTTAAAATAGGTTATAATATAAGGGAAAAGCAATAATAAAGTAAAATCAAGCGAAACAGGTGAACGGATTGAGAGAGTTTAACTATTCAGAACTGAAAGCGCAAAAATGGGATTCGGAAATTCTCGGTTTGGTTGCGGCTGTTTATAAGGAGGCCGGTAAGCAGGAACTTTATCTGAAGCAGCGCCCCGGCGAACTTGAAAAACTTGTGGAGATCGCAAAAGTGCAAAGCACTGAGGCTTCTAACGCGATCGAAGGTATCGTTACCACAAGTACGAGAATCAGACAGCTGGTTGCCGGAAAGACTACGCCGAGAAACCGTGACGAGCAGGAAATTGCGGGTTACCGTGACGTTCTGAACGTTATACACGAAAATTTCGACGTGATTCCGATTACGCGGAATTACGTTCTGCAGATGCACAAAATTCTGTACAGCCACATGAACAATCCCATGGCGAGCAAGACGAAGAATGTGCAGAATTATATCAGTGCTACGCATCCGGATGGCAGCACGGAAATATTATTTACGCCGCTCGCGCCCTTTGAAACGCCCGAAGCGCTCGACAGAATTTGCGATGAGTACAACCGCGTCATCGGCAATCTGGAAGTCGAGCCGCTGATAGCCGTTCCTGTCTTTATTCACGACTTTCTGTGTATCCATCCGTTCAACGACGGCAACGGCAGAATGAGCAGACTCTTAACGACGCTTTTGCTGTACCGTAACGGTTTTTATGTGGGGAAATATATTTCTCTTGAGGCTAAGATCGCAAAGAACAAGGATTTATATTACCAGGCCTTGCGGGAAGCGCAGATCGGCTGGCACGAAGGAAATGAAAATGTCATCCCGTTTATCAAGTATTTTCTCGGAGTCGTGTTGTCGGCATACAGAGATTTTGAGGACAGATTTTTCATTGTTGCGGACAAGGTTCCCGCCATTGAAATGGTAAGGCGCGCAACGCAAGGGATTGTCGGTAAATTTACAAAGCAGGATATTCTTACGAGATGTCCGTCTTTGAGTTTAAGTTCGGTAGAAGGCTCTCTCCGAAAACTGACTGAGCTTGGCGAGCTGAACCGTGCCGGTTCCGGCAGAGCAAGTTATTATTTCAGGGTGAAATAAAACGCAGGCTTTGAGAGACGCAGATGAAACAATCTACAGATCTGATTGACGTGAATAAGAAAGACTGTAGCCTGATCGGTAACAGTCTTTTTATATCCACCCTTATAGAGTATTGAGAAAGGTGACCAGCTGCAAAAAGAGCAAAAATAATTAAAAGATGATTTAATTTTTTAGACGGATATTGACATAATTCAACAAATCTATTATACTTAAAAATATAAATTTGCGAACGGAGAAGCAATCATGTCAGCAAGTTACAAGAAACTTTTCAAACTTTTAATCGACAGAGAAATGAAGATTAAGGATTTGGCCGAAAAAGCCGGCGTCAGCCAGGCAACCCTTGCTAAAATGAAGAAAGACGGAGCAAGTGTCAGCAGCGACGTACTGGTTAAAATCTGCACGGCCCTGAACTGCACAATGGATGATATTATGGAAATAGTTGTTTCTGAAAAATAGAAACTAAGACGAATGAATAAGGGGAAAGGAAAATGGCAGAAAGAATCAGAAACATACCATCGCCAGATATATTGATGAATTCACTCAGGTCAATAGGCTACTCTTTCCAGACGGCTTTGGCAGATATTATAGACAATTCGATATCAGCGGGAGCAAAAAATATTTGGATTGATTTTCCATCATATGATACGGGCAAATTATATATTACCATTCTGGATGATGCTGAAGGAATGGATGATGCTTCTTTATTTAATGCGATGAAATATGGAAGTGAGAGAGATGATTACGGTGAAAACGATCTGGGACGCTTCGGCGTAGGGCTGAAATCTGCATCTTTATCCCAGTGCCGGACATTGACCGTTCTGTCAAAATATGCTGGTGAAGTAAATGCATATCGCTGGGATCTTGATGAAGTATTATTGTCTAAAGAGTGGGAATGTCTGAAACTGAATTCCGATGAAATAAGAGAATGTCCGAATTTTGAGAAGCTCGATTCGCTTGAACGCGGGACTATGGTTGTATGGCAGAACTTTGATATTGCTGCACAGAAAGCCAATGGACATACGTACGAATATCTGTCTGAAAAAATTGATGAAAGCGAAAGCCACCTTGCTCTTATATTTCACAGATTTATGAACAGGAGCTCGTCTCCGGTATCATTTTACATAAATGGTCGGTTGATCAAGGGCTTGGATCCGTTTCTCGAGGGAACTCCCAATCACAAGAGAAATCTTAAAACGGATGAGGGGAAACCCGTTGAAATATCAACTCCTTATACAGAAAAAGGAGAAGAAAAAACTGCTATTATAAAAATTCAGACGTATATCTTACCTCATCAGGATGACTTGTCAAAAGAGGATATAGCGTATCTTGGCGGTATGGAGGCGTTGAAGGACGATCAGGGATTTTTCGTGTACAGAAATGATCGTTTGATTATATATGGGACTTGGTTCGGCTTATCTTCAAAAAGCGTGAATGCTGAGCTGTATAAATACGGGCGCATCAAAGTAGATATTCCGAATAAACTTGATTATCTTTGGGATATAGATATCAAAAAGCAGAATGCCGTTATCCCGAAGCAGATAGTGAATTTATTGAGAAAATCTGTTATGCAGGTATGCAGGATTTCGGAAAAGAAAACCGGCAAACGTGCGCGGCTGACTGGTGACGAATCAAGTGAAAGTATATGGATAAAGACACCAAGCAGAAACGGGAAAGATTTGTTTTCCGTCAATCATAATTCTCCGTTTATACAACAATTTTTGGACTCCTTCGGGGACAAAGATAAAGCTCAGATTCTGAGATTGCTTGATACGATATCTTCTCATTTACCGTTTGATGATATTTACTTTTCGGTATGTAATAAGAAGCAGGAAACTGAACTGTCAGAAGAGACGGAAGACTCATTGGTTTTGTTGGGTGTTGAGCAATTTAATCAAATCAGAAAAATCAGACAATGTGAAGACATTGTTGCGTTTGAGAAGCTATGTAAATATCCGCCGTTTAATGATGAAAAGATCATTGAAAAGCTGAAGAGGAGATTGTTTGATGATTGATAAAAAAGAACTGATCGAAACATATATAAGGTTATTCGGGTCGCATTATCAGGCTACAAAACTGTTAAATTCGTCAGTAAAGATCGATGATGAATTTATATCCGTTTTCTTTGATCAGGTGCTTGATCAGTATGGGGAAAAGCTTGCAATAACCGACGTTGAAAAGGATGAAATTGTCCGGAAAATCAAATCTCAGTATTGTATCTGGCAGGATGAGGGCGCCGCTCTGGTCGGAGATTACGAGCATGATTTTCAATGGTATGCTAAGCTGCAGGAAGATACTGATTATGAAGAATATTACTGGCCAAGATATAAAGCTCATCTGCAGAGTAAAAATTTCAGCGAAAAAGGAATTTCAGTACTTGAAGAAAATACTTTGCCGAAACTGATGTCGTACATCGGCAATCCGAATGAAAGCAGCGCCTTTTCTATCCGCGGTCTGGTTGTCGGAGATGTACAGTCTGGTAAAACCTCCAATTATTTAGGACTTATAACAAAAGCGGCTGATGCTGGGTACAAAGTCATATTTTTGCTCACCGGTACAATTGAGAGTCTCCGTCGTCAGACGCAGAAGAGAGTGGAAGAGGGCTTTATTGGCTATGATTCTGTAAATGCAGAAGATGTAGGAGTCGGAAGGGGTATTCATACTCCGAAGGCTTTCACTAGCCGTGATAATGATTTTACAGGGAAAAACGATCAGAACACTACATACCGGATTAACGACAATCCTTCGGAACCTCCGATGATTTTTGTCATAAAAAAGAACGTATCTGTTCTGAAAAAACTGTATGCTTCTCTGAAAAACATAAATACAAGCAGCTCTGTAACGCAGATACCGGCTCCTATGCTGATGATTGATGATGAAGCCGATAACGCAAGTATAAACACGAATAAGCAGGATGAAGATCCTACAAAGATTAATAATTACATCCGCAAGATACTTAAGCTGTTTGCGAGAAATACTTATGTGGGATTTACAGCGACGCCTTTTGCAAATGTATTTATCGGCTATAACACCCAGGATGAAATGCTGGCTGACGATCTGTTCCCCAGACATTTTATTTACTCGCTTGAATCTCCGTCCAATTATTGCGGAGCAAAAAAATATTTCTTTAATGAAAACAGCAATGTCCGCTTTATCAAAGATCAAAACGAGCAGCTGTTTCCGTTAAGGCATAGAAAAGAATGGGTAGGGACAGAGCTTTTCAAGTCCTTTTATCACGCTATCAATGTCTTTCTGCTGGCAAATGCCATCAGAGACGTCAGGGAGATCGATAAAAATACCCATCGCTCTATGCTGATAAACATGTCGAGGTTTACTAAGGTTCAGTTTGTTATAAAAGACATTGTGACGGATTACTTTGACAATATGAAGCGTGCTGTTAAGCAGAACTGTCGCTGCGGAAAAGAAGATTATATGAAGAATCCCTACATCAGTTCACTGTATAATTCTTTTGCAGAGGAATATGAGGGAAACAGCTGGAACGGGAGATCTGCAACCTGGGATGAGGTTTTCTCAATATTACCTGAATCAATTAAAGACATAGAAATCGCAGTAGTTAACTCTGCCAGAAATTCCAGTAAAGTAGATTACTCAAAACATGAAAAAGACGGATTGCGCGTGATCGCCATAGGCGGCCTCGCATTATCTAGAGGCCTGACGCTTGAAGGCTTGTGTGTAAGCTATTTTTACAGAAATACTGCGACATTCGACGTTCTGATGCAGATGGGACGGTGGTTCGGGTATCGCGATGACTATGGGGATCTGTGTAAAATATTCCTTACTGAATTTTCTTATAACTATTACAGAGAAATCAGCGAGTCAATTGATCAGCTGAAAAAAGATATCCGTACGATGGGCGCACAGGGGAAGCGGCCTGAAGATTATGGTATCCGTGTCCGGAACAATTCGGAGGAAATGGGCATTACAGCAGCGAATAAAATGCGGAATACAAAGGCAAAGATTGAACGCAAGTCTTTTTATGGAAGTGTATTTGAAACGCCGTACCTTCACCGTGATCTGTCGGCAATTGCTGAAAACATTTCGCTTGCAAAAGAATTTGTTTCTGAATTTAAGCCTGATCAGAAGGATTCCTCCGTCAGACATCCTTACTTCAGAGATATTCCGGCAAAGAGAGTCAATGATCTGATCAGCAGTCTGAGGGTTCACGAGGCGAATGAAAACTTTGATACAAAGCAGATCAGTCGTTTTTTACAGAACCACGATGATATAAAATTTGATGTGCTGATAATGGGTGGAGACAAAGGAAATGATCCCGTTGATTTTTATCCGCTTTTTGTTGATACCTGTGTAAAAAGAGCATTTGACGTTGTGAACAGGGATGAATACGTCAATCAGCAGATAATCCGTATTAACGGAATTCGCGCGCATTTGTGGGGGCCTGCTGATACAGCGAACGGATTAAGTCCTGAGGTCAGAAAGAATGTTGAGACAATGCAGGGCGGGAAAGCGAAGGCGCAGGATTATATGGTTGAAGGACGCAATGCGTTGCTTATCATATATTATATTCAGCCAAACAATGATGATGTTGATATCGAAAGTTATTATACCGCTGAAAATTCTGTAGATGAAGTAGTGCTGGCTCAGATCAGAATGCTTCTGGATATGAAAAAAAATGAATTGCCATATTTAATCGGTTTTGCCATTGGCTTTCCGAAAAAGGAAGGAGTAATTGATGGCGCAACAAATTATATAGTGAACAGAACCTGCAATTATTATGAGAAACAGCATCAGGAAGATTACAATGATTATGGAGAAGAATGATGAACGTCATCGAAATAAAAGACAAGTTTGAAGCAATAAAAGCAAATTCAACCTATCTGCGTGTTAACGAACAGCATCCTCTTGAATTGTATCTGGGGCTGAATGAACAGGGGCAGAAAACATTAAGATACAACGGCACATTCACTCCTGTGAAGATTGTGGGTAATTCTCTTCTTGTGATAAAACAGGTAAAGACATCTTTGGGATACAGTATTCTGTTTTCTTTTAATTCGAAAGAAAATTTTACTTTGTTTTACAAGCTGTGTGAAGACATTATAAATCAGACTGAAAATTGTACGGCGCAGAACGGCTATGTGGAGATTGTGAACAGATATAATCTCTGGAAGAAAATGTTTTATGGCAGAAAGGATATTCTTTCCGAAGAAGAGATACAGGGATTGATTGGCGAACTGCTCTTTCTGCGTGATACGATTATCAGGAAGTATGGAACGACTGCCGGGTTGAATTCGTGGAGCGGTCCGGAACCGACGCATAAGGATTTTTCAAATAAGAATGATTGGTTTGAAATCAAATCAATTTCAAACAATAAGTCTTCGGTAGTCATTTCATCTGTAGAACAGCTTGAATCAGATGTTGAAGGGAAACTGATCATATTCCATATGGAAAAAATGAGTCCGGAATTTAAGGGGTGTTCCCTGAACGCGTTGGCTACGGAAATAATGACATCGTTTGCATTGGATACTGACAGAGACCTTTTTGCGGATAAACTGGCGGAAGCCGGATATGTCTTTAATGAAGTGTATGATAACTATGTTTATAATGTGGTTAAATCAGACACGTACAGGGTGACCGAAGATTTTCCGAGAATCAGGTATGAGAATCTGCCCCGCGGGATAATAAAGGTAAAATATGAAATTGAACTGTCTGCTATAGAAAAATTCAGGGAGATATGATGATATGGAAATTACATATGAAGAGTATAAAAGTGAATATCTCGAAGATATTCATCTTGAAGCGCAGATAGAAGGAACGACATATAACGATTATTTTCTTACAGACATACTTGGCAAGCTTGTCGCGATGGGGGAATTAATTGATCCCCAACCTATGGTTGTAAATAAAAAGGGCAGGAACAATCGTATTATGTCCTTTGACGCGATTGCTTTTGATGAGGCAGATAAATCTGTAGTTCTCATTTCAAACGAATTTAAGGATTCTCTGACTGAAACGTTGACTCTTACGGATATCAACAGAATCCAGACAAGAATGCTCAATTTTCTGGAAGAGGCGTATGAGGGGACGTTAGATAAATATTTTGATCTTTACGATGACGTTCTGAAGATAGGGAAAGATATCGCCAGAAGGATGCATATTGATTATGTTAATCTTGAAAATGACGAATCTATTGATAAGATCAAGCTGATTATTGTTACCAATCAAGATATCAGCAATGCGGTCAGGGAGTTGCCGCCCTTTGTGTTTCTGAATAAAAAAGTCAGTCTGAATATATGGGGCACGCAAAGATTATTTGAGTTATATCAGTCTGGGAGAGAGCGCGAACCGATTATCATCAGGACTGAAAAATACGGAATTGACGGGATTCCGTGCATAAAAGCTGAAATGGTTGATAATGTTGATTACGACGCGTATCTTGCGATTGTGCCGGGAGAATTTCTGCATAAAATTTATTATGAACACGGACCTCATCTGCTGGAGGGGAATATCCGGGCATTCCTGAGCAACAGAGGAAAAATCAATAAAGGAATAAGAAATACAATAAGAACAGAACCCACTAAGTTTTTTACCTATAACAACGGAATTGCCTGCACAGCCTCAAAAATTGTTTTGTCGCCTGACGGACATAAGATAGTTGAGATAGAAGATCTCCAGATTATTAACGGAGGGCAGACGACGGCTTCGCTTACTTCAGCGGTATTGAAAGACAAGTTGTCTCTGGATAATATATTTGTTCCGATGAAACTGACCGTAGTCAAGAACGACGATTACGATACTATGATACAGAACATATCTAAGTATGCAAACAGTCAGAATACCGTGACAGATGCGGATTTTTTCTCCAATCATCCTTTTCACAGGACGATGGCATCACTGTCCGTCCATACTCCTGCCCCGGCTAAAGACGGAAGTCTGCATGGTACATATTGGTATTATGAGCGGTCGCGCGGGAAATATGAACAGGAACAGTTCAAGCTTTATAAGAAAAGTGATATAGAAAATTTCAGGAAGAAGTATCCTAAAAATCAGGTTGTGAAAAAGGAAGAACTGGCAAAATATTATACTGCTGCTGAGCTGTTGCGTCCGGACAGAGTCAGCGCCGGCTCGCAGAAAGTCATGAAATTTTTTGCGGAGATAATTGACAAGAAGTATCAGACTCAAAGCGAATATTTTAACACGGAATTTTTCAGAAGATGTATTTCCTATACGATTCTTTACAGGGAAACAGACCGCATTGTCAACAAATCAGACTGGTATAATGTAGGCGGATATAAGCTGAATATTGTCCCGTATACCATATCCAAGATAATAAGTGCAATACCGGATGGATTTTCCTTGGATTATGATCGTATCTGGAAAAAACAGGAGCTATATCCGTCTCTAGCCAGAGAAATAAACAGAGTGGCGCAGATTACCAATGAATTTATTCAGAAATCATATGGCGTTATTGTTACGGAGTACTGTAAAAAAGAGGAAACATGGAAAAGATACATGGAAGTCCCGTTGAGCTTTTCAAAGGAATTTACAGATGATCTGATGCCTTTGGCTGTAATGGAAGAAAGTATGAAGTCTGAAATCAAGTCAGAAAAACTTGGTAAAGAACTGAATGTTGAAATGGAAATAGTTTCGTTAGGCGGTGAGTATTGGCGAAATCTGATTGCGGAAGGAGTTAAGAGGAAGATTCTTTCGCCAATGGAATTGGATCTGCTGAATATTGCTGCTTCTATCGATACAGCGAGGCCGCGTATTGCCACACCAAAGCAGGCCAAACTGATCTGGAAAATACGACAGAAATTAGAAAACAGCGGAGTGCTTGTTTAATAAACAGAGAGTAAGATATAATGAAGAATATTTACAACATTGTTGAGTTTTTCAGTGGTATAGGCAGTCAGGCACGTGCCTTGAAAAATATAGGAATCAATATAAATGTTCAGGCAACATGCGAATGGGATTTACACGCATTTATTGCCTATGATGCAATTCATGAAAGCTATGAGATTCTTCCGGAAGTGGAGTCTCTGAACAAAAAACAGTTACTGGCTATCCTGAGTAAATATACCCTCAGCAACAACGGAAAGGAGCCGATGAATTATCTGACTTTGCGGGGTTACAGCGAGATTGTTTTAAGACGGATGCTTTCTGCAATAAAGCGTACGAGAAATCTGGTCGATATCAGCAGGGTGCATGGCGAACAGATGCCGGACAATACGGATATCCTTACATATTCCTTCCCTTGTCAGGATCTTTCTAACGTAGGAGCATTTCATGGCTATAATAAGGGCATTGATATTGACTCGGGTAGCAGATCAAGCCTGTTATGGCAGGTAGGACGGATCCTGACAGAAATGAAGAACTTGGGAAAAGTATTGCCTCGTTATCTGATAATGGAAAACGTTCCTACTCTGTTATCTCCAAGGCACAAAGAAAATTTTGAAAAATGGATCAATGAACTTGAAGAGATCGGCTATGTCAGTAAATATATGCCGGTCAATGCAAGAAATTACGGATTACCGCAGAATCGTCCGCGTCTGCTGATGATGAGCGTTTTCGTCGGTCAGAACGAGTCGTTAAAAAAAGAGATAAAAGCATTCTTTGATTCTTGGGGATCGGATGAAACGAAAATATTGAGTGATTACAGAAAATCCAGGTTTTATTCGCCTGTTACCATAAACCAGCTGCTGAGACAGCCGGCTGATCGGCGCAGTAAGTTGTGGGGGGAAGCACTGGATTGTACACCGAATGATACGGTTTCGCGCAGAAAGATCTGGGAAGAAAACCCGAAGATAGTTGATGAACAAGGCCGCATTACTTCAGAGGATTTTATAAGGACAATTACCACCAAACAGGACAGGCACCCTAATTCCGGTAATGTGTATTTTGACAGCGGAGTGGAAGGGCGCGGAAAGTTCAGATATCTGACACCGAGAGAATGCTTGTTGTTCATGGGATTTACCGATGAAGATTATGAGCGCCTTCAGGCTAACAATCCGGAGCAGAGAGTAAAAAGCAAATTATTTCCGCGTGATAAAATAATCAGAATGGCAGGAAACAGTATTCCGGTTAAAATGCTGGAAGGATTTTTTTATCAGCTTTATAAGACAGAGCCGATTCTGGGAAAATACTGATGGATGTTCATAATAAAGAAATAAGAAGTTACAATATGTCCCGTATAAAGGGGAAGAAAACAAAACCAGAGGAAGTCGTCGCAAAATACTTGTTTGCGAATGGATTCCGTTACAGGCGAAATGTGAAAGGGCTTCCCGGTACGCCAGATATTGTCCTGAAAAAATACAGAACTGTAATATTTGTAAATGGTTGCTTCTGGCATTGCCATGAAGGGTGTAAATGGTTTGTCCTTCCTGAAACGAATGCTGAATTCTGGAAGAAGAAATTTGACTGTAATCGCGAAAGAGATAAACAAAATTATAAAAAATTACAGGATGATGGTTGGAATGTAATTATTGTCTGGGAATGTGAAATCAGACACAGCGACCGGAAGATGAGACTTGAAACGTTAGTTGAGGAAATCACCCGGCAGACGTGCCGATGAAGGAGGATATGTGTTAACTGATCTGAATAAAAAGCTTTCTGTAATAGCTTATTATTTATCAAAGTTTGATAAAGACGCCGTCCATCAATTAGGGTATGATACTTTTTCGGGCGCGTTTGAAGATATATCTATGAAATTCGGCAAGCCGGACAGCTATATGAAATTGCGACGTGATGAGTTTGATGTATTAACAGGAAGCGCCCGGAAGGGGTGGCATAAGCGTTCCCCGGCGCCGGGCGTTGTGCTAATGCACAATGAACTAAAAAATTATACATTCGAGGAATTAACGGGGATTGTTGAAGACCTGATGAACGATGACAGTGTGCCGATTACCGTCACGGAGCCTGCTCCGAAGCAGAGAGAGATTCTTACGCAATTTACAGAAGAAGAGATAGAACAGATCCTTAATCAGAACGACTCCGCTGCAAAAGTGGTAAAAAAGACGGGAAGTTATAACGCAAGAATTTTTGATAATAATGTTCAGAAATCTTTAAAAGCGCTGTATCGTTACAAATGCCAGATTTGCGGAGCAACAGCGACGGTTATGTATGGTGTCGATGTTTCTGAGGCGCACCATATCGAGTATTTTTGTAAAACAGCAAATAACAATCCTGGGAATATTGTTATTTTGTGTCCAGATCACCACAGGATCGTGCACAAGGCAAAAGCTGTTTTCAATTTTACGTTACATCAGTTCGAATACAACAACGCAAGGGTTGATCCCCTGATATTTAATCTGCATATCTGATATCTTAATGAATAACAAAAGGCCAAAGAGGTCGGAGGGAAAAAATGAATATTGACCAGTTAAAAGATCTGATTTCATCTTATGATAAATGTACAACTCAACGCTCTTGGGTCATGAGCGGTGCAATTATTCACTATTCAAATGAGTATATTGATGTAATAAGGTTGGACAGCTCTAACAAATGGACAGGCGATGATACGATGATCAAAATGTGGAGCATCATCATAAACCTTAAAAAAGATTTTACGTTGTTACCTAATTATTGGGAATTAAAGAAGATAATTACAATAGAACTTACACCGGTAACAAAAGGCAAAAATAAAGGTGCGTATGGAATAAGAATACGGAATATGCACAGAGATCCGGAAGAAATGATAGTGCGAGCAATTCTTGATTATATCTTTAGCTGATATTTTTAAAAGATTACAATTACAATGTATCAATAAAGATAATTGAAATGTGATAAGCTTTTAAGGCTAAGGATGATGTGTTTTGTGGTTGTATACAATGTGCCGCATTGATGCAAACCTGAAGTTTTATAGATAGGGCGGGAGGTTATAGGTTACATAATGGATGAAAAACAATTTATCAGAAATTTTAGAGCAATAGGCAATGGCGTAATAGATGTATTTTTGGGCGCTGGGGCTTCTTTGAGTTCTGGTATTGCTACCGGAAATGATTTTGTTTGGTATTTTAAAAGGGAAATTTATTGCGCTGAGAACGAAGTCAATAAAGAAAAGTTCAAAGATTTGAAATCTGAGAAGAACAGATCAATATTGCAAAAGTATTTTGATGCTCAAACCGGTTATCCTAAAAGAGGTAGTCCTGATGAGTACTCGTACTATTTTGAAAAATGTTACAGCACTAGAGATGCCCGCAAAGGCTTTATGGAAGCACAAGTTGCTCAGAAACACCCTTCAATTGGGTATTTGTGCTTAGCAAACTTAGTCATGAATTCAATAGTAAATACTATTTGGACTACTAATTTTGACGAACTGATGGAGGCGGCAATTAAAAAAATCGATGAAATTTGGCCTTTAAATGTATTGAGTTCAGCTAATCAAAATGCTTTTGGTAACATCAATGAAAAATATAGTTGTATTTGTAAGCTTCATGGCGACTATAGGTATGATAAATTACAAAACACATCAGCAGAGTTACAATCGCTGGAAGGCGTTATTGCAAAAAGACTTAAAGAAAAATTACATAATAAAGGGCTTTTGGTTATCGGATATTCGGGCTCTGATGATTCTGTAATGAAGGTGTTAGAGGAGAATGTTTCTGATGTAGACTTTTTATCTAAAGGGCTCTACTGGACTATTTTAAAAGGTAGCGCTATCTCAAATCGTGTAAAAAGATTGATAGATAGATTAAATCGGGAGGGGAAACCGGCGGATGTCATAGAAATAGATGGATTTGATGAATTTTTTGCTAACATTTATTATTCAATGGATAATAGGATTGAGTTGATAGACAAGTTGCTCACCTTAAAAAATGAAAATAAAAAGCTGAAGTTTAGTCTTGAAAGAAAGTCAGAATTTATAAAATTAAATGCCTTTGTGGCTAAAGATTATCCATTGTGTAATGTATTTGCAACTGATATAAAAGATTGGAAAACGCTTAGACAGTATAGGGGAGATTTGATAGCAGGATTATTTAATGGTCATATTTATAGCTTTGCTATACAAGAAGAACTCGAGAGAAAATTTAACGGACATATTACATCTGAAATAACCAATCAAGAGATGCCACAAACTATTTTGAAGCGAGATGATTCCGTTTATACCGGGATGTTATATGATTTGATTGGAAAAGTTTTGCAGAAAAAGGGATTAATTCAATACAGAAAGTCTAAATTTTATAATCCAGAAACAAAAGAAAGGGAGGATAGCTATTGGGTTTATGAAGCGGTTGATATTTGTCTTGAATTTATTGATGGGAAATATTATTTATTAATCAGTCCTACATTCCATTTTACAAGCTTAGATGGATCTGAATTAGATAGGTTCAAATATAAGATAAATGTAAATCGAAAGTCCAATTTATACAACGCAGTGTATAAAGATAAGCTTTATAAATGGCAACAAATTTTAATGACTGATAAAAAGCTGGCGTTTGAGGACCAAGGATATTCAATCGAATTCAGTAGTCCAGCGATAAGTTGTGGCGGAACAACGAGAGACCCACGATGGGAGGAGAGAGAGGCTTTTCAATGTGAGGAACCTGTAATTCTTTTTTCTATCGATGATAAAAGTAAAGCTACGATTAATCAACTTAAAGGACTGGTTAAATATGGCCCGATAGATTGTTCCTACTCAAAAAATCTTCAGACACGAGCACCTATTAAACTTGGTTTGATTGTACCTGATCTATCGTTGACTCGGCTTTTAGTGCATTTGCGGTTGCTTAATGAGAGAGAAAATAATAATGGTAAGGATAAATTTTTGCCTGATTATCCCGGATTTAAAAACGCATTTAAGTGTGGACTAATTGTGCCAGATGAGGACGATTCCAAACGTTGTTGTGTGTATGATCAAATGGAGGCGAGCTGTTTATCTGAACAGGAATTTTTTAATCGCTTAAAAAGTGCCATTAATAGGTTTGAATTAAATCGTTCAGATTTTGATGTACTGATTGTATATATTCCGAATGTTTTTAACAAGTTTAGGAAATCAGAGAGCATATCGCCAGATTTTGATTTGCATGATGCGTTAAAACTATATGCAACAGATAGGAATATTACACTACAGTTTATTGAAGAGAGATCTGTCAGTTCTTAAGAAAAGTGTAAAGTACTGTGGGGGTTATCAACTGCTATATATGCGAAATCGGCAATGGGTGCGTTATGGCATCCTCAAACGATTGACGAGAGTACTGCTTATGTTGGGATCAGTTATGCTATTTCAAAAAAGGAAGGCATTTGTATAGGATGTAGTCAGCTGTTTGATTCGACCGGCACAGGAATGCGTATGTTGCTGAGAAAAATCGAATTTCCTAAATTTACGGATCACCATAGGAAAAATCCTTATATGGGACAAGAAGAAGCTAGGAATATGATGCTTGCCTTACGAGAGGAGTATTATCGTTGCAATCCTGCTACAAAGTTGGACAGAATAGTTATTCATAAAACTACTCCTTTTATGAAAGCGGAAATATTAGGTATACTGCAGGCATTTGAGGGGGTTACAGATATTGAATTAATTCAAATTCGGGAATTTAGTCGCTGGAAAGGGATAAAATTTGGTTTAGATTATACAAAAGTGGACAATTATCCCGTTGATAGGGGTATGGTAATTCCAATAAGCGATGATTCTTGTCTGCTCTGGACTCATGGCGTTGTACAACATTCGGATTTGGGTATAGGGCATTATTATAAAAACGGACGGGGGATTCCTTCTCCGGTTGTTGTCAGGAGATTTTATGGTAATTGTCCTGGTGAAGTTCTGATTAGGGAAATATTGATGTTGACTAAAATGAATTGGAATAGCGGGGATTGTCTATATAAATTGCTTCCCGTGACATTAGATTTTGCCAAGGTCCTTTCCAGAATGTCCAAGCAGGATGAGGCATTGTATAATAAAGCATATGATTTTAGGTATTTCATGTAATACAAGTAAAGAAAGGGGGGCAAACAAGGGAGATATTAAAGTTTAGATAAAAATAAATCAATTTGCTTGGGGATAAGTGTATGGTATTCTGCCGGGCTCATTCCTTTTCATTTAAGAGAAATGCTCTCGTTAAACGATAGTAATTTCCGCTTAATTTTTAATCAAACAGGCACAAAAGGGATTAATGCTAATGACTTTTTGTGCTGAAAAGTTAAAGATGGAATGGCAAAGCGTTGAAAGTTTCTCGCTTCGACTCAATTTTGATGAAAAGCCGATGAAAAACCATTCAGGCGTGATATTTTTGACATCATGGCTTTAGTACAAAAATTCATTGCATAAGGTATTGATTCGAACATGCGCTTGTGTATTCCGATAAGGAACGCTCTTGTTTAAGCGTTGGTAATTGATTAAGCAATAGGCAATGGCGTGTCGTCGTACACATTGCTAACGGTTGCTAGGGAGTTGGATTCGGCAAAGAACCGTGAGGAGCTCGGCAAACAGTAAAATCCTGAATGTGCAGGGTGAATGCTGTTTGCCGGGCTCCTTTTTTATTGTCTGTTTGTCCAAACAAAAGGGTGTCACTGTCTGCGATGTATCCCCCTATTCAATGCTTTTGTAGGCGCATATCAAAGAAAAAAACTTTTAACAAGAAAAATTTTTGTGAAATTTTTGCCGAAACCACGAACTGACGGCAAAAAAGTGTCCTTTTATAAGTGAAGGGGGCTATCAAAAGGAGATAATGCTTATGCGCTGAAAAATGGCTATGTCGATGCGCAAAAAGAAAACTCGGCAGAAAAATTTATAAAAATTGGGAGAAATTTTTTCTGAAACCGTGTACTGACGAGAGAAAAGTGTCCTTTTATAAGTGAGGGGGTGAAGCATTAAAAAAGTGACTGAAAAAGGAGATGGAGCGGTCTGTAATAAGGAAAAAGAGAGGGGCAAAAGTATGAAAATGCAGCGAAAAAATGCTGATTTTTGAAGCAGGTAAAGAAAAAATCATAAAACAGATTTCTTGCGGTTATAAGACGAAGCGGGAAACCCGCTTGTCTTTTACTATAAATCACGGAAAGGAGGGGAAAATAAAAATGAATTGAGGAACAAACGTATTGCAATGACAGGCAAGCAACCGAATCGGAGACAGAAAAGTTTGTAAAATTTTCAAAAACAGCTTGACTAAAGCCTCTGTAATAAGTATAATAAAAATACATAGTCGTATATATACGAAACACATAAAACGGAGGGAAAGTGATGACGAAGGAAGAATTGGAGAGGAAGTCCGAGACAGAAGGGCTGACGGCGGAAGAGGTTACAGAGTATCAAAGGCTTGTAAAACCTGTGCGGCACGTTTACGGCAAATACGGGGCGATGAAGAAGAAATTTCTTGAAGAGCACGATTGGGTAAAAACAGCGGCGCTCGGGAAAGATTTGCCCGAATATCTGCACGTGATCGACAGGGCGGCAGATGACCTCTATGAAACCATGTATGAAAAGCTGAAGAAAGACGAGCGCTTCCGAAGAACGGGAAACTTCCTTGGGGACGTCAGGCGTGAGAATACGATTAAAAATATCATCGAGGAAGAGATTCTTTCCGAACTCATCTACGGGGAGGCTGAATTATGAGAGTTTTACGGATTGCAAGGGCGGCGGCGAGCTTTGTTTTTGCAGGCTTGCTGATCGCAGGAAATCTGATCATGAACGCAATAGGCACGCTGATATGTATGATCGAAAAGTAAGGAACGGAACTATGGTAACGAGAAAAGAAGATACGCCCGAAAGGCTGGCGAAAAGAAGGTATGAAGAGAAAAACAAAGAGAAGCGGCAGGAAAAGAGCGGCAATTTTCAGACGATGATTCCGCGCGAACTGCTCGTTGAGATCAATGCCTTTCTGAAAGAGAATCATATTTCCAAAGTGGAGTTTATCAGGCGCGCCTATGAGCTCATGAAAACGGAACACAGCGGAATGTAGCAATACACTTTACACACCCGTAATATCGGGAATTGAAAAGGAGTATTTTGTGATAGGGGAGCCGCGCGCATCTTTCCGCTATGCGCGTGAGTGGTAAAACAACGGGAAAAGCAAGGCAACGGAGAGTAGTCGGCAACAGAATGATAATGAAAGACAGAGCCGTATCGGCATAAAAAAGAGAAGACAAAAATCCCGATCCTTGCGACCTATAAGGCAAAAACAGACGGAATTTGAATTACAGTCAGAGGACGGATAACGAGACAAAAGAGGTAATCAGAAAATTAAGTGAAGATTACGATAAGAGGCTGGTGGCAGTGAAGTTTCTGAAAGTGCTTTGCAGAAAAGGCATTCTGCCCGGCGAAGTGATGGAAAAACTGATTCTGCGCGAAAGAAAGCTTATGAAGGAGGACGAATGATAAGGGACAGATTCAGAGACAGAAAAATGGTCTTTTACGGGCGGGTATCGACCGAGCACGAAGCGCAGCTCTCCGCCCTTGAAAATCAGATGCAGTGGTATGACGACCAATTAAAATATCATCCCAACTGGACGCTGTGCGGAAGATATATCGATCAGGGGATCACGGGCACACAGGCAAAAAAGCGACCCGCTTTCCTTAAAATGATGGAAGATGCGAGGGCGGGCAAGTTCGATTTAATCGTAACCCGTGAGGTGTGCCGGTTTGCGAGGAACACCGTCGATACCCTTGTAGCGACGAGAGAGTTAAAGAACATAAACGTCGAAGTATATTTCGTGGAGGACAACATCTGGACGATGGACGGAGACGGGGAGCTGCGTCTTACCATTATGGCGACGCTCGCGCAGGACGAGAGCCGCAAAATATCCGAGCGTGTGAAGGCGGGGCAGCAGGTCAGCCGCATGAATAAAATGCTCTACGGCAACGGAAACATTCTCGGGTATAAGCGCGTGGGCGATACGTACGTCATTGAGCCCGAACAGGCGGAGACGGTTCGTATGATTTACAGCTGGTATCTGCAGGGCGACGGCATGCGGACGATCATGGGGAAACTCATCGAGAACAAAAGAAAGTGTGCCAGCGGCATCGTCAGATGGGATACGACCAAGGTTTCGCGCGTGTTGCATAACGCTACCTATATGGGTTATATCGGTTACAACAAGTCGTACAGAAACAACTTTCTCGATCAGAAGATTATTCATAACAAGGAAGAAGATTATGTGCTCGTAAAGGGAGATTTCGAACCGATCATTCCCGAAGACGTGTGGTACGCTTGCAGAGATCTGCGGCTGGACAGATCAACGACGGTGCCTGCGCTTGTAAAGAGCAAGCAGAAGAGAATCGGTGTAACGCCGTCGACCGACGTGTGGACAAACAAACTGCGCTGTGCGTGCGGTTCTAAATTCAAACGCTATAAATGGCGGCAGGATAAGGACGGACAAAGGCATTTCGGTTACAGTTGCTATTCGCGTTTTAACAACGGCAGTGCGGAAAAGCGTCAGGAACTTGGGCTTGATACCGAGGAGTATTGCGACATGCCTTCCGTGAACGAAACGAAACTCGACGTCATGGCGGCGGTGCTGTTCGATACCATTATGGAAGATAAAGAGGACGTGATTGAAGAGGCGGTAAAGACGCTGAATGAAACGCTCAAAGAGATTAAGACGGAGAGCAAGCGCGATTTTTCGGGATACCAGCTGCGGATTGAAAAGGCGGAAAAGAAACTGGATACTCTTCTTGCCATGCGGGCGGACGGGGAGATCGGCAAGGAAGAATACGTTCGGGTAAAGGCGAGATGCGATCAGGAGATCAAGGAATTAAAGGGCGCCATGCTCGCAAGCGCGCAGGAGCACCCGAAGGAAGAGAGTATCGACATGGATTACGTCCGCGACCTGCTCGGAAGAATCACCGTAAACGGAAACGGAAAAGCGGACAAAGACGTGCTGACGGAGTTCATCGATACCGTTACGGTAGAGAAGGACAATATCTTCCTGTGGGGCCTGTGGCTGAGGAATAAACCGACGTATTTCAGGATGACGACGGAGGGACGCGGGAAGAAAATGACGGCGCGTTGCGAAGAGGGAGAAACGTCCCCGAAAAGCAACGCTCCGCCCCGAAATGGGGTAAAAACGGCCGTTTGCTCTCCGCAGGCTGTAGCCGCTCAGGCTAATATCCGTAATCCTAGGGGCTAAGATTTAGCTGTAAAAAGGCAAATCACCTTATAACACAAAAGGCAAATTAAATTATAAAATCGACCTTGTAGAGTGTAATGCTCTGCGAGGTCTTTTTTACGCTCAAAACCTTGTAAAAGGTTGAAAAATGGTGATTTTCCCGACTTTTTAGGCGGAAAGTGGTAAAATACATATTTTTCAACTTTTTTCGAAATGATAAACGGCTTTGCCTTTCTCGTGATAAAAGGGATTGCCCGAAAACATTGGATTGAAATTTAGTAAAAACACCATATATCATGGTTTTGAGCCTGTATCTTTTAGATGCAGGCTCTATTTTTACTCTTTTTTAGGGTGAAAAATAGTTAAAAAAGGTCAATTCCGCTAAAATTGAACACTTTACAAGGGTAAAAAATTTTGGTATAATGAATAATAAGGAAAGTCATAGTAAAAAGGGTAAAAACGGGTAAAATGACCAATTACAGAGCTATTTTAGAGTATCATTATAAAGGAAACACGACGACGCAAATCGCTAAGCTTTGCGAATGTTCGCGTACAACCGTTTTGAAAACGATTAAAAGAGCGAAAGAATGCGGTATTGAAGAGTCTGCCTTTGAATTACTGTCGGATATTCAGTTGCTTGAAAAACTTTATCCCAAGCGCGTGCATAGAAGCGGCTACGAAGAGCCCGATTTCATTGCGCTCGAAAAGGATAAAAAGAAGAGAGGTCTTACGGTTTTCGTAATGTGGCGTAGATATTATAAAAGAACGTTAGCTGCAGGCAAAAAACCTTACGGAAAATCGCAGTTTTTCAAGTTGTTTAAGCGGTATGACACGGGTTCTTTTCGATTTGAGTTTCAATATACGGAAACAATGAAAAAAGTGAGCGCGTTAATTTCCGATTACGTTTGTACTCCCTCGAGGCTTGGCGAGGGCGTTAAGCGTGCTGCGAAAGAGAAATTCCATTTATGGTGCAAAAAAATGCGCCTAGACCCGCAGAAGATTTAGCGTGAGAAGTGCTTGGCAACCTTTATTTGGTTGATAAAAAGTGAAAAGGCATTAAAATTCTTTATTTGAAAATTAGGAAAAGTATGTTTGAGTTTTTAAAGAAGTTCTTAAATAAAAGACGAGCACAAAAATTAAATGCACGTATCGCTAAGTTAGAAACAGCGTTCACGCTGTTTCAAATTGTTGAAGCGGAAGATATAAAAACAGAGAAGTTAGTACAACGCTTGTCTAAGGATGAGAATTATGCTGACCTTGTTTCTCGTTATAGAGTAGGTGTGCAAAAAATTGGACAACACAACGACACGATAAAGTCGTTGATTTTTGCATACAACTCTTTATTGAAGCAATATCCGATTTCTGATATTTTGGAGAATATAGAATCGTGTTCAGAAGATAAGTTGCTTGATTTAATGTCAACAGTCAACCAAGTGTATGAATATGTAATTCCTAATCGCTTTGAACATAAGAAACAATACGATGAATATAAAACTCGATTACAAGACATAGTTGATAATTATTCGATTATCAAAGAGCAGAAAGGCTTACTCAAAGATATCAATGAAGAGATTGCAAACTTGCCAGATTGTTATATTGATGATGCAACCGTAGAGACGGCGCTCGCAAGCGCAAAGGCTCTATTAAGAAAATATACTTCCTATCCCAAAACGTATTATTCTACGCCTATTATCAATCAACAGGTAATTGAAAAACATAATGAGCAATTTATTGCACGCCATATAAAAGATGAAATCTTTGATGATGTAAATGGAAGAAGCTTGGATGAAGAGCAAAGAAGAGCTGTTCTTTGCAATGCAAAATCAAATTTGACTATAGCAGGTGCGGGTTCGGGCAAAACCTTGACTATTTGTGGAAAAGTAAAATACTTGTTGGAAAATGGTCTTGCATCAAGAGATGATATTCTATTGCTTTCTTATTCAAGGGCTTCTGCCGATGATTTGGCAAAAAAAGTAGATGGTGTAGCAAAAGGTTTAAGAGTAGAGACCTTCCATGCTTTAGGTTTAAATATTTTAACCGAAGCAAACGGTAAGAAAAAAGCGATAGAAGAACAGTTAAAATCTTACATAGCGCAATTTTTTGACGAGGAGCTTGCTTCCAATCCTAAAATTGCCAATGAGATATTTCAGTTTATTTCGTTGTACTTTTATGCTCCTGAAACCAAAAAATCAAAGAAATATAAAAACGACGGGGAATTATTTCAAGATTTAAAGACGTCGAATTTTAGAACGTTAAAAGACCGTTTGGGGAAACTTTCAGCGGATAAGTATCATCATGAAACTCTGAAAAATGAATACGTAAAGAGTAATGAAGAACTAGTAATCGCTAACTTCTTGTTTACCAACGGCGTTGAGTATGAATACGAGAAACCGTATGAAGTGGAAACGAGTACGCCAGAAAAGCGACAGTATACACCTGATTTCTACTTGCCTGAATATGGAATTTACTTGGAGCATTATGGGATAGATAGGACGGGGAAAGCGCCTCAGTATGAAAAGGAAGCGAGTGATGCCTACGTTCAATCAATGGAATGGAAACGCACAACGCATCAAACGAATCAAACCATTTGTATTGAAACCTATTCCTACGAGTTTTCGGAGGGTACGATATTTGACAATTTAAAAACGCGGTTGCAGGAAAACGGCGTGGAATTAAAGCCGTTGCCACAAAAAGAAGTGGTCGACGCTTTGCATAATGCGTATTCAGGGAGAGATTTTAGTTCCTTATTCAACCTGATTATGACGTTTATATCTTTGTATAAAGCACAAATTAAGGACGATAGCGGATTCGACAAATTCAAAGAGCAGTTAAACGACTCGCAGTATAGTTCAAGTCGTACGCGATTGTTTTTAAATATTTGCCAAAACATTTATAATTACTACATGGAAAATCTTCATGCTGCGGATAAAATCGACTTTGATGATATGATTTTGCAGGCGATTGATTTGTTAGATAAAACGCCTAACTTTAAATATAAGTACATTATCGTAGACGAATTTCAAGATATCTCGCAAAGCAGAACTCGTTTCTTGCAAAAATTGATAGAACATGGAAATGCAAAATTATTTGCAGTAGGTGATGACTGGCAAGCCATCTATCGTTTTGCAGGGTGTGATATCAATGTGTTTTTAGAGTTTGAAAAAATTTTTCCAAATGCAAAATTGAATTACATTACGTCCACCCATAGAAACTCGTCTGAATTGCAATCCATTGTTGAACCGTTTATTACAGCGAATCCAAATCAATACAAAAAGCATATTCGTTCAGCAAAGCACCAAGAGAAGCCTGTGCGAATTATATATCATAAAGGCAATAAAGCAATGGCTTTAACAAAAGCGCTTGCCGATATTGAAAAATTAAACGCCACCGCAGAGGTGTTGATTTTGGGCAGAAACAGACGAGATATTGATTCGTTTATTTGCCGAGAAATACAGGTGGTGGCGTATAAACAAATATTGCATAAAGACTTTCCTAAGATGCAATTGAAATACAGCACGGTACATGGCTCGAAAGGCTTGGAGAGTGATTTCGTTGTGTTGATTAGCGGAGAAGATGCAGATAATGGCTTTCCTAATAAGACGGAAGAGGATGGGGTCTTGGATTTGCTGTTGGGTAAGAAAAATTCCTATGAATATGCAGAAGAACGTCGTTTGTTCTACGTCGCATTAACAAGAACAAAGTCGATAGTTTATTTGCTTTCTGACAAAGAAAAATCTTCTCAATTTATTCAAGAAATTAAAAACAAGTGTTTTGTAATGCACGATGAAACTGCACAAAAAGAAGAAAAAGAATATCTTTGTCCTTGGTGTAAGTCTGGACATTTGGTTGTTCGAGAATCGGAAGTCAATAAAAAATCATTCTATGGCTGTTCTAATTTTCCTTATTGTTCGTACACGAATGATGATATGAAATCGGTGTATTTCAATAATCGGTGTCCTGACTGCGGAGATTTTTTGGTGTTGAGAAAAGGAAAATACGGAACATTCTTCGGTTGTCATAACTATCCGCGGTGTAAACATACTCAGCAAACAATAGAAGAACCGCGTCGTCGTATTGGATTTTATGACAGTTGAAAGTGAGTGCTTGTTAAACTGATAAAATCAAAGTAGGATTTGATGGATAAATAAGAATTTACAGAGTTGATGAAACACAAAGGGAGACGGAAAAAATATGATTGAACAAATTTTTAAATTAACACAAGGAAATGAAAAAACAGTTGAAAAGATAATTATTAATGAAAATATACACTATATGTATGCTTGAGTCCTTCCATTTCGCATACAATTCCGTTATCCGCAAATAAAGCAATTTCAGTAAGGCGTTTTCGTTCGGGAAGGCGCCTTGTTTCGTTACCTTGCGAAAACTCGAATGTATGCTCTCAACGGCATTCGTCGTATACATAACTTTTCGAATGGCGCTGCCGCAGTCAAATAGTTGCGCCACATATTCAAAGTTTCGAACCCATACGTCTACCGCTCCGGGAGGCATGCTCTAAGACTGTTTGAACTTCTCAAATTCGTTTTCCGCTGCCTTCAACGACGGCGCTCCATATATCTTTTTTAGATGAGATGTAAACGCTTTCATATACAATCCACAAATACAAACGGATATACCTTTTTAAGCGGTCTGTTTTGCCAGTCGTTAAGCTCGTCCAATACTCTGTCGGTAATGTCGGATATCTTTTCCGCAGAGAGCGAAAAACCGTAGATATCTTCTATGGTAGAAGATATATCCCTTTGGCTCATACCTCTTGCGTACATAGCTAAGACCTTTTCTTCTATGCCCGAAACGTCTCTGCTGCGTTTGGGGATTACCTGCGGTTCAAAACTACCGTCACGGTCGCGGGGAGATTAAAAATATCCCTCTAATTTTCTTTTCAGCGTTACTTTATCCAGAGCGTACTTCTTTTTTACCGAATCTGCATACTCGGCAAAAGCACGGCACAAGAGCGGATGCTCTAAAAAAATCGTGAAGAAAGGTGCTTTTAATCGGCTGACGGCAACGCTTTTTTCGGAAATAATGAGCTGCACATCCAAAAAACTCGGTTCGGGCAAAGGATAAAATCTGTATTTTACGTTGTCCAAAAGATGGATGATGTTTTTTGCGTGTTCTGCAAATTCCAAAGGTGAATACGGTGTCGATAGGAATTCCGGATATATTTTCCCGTTAAACAAGTCCTCGTCGCTCGGCAAAGGCGCGCACTCATGAAAGTGTCCCGACAACAACGCATTCTCAAAAAAACAGTTCCTTTGTTTGTAAATATCATTGGCGTCCCTTGCCTCGGCTCTTAATTCAGAGTGGTCGAAGCATTCCGAAAACAGATTCTCCGGCATTGAGAATACGGTTGGGCAACCGCTTAAAACCGTAATATCGGATGCATTCGTTTCAAAGAGGAAAAAATCAGCGGTTTTGCAAACTCGGATAAGACGGTGAGCTTTGCCGAGAAGGGTATCAAATAAACGTTGGCACAGAGCTATCTTTTCAGGTTCGGTTTCGTACAGATAATTTCCGCTTTCGTTTTCCGTGCCGACAACATTGTTGCCGTAAATACAAGCATAGCCGGGGCATAAGAACATCGTTGTTGAAAAATTCGTGTTTTTCTGTCCGTCGAGGTAAAATGATTCAATCTGTCCCGACGGATAAAGAGGAAGCCAACTGCGAATTGCTTCGCCGATTTCAGAAAGATCTCGTTCGATATTATGAATGATGTGAATCTTCACGCCGCTTGTTACACACCGGATCATCAGCGAAATCCATTTGGCTTGAAAGGCTTTATCGGCGGTGATCCAATCTATGTTTTGATCGGAGTATAGATACAGATCCTTTTCTTTTCTTTCTATGACATTTCCGAGAAAGCGGATAACGGCAGTTTGCAAACCGACCATCCCATGATAGAGCGGTTGATCGTCACTTAAAGCCGTTTTGTCTGCCGCCATTTCAAAGGGCAGGGGAGATCTTATGATATCGGCAGAAAACGAGCCGATCTGGTCTACCATGCCGACAACAAAGGATGAAACCTTGTTGTCTTCCGAAAGGAACAGCCAAGAATACAGTTCTTTTTCCCAATCCGTATCGCTATGCAGATCTTCGGGCGACAGGTTCATCAGCCTCGCAAGGTGGGAAAGGCGATTCTGGTCTTTGAGCCGACGGTAAAGAACACGGCACATTTCCTCCGTGAGCTTTGAGTTTGATACGGGCGTGCGCAGTCCGTTGCGGAAACGGCTGATATAGGATGGGTCAATGTTAAGGAGCTTTCCAAAACGAACGTTGGAAAATTCCGCCAAATCAAGTATCGCGGAAAAGCGCTGTCCGAATTTATTGTGGGTATGTAAAACCGCGGGTGCTTCTTTGTGCGCTTTTATCGGCTCTTCTCCGTCATAAAGCCAACGCATGAGCTCGCTTTTGATCTGCTCTGCGGAAAAGCAAGCGGAACAGCCGATCTCCTTCAAAACATCTTCTGTTTTTCCGTGTTCATCAGCAAACGAATAAATTGCCGATACAAATCTTAATGCACTTTTTCCGCCGTTTTGCGGTACACGGCTTCCCTTACACATACGGTCAACCGCGGAACGGTCGCATCCGATAATACCTGCAATGTCAGTTGGCTTTGCGCCTATTATTTTCATGATTTTGTTGAATCGTTCTGTAAACATAGCCGTCTCCCTTGTTTTTTATTATCATAGCATAATTATCTTATTAAATCAATTACTGCCACGAAATTTGTCAATGACAATGCCGTGGCATTTATTGTTTCCCTTGTCCGCGTATGCTATAATGAAAATGTATCCAAATAGAGGCGGAACGGGTTTCCGTCGGACGTCTGACGGGCGGCGGGCAAAGAGATTTTATTGATAGGAGTTTTGTATGAATGTCGGTTGTTTATTAGCGGGAGTCGGTTTGATGGTTCTCGGAGTGGTATTGTACGTGTTAAAAATCGGGAGAAGAAATAAGTGTACGAGTAAAACCGTCGGGAAAATAGTCGGCGTCCATGAAGACGTGGACACCGACGAGGATGGCTTTCACTCCTATACGTATCAAGCCGTATACGAATATGAAGTGGACGGAAAAACCTACAAGGGCATGGGAGGTCCCCTGCAACATAAAGAAAGCAAAATTCCGGTCGGCGGGAATATCACGATCTATTACGATCCCAAGGATCCGCAAGAGCATTACCTCAATGGCGGTAAGGGTACGCCGCCCCCCTTCGGCGCTATGGCGTTTGTTTGCGGCGTGGCTTTGACGATCATCGCAGCGGTTGTATAACGCTGCGCGTGAAAAGTTTTTTTGAATCGTCGGAGCGAGTCTCCGTCGGGCAAATATATTTTAACGAGCGGGAGTATTGATCATGACACCCAACAACATGTTAGTAGGAGCCGGATTTATCGGCGGCGGCGTATTGTTGATTTTGTTCGGCATCGGAAAGAGCAAGAAATGCTCGGGGAAAGCGATCGGCAAAATCACGGGAATCCGCCGGTACGACGAGAGGGAAAAGGACGGCAGTCGCCGAGATTTTTACTCCCCCGAGTTTGAATACGAAGTGGACGGACAGATTTATCACGGCGTCGGAAGCAGCAATTACAGAGAGCGCAACAGTATTCAAGTCGGCGGTTCGATCGAGGTACATTACAATCCGAAGAACCCGAAGGAGCATTTCACCCAAGGTGGCGGAAAGCTTTTGCCGATGGTGGGCGGCGTGGCGATTCTCGCCGGCATCATAATGATTGCCACCGCCTTTCAGGGGTAAGCGTATGAGCGACGTATTCTTTTTAATCGTCGGCATTATTCTTGCCGGCATCGGTCTGCTTTTAGCCGTGATAAAGATTTGGGTTTGCATACGGTGCTCCGAGCCGACGATCGCGACCGTCGCCAAGCTGGAAAAAGAATATACCTTTTTCCGCGGCATAGAGCATACGCATTATCGCCCGGTCGTGACGTACGTCGTTGACGGCAAAACGTATACCGAAACGGCGCACTTCAGGACTTATCGCAAATCGAAATATCCGGTCGATTCGGAAATCAAGATTTGTTACGACCCGAACGCGCCCGCCATGATGCGATTCGTCGGGCACCCCTTTCCGTTGCCGTTAGGACTGGCGTTTCTTGCCGTCGGGGTCGTATTGATTTGGTGCTCTTTTCTGTAACGCTTGCTATCAAAACGGGAGGTTTGCCGTTTTGTCGGGTGGAGAAAGGAAACAAAGTTTTGAAATAAGAGGAGCGGAGGAAATCGAATGTAAAGGGTATTGAAAAATTAACGTCAAACTTTTGAAGTACGTTTCATAACTATTTTAATATATACTTTCGTATATTATTAAGGAATCATATTAAGGAAGGTAGAAAAAATGAAAAAATCAACCGATTATTTGAAGCAGAGCGTCCTTATCATTTTAGACGCGTTGTTATTTATTTATTATCTGAATTACCTGTCTGCGAAAGGGCTCAGCCTCGGTATAGGCATCGTCGCGATCGTCATATCGGCGTTTTATTTGGTCACAGGCATCGTGCTTGTGATTGCAGGCAATATATCGCCGTCGATTCAAAAGACGTTTAACACGATTGCCATCGCTTTGTTTGCCGTTTTTATGTTCGTAAGGTTTTTGCTTACGACTATCGGCGCGGCAAAATTAATGGAGCCGACGGGCTGGACAATTAAAATCGTAAGCATGGTGGCGTCTTTAGCCTTCGTCGTGATATATTCTATAGTGAAATTTTCCGGCAAACCCATGATGTCACGTTTGAATAATCTCTTTTCTCTGATATTCATACTGGTATTGATTCTGGACGTTTTGTTCGACGTGTACGGCAATTCCATCACGTTGGGCAGATTCGACGTTTTGTTGGTGGCGATTTACGGTTTTTATGCCTATTATCTTTTGGAAGTTTGCGAGAAAACCGAAGTTTTACCCGAACAACCGAAAACGGAAGAAGATCCTGCGAAAGAATAAACCGACTGTTTTTCGGCGGCGCGCAAACCCTTGCGCGCCGTTTCCGTTTTTGGAATACGGTCTTTGGCGCGTTCAAGGGATATATGCAAATCGTGCACGAAACCGTGTTAAGTGTGCCTCGCCTACATCGAAGTGATGCGGCGTTACGTCATCTATCATACGGTCAACGGCGATTATACCTTGCGCGGGAGCATGAAGGAGGCGAAAAACATTTTCTCCCGTAAGTTCGTCCTTTGTTCCAAGAGCTTTTTGGTCAATCTCGAGTACGTGGAGGAGATAAATTCGAATCAGATCACGCTGCGCGGAAGGGGAAATCTCGCGACTGCGAAACGGCGCACGAACACAGCTACGGCGCCTATTTATATAGGAGAATTCCTATCAACATAATTTAACGATTATTTAATTTTCTCTGCCGAGAATAAAGTCAACCGAACAATGAAAGTAGGTTGCAAGCCGAATTAAACTTTCGACCGTGGGTTCGTATTTTCCTTTTTGCCAACGGTTGACGGTTTCTTCCGTCAGTTTAGTTTCTTTTTCAAGTCGGTATTTGGAAATATGGTAATGAGCCAAGAGGAAGTTCAACTGCTCGCTAAAAGGCGGTCTCTGTTTATAAGTTTTTTCGTCCAAGCTGTCGGATAAACCGAGTAGATAGTCGGTTGAACAGTGGAAAAAGTCGGCGAGAATAACCAACGTCTTTGCCGACGGCATGCGTTCCGCTCGCAGAAATTTTGAAATGACCGATTGCTCGAGCTTTGTGCTTTCAGCGAGGGCGGTCGTCTTGATTTCCGCCTCGTTCATGAGGTCTTTCAGTCTTTCAGAAAGTTTCGACAAAATATCCATAAAGTAGTGCTCCTTCGACAAAAAATTATCCCACAGTCTGAACAATTTTATTTGATTTTGTTCAGACGCAGGGGTATAATATAGTTACACAATCGGTGCGCACGAACGTGGAAAAAATTATAGGAGTACTTATTATGAAAACAGAAACTTTAAGATTACCGAAAGAAAAAATTTTGGAAGAAAAGGATTCGATTTCCCCTTGCGAGCTGCTTTTTGAGCTCCTGCCTTTATTGAAGGATTATTTTGAAGGTCAGATGTCCTTTGACGGCGAGAAAATCTCTTATATTTTGCCGAACGGGCGAAAATTTATCATTTCAGCGGCGGAAACGGCGTAAAAAGCGAAGCGGCGGCAAGACAACCTTGCCGCCGCGCTGTTATAAAACGAACTTATTATGAATATTTATAATAACTATTAAATAATTTTCGAAAGATTATTGATTTATTAAAAAAATATGCTAAAATAGAATCATAAAGACTTATTTTTTGTCTCAATAATATGATAGTTAAAATAATTATTAGTTTTTATTATGATTTTGTGGAGAGGTGATGGCGTGAAATCGAAAATTCTAAACGATTACGATCTGCAAAAAGCGATCGACGAATGGCATTGGAAATCGAGCGTCGACGAGGGAGCCGTTCAGGAAAACATTTATCAGGTGGGATTGAAGTTCAAAAGTTATCAGCCGCAAGAAGACGTTTGGGAAGGGGATATCGTCACCGTCCGAATGAGCGGCGGGACGAAAAAATTCAATCGCACGGCGAAGATCCGCGTGGGGAACAATCTGTTCGATAAAACGCTCGAATCGGCAATCGTCGGCAAAAAGGTCGGGGAAGAATACGCTTGTTCCCACCCGACGGGGGAGATTCGTTATACCGTCTTGGACAGCAGTCGTCTCATCGTTCCCTTCGTTTTGGCGTCGGGTTTCGTGATGGGAAAAATGGCCTTCGGTATCAGGGACTTGGTAAACCGTAAGTCGGCGGAAATGGCGCGCGACGTGTCCGAAAAGGTCGCCAACGAAATGCTCATCAAAGCCGCCTCTTCCGAGGAAAAGGAAGTGAAAAACGGTTTGGCGCGCATGAAGGATCTCTACAAGACGAGCATCAAGGCAAGCTGGATCGGGAATCTCGCAAGCCCCGTCAATACCATCGTCGTCATGAACGCCGGCGCGATCGAAGCGACGGGCACGCACGAAACGTTGATGAGAATGAGTCCCACTTACCGTGACTACGTCGTCCTGCAAACGAAAGCGGGAGGTAACGAATCATGACAAAAAAACAGAACGTATCCGTATTTTCCAAAGTATTCACCGTCGTATTCGTCGTTGTCCTTTTGGCGCTGCTCGTCTTTTCCTACGTAATTTTAGGCGTAACCCCCGACTTTGTCAAGCCCATTTCCTTTAACGTCGACACCAATTGCTACGAGTACACCCTCGACGAATTTGCCGAATTTTTGAACGAAAAGGAATATATGTCGGAAACGCAATATACTTCGTTTTCCGTCGACGGGGTAACGGAGGCGAGAAGGTACGGCGATACCGTCCTCCTGCGTTGGGATACCGAAAATATGGACAAGGAGAGCGAGGCGTATTCCGACTGGAAACGGTATTCCAACATCGGCAACATGACGCTGAATGACGGCTCCTTCATCATCGTGTACGGTTGTTTCGGCGCAAGCTACAAGGAAAAAGCCGAGGGCGAAACGACGGAAACCTACAAGATATTCGAGGGCTTTCCCATGGACTATTCGGGCAATCACGGCAACCTCACCGTTTGGGATTGCACCTTCGAGCAGTTCATCGATTACATGGTTCAGCTGGGTCATTTCAATCGGGAGGACGCGCTACTCATGACGACGATCGGCACGGAAAACTGGATCTACGACAGCGTGGACGTCATGTGGTGGGACGTGGACAATCTCGCCGAAGGAACGGATGCCGCCAATTACTGGAAGGAATTCCAGGAAAACGGAGGCTATATCATGTTCGGCGGCAGCGTATACGCACCCGTATTCAACGGACCTTTCGCCATCAAGGCGAACGCAGGCTTTTCGGGCAATACGGACAAGCTCTACGAAGATTTCATGAATTTCCCCAAGAACTATACCCCCTCCGAGGGTTAAAAGGAAAAGCGGTGCGGAAGCGAGAAATCGCTCCCGCTCGTTTTCTTTGCGGCAGGCGATTGACTTTTGGTTGCATAAACACTATAATATGGATAGAAAAAGGAGAAACTATGAGAAACACCTCGGAAATACGCAAAGCGAATCATTTTCATATCTTGCAGATGCTGGCAAACGGAAAGGAATACACGGTAGCGGAAATGTCCTCTCTGACGGGGCTGTGCGCCGCCACCTGCAACACCATTCTGCGCGAAATGGCGCAAAAGGGGGAGGCTCTTGCCGAAAAGAGGCAGATGAACGAGGTGGGTCGCGCGTCCGTCATCTATCGCCTGAATGCGGAGTACAGAAGTATTTTATACGTTTTTCCGGGGGAAGGGGGAACGCTCGTCGTCTACGTGGCGTATTATTACGGCGGGCAACGGTCGTACGAGAGCTTTCCTTGCGAGCGGTACGACTACGATACCGTATCTTTCCGCGTGAAACGAGCGCTCGAAAAATATTCCAACATCGACGGCGTCTATGTCGCCGTGCCGCGCGGCGTTTCGGCGGCGGAATGGCGCGTGCGATTAGAGGCAGAATGTACGGCGTCCGTCCACGCGGCGTATGCGGACGAATACGCGCTCGGCGGATATCTCGATAAAGAGGGGGTCGGCGGCAAGGAATTTCTTCTCGTTCGGGAACAGGAAAACAAAAATTATGCCATCTCCCTCTACGTAAACGGAAAAGCGGTGGGCGGGAACGCCTGCCCCGCGGAATTTTCTCTCTCGGAGGCGGAACACGCCGTCGCCGTGATGAATCGAGCGCTCCGTCCGAACGCTGTCTTGCTTTCGGGAAACAAAGAGGCGTTCTCTTCTCTCCCCGTTCGGGAGATACGCGATTTTGACGGCTATCTCTTGAACGGCATGACGGTTTGCTCGTTACAAAAGAAATAATGCGCGCATACATAAGGAAAAAAGGGGGAAACAGATCATGCGATCGTTAAGAGAAATTTACAGAATCGGGCGCGGACCTTCCAGTTCGCATACCATGGGACCGGAATACGCGGCGAAGGTCGTATCGGAAAAATTCCCGTCTGCGGACTGGTTTGCCGTCCATTTATACGGCTCTCTCGCCCTGACCGGAAAGGGTCACGGCACGGATAAAATTTTGCGGGAGACCTTTGCGCCCCGCAAGTGCGAGGTTTGCTTCGACGCGTCCGTCCCCTGTCCCGTGCACCCGAACACCATGGACTTCTTCGCCTTTTGCGGCGAGGAGCTGCTCGGAAAGATACGGGCGTACAGCGTGGGCGGCGGCGCCGTTCTCTTCGAAGGGGAAAAACCGCCCGTCGAGAGCGAAGTGTACCCGCTGAATACCTTCACGGAAATTTCCACCTATTGCAAAAGTCAAGGCATGCGCATCTGGGAATACGTGCGGGAATGCGAGGGGGAAGGTATCTTCGACTATCTGCACAAGGTGTGGGAGCAGATGAAAAACGCCGTGCACGACGGACTCACGACGTCGGGCGTGCTCCCCGGTCGGCTCAGAACGCAGCGCAGGGCGCAACTCTTATACGGTCAGCGCCATATCGACGAATCGGCGCAGACGCGGGAGAATCGCTTGGTCTGCGCGTACGCGTTCGCGGTCAGCGAACAGAACGCCGACGGCGGGACGGTGGTAACGGCGCCCACCTGCGGCGCTTGCGGCGTCGTGCCCTCGGTGCTGAAATATATGCAGGAGAGCCGTTCCTTTTCCGACGAGGAGATCGTCCGCGCCTTGGCCACGGGCGGCGTCGTGGGGAATATCATAAAAAAGAACGCGTCCATCAGCGGGGCGGAATGCGGCTGTCAGGCGGAGATCGGCACGGCTTGTTCCATGGCTGCCGCGGCGCTCGGCGAGCTGTTCGGGCTCGGCATCGATCAGATCGAATACGCGGCGGAGGTGGCGATGGAGCACCATCTCGGGCTCACCTGCGACCCCATTGCGGGGCTCGTGCAGATCCCCTGCATCGAGCGCAACGCCGTCGCCGCCATGCGGGCGATCAACGCGCTCTCGCTCGCGAACTTTTTGACGGCGTCGTCAAAGATACATTTCGACGTCGTGGTCAAGACGATGTACAACACGGGGAAAGACTTGAACATCAGCTATCGGGAAACTTCATCGGGCGGTCTCGCACGTTACTATCCCGTAGAAGATCTGGCGTGATCGGCGGGCTCCCGTCCTTTGCAAAAGGAAGAATTTTTTTTGGAAATATGATGAATAATTGTGTTGATTATTGAAAGGGAGTGTGCTATAATTTAGGAAAGCCAAAATTTCTTTTCAGATAAGGAGGATATCATGGATTCTAAGGTTTTGCAAAAACTAAGTTACGGATTATTCGTACTGACGACGAATGACAACGGAACGGATAACGGTTGCATCGTCAATACCGTCGAACAGCTCGCATCCGATCCCTTGACGCTCTGCGTTGCGGTAAACAAGGCGAATTATACCTGCGAAATGATCCAAAGGAGTAAAAAATTCACCGTTTCCGTGTTGAGCGAAGGGGCGACCTTCGACGTGTTCAAGCGTTTCGGTTTTCAGTCGGGCAGAACGGCGAATAAATTCGAAGGCTACGCCGCCTGCAAGCGCGTGTTCGGCGATATGCTCGCCGTCACCGAAGGGACGAACGCCTACGTCTGCGTCGAGGTAGAAAGAGAAATCGATCTCGGCAGTCACATTCTGTTTTTGGGAAAACCCGTCGAGGGGGAAATTTTGAATCAGGTTCCTTCGGCGACGTACGCGTATTATTTCGCGAACATCAAACCCAAGCCCCAGGCGGTGGGCAAGACGGCGGATAACAAAACCATCTGGAGATGCACGATCTGCGGCTATGAATACGTGGGGGAGGAAATGCCCGACGACTTCATCTGCCCGCTCTGCAAGCACCCCAAATCGGATTTTGAAAAGATCGTCAAGTAACGCTTTTTAAGTAAGGCAACCAAAACACGAAAATACCGTTTCCCGCAAACGGAAACGGCGACTATAAAATATGGAGGTATTACAATGAAGTATATTTGTGAAGTATGCGGTTGGGAGTATGACGAAGAAGTCGGCGCACCCGAATACGGAATCGAGCCCGGAACGAAATTCGAGGATCTCCCTGAAGATTTCACCTGTCCTCTTTGCGGCGTCGGGAAAGATCAGTTCAGCAAGGAAGAGTAAGTATGTTTATTTCTGACGACATTCACTACATCGGAGTCAACGATCATCAGATCGATTTTTTCGAGGGGCAATTTGAAGTCCCTCTCGGCATGGCGTACAATTCCTACGTGATCCTGGACGAAAAGATCGCCGTCGTCGACTCGGTGGAACACGGTTTCACGGAAGAATGGCTTGGCAACCTGAAAAAGGTCATCGGTGAAAGAGCCGTTGATTATTTGATCGTACAGCACATGGAGCCGGATCATTCTTCGAGCATTCTCGGATTTCTCCAAGCGTATCCGACGGTGAAGCTCGTTTCTTCCGACAAAGCGTTTAAGATGATGGCGAATTTCTACGGCGTGAGCGACGTTTCCAAGCAGATCGTCGTAAAGGAAGGGGACAGCCTTTCCTTGGGCAAGCATACGTTGAAATTCATCGCGGCGCCCATGGTGCACTGGCCGGAGGTCATCATGACGTACGACGAGTGCGACAAAGTCCTCTTCTCGGCGGATGCGTTCGGTAAATTCGGCGCCAACGACGTGGAGGACCCCGAAGGTTGGGCTTGCGAAGCGAGAAGATATTATTTCGGCATCGTCGGCAAGTACGGCGTGCAGGTTCAGAATTTGCTCAAAAAAGCGTCCGCTTTGGAAATCAAGACGATCTGCTCGCTCCACGGTCCCGTTTTAAGCGGCGACCTCTCCTACTATTTGGACGTTTACCGCACCTGGTCGAGCTACGGCGTGGAATCGGAAGGCATCGTCGTCGCCTATACTTCCGTCTACGGAAACACGGCGACCGCGGCAGAATATCTTGCGGATCAACTCCGCGAAAACGGCTGTAAAAAGGTCGTGCTCATCGACCTCATTCGCGAGGATCTGCACGAGTCCGTAGAGGACGCATTCCGCTACGGCACGATGGTGCTGGCAACCACCACCTACAACAACGACGTTTTCCCGAGAATGAAGCAGTTCATCGAGCACCTGACGGAGCGCGGCTATCAAAAGAGAAAGCTCGCGTTCATCGAAAACGGTTCCTGGGCGCCTACCGCCGCCAAGGGGATGAAGAGCCTTTTTGAAAATTGCAAGGAAATTACTTACGCGGAAAACAACGTCACCATTTTGTCCGCACTCAAAGAGGACGGAAAAGCAAAACTCGAATCGCTGGCAAAGGAATTGACGGCGTAAAGACGAGGAAATCAAGCCTAAACAGGGCAAGCGGCGCAGCGGTATTCGCTGCGCCGTAACGATATTTTTTAAGTCGATTCGGGCCCACGGTGTCTTTTGATAAGAATCGCGCGCAAAAAAACAGCCGACGAAGGTCGGCTGTCTTTCGTTTGTTTTTTACCAAGTGCGGGAATTGAGCTGTCTGAACTGCGCGACGGTGGAAACGTGAGAGTTCAAGCCGCCGTCCACGTTGACGATCTGTCCCGTAACGTAGGAGCTTTCGTCGGAGGCGAGATATACGCACATCTGTCCGATATCTTCGGGGCAACCGTAGCGGTTGACCATAATATTGCTCAGGAAGATATCCTTGAGCGCCTGCGGCACGTAAGCCTCGTTCTGGGGGGTCACGATCAACCCGGGACGCACGCAGTTGCAGCGAATGTTCTGCTTGCCGTACTGCAAAGCGGTGGACTGCGTCAAGAGATCGACGCCCGCCTTCGCGCAGGCGTAAGCGGTGGAGCCCAAGTCGCCGCCGCAGGACGCCATCGAACCGATATTGATGATGGAGCCGCCCTTTTCGTTTTTCTTCATATAGGGCAGCGCGCATTTGGTGGCGTAGAAGGTGCCGCGGATATCGCTCTGGAAGATTTTATCCCACATTTCGAGCGTCAGCTCGTCCACGCGACCGTCCTTCAAGCCGACGTTCGCCGCGTTGTTCACCAAAACGTCGAGTTTGCCGTATTTTTCCACCGTGTCAGCGATCAACTGTTCGATGCTCTCCGTCACGGTGATATCCATAAAGTGGTAGGATGCCTCCCCGCCCTCTTTGACGATCTCGTCAACGACGGCTTGTCCCTTTTCCTGTCTGCGCCCGCAAATGACGACCTTTGCGCCCTCTGCCGCGAATAATTTTGCGATGCCGATACCGATTCCGCTCGTGGAACCCGTTACGATAGCTACTTTATCCTTTAATCTGTTCATGGGTTTCTCCTTTTGCGCATTCGCGCACGATAAATTCTATTATATATTATATACCTGTATCGAAATAATGTCAATACCCTTTTTCAAAAGATTTCCTTCCGTCTGGTTTTAAGGCAAGGCAGAGGCGATACACCTGCTCCTGCTTTTCGGTGAATTTTTTATTCTTGCGCGCGATGACGCTCACCTCCCGCTCGAACGCCACGTCCGAGCAGATCTCCCGCAAACTTTTCTCCCGAATATAGGGCGCCGTGAGCGCGTAGGGCAAAACGGCGACGCCGATTCCCCGCCTCGCCGCGGCGATAATGGCGGAGTCGCTCGCCGAGGTCAGCGTGGGGGTCACGCTCACCCCGTAGAGGGATAACACGCTCTCTAACAGTTCTCTCGACGGACTTCCCTCCTCGCGCAACAGCAATTTGTAATTTTTCAGATCGCGCACGGAAAGGTTGCTCGGCGCCTCGTCGCCGTAGCGGCATACGAAAGCTAACCGATCGCGCCAAAAGGCGGTCGAACGCAAAAGGGGGGAATGTGCCGCCCCCTCGATCACGGCGAGGTCGATGTCGCCCGATAGGAGCATCTCTTCGATGACGGCGGTTTTCTCTACGCGCGCGGTCAGCTCCACTTCGGGCAGCGTTCGGCAGGTTTCCTCCATCAAGAGGGGCAAAAACACCTTTCCGAGCGTCATCGAACAGCCTATTTTGACGGAATCGTTCTTCTTGGCGTCGTAGGCGAGCGTTTCAAATTCGTCGAAAGAGGAGATCACTTCCTTGGCTTTCGCTAAGAGCGCCCTGCCCTGCTCGGTGATGAATAGCCTCTGCTTTACGCGGGAGAAGAGCGTCACGTTATAATATTTTTCCAGCTCCGCGATCGTCTGGCTGACGGACGGCTGCGCGATATGCAGACTTTCCGCCGCTCTCGTCATGCTGCCGCTCTCGCACACGGCGAGGAACGTCCTTAAATGTCGTATCGTCATATCATAACCTTTTACCTATGAACTATATTATATTATACTATTTTACATATCGTCTGTCAAGGGGTATAATAAGAAAAGCGGTTAAGAAAGCCGTGGCGGCTCTGCTTATTCTCTTAAAGAAGGTCATTATGGAACAACAGTCGGAACGTAAAAAGAGGAAATTAAATTCCTTTCAATGGATCATTATAGGTTTTTTGGCGGCTTTGCTGGCGGGCGCGGTCCTGCTGACGCTGCCTATCTCGTCGAAGAGCGGAGAGTTCACGCCCTTTTGCGAGGCGCTCTTCACCTCCACTTCGGCGATATGCGTCACGGGGCTGGTCGTAAGGGATACCGCCACACACTGGTCTTGGTTCGGGCAGGCGGTCATTCTGTTGCAGATACAGATGGGCGGCTTGGGCGTGATCACGATCGCCATGTCTCTCATCGCGCTCGCGCGCGGGCGCATCACACTCAAACAGCAAACGTCCATGCAGGACGCCTTCTCCGCGCCCGAGATCGGCAGCGTGTCGAGCCTTCTCAAATTCATCTTGATCGTGACTTTTTCCGCCGAACTCATCGGCGCTCTCGTCCTGATGCCCGCCTTTTGCCGCGACTTCGGGGCAAAGGGGGTATGGATGGCCCTCTTTCACGCCGTTTCCGCCTTCTGTAACGCGGGGTTCGATCTCATGGGCACGCAGGAGGCGCCCTATCAGTCGCTTACGGCGTATGCGGCGGATCCGCTCGTCAACGTCACGGTCATGTGCCTGATCGTCTTCGGCGGAATCGGCTTTTTGACGCTGTCGGATATTCGGGCGAATCGGTTTCACGTCCGAAAGTATAAAATGCAGACGAAACTCATCTTGATCCTCGCCCCCGTCTTGATTTTGATTCCCGCGCTCGTGTTCTTTTTTGCGGAATACACCGATCTGCCGATGGGGGAGAGGGTGCTGTATTCCCTCTTTCAGTCGGTCACGACGAGAACGGCGGGGTTCAACACGACGGATCTTTCCGCCATGAGCGGCGGCTCGCAGGCGATGATGATCTTTTTGATGCTCGTGGGCGCCTCCCCCGCGTCGACGGCGGGCGGCATGAAGATCACCACGCTCGCGGTGCTCTTCCTCAACGCGTTCGCGTCCGTGCGTCGGCGGGATTGCCCCGTGGCGTTCGGCAGGCGCATCTCCGACGGGAACGTCAAGACGGCGAGCACCATTCTTTTGATGTATCTTTGCCTGTTCTTGACGGGCGGTATCGCCATCAGCTGGATAGAATCTCTGCCCGTCGGCGCCTGCCTGTTTGAAACGGCGTCCGCGTTGGGCACGGTGGGGCTCACGCTCGGCATCACGCCGACGCTTAGCTTGGCGTCGCAGATCATCTTGATACTCTTTATGTTTTTCGGCAGGGTCGGCGGGCTGACGCTCTTCTACGCGACCTTCTCGGAAAACGGCAATCATGCAAAATATCCCTTGGAGGGGGTTGTGGTAGGTTAATTATGAAAACGATTTTATTGATAGGACTCGGCAGATTCGGTAAACATTTGGCAAAGGAGCTCTCTCAGCTCGGTCACGAGATCATGGCGATCGACAAGGAGGAAAAGCGGGTGGACGACGTTTTGCCCTACGTGACGAAAGCGCAGATCGGCGATTCCACGAACGTGGAATTTCTGCGCTCGCTCGGGATCCCCGGCTACGATATCTGCTACGTCGCCATCGCCAACGACTTTCAAAGCTCGCTGGAAACGACTTCTCTGTTGAAGGAGCTGGGCGCAAAGTTCGTCGTCTCGCGGGCGGAGAGGGATATTCAGGCGAAGTTTCTCTCGCGCAACGGGGCGGACGAGGTCGTCTACCCCGAACAGCAGGTGGCGAGGTGGGCGGCGATCCGTTACAGCTCCAGCCATATCCTCGACTACGTCGAGTTGGACGAGGAAAACGGGCTCTACGAAGTGCCCGTGCCCGAGAACTGGGTCGGCGAGACGATCGGCGAGCTGGATATCCGCAAAAAGCATAACATCACTATCATCGGCATCAAGGAGGAGGGCAGGATCAAGATGTCCATCAATTCGGAAACCCGCCTTCTTCAAACGTATTCTCTGTTGGTGCTCGGCGAGTACAGAGCCATTCAAAAGTGTTTCCGCTTATAACGACGGAGGAAGAAAATGAATCTCTATCAGTTCTTTACGCCCAAAGCGAGAACTTTTTATCTGCCGAGCGACGCCACGGTGGCGCAGGCGCTCGACAAATTCGATTTTCATAAGTTCGTCGCCGTTCCCATTGTTGGGGAGAAGGGGGAATACCTTTCCACCGTCTCCGAGGGGGATATTCTTCGCTTTCTCAAAAACGTGGCGAATTTCGACGCGCGCGCGATCGGGCATACGCTCGTCACGCAGATCGAAAAGTACCGCCCCTACCGCGCTCTCGACTTGAGCGCGCCGACGGAGAGCATCTTGCAGCTCTCTCTCGAACAGAATTTCATTCCCCTCGTGGACGATCGCGGCGCGTATTTGGGCATTCTCAAGCGCAAGGAGATCATTCAGTATCTGTACAGCATTCATTCCAACTATTTTTATCCGCTATCAAAAGAAGATTGATTGCAATACTCAAAAAAACCAACCTTACGAAAAAACGCAAGGTTGGTTTTTGATTTGCTAATCGGTTATATTTTCGGGCGCAAACAACGGCGAGTGGAAAAAATCCTGCAGAGTGATTTTCAGTCCGTCGCAAATGCCGTAAATCGTGGACAGCTTTACGGTAGAACTTCTCGTCATCGTAACGATGGTAGGGCGAGGGACTCCGCTTAAATTCGCCAAAGCGTTCACGGTGATTTGTCGTTCTTTCACTAACTCGATAATCCTTGCGTAAACTGCGTCTACTAATCTCATAATACCCCCGTATCGGCAAATGGTACGCCAGCTATGTTCAGTATACGAAATCAGCAAAAAAAATGATGTTGGTATACCAACAGTTTGTTGACCAACAGCTTGATATATGATATCCTATAGGGAGTTGAGCAATGATTCTTGTTATACAATCTGCTTAACGAGGCGTAAAAGCCAAAATATAACATAGGATTTTAACGAAGTATGGATATTTACCGCGTTTCATTTATAGGACATAGAAAGGTGGACGATTTTTTCTTTTTAGAAGAGGAAGTTTATTCCATCGTTCGAGAATTGATAACGACCAAAGAATATGTCGAGTTTTACGTTGGGCGTAACGGTGAATTCGATATTCTTGTCGCCTCTGTCATCAAGCGCGCAAAGCGGGAGATATTCGAGCATAATAGTTCGTTGATACTTGTAGTTCCGTATCTTCTTGCGGACATGAAATCGTACGAGAATTACTATGACGAGGTGACGTATCCGACGGAGCTTTATCACGTGCATTACAAATCTTCCATAACAAAACGCAACGAGTGGCTTGTGGAAAATTCCGATTTGCTTGTAGCTTATGTTGTGCGCGATTATGGCGGAGCAGCACATTGTTTGAAAAAAGCGATGGAGCGTGGCATTGAGATCAGGCGCGTAGACAGGTTAAGCACAAAACAAAGTTAAATCGTAATCGTTACGCTGTTAAAGCAAACCGTTATAGGAAACTTGATCAAAAGAAGATTGATTCTTCGTACAATTTCTATCCCCCCCCGTCTCTTTTGAGGCGGGGGGGATAGGATTACGATGGGGCGCGAAAAAAGAAGTCGCAGAATAGCTCTGCGATCTCTTTGTTTTGGAGAAGTGATTACTTCTTTTTGCCGATAAAGCCGGCGACGATCATCACGATGGACGAAAGCAACAATCCGACGATGGCGACGGCAGCGGTGTAAACGGATTTCCACGCTACGGGGTTAGAAGCGTCGTAGGAGAAACAACCTGCAATGTTGTTGATTCTACCGTTGATCACGACGCCCATGAGCACGATGGAGGCTACGATAGCGATCACGCCGAGAATTACGGAAACAATATTGTTTTCACCGAGGAGTGGCTGACCTCGGCGAGTGCGCACAGATCGGTCACCTTGATCTCTTCCAGCGATTTGCGTTTGCGCTCCCGATAAAAGACCTCTCGCTGTTTTACGTAAAAAACCGCCTCGACGAATACCATTGATTCGTCGGGGCGGAGAACGTCTGCTTTCACGCGAGGCGCTTACGAGCGAACGCGTCGAAAAAGTCCGTCATCAATAATTTTCGGCGTTGACTTCGAAATAAGACTGCGGATGGGCGCATACGGGGCACTTTTCGGGTGCGGCGGTGCCGACAACGATATGTCCGCAATTGCGGCATTCCCAAACCTTGACTTCGCTCTTTTGGAACACTTCCTGTGCCTCTACGTTGCGAAGAAGGGCGCGATATCTCTCCTCGTGATGCTTTTCGATGGCGCCGACCATGCGGAATTTTTCCGCGAGATCGTGGAAACCTTCCTCATCGGCGGTCTTGGCGAATCCGTCGTACATATCCGTCCACTCATAGTTCTCCCCTTCGGCGGCGTGCACGAGATTTTCCGCCGTGGTGCCGATGCCCTTGAGTTCCTTGAACCACATCTTGGCGTGTTCCTTTTCGTTTTCGGCGGTTTTCAAGAACAGAGCGGCGATCTGCTCGTAGCCCTCCTTCTTGGCGACGGAGGAGAAGTAAGTATACTTATTTCTCGCCTGAGATTCCCCCGCAAAAGCCGCCTGCAAGTTCTTTTCCGTCTGCGTTCCCGCATAGGGGTTGCTCGTTTCTTCGACAACCTTTTCGAACGCGCTCGCAGGCTGTTTGCAAACGGGGCACTTTTCGGGTGCCTGTTCGCCTTCGTAAACGTAACCGCATACTTTACATTTCCACTTTGACATTTTTTTATCTCCTTTCTGATTAAATATTCCACTCTTATCTTCATAAGAGGTATGTAACAATTTTTCCGCGAGTTCGCTGAGGGGCTTTCCGTAGAACTCTTCGTATACGCGGACGATATCGGGATTTTTGTGGCTTTGGCGGTATATCGATTCCCGATCCTTGCGATAGAGACTCTCGATGCGCGCCTTGCGCACGTCGTCGGCGTCCTTTTCGATATTCTTCGGCTGACCGCCTCCGCCGATGCAACCGCCGGGGCAGGTCATGACCTCCACAAAGTGATAGGTCTTTCCCTCCCGTTCCATGTCCGTAAGGAACCTGCGCGCGTTTTGCGTGCCGTAGACGATCGCCACGCGAAGCGTCAGATCGGCGACGGGAACGATCGCTTCCCGCACGCCTTCATAGCCGCGGACGGGCTGATAGGACAGCAGCGCCTCGGGCGCGGGCTGACCCGTGATAAATTCGTAAGCGGTGCGGAGCGCCGCTTCCATCACGCCGCCGGTATTCCCGAAGATGACCCCCGCGCCGGAGGCTTCGCCCATAAAGGAATCGTATTCGCTGTCCGGCAAGGAAGAAAAATCGATATTTTCCTCCTTCGCCCACTTGGCTATCTCCCGGGTCGTGATGACGTGATCCATGTCGCGGATATCCTTTTGCAGATATTCCGCGGAAGCCTTCATCTCCTCGCGCCGAATCTCCATCTTTTTCGCCGTACAGGGCGTGAGCGCCACGTTGACGATCCGTTCGGGATCCAAGCCCTTCTTCTTGGCGAAAAAGGTCTTTATCGTGGGACCCTGCATACCAATGGGGCTCTTTGCCGTGGAGAGGTTGGGGATATACGCGGGATAATACATCTCGACAAATTTGATCCACGCGGGGCAACAGCTCGTAAAGAGAGGGAGAGGCCCGCTCTTTTTGGTGATGCGCTCGATGAGCTCGCTCGCCTCCTCCACGATCGTGAGATCTGCCGCAAAGTTGGTGTCGAGCACATAATCCACGCCCAGCTTGCGCAGCAGCGCAACCATTTTCCCCTGCACGAAACTGCCGTCCGGCATACCGAACTCCTCCCCGAGCGCTGCGCGCACGGAAGGGGAAGTGCTCACGACGACGATCTTTTTCGGGTCGCGGACGGCTTCCCGCACGCTTTCGTATTCATACCGTTCGGTGATGCTGTCTACGGGGCAGACGTTTGCGCATTGTCCGCAGTTTATGCAGACCGCTTTCCCGCTCGTTTGCTCCAAGGTATAGGTGCCGTGCACGCCGATCTTTTCGGCGCAGACGTCCTTGCACATACCGCATCGGATGCACTTGCTTTCCTCTCTTACGATACTCGGGTTGTCCGACTCGATCGGAACGCGAATATCCATGGACAGATGTTTCATTCGTTCTCCTCCCTGTTATCCTTTTTTTCGGAGTTCTCCCGCTTTTGACACGCGGGGCAGATCCCCTGAAAGATGATATCGTGCTTGAAGATAGCAAAGCCGTGATCGCTTCGGAGCCCCTTCTCCAAATCGGGGAGATACGCCATGTCCGCGTCCACGATCTTTCCGCACTTGACGCAACGGACGTGATAGTGATCGGTGCAGAGGTGATCGTAGTGATCTGCTCCGCCGAGAAGCTCGCAATGACGGATCTCGCCCGCCTCGCTGAGCTTTTGCAGATTGCGGTATACGGTGGTTCGGCTGATGGTGGGGTATTCCTTGATCACCTCGGCGTAAACCTCGTCCGCAGTCGGATGATTTTTTAGTTTTTTCACCGCCTGCAGGATAATGGCTCTCTGAATCGTATTCCGCTGATACATTTTTTCTTTCCATCTTTTTATTTATTCTTATTAGTATTTTATCACAATAAGAATGAAATGTCAATAATGTTTTTGAAAAATTTTTTTCAAAAAATTGTTAAGAGGGTATTGACTTTTTCGGGTGTGGGCGGTAAGATACATAGGATACGAATTATGTCGAAAAAGAGAGGTATTCCCATGAAAAAGAGAAGACAGACAATGGCGATTTTATCGGTGACGGCGGGCGTAGCGGCGCTTATCGCGTCGGCAGCCTGCGACTGTGCGCATCGGTATGAGGAAAAGAGGACACAAGCAACTTGTTCCCAAGCGGGCGAGCTGTTTTTTTATTGTCTAAATTGCGGAGACAGCTACGCGGAGTCGATTGCCGCCCTCGGGCACGATTATCAAAAGAGCGGAGAGGAGCGCGCCACCTGCACGCGGGACGGGTATGTGGAATACTCCTGTCAAAACTGTGGAGAAAGCTACCGCGAGCAGGAGCCGTCGGCGGGGCACCGCTATCAAGCGAGCGTGACGGAGGCGAGCTGTTCCGCCGAGGGGGAAATCAAATACGAGTGTTCCCTCTGCGGGGACGGCTATCGGGAGATCGTCGAAAAATTGCCTCATACGGCGGTGATCGATCCGGGGAAAACTGCGACGGAAAGGGAGACGGGTTTGACGGAAGGAAAACATTGCTCCGTCTGCGGGGAAGTGTTGGTGCCGCAGCAGATCATTCCGAAAATAGAGGCGGAAAAAGTTCCGCCCGCGCAACATATTCATACCCCCATGAGAGTGGACGCGCGGGAATCGACCTGCTATCGGGAAGGGTATTTGGCGCATTATGCCTGTTCTTGCGGAAGAATATTTTCGGACGCGGGCGCGACGAGGGAAATATCGACAGCCGATATCCGAATCGAAAAAGAGGAGCATACGCGCGGGGCGGAAGAAAGGGAGGAGAGAGCGGACGGTTACGATCTCGTGACCCGCTGTGCGGACTGCAAAATTGAAATGCAAAGGCGCAGCGTGTTCGTCGTATCGGGGCAGGACGGCGTAACCGAACTTCCCAAAGGGGCAGACGGCGCGGAGACGCAGGTTTTGATGGACGGGATCGCGATTTGTTTCCCCGTCGGCTCCCTGCAAACAACGGGCGAAGAGATCTCTCTCCGCTTGGAGCAAACGGATCTTTCAAACAGCGAAATCAACGAGGGTTCGGCGGAACATCCCGTCGTCGACGGCTACGCCATCGAGAATCCCGTGTACGAATTCAGTCTGATCGGGGCGGAAAACGAGTTTGCAGGCGCTGTCACCATTCGGATTCCGTATGAGAGCGAGAGCGGGAAGGTGGTCGTCCTCTATCTGGACGATGAGGGCAACGTGAGTGAATTACAGGCGATTTGTGAGGAGAGAGCCGTCTGCTTTGAGACGAACCATTTCTCTCTGTATACCGTAAAGAGCGCGGAAGCCGTGATCGGGGAGACGTGCTACGGCAAGTACGAATCGGCGGTGGCGGCGCTCGCGGACAGCCCGTTCGGCTACGGCGTTCTGGAAGAAGAGGGCGTGTATTATCTGCACGCGCACGACATGACCTATTATGACGGGGAAGAGGCGACCTGCCAAAAGGAGGGGCGGTTGGCGCATTACGCCTGCAGCGAATGTAACAAGACCTTTTCGGACGAAAAGGGAAAGGCGGAGCTGACGGAAGTCCTTCTGAAAAGAGAGGAACACCGCTTTGAGGCGTATACGCCCAACGGCGACGCCACTTGTCAAAAGGAGGGCACGCAAACGGCGTACTGTAGTTTCGGTTGCGGCGAGACGGACACGGTCGTAGCGGAGAACAGTAAGCTCGCGCACCTGTACGCGGAGCCCCGTTGGAGTTGGGCGGGCGCAGACGCCACCGCTCTTTTCACTTGCGAAAATTGCGGGGATATCGCCGTGTTTTCGGGCGAGGCGGTAACCGTTACGACGCAAGGCGCAGGCGCGACTTGCGTGAGGGAAGGAACTTTTTTCTATACGGCGAGTGTGACGGTCGGAAGGGAATACACCGCGCAAAAGCAGGAAACTTTCCCCGCCGCGGGGCATAGCTACACCGTATATCGTGGCGGCGTCGCCGTCGGTATCTATCGGCAAGGAAGGTACTACGATGAGGAGGGCAACGAGCTTTTTCCGACGGACGGCACGACGCTGTACGCGATAGAAAGAGGAATTATTCGCATATCCTGCGAGAATTGCGAGGAGGGCGGAAGAGAATACGCCCTTCCCGTGAGTTATACCGAGGAAATACCCGAGGGCGCGGGCTATGAATGGACGGAGATCACGCGCCCGACGTGTACGCGGGCGGGCGAGGCGACCTATCGCTTTGCGTTCGCGCCGACGGGAGAGATTTACGAAGGGCAGGTGCGAGCAGAGATACTGCCGCACGAAGAAGACTTGCCCGTGCGGGAAAACGAGAGAAAAGCGACCTGCACGAAGGCGGGGAGCTACGACGAGGCGATTTATTGCAAAAACTGTAATCTCCTATTGTCGAGCGTATCGAAAGTAATCGAAAAGACCTCACACACGGCGGGCGAGGCAGAGATATCCGAAATGGCGCCCACCTGCCGCAACGAAGGCTATCGGGAAGAGGTGATAAAGTGTACCGTCTGTCGGCAAGTCATCAAGACGGATAAGCAAACGATTCCCGTCGTCGATCACGTCTTTGAACGCTATACGAGCAATCACGACGCCACCTGCTTAAAGGACGGCACGGAGACCTCGCGTTGTCAATTCAACTGCGGCGCGACGGATACGAGAACTGAGGAAAATTCCAAAACGGCTCACGACTATCAAAGTACGGTAGTCGAGCCGACCTGTGCGGAAGAGGGATACACGAAATATACCTGCACCGTCTGCGGGGATAATTATACGGACGAGCCGACGGCGGCGAAGGGACATAATTATCAAAGCACTGTAATAGAGCCGACCTGCACGGCGGAGGGGTATACGAAATATACCTGCTCCGCCTGCGGGGATCGCTATACGGGCGAGCGCACGGCAGCGAAGGGACACGACTATCAAAGTACGGTGATCGAGCCGACCTGTGCGGAAGAGGGATATACCGAATATACCTGCACCGTCTGCGGGGATAACTATACGGACAAGTCGACGGCGGCGAAGGGTCACGATTATCGGGCAAAGGTAATAGAGCCGACCTGTACGGAAGAAGGATATACCGAATACATCTGTTCCGCTTGCGGGGATTCCTACCGCGATGCGAAAACGCAAAAGGTCGATCATACATACGGCGCCGACGGAATCTGTAAAGTATGCGGAAAGAAAGCCGAAAAGCCCGCCTCGTCGGGATTGCGCATCAAAGTAAGCGGCGATCATTGCGTAGTGACGGGGTTGGGCAGTTGTAAGGATACGGACATCGTGATTCCCGCCTTCTATCAGGGCTTGCCCGTAACGGAGATCGGGGAGAGCGCGTTTAGTGGAGCCGAGAACAAAGCGTGCAAGAAAATCACGGGTGTCCTTTTGCCCGAGGGGATTGAAAAGATCGGTTCGTCTGCGTTTTATGAATGTAACGCCTTGGCGAGCTTGACGCTGCCGAAAACGCTCAAGAGTATCGATTTTTGGGTGTTCGGCGGTTGCGAAAAGTTAAAGACCGTGTACTATACGGGAAGTTTAGAGGACTGGGAGAAGATAGAGATTCCCGCCGATCCTATTTTTGAGTCAAATCCCTTGTGCCACGGCGCGACCCTCGTTTTGATATAGTTTGGGCAGAAAAAACGGGGCGCCCCGACGGGAGAGCGGGAAAGGCGTCCTTTTCCCGTTTCGATAATTTTTTTGATTTTATAAAAAACGACGATTTTTACACGTTTTTTGAAATGGTGATATCCTAAAGAAAAGGAGTAAAAGAACGTTACGTTTGTCGGAAACGGCAACGGGAAACAAAAAAGGGGGAAGAAAAACCATGAACGGTAACTTTTTATCCAAAGCGAAGGCGGTCGTCGTCGGGCACGCCGTGGGCGACGCGCTCGGCGTTCCCGTAGAATTTTCCAAAAGAGAGGAGCTCGATAAAAACCCCGTGGTTGATATGCGGGCATACGGAACGTTCCGTATGCCGAAAGGGGCGTTTTCGGACGATACCAGTATGTCTTTATGCGCGTTGGACGTTCTCGGCGGGGATAAGATCAACTTCGATCGGGTGATGGAAAATTTCGGCAAGTGGTATTACGGGGGCAAATTTACGCCCACGGGCGAGACGTTTGACGTCGGCAATACTTGTAGTCTCGCCATAGAAAATTATTTCTTCGGCAAAAAGAGCTGGCGGGAATGCGGCATGAAGGGCGAACGCGACAACGGGAACGGTTCGTTGATGAGAATACATCCCTTCGCGCTCCATGCGTATCGGCTGAATACGGACGAAAAGACGAAGATTCGGATCGTCGAACTCGCCTCCTCCCTCACCCATGCCCACGAACGCGCCTTGATCGGTTGCGGAATCTATTCCTTTTTATTGTGGGAATTGCTCGATCGTCCTTGCCTCGAATCTATCGTATCGGGGCTGAAAACGGCGGAGACGTATTATCGGAACCGTGCGGAATCCGAAAAATACCGCCGCGTCTTTTCCTTTGCGAACCTTGAAACCTTGCGTCGCGTTGAGAGAGAGGATATCAGGAGCAGCGGATATATCGTCGATTCGTTAGAGGCGGCGGTTTGGTGCCTGCTTACGACCTCCTCTTATCTTTCGTGCGTCCTCAAAGCCGTCAACCTCGGCGGCGATACGGATTCGGTCGCCGCGATCGCCGGCGGATTAGCGGGCGCGCTGTACGGCTATGAACGTATCCCGCGGGAATGGCGCGAAAGCCTGCTCAAGAGAGAGGAGATAGAGGCTCTGTGCGCCGCCGCGTTCGCCGAGAACGGAAAAGAGTAAAAATTTTTGTGACGGTTTCGGGCGGGAATTTCGCTTTACGGATTGCCAAGGGCAAAAAAGTATGGTAGAATGAAGAAAAACGAAAGAGGGAAACTGTGAGAATCAACATTGTAGAGGACAACGAGGCGGAATCCAAGCGGCTCCTGTCGCTTTTACGTCGATACGAAAAGGAAAACGGCTGTTCCTTCGAGATCAACGCGTTTTCGGACGGAGGCTTTTTCTTAGCTTCTCCGCTTAAGCATTGCGATATCCTGTTTCTGGATATCGAGCTGCCCGGGGGCAACGGCATGGAACTTGCCGAAAAGGTGAGAAGTTACGATAGCCGAGTCGTCATCATTTTCGTGACGAATATGGCGCAGTTCGCCATCGACGGTTACGGCGTGGGCGCGCTCGACTATATCTTAAAACCGCTGAAGGAGACTTCTTTTCAGGCGAAACTTGCCCGCGCCATCGAGGCGGCGAAGAGGAACGAGACGCAAAAGTTCTCTTTTCATAGCGGAAGGAAACAAGTGGTGCTTTCGGTAGACGAGATTGAATACGTCGAGGTGTCGGGGCACGATCTCTCTGCCCTCGTGCTCGGCGTCGCCGCGTTCGTCGTTTATTTAGCGACGGGCATTCGCAGAAATTATACCGAGAGCTACTCCGTTTGGCTGATCGCGTTCACCCTTCTCGGCATCGTTCTCTCGGCGCTCGGACTGTTTAAGCGGGTGAACATGGTCGAGACGCTTCCCTTCGTTTCTTACGTCATCGCTCTCCTTCTCAACGTCACGACGAATCTGGATTATATCGGAACGGTCGTGAGGGGAATTGATCTGTTCTCCTTCGACGCAGGGTTTATTCTGGTCACGGTATTCTTTATCGTTGCCGCTATCGCCTCCATCGCAGGGGTCGGCTTTTCCAAAAGAGCGGAATAAGCGCAAGAAAATTACCTCATCGTAAAGGATAAAAAGCAGGGGCTTGAGAATCTCTCGAGCCCCCGTCTTTCCGTTAATGCAAAAATTTTTTTTCCGAAACCGTTTGAAATCCTCATTTTTGCGTGATAATAATAGTGAACAAAGGAAGACGGTAAGCACAGAAAAAAATCTGACGCCGCAGCCTCCCTACGTTATAATATTTATGACAGAAGGAGTTAATTTTATGAAACATTATGTACAGACCAGAAACAGCAACAACTACGACTTATTCGACGCATTCGACGATTTCTTCAAACCCATGTTTTACGATGAAAGTAAAGAAATGCGCACGAACGTAAAAGAGGACGAAAACGGGTACGAGCTCGATCTCGAACTGCCCGGCTATCAGAAAGAGCAGATCAAGGTGGCTTTGGAAAACGGCTATCTCACCGTGAGCGCGAAGAGGGAAGAGAAGGATTTGGGCGGAAAGCACTATTTGAGACGTGAAATTTCCGAATCTTGCCAGAGAAGCTTTTACGTCGGCGAAAACGTTTCGCAGGCGGACATCAAGGCGAAATTCGATAACGGCATTCTCAACTTGTATATTCCCAAGGAACAGCCCAAGCGCATCGAACCCAACTATATCGACATCGACTAACTTTCGCCCTTCGGGTGCAAAAAAGAGCTTTGAGTTTTCAAAGCTCTTTTTTTTGCGGGTATTTTCGCCTTTCGGGCGAATGGGAAATCATGCAACGGCGCGTTGCCGAAAACCCGTTTTGTAAAACGCGATAGAGAGGACGGTCGCGACCGCCCAGCCGATCGGCCACGCGATCCATATCCCCGTCGTATCGAAAAAGACGGAGAGTATTTCGGCGAGAACCACCCTTAAAATAAGGTCGGTAAACGTGGAGATCATAAATTTTTTCATCATTTCTGCTCCGCGCAGAACGCCGTCGGCGATGAGCTTGGCGGAAATAACGAAGTAAAAGGGCGCTAATATCAGTAAAAATTGCTTTCCCGTCTCGATCGCCGTCTCCGTCGGATGCTGGATGAAGAGCGCGACGAGATATTTCCCCGCCAGGCAGTATAAAAGAACGAGCGGCACGCACAGAAGCCATACCATTTTCAACCCCGCGAAAAATCCGCTGCGTACCCGCTCCGTTTTTCCCGCGCCCAGATTCTGGGAGGTATAGTTGGATATCCCGTTCCCGATCGTCGTGAGCGAAGTGATGACGAGGTTGTTGAGCTTTACCCCCGCGGAATACCCCGCGATCACGCTTGCGCCGAACGTATTGACGACGCTCTGAATGATGATATTTCCCACGGAAATAAAACTTTGCTGTAAGATACTCGGGATCGCTACTTTTGCGATCTCTTTGAGTAACCGCGCCGAAAAGAAAACGATTTTTCCCTCCGACGGGATTTTTTGTAGCTTTACGAGCAATAAAAGAACGGAAAAAACGCAGCCGATCCCCTGGCAGATAAAGGTAGCCCACGCCACGCCGCATACGATATTCGTAAAGAAAAAGGCGAATCCGATATCCATGGCGATATTCGCAAGCGACGAGCAGACGAGCAGCAGAAAGGGCGTGCGTGAATCCCCCAGCCCCGCGAATATCCCCGACGATACGTTATATAAGAACACGAAGGGCAGACCGTACAGATAGATGCGCAGATACAGCGTCGAATCCGCCAGGATCTCGTCGGGCGTATGGATGAGTTTCAGGAGTAGAGTACAGGTAAAAAGCCCCGTCGCCATGAGAATGAGGCACAGCGCGGTGCTTGCGATCAAAGTCGTGTATACCGAAGTTTTCACTTCTCCGTATTTTTTCGAGCCGAATAACTTTGCCGTGATGACCGAACCGCCGATATTGCAACCGAACGCAAACGCCAGGAGAATGAGCGTGATTTCGTAACCGTTTCCGATCGCCGCCAGGGCGTTCTCGTTGCCCAGTTTCCCCGCGACAAAACTATCTGCAAGGTTATAGAGCTGCTGAAAAATAATGCTTCCGAAGAGCGGCAGGCAGAATTTCCACAAAACCGTCGAAGGCTTTCCTACCGTCAAATCTTTTGCCATAATAGTACGCTTCCTTTTTTTTCGTCCCGTGAGAAGCGGCTGAAAATCACGCGCGCTTCCCCCGCTTGACTTTTTTTATTCGATGATTATACTATAAATGGATTCGGATGTAAAATATAATTTTTTTGGCTCATTCATAAAAATTTAATATCGGTTCCGACCAAAAAGGGGGTAAGTGTTTATGTATCGGGATTCCGTGTATATCGTAACGGGCTGTACGGGCTACGTGGGCAACGTACTGACGAAAAAACTGCTCGACGACGGCTGCCGCGTGATCGGCTTTGCCCGCAGCGAGGAGAAATGGGAAAGAGTATTCAAGGACAAAAAGCCGCAGGCGGTGTTCGGCGACGTATCGAAACAAGAGGACGTGGAACGGCTGTTCTCCTGCGCGCCCGAAGGCGCGGTCGTCCTACATACCGTCGCCAAAGTAACCATCGGCGAAGGCACGCAAAAGGAGCTTTACGACGTGACCGTAACGGGTACCCGCCTCGTCGTCCAAGCCTGCCTTGCGCACAAGGCGAAAAAACTGCTGCATATCTCCTCCACCGAGGCGATGCCGCATGATTTTCTGCCAAAGGAGGATTTAAGCGATTACGTGCCCGACCCCGCAAGGGCGAAAAGGGGTTACGCCCGCGCCAAGAGTTCTGCCGATAAAATCGTCCTCGACGCGGTGAAACGGGAGGGGCTCGACGCCTCGCTGCTCCTTTTTGCGGGCGTGCTCGGACCGGGTGATTACAGCAAGAGCCACATGACGCAGATGTTCATCGACTATATGGAGGGTCATCTGCCCGCCTCGGTCAAGGGGGGGTACAATGATTTCGATATCCGCGACGTCGCCGACGTACTGCCCGCCATCGTGGAAAAATCGCAGGCGGGAGAGAGCTATTTATTCGCGCATAAACCCGATACCATCCATGAGATTCTGGAAATCATATCCAAAGTAACGGGCGCCAAAAAGCTGCCCGCGTTGCCCTTGTGGCTGGCGTACGTCGGCATTCCCTTCCTTACGCTCGCCTCCAAAATTTCGGGCAAACGCCCTCTCTATACCGCCGCCGCGCTCGGCTCGCTCAAAGCAAAGACGAACTTTCCCATCGAAAAAGCAGTCAAGCAATTCGGTTACTCGCCCCGCCCGCTGGAAGAGACGGTCACCGATCACGTCCGCTTTCTGATCGAAAACGGAATGGTGCGCGTATGAGATTTCGGCTCGTCTACTACACAGGCACTTACCATACCCGTTTTCTCACCGATAAAATCCAAAAACGGCTCGAAGCGCGCGGGCATACCGTGGAGAGAACGGAGATAAACGCCGATACTATGCCCGTAAACACGCAGGGGTACGATCTCATCGGACTTGGCTATCCGATTTACGGATTCAACTCCCCTCTGCCCTTCAATCGCTACTTAAAAAAATTGAACTTCGAGCGCGGACAAAAGTTTTTCATCTATAAAGACAGCGGGGAGACCTTTGCCATGAACAACGCTTCCAGCCGCGTTATCCTGCGGCGCATGAAGCGCAGGGGACTAAACTTTCGGGGTGAATATCACTTCGTCATGCCCTATAACATACACTTTCCCTTTGAGGACGCGTTCGTGCGGGAGATACTAAAAAAGGATGCGAAACTTGTCGAGATCATGATTTACAACCTCGAAAAGGGCAGGGTAAACGAGATCAAAAGCAATCCCGTATACGACCTCGCCGCGTTTTTCGTCTCCGTGCAGAAGATGGGCGGCGCGGTAAATTCCTTTTTCTATCGGGTGGACGCAGACAAATGCGTGCGGTGCATGAAGTGCGTAAACGAATGCCCCGAAAAGAATATCCGCTTTGAAAAGGGGAAAATACGCTTTTCCCACCGTTGCGATATGTGTATGCGCTGCTCCTTTTACTGCCCTGCGCCGGCAATCAAAATCGGTTTTCTGGAAGGCTGGAAAGTCAACGGCGATTACCGTCTGGAAGAGTTGGAACAGGACGACTCCCCCGTTGCGCCGTATATCGGCGAAAACAGCACGGGATTTTATCGATGTTTTATCCGCACCTTCGCCGCGATCGACGAGGAATACGCCCGCCTGTTCCCCGACCCTTCCTGAAAACGGACTTTCCGTGATCGGAAGGGCGAAAAGAGCCAAAGCTCTTTCTTGCGGATATTTTCGCCTTGCGGGAAAGGGGGAACTTGACAGAGGGACGTAGATTTGATAGAATAATCAAAAAAAGAGCGGGAGACTTCCATGAATACGAAAGATTTTTTTAATGCGGTCGCCGAAACGTGGGATTCCCACGAACCCTGTACCCGCGAGCAAATTCAATCTTTTCTCTTTTCCTGCGGGTTGCAGGGGAATAAAAGGACGCTCGATTTGGGCTGCGGCACGGGCGTCATTTCGGATATCCTGCTTCAGGCGGGTTGCGCCGTCACCGCGCTCGACCTTTCCGAAAAGATGATAGAGGCGGCGAAAAAAAAGCACGCGGGCAAAGATATCCGCTTTGTCTGCGGGGATTTTTACGAATTTGCGGAGAACGGATTCGAGCAGGTCGTCCTCTTTAACGCGTATCCCCATTTTTTGGATAGAGCCGCCTTCGTAAAAAAGCTCGCCTCTGTTCTTTCGGAGGGCGGCACCTTTCTCATCGCGCACAATATCGGGAGGGAAGCGCTTTCCCGTCACCACAGCGGCGTAAGGGATATCTCCCGCGAACTTCTTCCCGTTTTAGAGGAATCGAAGGATTTTTCGTCCTCGTTTACCATTCTGTCCGCGCGGGAGACGGAAAACAGCTATCTCATTCGGGGGCAAAGAAAATAATGTCGAAAAAACGCGATCTTTCCCGCACGGGGCGGCTCACGGTCACAGCAGCCTGCCTTTCCCTTTGCGTGCTTTTGCCGTACGCCTTCCACGCCCTGCCGAATGCGGCTACCGTATTTTCTCCCATGCACATTCCCGTGCTCCTATGCGCGCTCGCTTGCGGTTGGGGGTATGGTCTTTTGTGCGGCGCGGCGGGTCCCGTGCTCTGCTTTCTCGTCACGGGTATGCCGAATGCGGCGGAGCTGTTGCCCATGATCGGCGAATGCGCCGTTTACGGCTTGGTAGCGGGCGTTTGCATGCGATATATCCGAACGGGCAAGTTTTATCCCGACTGCTATCTCTCCTTAATTGCCGCCATGCTAGCGGGCAGAATTGTCGGGGGAGTTTTGCAAGCGTTCGTCTTTTCGGCGGGCAACTACTCGTTCGCCCTTTGGGCTACAACGTATTTTCTGCGCGGATGGCCCGCTATCGTCATTCAGCTCGTCCTCCTTCCCAACGTACTTTTTACGCTGACGAAAGTCGGTCTCTTAAAGGAAAAATATCCCAAACAATCCCCCTCGCAGGAATACGAGGAGGAATAAAGGAATCTTTATTATGAAAAAAATCAACTGTCTACTCACTTGTTTCGCCCTGTTAGCGGCGTGCACGCTCTCTTCCTGTCAAGGTTCGTTAGATGGTGGCAAGGAATTTTCTCCCGCCGATAAAACGATCGTTTTGACGACGTCCAACCTGCGCGGCGATATCGATAAGCTCGCGCGCGTATCTTCGCTTAAAGCCGATCTCGAGGAAAAGGGCGCGTCCGTCCTCCTCGCCGATACGGGCAACTTCTTGCAGGGCACCGTTTACACCTCCTACGACAGCGGCAAGACCTTCCTTTCTTTGATGAAGGAGGCGGGCTACGACGCCGTCACCATCGGCTCGCATGAATTTGATTTTGGCACGGGCAAGGTCGGTTCGGATTCTCACGAGGTATATTACGAGGACGGCACGCTCGGCAGCTTTTTGTCGGAGAGCGGGCTTACCGCGCTCTCGGCAAACGCCGTCACGGGAGAGGGCGGTTTTGCTTATACCGCTTGTAAGAGCTATACTCTTTCTAACGGCGCCACCGTCGCGCTTTTGGGTATCACGGATGAAAAGGTAACAAGTCAGGTTCTCGAAAGCAACCTTTCCGATCTCTCTTTCACGCTCGATACCGCGCGGGCGAGCGAATTGCTTTCTGCTTTGCAGGCGGATTATTCTATCGTGCTCTCCAACGCGTCGGGCTATCCTCCCGTCTTGCGCGCGGCAGACAAGACGGTTTCCGTTTCCGAAAGCGAGGGCTTTGTTTTATCCGCCGTCGCGTTCGATAAAAAGGGTAGCATCTTCGAGCCGAAATATTCTTTGGACGACTATTCCCCCGCCCCTGCCGTGCAGGACAAAACGGAGGAATGGAAACGGACGGTCGACGCGGACGAGGATTTTAAGGACAGAGCCACTTGCTTTGTCGCGCTGAACGGCTCGCAGAGGGATAACCGTTCTCGGGAAAGCAACCTCGGCGATTTTTGGACGGACGCCATTCGCTGGTACGCCTTACATAACGCGCTCGAGACTGCGGACGGGCAAAAGATAACGCTTGCCGTCGACGCCGATCATACGATCGCCCTCTGGAACGGCGGGAATCTTCGCGATTATCTCAATCTCGGCGACGTCGTGATGAAGGATATCAAGCGCGTGCTTCCCTATCCCAACAAAATCGCCGTTCTCTATCTGACGGGAGCCGAGCTTATAGAGTTTTTGGAATCGGGCAGTCAGGGGCTTCCCTTCTCCGACGCGACGAAGAACAGCCTTGCCTCCTTCTTCCAGGTTTCCGGCTGTCAGTACACCGTCGATACTTCCGTCCCTTACGAAAAGGGGGAGGCTTACGGCAAATGCTGGTATAAGGATAATGCTGTCGGAAATCGAGTGTCCGTTCGGGAAGTCAACGGCAAGGCGCTTGAAAAGGACGCGGTTTATGCGGTTATCACGTCCAACGCCGTGGCAAACGGCATGGACGCCAACTATCTCTCGTTAACGGAAGGCAGAGAAAAGGCAATTTCCTCCTGCGCCGTAACGGACGCCGTGTTCGCCTATCTCAAGGAGGCTTGCGGCGGAAGCATCGGCGAGCAATACGCCGCCCCGCAGGGCAGGATCACCATTTTATAAACTATGAACGAAGTCATCAAAAACATACAAGAAGAAATCGAGAAGGTCGTCGTCGGCAAGCGGGAGAGCGTCAAAAATTTGCTCCTTTGCCTGCTTTCGGGCGGTCACGCTCTTCTCGACGATATCCCCGGCGTCGGGAAAACCACGCTCGCCCTCTCCCTTTGCAGGGCGATCGCCCTCTCCTTCTGCCGCGTGCAATGCACGCCCGATCTCATGCCGTCCGATATCACGGGCTTTACCGTGTATAACAAGCAGACGGGGCAATTCGAGTATAAGGCGGGCGCCGCCGTGGGGTGTCATCTGCTCCTATGCGACGAGATCAATCGCGCGTCGGGCAAAACGCAGTCCGCCCTTTTAGAGGCGATGCAGGAAGAACAGGTCACCGTGGACGGCGTCACGCGCAAGACGGAATCCCCCTTCATGGTCATCGCCACGCAAAACCGCGTGGGCAGTATCGGTACCCAACCGCTCCCGTACGCGCAGCTCGATCGGTTCGCCATGCGCTTTTCGCTCGGCTATCCCACGGCGGATGCGGAATTTCGCCTGCTGAAGGATCGCGCCGAGGGCAACCCGTTATCCTCCGTTCGCGCGGTCTGCTCCGCGGAAGAGATGCTTTCCTTGAAGGAGCAAGTCAAAAAAGTGACGGTAAAGGACAACCTTTACCGCTATATCGCCCTGCTCGCCGAGGAGAGCCGAAAGAGCGCACTTCTCGAGATCGGCGTCAGCCCGCGAGCCTGTCTTTCCGCTCTCTCCCTCGCCAAGGCGAACGCTTTTTTCGAGGGCAGGGATTATTGCGTGCCGCAGGATATTCGCGACGTGTTCGTCTCCGCCTGCGCGCACCGCATGGTGCTCTCGCAAAAAGCCGTGTCCGAACGGAAATCGGCGGAGAGCGTATGTTATCACATTCTCAAAGAGGTGAAAGTTCCCGATGACAAAGCGTGATCGGATCATGAGGAGTATCGCCTATGCGCTGTGGGGGATCGCGAGTGGATTGCTCTTCCTCTTTTTCAACGCATGGATCACCTTCGCCGTGCTGATAGGCACGGCGCTTTTGCCTTGTCTTTTTGCGCTCTTCGCCTTTTGGCAGAGTCGGAAAATTTTCCTTTCGTGCGACTTTTCCCGCAGGGGGGCGGCGTCCGTGTCCGTCAAGGTCGGCTGGAAGGGGTGCCGCGTGCCCGCCCTGTTGAGCGTTTGCTTTTTCGTGCGGAACGTGTTCACAGGGGAAGAAGGCGAAACGCGGCGGGAGTTTTTCCTCCTCGGCAAGGGGGAAGAAGGGCTTTTTGCGTCCGATCTCGTGGGAAAAACGGAACAGAAAATCACCTTCTTCGTCTCCGACCTGTTTGGCTTTTTCCGATTTTCCGTCCGCACGCAGTTCTCCGCCGAAAAATTCGCGCTGCCCGAAGAGAGGGCGCTATCCGTCTTTCTCCGCCCCCTGTCCGAAACGATCGAAACCTTTTTCTCTTTTGAACGGGCAAAGGCAGACGGCGGCGAGCGCAGTTCTTTTCACGCGTATCGCGAGGGCGAGCCGATCAAGAACGTGCATTGGAAACTCTCCGCCCGCAGCGAGGAACTCGTCGTTTCCGATCGAACGGAGCCCCTTTCGGGGGGCGTCGCGCTCCTTTTAGGCTCGGCGGATCGCAACGCCGTGAGCTTCTTCTTTTCCCTCTCCGCCGCTTGCGTAAAGGCGGAAATTCTTCATTCCCTGTTTGCACTCGATAAGGGCGGCGCGTTAAAGGAGTTCATCGTGGAAGATTCCTTTTCCCTCGATTCGGCGATGCGGCAGATTCTATCCGTTCCCTTTTGCCACGGCGTCGAACGAGCGTTCCGAACGGACGAGAGGGGCTTTTCCCGCGTGCTCTGCGTAAATGAGGAGACGGACTTTTCGCAAACGGAGGTGGCGCTATGACCTTTTCCGCGCCCGAAAGGGGAAGGGGGGAACTCCTCTCTTTCCTATTCGCCCTTTTCTTCTTCGTCGTGATATGGCTTTCCCTGCTCGTTGTGGTAAACGCATTTTTTTGTTGGGGGAGCGTTCTCCTCGGCGCCGCCGTCATGGCGGGATTGCATTTTGCCGAAAAGAGAAAAAAACTGTTTCTCGCGCTCCTTGGCGCGCTGTTCGCCCTTTGGCTCGTCGCGCTTTTTGTGAATTTTGACGCTTTCCTCACGGGGCTCAAAATCCTGTGCAACAATCTCTTTGAAAAGAGCGAGGCGGCGCAGGCGTACCGCTACGAATACTTTTCCGTGCCCGTCGTCCGAAAGCTGTACCCGCGCTATCTCGCGATCGCGCTTGTCTTCTCGGTATTGCCCGTTTCGCTCCTGTTTTACGGGGCGGGCAGGGAGAGAAACGGCGTTGCGCTCTTTTCCCTCGTGCTCCTGTTTTCTTTCGTCTGCGTCGCGTTCGGCGTGACGGCGGGCGGCGCGCTCATCGCCCTTCAGGGGGTGGCGGCGATTTTGTATTTTCTTCTTCCCCGCTTGACGGGCAAGGGAAAAAGGGCACTTTTTGCCGTCGTCCTCGTCTGCCTGCTCGTCGCGGCGATATTCGCGCTCTCGGCGCTCTATCGACCGAGCGAGGCGCTTACTGCATTTTCCGAAAAGGTGAGAGATCTCTTTGACGAGAAGATGGGCGGAGCTCTCGGCGGTCTTTCGGGCGGGAACGGCACCCTCCCCTCGGAGGGAGGTTCTTCCGGCGAAGGTTCGGAGCTGGCGACCTCCGTCAGGCGGTTGCCGATCCTCTTGATCGCGCTTGCCGCCGTCGCGCTCCTTTCGCTGTGTTTCCCGTTCGCGCAGGGGATCAAAAAAATTTGTCGGCGAAGAGGGGAGAAAAAGAAATTTTTCTCGCCCGATGCCAAAATCGCAATCAAGGCGTACTTTTCCCTGTCGATGGAACGCCTTCGCGCCCTCGGCGTGGCGTATCGGAATATAGGATACCGCAACTATCGGGCGGAGATCGCGGAAAAATTCGGCGAGGCGTATGCGGAGAGTTACGAAAAGGCGTCCCGATTGTATGAAAAGACGCTCTATTCCGACGCCCTTGCGGGGGAAGAGGAGCGTTGTGCGGCGAAGGAATTTTACGAAAAGACGATCCGCTTGAAAAAAGGAGGCTCGAAATGAAAAAAATAATAGCCTTTTTGCTCGGTCTTTGTCTGCTTTTCCCGCTCTCGGGCTGTTTTCGCGTGCGCGTCGGGCAAGACGCGGGCGCGGGGGCGGGGGCGGGCGACTCTGACCCGAGCGGAGAAACGCAGCGGGAAAACGTGATCGGGGAGGAGGGCGGCGACGTCGCTCTCCTTGAGGGGGAATACGAAAAACTCCTGCGCGAAGGCTTGGGGGAACTGTATCCCTGTCAGTTTGTTCTCGTGTATGCGGAGGACGAGGAGGAATACCTCACCTTTGCCCCTTCCTCTTCGATGAACGCCTTGCTCCTCTCCTGCGGGGGGAACAGCGTAACGTCCGCCTATCTTTCCTTGAATCTTCACGTGGACGACGCCTTTATCGCCGCGCATTCGCCCGAACTCATCGTCAAGTGGGTTTCGGGGAGCGTGTTGGGTGAAAATATCTCTTCCACGGCAGCCGCCCGCGCCGTGCAGAGGGGGATTTTGTCCCGCGACGGGCTCAAAGACGTCCCCGCGATCAAGACGGGAAACGTGCTCGTCCTCTCCAAACAGCTCTTGGAGAGCGAAGGGGGAAAGACGCTCGCAAAGCTCTTTCTCGCGCGTTCGATGTACCCCGTTCTGTTCCCCGATATCGATCTTGCGGCGGTGTCGCGCGAGCTCGTCGGCGAAGGAATTTTTTTCTACGGCGGCGACGAACCGTCGGAATAAACCGCTTTTCCAAACCGCCTAAAAGAAGAAAGCCGAAAGAGGCTTTTTTTTCGGGCGTTATTTCGCCGTCTGGCGGAAAATGATAAAATTTATAATTTCTATTATTTCTTGCAGTAGAAAGGAATACGGCGGCATTTACGGCGTAAAAAAAGGGTCTCTCGTTAAAAAAATAAAAAATCTTGAAGAAAACAGATGACTTTTGAAAGGCTTTGTGGTATAATAGAGTAAAACAAACTTAAGGAGGGCGCGCAAGCCTTCCGTTCGCATGCAAGAACGTAAATAAATCATCAGGAGAAAATATATGAGCGAAAAAGTGGAAAACGAATACGGGGCGGATCAGATACAGGTCCTCGACGGGTTGGAACATATCCGCAAGCGCCCCGGTATGTACATCAGCTCCACCGATGAAAAGGGGCTGCATCACCTCGTGCACGAGGTCGTCGATAACTCCATCGACGAGGCGCTCGCGGGCTACTGCAACCGCATCGACGTCGCGGTCAATTCCGACGGCAGCTGCAGCGTGACGGACAACGGCAGAGGCATTCCCACGGGCATTCACCCCAAGGAAGGGGTGTCCACCGTGGAGGTCGTATTCACCAAGGTCAACGCGGGCGGCAAGTTCGGGGGAGATTCGGGGTATAAGGTCTCTTCGGGACTTCACGGCGTCGGCGTAAAGGCGGTAAACGCCCTCTCCGAATGGCTGGAAGCGGAAGTGTATCAGAACGGAAAAATCTACAAGCAGGTGTATAACCGCGGCGTGCCCCAGCGCGCTCTCGCGATCGTGGGCGATACCGACAAAACGGGCACCAAGGTCACCTTCTTCCCCGATAAAGATATTTTCGAAACCATCGAGTTTAAGTACGATACCTTAAAATCCAGATTGCGCGAGCTCGCCTATCTCAACAAGGGGCTCACCATCACCCTCACCGACAAGCGTGCGGGCAAGGAAAGACAGGACACCTTCTTCTACGAGGGCGGCATCCGCTCTTTGGTGGAGGAGCTCAACAAGGACAACGAGACGCTCTTTCCCGTTCCCGTGTACTTTGAGTCCTCTTCGGGAGAAACCACCTGCGAGGTCGCCATTCAGTACAATCAAGGGTATTCCGAGGTCATCTATTCCTACGCCAACAACGTAAACACCATCGACGGCGGCACGCACGTCGAGGGCTTGAAACAGGCTCTCACCAAGGTCATCAACGAGAGCGGGCACAAGCTGAACATCTTAAAGGAAAACGACCGCCTCACGGGCGAGGACGTGCGCGAGGGCATCACCGCCGTCGTGTCCGTCAAGCTCATCAACGCGCAGTTCGAATCGCAGACCAAGGATAAGCTGAACAACAGCTCGATAAAGCCCTTCGTCGCCAAGTGCGTGAGCGAGTGCATGGGGAACTTCCTTGAGGAGAATCCCGCCGTGGCGAGAGAGCTCGTGCTCCGTTGCCTCACCGCGCAGAAGGCGCGCGACGCCGCTCGCGCCGCGAGAGACTTAACCAGAAGAAAGGGCGTTCTGGAGAGCACCACCCTCCCCGGCAAGCTCGCCGACTGTTCGGATAAGAGGAGCGAGCTTTGCGAGATCTACATCGTAGAGGGCGACTCGGCGGGCGGCACGGCAAAGCAGGGCAGAGACAGGCGCTTCCAAGCCGTTCTTCCCCTCCGCGGAAAAATTCTCAACGTGGAGAAGGTTCGCCTCAACCGCGTGCTCGAGAGCGATTCCATCAAGGACATGATCACCGCCTTCGGCTGCGGCATCATGGACGAATTCGACGAGAGCAAGCTCCGTTACGACAGGATCATCTCCATGACGGACGCCGACGTGGACGGCGCGCACATTCGTATTCTGCTTTTGACCTTCATCTTCCGTTATATGCGCCCCCTCATCGAGCACGGGCACGTCTATTCCGCCGTGCCGCCCCTGTATAAGGCGAGCATCAAAGGGGAGCCCGACGCCTATCTCTACACGGACGAGGAGCAGAAATTATTCATAGAGGCGCACGCCGACAAGGCGAAACAGATCGAGTTCCAACGCTATAAAGGTCTGGGCGAGATGAGCACCGATCAGCTTTGGGATACGACCATGAACCCCGCGACCAGAACGCTGAGAAAGATCACCATGGCGGACGCCATGGAGGCGGATAAAATGTTCTCCCTGCTCATGGGCGAGCACCCCGAGCTCCGCCGTCAGTTCATTCAGGAAAATGCGGCGAGCGTGGATTCGGCGGACACCTACGGGTCTATGTGACGAAAGGATATGATTTTTAGGAGAAAAAATGGCTAAAAAAGAAACCAGTCAGGAATTGACGGAAGAATTTAAGAAAACTCTCGCCATGACCAAGATGCTCGACACCGAGGTCAACAGCGAGCTGAAGAAATCCTTTATGGAATACGCAATGGCGGTGAACAAGTCCCGTGCCATTCCCGACGCGCGGGACGGGTTAAAGCCCGTTCACCGCAGAATTTTATACGCGATGAGCGAGCTGGGCATCACGTCCGACAAGCCTTACCGCAAGTGCGCCAAGATCGTCGGCGACGTTTTGGGTAAATATCATCCCCACGGCGATGCCTCCGTATACGACGCGCTCGTGCGCCTCGCGCAGGATTTCTCCATCAACTTCCCCTTGGTGGACGGTCACGGCAACTTCGGCTCCGTGGACGGCGATCCCCCCGCCGCCATGCGTTACACCGAAGCGAGGCTCGCCCGCCTCGCCAACGAGATGCTCCGCGATCTCGAAAAGGAAACGGTGGACTTTCTGCCCAACTTCGACGGCACGGAGGAGGAACCTTTCGTTCTCCCCGCCCGTTTCCCCAACCTTTTGGTCAACGGCGCGGACGGCATCGCCGTCGGCATGGCGACCAACATTCCGCCTCACAACCTCGCCGAGGTCATCGATGCGACCATCGCGCTGATGGATAACCCCGACATCACCATAGACGAGCTGATGAACTACGTCCCTTCGCCCGATTTTCCCACGGGCGGCGTCATCATGGGCAGAAGCGGCATCCGCAAGGCGTACCGCACGGGGCAGGGCAACATCGTCATTCGCAGCAAGTGCGAAATCGAGGAATATCAGTCGGGCAACGCCACGCGCAGCCGCATAATCGTCACCGAGCTTCCCTATCAGGTCAACAAGGCGATGCTAATCAAGACGATCGCGGAAATGGTGCGCGACAAGCGGCTTGAGGGAATCTCCGACGTCAAGGAGGAATCCGACCGTCACGGTATGCGCATCGTCATCGAGGTCAAAAAGGACGCCAACGCGCAGGTCGTCTTGAACTCTTTATATAAACGCACGAACTTGCAGATCTCCGACGGCATCATTCTGCTCGCTCTCGTCAACAAGGGCACCGAACCCAAGGTCCTCAACCTGCGCGAGTGCCTCGAGTGCTATCTCGAGCATCAAAAGGAGGTCGTCACCCGCCGTACCCGTTACGATCTCAACAAGACGGAGGAGCGCGCGCACATCATTTCCGGTCTCGTCCTCGCCCTCGCCAACATCGACGAGGTGATCCGCATCATCAAGGAATCCAAGGATAAACCGGACGCGACGAACAAGCTCATGGCGACCTTCGAGCTGGACGAAAAGCAGTCCAACGCCATTCTCGAAATGCGCTTGCAGCGACTCACCTCGCTCGAAGTGGAAAAGCTCAACGAGGAGCTCGACGCGCTCCGCGCCACCATCGCCGATTTGAAAGATATCCTCGCCAACGAATACCGCGTACTGCAAATTATCAAGGAGGACTTGACGGATATCAAGTCCCGCTATCCTTCCCCCCGCAAGACGGAGATCTCCGTGGATTACGGCGAAATCGAGGAGGCGGACCTCATTGACGAGGAGGACGTCGTCATCTCCATGACGCACGCGGGCTACATCAAGAGATTGCCCGTCGCCGAATACAAGGCGCAGAACCGCGGCGGCGTCGGCATCACGGCGCACCGCTCCAAGGACGACGATTTCGTGGAAAAGATGTTCGTCGCCTCCACGCACGACGATATCCTGCTCTTCTCCTCCGTCGGCAAGGTGTACGCGCTCAAGGGCTATCAGATCCCCGAGGCAAACCGCACCGCGCGGGGCAGAGCCGTCGTCAACATCGTTCAGCTCGATCAGGGCGAAAAGGTCGCATCCCTTCTGCCCATTCCCACGAGAGACGCCTCCGGCTGTCTCATCTTCGCCACCAAATCCGGTCTCGTCAAAAAGACGGAGGTGAGCGAATTTGCCCGCATTCAAAGCGGCGGCAAGATCGCGATCAAGATCGCGGAGGGGGACGAACTCATCTCCGTGCAGTTCGTTTCCGGCGACGACGAGCTCATCGTCGCCTCCCGTCAGGGCAAATGTATCCGTTTCTCCGAAAAGGACGTTCGCCCCATGGGCAGAGACACGCAGGGCGTGCGGGGTATCCTTCTCGAAGAGGGGGACGAACTCATCGATATGCTCGTGGTGGACGAGGAGAAAAAGGTGCTCACCATCACGTCGAACGGTTTCGGCAAGCGGACGGAGCTGGATGAATACCGCTTGCAGGTTCGCGGCGGCAAGGGCATCAAGGCGGGCGAACTCAACGAAAAGACGGGCTATCTCATCGGCTTAAAGCTCGTGAAAGAGGAGGACGACGCCATGATCATTTCCGAGGACGGCACCATCATCCGCATGCACGTGAACGGGATCTCCGTCATCGGCAGAAACACGGTCGGCGTCAAGCTCATGAACGTGAGGGACAGCCGCGTCTCCACGCTCGCCGTCACCGAGCGCGAAGAGGAACCCGCCCCGATCGCAGAGAGCGAAGAAATCCAAGAAATAAGCGAAACGGGCGATAGTTCGCCGATAGAGGAATAAAATCGCAAAAAGGCTGTTACCAAACGGTCTTTCTTGCGGTATGGAGGAGTGTTTTATGGAAAAAACGAACGTAATGCGCCTTTTGGATCAGGCGAAAATCGCGTATACGCCCCACGAGTACGACAATACCGTGACGAACGGGGAGGAGGTCGCCCGCCTTTTGGGCGAGGACCCCGATTCCTGTTTCAAGACGCTCGTCACCGTGTCGGAAAAACGGGAGCATTTCGTGTTCGTCGTGCCCGTGTCCGCCACCCTTTCCTTAAAAAAGGCGGCGAAGGCGGTCGGGGCGAAGAGCATCGAGATGATCAAGCAAAAGGAGCTGTTGCCCTTGACGGGTTACGTGCACGGCGGCTGTTCGCCCGTCGGCATGAAAAAGCCCTTTCCCACCGTCGTGGACGAGACGGCGCAGCTGTTCGATACCGTCTGCGTGAGCGCGGGAAAGGTGGGCTTTCAGGTAGAGCTGTCGCCGACGGCGCTCGCTATCTACGTCGGCGCCTCTTTTGCCGATATCACGGAATGAAATTATTTATCGTTTTTGCATAAAAAAGAAAAAATCAGCCCAAGCGTTTGACAAAAAAATCCCCTTGCGATATAATGAAGACACAATCGGAATTTCCCCGTAACTGACGGAAGGCGGAGTACCGCATGGGAGCGGGGAAAGTATAGAGGCATACCCGAAAGAAGGTATTCCCGTAAATATCGACCGTCTGGGTAGCGCTTGTTTTGTAATTTTGTTAGGAAATGAGTGCGCCCTTTTTTTATTCAGATCGGAGGTAAAACATGAAGAAAGTAGCCATCGTAATGGGTTCCGACAGCGATCTTCCCGTTGTGGAGAAAGCCATCGACACCTTAAAGGAATACGGCGTGCCCTTCGAGGTACACGTGTATTCCGCTCACCGCACGCCCGTGCAGGCAAAAGAATTTTCCGAGAAAGCAAGAGAGAACGGTTTCGGCGCCATCATAGCGGCGGCGGGCAAAGCCGCGCACCTTGCCGGCGCCCTCGCGGCGAACACCACGCTCCCCGTCATCGGCATTCCCGTCAAGAGCTCCACGCTCGACGGACTCGACGCGCTCCTTTCCACCGTGCAGATGCCTTCCGGCATTCCCGTTTCCACCGTCGCGATCGACGGCGCGGTCAACGCGGCTCTTCTCGCCATTGAGATTCTTTCCGTGTCGGATAGCGCCCTCGCGGAGAAATTAGACGCGGCAAGAAGGGAAGCGCAGCAAAAAGTTTTGGCAAAAGACGCTATCATTGCGTCCAAATACAACGGTTAACCTGGTTTAACCGTTTTTCTTTACGAAAAAAATATTTTTTAACGATATTATCGGAGGTAAATTTTTTATGGCAACCATCGAAAAAACCCGTCAGCTCTACGAAGGCAAGGCAAAAAAGGTCTACGAGACGACCGACGAAAACTGCTATATCGTATCCTATAAGGACGACGCGACCGCGTTAAACGGCAAAAAGAAGGGCACCATCGTCGGCAAGGGCGTCGTAAACAACAGAATGTCCAACTTCCTCATGGAAAAGCTCGAAAAGGAAGCGGGCGTTCCCACCCATTACGTGCAGGAGATCTCCGACCGCGAAACGATCGTGAAAAAGGTCACCATCGTTCCCCTCGAAGTCATCGTGAGAAACGTTGCCGCAGGTTCTTTTACCAAGCGTTTCGGCGTGGAAGAGGGAACCGTATTAAAACAGCCCACCCTCGAATACTGCTATAAGTGCGACGCGCTCGACGATCCCATGATCAACGATTATCAGCTCATCGCCCTCGGCTACTCCACCAAGGAAGAGCTCGCCACCATCGCCGATTACGCCTTCCGCGTAAACGCCTTCCTCAAAAACTATTTCAAACAGCTCAACGTCGACCTCATCGACTTCAAGATCGAATTCGGCAAGACGACGGACGGCACCATCATTTTGGCGGACGAAATTTCCCCCGACACCTGCCGTTTCTGGGACGCGACCACGCACGAAAAGCTGGACAAGGATCGTTTCCGCAGAGATATGGGCGGCGTAGAGGACGCTTATAAGGAAATGATGAAGAGGGTGCTCGGCGAATAATATGACGGAAGAAGACGAGAAACCCCGCGAAGAGTGCGGCGTATTCGGGGTTTATTCCAAAGAGAATTGCGACGTCGCCTCCACCGTGTATTACGGCTTGTTCGCCCTCCAGCACAGGGGGCAGGAAAGCTGCGGCATCGTCGTGGACGACGACGGGCTGTTCCGTTATTATAAAGACCTCGGCATCGTCAACGACGTGTTCACGCAGGAGCGCTTGGACGCTTTGGGCAAAGGCAATATCGCCGTCGGACACGTCCGCTACGGCACGACGGGCGCCACCGATCGGGAGAACGCGCAGCCCATCGTGGTCAATCACGTCAAGGGCAGAATGGCGCTCGCCCACAACGGAAATTTGGTCAATTCCTTCGAGCTGAGAACGCAGCTCGAATTGCAGGGCTCCATTTTCCACACCACTTCCGATACGGAAGTCATCTCTTACGTCATCACCAAGGAGCGGCTTTGTACCCGTTCCATCGAGGCGGCGGTCTCCTCCGCCATGAATCAATTGAAGGGAGCGTATTCCCTCGTCGTCATGTCGCCGAAAAAGCTGATCGCGGCGCGGGACGAAAACGGATTTCGCCCCCTTTGCTACGGCGTCACGGAGGACGGCAGATACGTCGTCGCCTCCGAGAGCTGCGCCCTCGACACGGTGGGCGCCAAGCTCGTCCGCGATATCGATCCGGGCGAGATCGTCGTGTTCTCCGAAAAGGGCGTAACCTCCCTGCGCGAGCATTGCGGCAAGGCGAACCCCTCCCTCTGTATCTTCGAATATATCTATTTTGCCCGTCCCGATTCCGTCGTAGACGGCTGCACCGTGCACACGGCGCGCCGCCGCGCAGGGGAACTGCTCGCCAAAACGCATCCCGTGGACGCGGACGTCGTCATCGGTTGCCCCGATTCGGGATTAGACGCCGCTTTGGGCTATTCGCAGGCGTCGGGCATTCCCTACGGCATGGGACTCATCAAAAACAAATATATCGGCAGAACCTTCATCTCCCCCGGTCAGGGCGCGCGGGAAAATAAGGTAAAAATCAAACTCAATCCCGTAAAGGAAGTGGTGGAGGGGAAGAGAGTCGTCCTCGTAGACGATTCCATCGTTCGCGGAACGACCTCTCAGCGCATCGTCAAGCTCCTGCGGGACGCGGGCGCGAAGGAAGTCCACATGCGCATCTCCTCCCCGCCCTTCATCAGCCCCTGCTATTACGGCGTGGACATCGACTCGAAAGAAAATCTCATCGCCTGCCATCATACGGTGGAAGAGACGGCGAAGATCATCGGGGCGGACTCGTTGGGCTATCTCAACGTGGAACACGTCTCTTTGTTGGCGGAAGGGAGCAAATGCAAGGGCTTCTGCTCCGCTTGCTTTAACGGCAATTACCCCACGCGAATCCCTTCGACCACGTCGAAGAGTCGCTTCGAGAAAAAAATAAGCGAAAAGGAATAAAATCATGGCAAAAGAAAAAAGTTTCAGCGAAAGCTATAAGAACGCAGGCGTAGACATCACGGCAGGCTACAAGGCTGTCGACCTCATGAAACAGCACATTGCCCGCACCATGACGAGCGGCGTATGTTCGGACGTCGGCGGGTTCGGCGGTCTCTTCGAACTCGACATGACCGGTCTCACCCGCCCCATTCTCGTTTCGGGCACGGACGGCGTGGGCACCAAGCTCAAAATCGCCTTCCTCATGGATAAGCACGACACCGTCGGCATCGACTGCGTGGCTATGTGCGTCAACGACGTCATCTGTTGCGGCGCCAAGCCCCTCTTCTTCCTCGATTATATCGCATGCGGCAAAAACGTGCCCGAGCGCATCGCCGACATCGTAAAGGGCGTCGCGGAGGGCTGCGTGCAGTCCGGCTCCGCGCTCATCGGCGGCGAAACGGCGGAAATGCCCGGTTTCTATCCCGTGGACGAATACGACCTCGCGGGCTTCTCCGTAGGCGTCGTCGACAGAAGCAAGGTTCTCGATAACTCCGCCATGAAACAGGGCGACGTCATCATTGCCCTCCCTTCCAGCGGCGTGCACTCCAACGGATTCTCTTTGGTCAGAAAGATCTTCGACGTCGAGAAAAAGGATATCAAGGTTCCCTGCGCGGAGCTTTCGGGCAAGAGCGTCGGCGAAACCCTGCTCACGCCTACCAAGATCTACGTAAAGCCCATGCTTTCCCTCTTTGAAACCGTCACCGTAAAGGGCGTTTCCCATATCACGGGCGGCGGATTCTACGAAAACATTCCCCGCTCCTTCAAGAAGGGCTTTTCCGCGAAAGTGGAAAAATCCGCCGTTAAGATTCTTCCCATCTTCGACGTATTGCAGAAAACGGGCAACGTTCCCGAACGGGATATGTTCAACACCTTCAACATGGGCGTCGGCATGGTCGCCGTCGTTTCCAAGGAAGAGGCGGACAAAGCTCTCGCTTGCTTAAAGGCGAACGGCGTGGACGCCTATATCGTCGGCGAAGTGGTGGAGGGAGACGAGGGCATTATTCTCGCGTAAGAGAAAGTATTCATCCCGAAATCGATCGCCTCTTTACGTTTTTCCTCGGTCGCTTACGCATCGGTAAGCTCCCGTCGGAAAAGCCGCAGACGCCTGCTCTTTCGGGCGACTCCTTTCTCTTACAAACAGGGATTCATCCCGAAATCGTTCGCCTCTTTGCGTTTTTAACATTCCACGCATGAAATAAGACGGCAAAGATTTTTCAAATATAATTGACAAAAAGGTATTCACAATGGACCCTATTCAAATCGCCGTGCTCGTGTCGGGCGGCGGCACCAACTTACAGGCAATTCTGGACGCCGAGAGAAGCGGCGCTTTGACGAGCGGCAAGGTCAGCTTGGTCGTCTCCAACAATCCGGACGCCTACGCGCTCAAGCGCGCCGAGGCGGCGGGCGTAAAGGCGGCTGTCGTCGATAAAAAGAAACTCGGCTCGCAAGAGGCGTTTGAAAGAGAACTTCTTTCCCTCTTGCAAGAGAACCGAATCGAAATGATCGTCCTGGCGGGCTTTTTGTGCATTCTCACGGAGAATTTCACCTCCCGCTATCCCGACCGCATTCTGAACGTGCATCCCTCCCTCATTCCCTCCTTTTGCGGCAAGGGCTATTACGGGCTCAAGGTGCACGAGGCGGCTCTTTCCTACGGCGTAAAGTTGACGGGCGCAACCGTGCATTTCGTGAACGAAGTGCCGGACGGCGGCAGGATCATCATGCAAAAAGCGGTGGATATCCTCGAAGGGGATACCCCGAAAACGCTGCAAAAGCGGGTGATGGAGCAGGCGGAATGGATCATTCTCCCCGCCGCCTGTGAAAAAGTAGCAAAACAATTACAACAAGACAAGGAGTGAGAAACATGAACGTGTACGAAATCAATCAAATCGGAGAACGCATCCGCGACAACGCTTACGTCGGCAGAGGCATCGTGGTCGGCAAGAGCAAGGACGGAAAAAAGGCGATGATCGCCTACTTCATCATGGGCAGGAGCGAAAACAGCCGCAACCGCGTCTTTATCGAAAAGGAGGACGGCACGCTCATCACCGCCCCCTTCGACGAAAGCAAGGTGGAGGATCCTTCCCTCATCATCTACAACGCCATTCGCAAGCTCGACAATAAGCTCATCGTGACGAACGGCGATCAGACGGATACCGTATACGAGGGCATGAAGGCGGGCAAGAGCTTTTCGGACAGCCTGAAAGCGAGACGTTTCGAGCCCGATCATCCCAACCTGACTCCCCGCATCAGCGCCCTAATCACCTTTGCGGAAGGAGATTTCGAATATTCCATGAGCATTTTGAAGTCCGCCGATCCCGCGGGCGACAGATGTAACCGCTATACCTTCGATTTTGAACCCATCGACGGTCTCGGACACTTCCTGCACACCTACGTTTGCGACGGAAATCCTCTGCCCACCTTTCAGGGCGAACCGGAGAGAGTGGCGATCCCCGACGATCTCGACGCTTTCACTTCCGAGATCTGGAACAACTTGAACGAATCGAATAAAATCTCTTTGTTCACGGCGAGCATCGACCTATCCACCGGCATTGCGGACAAGAGACTCATCAATAAAAATAAGTAAGGAGAGAGCAGAACATGAAAGAATTTCAGTTGAAATACGGTTGCAACCCCAACCAAAAACCCGCTAAAATTTATATGGCGAACGGACAAGACCTCCCCATCGAGGTGTTGAACGGCAGACCCGGCTATATCAACTTCCTCGACGCCTTCAATTCCTGGCAGCTCGTAAAAGAATTAAAAGCCGCCCTTCATTTACCTGCGGCGACCTCCTTCAAGCACGTAAGCCCCACTTCCGCCGCGGTCGGTCTTCCCTTGCCCGAAAAATTGAAGAGAGCCTGCTACGTGGACGATATCGAGGGCTTGGACGATTCTCCCTTGGCTTGCGCCTATGCCAGAGCGCGCGGAACGGACAGAATGTCCTCCTTCGGCGATTGGATCGCCCTCTCCGATAAGTGCGACGTGACGACGGCGAAACTCATCAAGCGCGAGGTCTCCGACGGCGTCATCGCTCCCGACTACGACGAGGAGGCGCTCGCAATCTTAAAGAGCAAAAAGCAGGGCAATTACAATATCGTAAAAATCGACGAAAATTATATCCCCGAAGAGATCGAAACCAAGCAGGTGTTCGGCATCACCTTCGAGCAGGGCAGAAATAACTTTACCCCCACCGAGGAGATGCTCGAAAACTTCGTGACGGAAAACAAATCTCTTCCCGAAAGCGCGAAGAGAGATCTCATCGTCGCGCTCATCACGCTCAAGTATACGCAGTCCAACTCCGTTTGCTACGCGGTGGACGGTCAGGCGATCGGCGTGGGCGCAGGTCAGCAATCCCGCGTGCATTGCACCCGCCTGGCGGGTCAGAAAGCAGACAACTGGCAGCTCCGTCAGACGGACAAGGTGTTGAATCTTCCCTTCCTGCCCACGCTCGGCAGACCCGACCGCGACAACGTCATCGACGTGTATATCGGCGATTCCGACGAGGACGTTTTGGCGGAGGGAAACTGGCAGAAGTACTTTACCGTCCGCCCCGAACCCTTCACCAAGGAGGAAAAGAAAGCGTATCTTTCTTCCCTTCGCGGCGTTTCCTTGGGCAGCGACGCCTTCTTCCCCTTCGACGATAACATCGAGCGCGCCCGTCGCAGCGGCGTAAGCTACATCGCCCAGCCCGGCGGCAGCAAGCGCGACGATCTCGTCATTGATAAGTGCAACGAATACGGCATTGTGATGACGTTTACGGGGCTTCGTCTCTTCCATCACTGATTTTGGGTCGCATTCATCTCGTCATACTTTGTCGTCCTTGCGTTTTTCCTCGGTCACGTACATTTGAGTACGCTCCCGTCGAAAAATCCGCGGACTCCTCGTCTGACGAGCGACTGCTTTCCCAAAACGAGGGAAGCCTGCAAAAAAAATCCACTCGCCTAATTTTGGCGGCATCTTTTTCCGCAGGGCATTGTCGAACGTCGTTTTTCTCGGGGTCATTTACGATTGAGTAAACTCCCCCTCCAAAAGCCTCGTTCTCCTCGCCTTGCGAAAAAATCTACTCGCCAAAAGGGGAGGGCGCGCGACTGCTTTCCCAAATTTGGGTCGCATTCATCTCGTCATACTTTGTCGTCTTTGCGTTTTTCCTCGGTCGGAACGTTTGAGTACGCTCCCGTCGGAAAATCCGCGGACTCCTCGTCTGACGAGCGACTGCTTTCCCAAAACGAAGTTGAGCGAGTTGCCTCGTTCTCCTCGCCTTGAAAAAAATATTCGCCGAAATTCGGCGGAAAACTATCCTATCAATTCGGAGAAAAACATGAAAATACTCGTAGTCGGCGGTGGCGGCAGAGAACACGCCATCATCAAAAAGATTAAAGAAAACAAACGGGTGGAGGAGATCTTCGCCCTGCCCGGCAACGGCGGCATCGCGGCGGACGCCACCTGCGTAGCCATCGGCGCAAAGGACAAGGAAAAAATCGTCTCCTTCGCCGTTGAAAATAAAATCGATTTTGCCGTCGTCGCCCCCGACGATCCTTTGGTGCTCGGCGTAGTGGACGCCCTGCACGAAGTCGGCATTCCCTGTTTCGGACCCGAAGCGAAAGCCGCTATCATCGAGGGGAGCAAGATCTTCTCGAAAAATTTAATGAAGAAATACGGCATTCCCACGGCGGAATACGAAGTGTTCGAAAATATGGACGAGGCGCTCTCTTACCTTGAAACCGCGCCCTATCCCGCCGTGATCAAGGCGGACGGACTCGCGCTCGGCAAGGGCGTCGTCATCGCGCAGACGAGAGAGGAGGCAAGACAAGCCGTCGTGGAGATGATGGCGAACAAAAAGTTCGGCGAAAGCGGAACGAAGATCGTCATCGAGGAATTTTTAACGGGACCCGAGGTTTCCGTGCTCTCCTTTACGGACGGCAACGTGGTCGTACCCATGGTCTCCTCCATGGACCACAAGCGCGCGCTCGATAACGACGAGGGCTTGAACACGGGCGGCATGGGCACCATCGCCCCCAACCCCTGTTACACGCAGGAGGTTGAAAAGGAATGTATGGAGAAGATTTTCCTCCCCACCATTCGCGCCATGAAGGCGGAGGGCAGAACCTTTAAGGGCTGTCTGTACTTCGGTCTGATGGTGACGAAAAACGGACCCAAGGTCATCGAATACAATTGCCGTTTCGGCGATCCCGAAACGCAGGTCGTACTTCCCCTGTTAAAGAGCGACCTTCTCACCGTCATGCAGGCGGTGGAAAACGAGACGCTCTCCTCCCTCAACGTGGAATTTTCAAGCGATTCCGCCTGTTGCGTGGTGCTCGCCTCCAAGGGCTATCCCGTATCCTACGAGAGCGGATTCCCCATCCAGCTGCCCGAAACGAAGGCAAACGAAAGCATCTTCGTGGCGGGCGCAGAGGAAAGAGAGGGCAAGCTCTTCAGCCACGGCGGCAGAGTGCTCGGCGCGGTCGCGGTGGAAAAGGACTTGAAAACGGCGGTTTCCTCCGCCTACGCGCTTGCGGACCGCATTCGTTTCGAAAACGGATTCATGCGGCGGGATATCGGTCAGCGCGCACTTAAAATTTTGGAAAAATAAGGAGAATCGACATGGTATACAGAATTTACGTGGAAAAGAAAAGGGAACTTGCAGGGGAAGCCAAAGCGCTTTTAAGCGATCTGCGCACCTTCCTCGGCATGGAAAATCTGACCGATCTCCGCTTATTCAACCGCTACGACGTGGAAAACATTGACGCGGAACTCTTCTCTTCCTGCAAGAGCACGGTATTTTCCGAGCCGCAGCTGGATATCGTTACCGATCAATTGCCCAAGGAGAACGCCACCGTGTTCGCGGTGGAATATCTCCCCGGTCAGTTCGATCAGCGCGCCGATTCCGCCGCGCAATGTATCCAGATCATCTCCCGCAAGGAGAAGCCTCTCGTGCGCACCGCAAAGGTGTATATGCTCTTTGGAGACCTTTCCGAGAAAGAGGTGGAAGCCATCAAAAAGTACGTCGTGAACCCCGTGGAGGCGCGCCTCGCCTCCCTTGCCGAAAAGGAGACCTTGCAGGACGTTCACGAGATTCCCACGCAGGTCAAAACGCTCGACGGCTTTTTGTCCTTGGATAAGGCGGGCTTGGAACAGTTCGTCAAGGATTATTCCCTCGCCATGGACGCGGACGACATCGCGTTCTGCCAAAAATATTTCCGCTCGGAGAGAAGGGATCCGACTTTGACGGAGATCCGCATGATCGACACCTACTGGTCGGATCATTGCCGCCATACCACCTTCCTCACCACCATCGATTCCGTGAAGTTCGAGGACGAGCTTTTACAGCAGGCTTACGAGCATTATCTTGCCGTCCGCAAGGAGATCGGCAGAAAGAAACCCATCAATCTGATGGATATCGCCACCATCGGCGCAAAATACTTAAAGAAGAACGGCTATCTCGACAAGTTGGACGAGTCGGAAGAGATCAACGCCTGCACCGTGAAGATGGACGTGGACGTGGACGGCGAAACGCAGAAATGGCTCCTCCTCTTTAAGAACGAAACGCACAATCATCCCACCGAAATCGAACCCTTCGGCGGTGCGGCGACCTGTATCGGCGGCGCCATTCGCGATCCCTTGAGCGGCAGAAGCTACGTCTACGGCGCCATGCGCGTGACGGGCGCGGCGAATCCCTTAAAGCCCTTAAACGAGACGATGAAGGGCAAGCTCCCGCAAAAGAAACTCGTTACCACCGCGGCGGCGGGCTATTCCTCCTACGGCAATCAGATCGGTCTTGCGACCGGTCAGGTGGACGAAATTTATCACGACGGCTATGCGGCAAAGCGCATGGAGATCGGCGCGGTCATCGCGGCGGCTCCCGCGGAAAACGTTCGCCGCGAATGCCCCGCGCCCGGCGACGTCGTCATTCTTCTCGGCGGCAGAACGGGCAGAGACGGCTGCGGCGGCGCGACCGGCTCCTCCAAATCTCATAACTTAAAATCCCTCGAAACGTGCGGTGCGGAAGTGCAGAAGGGCAACGCGCCCGAAGAGAGAAAGCTCCAGCGTCTCTTCCGCAACAAGCAGGCGTCCCTGCTCATCAAGCGCTGCAACGACTTCGGCGCGGGCGGCGTTTCCGTAGCCATCGGCGAACTCGCCGACGGTCTCACCATCGACCTCAACGCCGTACCCAAAAAATACGATGGTCTGGACGGCACCGAGCTCGCCATTTCCGAATCGCAGGAGAGAATGGCGGTCGTCGTCGCGCCCGAGGACGCGGATACCTTCCTCGCCCTCGCGGAAAAGGAAAATCTCGAGGCGACCGTGGTGGCGAAGGTCAAGGCGGAACCCCGCCTCACCATGTACTGGAACGGCAAAGCCATCGTCGACCTCTCCCGCGAGTTCTTAAACTCCAACGGCGCGGAAAAACATATCGACGTCATCCTCTCCGCCGCCGAGTCTTACGAAAAGCAAGTGAGCGGGAGCTTTGTAGATAACATGAAAGCGCTCGCCTCCGATCTCAACGTATGCTCCAAGCGCGGACTTTCCGAACGCTTCGACTCCACCATCGGCGCGGGCACGGTCATCATGCCCTTCGGCGGCAAGAATCAGCTCACGCCCAACCAGGCGATGGTGCAGAAGGTTTCCGTGGAAAAGGGGCACACTAAGACCTGTTCTTTGATGGCGTGGGGATATAATCCCTTCATCGCGGAAAAGAGCCCCTATCACGGCGCGTACCTCGCCGTCGTCGAATCCGTCACCAAGCTCGTGGCGAGCGGCGCGAAATTCGAGGACGTATATCTCACCTTCCAGGAATACTTCGAGCATCCCGGCAAGGACGGCAAGCGTTGGGGCAAGCCGCTTTCGGCTCTCCTCGGCGCGCTCAAGGCGCAGACGGAACTCAAAATCGGCGCCATCGGCGGCAAGGACTCCATGAGCGGCACCTTCGAGGATCTTGACGTTCCGCCCACCCTCGTCTCCTTCGCCGTCACCACCGATTGCGTGGATCACGTCGTCTCCAACGACTTCAAGGGCGCGGGGCACAAAGTCATTTTGGTAAAACCCGTTTACGGCGAAAACGACCTGCCCGAAACGCAGTCCCTGCTCGCCGTCTACGAGACGGTCACCGAGCTATTGCGCTCGGGCAAGGCGGTAGCCGCCTACACGCCGACCTACGGCGGTATCGCGGAAGCCGTCATGAAGATGGGATTCGGCAACGATATCGGTTTCAAGTTTGCGGCAGATATCGATATAAAAGAACTCTTCGGTTATCAGTACGGCTCCGTGCTCCTTGAAATGGTAGGGGATTGTTCGGATGCGGACGTGATCGGCGAGACCACGGCGGACGGCAAGTTCACCTATGGCGAAGAGAGCGTCGAATTAAAAGAGATTCTCTCCCTCTACGAGGATAAGCTCGAACCCGTATACTCCTGCAATATCGAACAGGGCAAAAAGGATATTCCCGCCTTCTCTTATACGCAAAGGAGCGCGGCCATGCCCCATATCAAGTGCGCAAAGCCCACCGTTCTCATTCCCGTATTCCCCGGCACCAACTGCGAATACGACTCCGCCAAGGTCATGGAGGACGCGGGCGCGCAGGCGGAGATCTTCGTCATCAACAACTTGACCAAGGACGGCATTTCCCGTTCCGTGGAAGAGTTTGCGGCGAAGGTGAAAAACGCGCAGATGATCTTTATCCCCGGCGGGTTCTCCGGCGGCGACGAACCGGACGGTTCGGGCAAGTTCATCACGGCGTTCTTCCGCAATCAGGCGATCAAGGAGCAGGTAACCTCCCTGCTCGAGGACAAGAACGGCTTGATGCTCGGTATCTGCAACGGTTTCCAGGCGCTCATCAAGCTCGGCTTGGTTCCTTACGGCAAGATCATCGACACGGATGAAAATTGTCCCACCCTCACCTTCAACACCATCGCGCGTCACCAGTCGCGGCTCGTTCGCACGAGAATCTCCTCCGTCAAGTCGCCTTGGCTCTCGCGTATGCAGGTAGGGGATATCGTCACCGTTCCCATCTCTCACGGCGAGGGCAGATTTCTCGCCTCCGACGAACTCGTCAAGAGCTTGGCGGATAACGGTCAGATCGTCACCCAGTACGTCGATCTCAGCGGCTCTCCCACTTCGGATATCCGCTTTAATCCCAACGATTCCGCATTCGCCATTGAGGGTATCTGTTCCCCCGACGGCAGGGTGCTCGGCAAAATGGGTCACTCCGAACGTATCGGCTACGGTCTTTACAAGAACGTGATCGGCAAGTACGAAATGGGCTTGTTCGAATCCGCGGTAGAATATTTCAAGAAATAATTCCCAAAAAATATATTATCATGTAGGAGAATAGAAAAATGGCTTTTTATTACGAAGAACCTTGCAGAACTTTCAGCGAATATCTTTTAGTGCCCGGCTATACTTCCCCCGAATGTATTCCCGCCAACGTATCCTTGAAAACGCCCCTCGTAAAATACAGAAAGGGACAGGAGGAATGTCCCATCTCCCTCAATATCCCCATGGTCTCCGCGATCATGCAGTCCGTCTCCAACGACACCATGGCGATCGCGCTCGCAAAGGAGGGCGGTATGTCCTTCATCTACGGCTCGCAGTCCATCGAGGACGAAGCCGCTATGGTCGCTCGCGTCAAGAACTATAAGGCGGGTTTCGTCGTCAGCGATTCCAACGTCACGCCCGATCAGACGCTCGGCGATATTTTAGAGCTCGTCGAGCACAAGGGTCATTCCACCATCGCCGTTACGGAGGACGGCACGTCGAACGGCAAGCTCCTCGGTATCGTCACCGGCAGAGATTACCGTATCTCCCGCATGAGCTACGACGTTCTCGTCAAGGATTTCATGACCCCCCGCGAAAAACTCATCACGGCTCCCTCGAATATTTCTTTGAAAGAGGCAAATGATATTATTTGGGACAACAAGCTCAATTCCCTGCCCTTGGTCGACGAAAACGATCATCTCGCTTACTTCGTATTCCGCAAGGACTACGATCAGCACAAGGAAAACCCCTTGGAACTCCTCGACAAGAACAAGCGCTATATGGTCGGCGCCGGCATCAACACGAGAGACTACGCGCAGCGCGTTCCCGCCCTCCTCGCGGCGGGCGTAGACGTGCTCTGCATCGACTCCTCCGAAGGTTATTCCTGCTGGCAGGCGGACTGCATCGCCTGGATCCGTGAACACTACGGCGATTCCGTCAAGGTCGGCGCGGGCAACGTCGTCGATCGCGAAGGGTTCCTCTTCCTCGCAAAGGCGGGGGCGGACTTCGTCAAGATCGGCATCGGCGGCGGCTCCATCTGCATCACTCGCGAACAGAAGGGCATCGGCAGAGGTCAGGCGACTGCCGTCATCGACGTGGCGGCGGCGCGGGACGAGTATTTCAAGGAGACGGGTATCTATATTCCCATCTGCTCGGACGGCGGCATCGTGCACGACTATCACATGACGCTCGCCCTCGCCATGGGCTCCGACTTCATGATGCTCGGTCGCTACTTCGCCCGTTTCGACGAATCCCCCACGAGCAAGATCAACATCAACGGCACCTACGTCAAGGAATACTGGGGCGAGGGCAGCTACCGCGCGAGAAACTGGCAGCGCTACGATTTGGGCGGCAAGGAAAAGCTCTCCTTCGAAGAGGGCGTCGATTCCTACGTCACCTATGCGGGACCTCTCCACGACAACGTGGCGAAATCTCTCTATAAAGTTCGCTCCACCATGTGCAACTGCGGATTCATCGATATTCCTTCCCTGCAGAAGGGCGCCAAGATGACCGTCGTTTCCGCCACCAGCATCATCGAGGGCGGATCGCACGACGTCATTTTGAAAAATACCAACAATCATAGATAACCTTTCGCCGCGGTTGCTTTTCGAGCGCGCGCTCTCGCTCCTGCGGGCGAAAAGACAGGATAAAGCCATTGAAAAAAATCTTTCGCAAAATCTCTATCGCCTTGTGTGCGGTTGTCATAGCGGGCAGTATAGCCCCCTTCTCCTCCTGTTCGGAGAAGAGGGCTCTTGCCTCTATTGCCAAAACGCGGGCGAAAGGGATTTCTTTTTATGCCGTTCACGACTGGGATTTCACTTCCGTCGAAGGGAGTTCCGTCGTTGAAGACCGCACGAGCGATTTCATCAAGTGCGTCTATTCCTTCCGCGACAACGCCTTTTCGTTGGATAGTTACCGCATGACGAAGGGGGCGAACGCGGCGGTGCAAGAGGGGAAAAGCTACGAGGGGAATTTCGTCTTTCAGCGGGGCGACAAGCGCTATCTGACGGATACCCTCCTTCTCGACGAGGTGGAAAAGTCATGGACGGAAGAGGACGTTTTATACGAGATCCCCGTTTTCGGCGTGGAAAGCCTGTCCTCCTGGTTTAACGGCGTCTCCGCGTTTTCCGTCTCATCCGATTATACCTCGCCCGATAAGTTTCTCTCTTCGTTGAAAAAGGTGCAATCGCTCGCCAAAGCCTTGCAAAGGGCAAATCTCGGCAGCTATCGGCGGACGGACGGGGGGTATTGCTACGAGATGGATCTGTATTCCCTCTTTAGTTCGCTCTTACAAAAGCAAGCCGACTTCATTTCTTCCCTCACGGCGGAAAGTACGGTGGGGGAGATGTTGACGGGCGAATATTTTTCGGACTATTTTGAAACCTTTTACGGGGAATATTCCTCCAAAGACTTTTTAGAGGAGTTTTACCGCCTGATCGGAGTCTCCCGCGCCTCCGTGTTCGGCAAGCTCACGCCGACCGAGCGCTTTGCCGCCGCGCTCGAAAAATTCCCCGCGGGCGAGGAGAAGGAGAGCGTAAAGGACTATATCGCCCGCCTCCTTCAAACGCCCCTGCTCGACGATTTTTGTCTATTTGACTGCGCGCTGTCCGATCTCTTCTCCGACGAGGCTCTAACAAAAACGCAAACGCTTCGCGAACGGCTCGAAAAGGAGTTTTACGATCCCTTTTCGGAGCGGATAACCTCCCGCTATACGGGCTTTGACGAATCGTCCGTTTCCCTCACGTTCGATTCCTTCGGTTTATTCTCCGGTCTGGATTGGTACAAAAAGAAGAGCTCGGACTTTGCGGGGCTGTATACGACCACCAACGAGTATACCCTTCGGATCCGCTTTTTGACTTCCTACCCGCGGCTCCTCGACCTGACCCCCTGTAAAGTGCGCAAGATCGACGACGTGGCGACGGAACGCAATTGAATAAGTACAACGAATAAGACTTCCCGACAAGGAAGTCTTTTTTTGCGCGCTCTCCCCCGTATAAATATATAAGTAAAACTTATTTATTATATAAAAAACGGGAAAATATAAAGCATATTCAAACGATTGACAGAATTATAATAAAAAAATATAATGATAACAGTTGAAACAAGTATCTTTTCCAACTTAATGATATAAATATAATTTATATATAGGAAAGTTATGGAAGATATAAGTAAAATGAATAATAAGGAGAGACAAATTTATGAATGTTCCCGAACTATTTGCGTCCAACGTATTTAACGATTCCGTGATGAGAGACCGGCTTCCCAAGGACGTGTACAAATCCTTAAAAAAGACGATCGACGAGGGCGCGCCCCTCGATATTTCCGTGGCGAACGTGGTTGCCAACGCCATGAAGGACTGGGCGGTAGAAAAGGGCGCCACCCACTACACGCACTGGTTCCAGCCCATGACGGGCGTGACTGCCGAAAAGCACGACAGCTTTATTTCCCCCACCAAGGACGGCAAGGTCATGATGGAGTTCTCCGGCAAGGAGCTCGTCGTCGGCGAGCCCGACGCCTCCTCCTTCCCCTCGGGCGGCATTCGCGCCACCTTCGAGGCGAGGGGCTACACCGCGTGGGATCCCACCTCTCCCGCCTTCGTGAAAGACGGTACCCTTTACATACCCACAGCTTTTTGTTCCTACACGGGTGAAGTGCTTGATAAAAAGACCCCCCTTCTGCGCAGCATGGAAGCGCTCAATAAGCAGGCGCTCCGTATCTTGAAACTCTTCGGAACTCCCGCCAAGCGGGTGGCTACCACCGTCGGTCCCGAACAGGAATATTTCCTCATCGATGAAAAGGTATACGAACAGAGAGAGGACTTGAAACTCTGCGGCAGAACGCTGTTCGGCGCAAAGGCGCCCAAGGGGCAGGAGTTGGAAGATCATTACTTCGGTTCCATCAAGCCGAGAGTCGCCGCCTTCATGGCAGACCTCGACGCGGAGCTTTGGTCGTATGGTATCTTCGCCAAGACCAAGCACAACGAAGTGGCGCCCGCTCAGCACGAGCTGGCTCCCGTATTCACTACGACGAACGTGGCGTCCGACCACAACCAGCTCATGATGGACGTCATGAAGAAGGTCGCGCAAAAGCACGGCATGGTTTGTTTGTTGCACGAAAAACCCTTCGAGGGAATCAACGGCTCGGGTAAACACAACAACTGGTCCATGAGCACGGATACGGGCGTCAACCTGCTCGATCCCGGCAAGACGCCCGCAGACAACGCGCAGTTCATGCTCTTCTTGGCAGCCGTCATCAAGGGCGTGGACGAATATCAGGATCTCCTCCGTCTCGCCGTCGCGAGCGCGGGCAACGATCACAGACTCGGCGCCAACGAGGCGCCTCCCGCCATCATCTCCATGTTCCTCGGCGACGAATTGCAGAAGGTCGTGGACGACATCATCGCCGGCGCCCATTCGGACGCGAGCGAAAAGGCAGTCATGAAACTCGGCGTAGACGCGCTGCCCGACTTCCCCAAGGATTCCACCGATCGGAACAGAACTTCCCCCTTCGCCTTCACGGGCAACAAGTTCGAGTTCCGTATGCTCGGCTCCGCCTTCTCCGTGGCGGGTCCCAACATCATGCTCAACACGATCGTGGCGGAAGAGTTGGAAGAGTTCGCCGATCAGCTCGAGGGCGCGCCCGACTTCACGGCTAAGCTCAACGAAGTGGTCGCCAAGGCGATCAGAGAGCACGCGCGCATCATCTTCAACGGCAACGGCTATTCGCAGGAATGGGAAGAGGAAGCCGCAAGGAGAGGCTTGCTCAATTTGAAAAATACCGCGGAGGCGGTTCCTTATTACAGCTCGAAGAAGAACGTCGATCTCTTCGTCAAGCACGGCGTTTTCTCCGAGAGAGAGGTTATTTCCAGGACGGAAATCAAGCTCGAAGCCTATTGCAAGATTCTCGCCATCGAGGCGAACACCACCATCGATATGGCGAAAAAGAAGATTTATCCCGCCGTCAACGAGTATATTTCCTCCCTCTGTGCCGCCGTCGACGCCAAGGAAGCGTACGGCGCCGTAGCGGAAGAGGATAGAGAACTCATTCGCCTGCTCTCCACGGATAACGACGCGATGATGAAGGCGGTGAAGGTTCTTTCCGCCGAGCTCGCCGTAGCGGAATCCTTGGGCGACGAGGAGAAAGCGGCGAAGGCGTTCGCCTATAAGGTGGTTCCCGCCATGGAAAAGGTGAGAGCTTACGCCGACGAGATGGAAGTCAACACGGCAAAGGATTTCTGGCCGATGCCGACCTATGAAGATATCCTGTTCTCCGTAGAATAAGGAAAGCATTGTAATCGTTAGAGACGTCTTTGCGGCAAAGAGCCGCAAAGACGGAAAAAAGTTTTTATTTTTGGAGGTATCTATTATGACTTTTGAAGTCTGGTATCTGATCGGTGCCGCCCTCGTGTTCTTTATGCAAGCGGGCTTTGCCATGGTGGAAACGGGTTTTACCCGCGCCAAGAACGCAGGCAACATCATCATGAAAAACCTGATGGACTTTTGTATCGGCACGGTAGCCTTCCTGCTCCTCGGCGCGGGGATCCTGCTGGGCGAGGACGCTTTGGGCGGATTTATCGGCTTGCCTAACTTTGACTGGATCACGCAGTTCAAGATCGCGGGCGAAACGGGAAATTACAGCTACGTCTCCCAGTTCGTGTTCAACCTCGTGTTCTGCGCCACCACGGCAACCATCGTTTCCGGCGCCATGGCGGAAAGAACCAAGTTCTCTTCCTATTGTTTCTACAGTTTCTTTATGAGTCTCGTAGTATATCCCGTGGAAGCGCACTGGATCTGGGGCGGCGGCTGGCTCGCACAGCTCGGATTCCATGATTTCGCCGGTTCCACAGCCATTCACATGGTCGGCGGTATCGCCGCTCTCATCGGCGCCATCTTCCTCGGTCCCCGTATCGGTAAGTATACCAAGGGTAAGGACGGCAAGGTGAAGGTGAACGCCATTCCCGGTCACTCCCTGACGCTCGGCGCGCTCGGCTGTTTCATCCTTTGGTTCGGTTGGTACGGCTTTAACGGCGCCGCCGCAAATTCCACCCTTTCCTTGGGTCAGATCTTCATCAACACGACGATCGCTCCCGCCGTCGCATCCGTTGCGACCATGATCTTCACTTGGGCAAAGAACGGCAAGCCCGACGTCTCCATGACGCTCAACGGCTCTTTGGCAGGTCTCGTCGCCATCACCGCTCCCTGCGCGGTCGTCCCCGCTTGGGCTTCCGTCATCATCGGCGCGGTTGCCGGTATCCTCGTCGTTGTCGTCGTGGAAGTCCTCGATAAAAAGCTGCATATCGACGATCCCGTCGGCGCCGTAGGCGTACATTGCGCAAACGGTATCTGGGGTACCATCGCCGTAGGTTTGTTCGCCGATGGCGAACTCGCCGAATACTGGGGCCTTGCGGGCGGCGGCGTCTTTATGGGCGGCGGATTCACGCAGCTCGGACTTCAGCTTCTCGGTTTCGTAACCGTAGCCGCTTGGGCGGTAGTCACCATGACCGCGATGTTCTTTATCTTGAGCAAGATCCAGAAGGGTATCCGCGTTTCCAAGACGGAAGAGCTCGAAGGTTTGGATAAGACGGAGCACGGTATGCCTTCCGCATACGCAGACTTCACGTCCGTTTCCCTCAATTCCGAAATTCTCGCCGAGGGCGAACCCGAAGGCGTGGGCGTAACCCTCGTCGAAGAGGCGGCTCCCGAAATCAAGGCTTCCGCTACGGACGCCAAGATGAGCAAGGTCGTCATTCTCGCAAAACAGGCAAAGCTCGAGGATTTGAAGACGGCGCTCGAAAGCATCGGCGTATCCGGCATCACGGTGACGCAGGTTCTCGGCTGCGGCGTACAAAAGGGCGCTACCTACCGCGGCGTTCCCGTGGAAATGAGCTTGCTGCCCAAGGTCAAGGTGGAAGTCGTCGTTTCCAAAGTTCCCGTGCAGACGGTCGTGGATGCGGCGAGAAAGGCTCTCTACACCGGCAATATCGGCGACGGAAAGATTTTCGTCTACGACGTGGAGAACGTCGTCAAGGTGAGAACGGGCTCCTCCGGCTACGACGCTTTGCAGGATGAAGAATAATTCTTAAACAGTTCACACGCTCTCTCTACATAAGAAGAAGCCGCTCGAAAGATTCTTTCGGGCGGCTTCTTTCTGTCTTTTTCAGAAAAAATGCTAAAAAATATGACGGGTGAGCGCATAAAACGGTTGACGGGAGGGAAAAGTTTTTGTATAATAAATGATGGTCGTAAGCCAAAACCTTGCATGCCGCTCTTTTCAGAGTAGGTATGCCAATATTGTCCGGGAGGTATAAGAAAATGGCAAAGTACGAAATGCTCTATTTGATTAACAACGAACTTACCGAAGAAGCAAAGGAAGCAGAAATCGCAAAATACGAAGCGATCGTAAAAGATTTCGGCGGCACGGTTGTTTCCACCGATAAGTGGGGCGCAAAGAAGCTCTCTTATCCCATTAAGTTCAAGAGTGAAGCGTATTATGTCCTCATGACGTTTGAATGCGACGGTGCAGCCAACAAAGAGCTCACCCGTGTTTCCGGTCTTTCCGCAAACGTGTTGAGATGCATGATCACGAAGTAATTTCCGAGGAGAAACGATGAATCAAGTATTTTTGATCGGAAATTTAACCAGAGACCCCGAACTTCGGCAGACACCGTCCGGAGTGAGTTACTGCACGTTTTCCGTTGCGGTAAACAGACCTTATACGCAGGGCGACGGCGAGAGAAAGACGGATTTCTTTAACTGCACCGCCTGGAGAGGTCAAGGGGAAACCATCGCCAAATACATGAAGAAGGGAAACAAGATTTCCATCGTCGGCTCTATTCAGCTTCGCGAATACGAGGACAATCAGGGCGTCAAGCGCACCGCCGTCGATATCGTGTGCAGAGATTTTGAATTTCTCACGCCGAAAGGCAGCGGCAGCGACAACGATTACGGCTATACGCCCGACGTAGCGCCCGTCGCGCCCGCATCCGGCAGAAAGAAACCCGTTCTTCAGGCGTTTGAGGACGATGAGGACACGCCCTTCTAATCGATAAGAAGGATCATCAAAAATAATCAAAGGAGATCAATATCATGGAAGAAAAGACTGCTGTTAAAAAGAGCTTTAAGAAAGTTCCCCGCAAAAAGGTTTGCGCGTTCTGTCAGGAAAAGCTCGCCGCAATCGATTATAAAGACGTAAACCGCCTCAAGAAGTACGTTACCGAAGGCGGAAAGATCATTCCCCGCAGAAACAGCGGCGTTTGCGCAAAGCATCAGAGACTTCTCGCTACCGCTATCAAGCGCGCAAGAGTTATGTCCTTGATCGCATTCAAAGAAGACTAATGAAAAAGCAGAGCAAAAAAGCTCTGCTTTTTATTTTTTCCGTTTGCTCGGCTCTAAAACCATCTTGATCGCCCAAAAGCGAAGGCGCTTGGGCAAGAGGTCGAGCAGGATCAAAAGGGGATTGCGATTGACCGCGTAGGCGAATTTCGGGTCTTTCTTTTCCAGTACGCGAAGGGCGGTCTTTGCGATCCTTTCGGGCGGAACGGCTTTTGCCTCCACGCTGTCCACGATCTTTTTGAACCGCTCGGCGTTGCAGGCGTAGTTTTTCGTCTTTTGGCAGAATTTGTCTAATTCGCTCGTCGAAACGCCCAACATTCCCGTGTCCACCGCGCCCGCGCGGAGCACGGAAACGAAAATATCCTTTAATTGCAGTTCCATTTTAAGGGAGTAAGCGTATTTGTCGAGCGCGCCCTTGGTCACGGCGTAGATGCCCGTAAAGGGCAGGGGATCGCGCGGCGCGAGCTCGCTCGTCGTGATGAGGATGCGCCCCTTCTTCTTTATCATCGGCACGAAGGTCTTGTTTACCAGATACGCGCCGAAAAAGTTGATATCGAAAATTCTATGAATATCCTCGTTTTCGATTTCGATCAGCGAGTCGAGCCGATAGACGCCCGCAAAATGAACGATACCGAACAGTTCCTTCGTGGTCTGTTCGATGACGTTTTTCGCTCGTTTCAGACTCTCCTCGTTTGTGACGTCCGCCTCTATCGGGAATATCCCGTCCGTTTGTTCCTTTACTTTTTTATCCAGCGCAAACACGCCGTAGCCGTTTTTTGCAAGCATTTTGCAAGCCGCTAAACCCATTCCGCCGTATGCGCCCGTCACGAGAACGTATTTCATTTGCTTTTTCTCCATCGTTTTTTCACCATTATGGACGAAAGAGAGCGAAAAGTCAAGGGGGAGAGCCTATTTTTTTCTAGGCAAACGAGCGTTTCGCCTGCAGGCAAAGAAAAAACCGAACCCCGCCGAAACGGGATTCGGTTTTTGTTTACAGGTTGAGGGGCTCCGTAATGGGCTTTGTCAAACCCTTTATGCCGCCGTCCGTTCCGTAGGCTACGTAATCGGCGTATACCGAGCCTTTTTCCGCTTTTAAGAGAAAGTACTTCGTCCTTTTTCCCGCGTTCGACGATTCGGTTTGACAGATGATCATGCGGTGATTTTTTACCAAAATCTCGCTCGCCTCAATAATTTTCTCGCTCGTTACGCTCGGCACGCCGTCTTTCAGCCCGAAGGACAGCTTGACGACGGTTCCGTCGACCGATTGCCCGTTATTGAAGTCGCCTTTTCGAGTGCCCGTAAAGGCGATGATCTCCCCGTCGATCAGACAACCGTCCCGCGCCTCTCTCACGAAATCGCCTTGCAGATTTTCCCGTCGCTCCATCACGCCGTTTGCTTGAATCCGCCAAACTTCGCCGAACATGGAATATAAATAATTCTCTTCCAGACGGTAGCAAATGCTCTCGTTGTATCGTAGATCTCCGACGTTTTGCGGAAGGTCTTCCGCCAAGCTCTCCAAGGAGACGGTCGTTCCCTCTTCGACGGGGGTAAGCTCGAAATTTTCTCCGAAAACCTGCAATACGCCGTTTTCCGTCGTATACATTCGTCCGTCGGTGCCTTGCAGAATTTTATGCGGCTCGTTGACGAGTAAAGATTTTCCGCTTGTGCAATAGAAGGAATCCTTCGCCAAAGAGGCGACGTCCACGTTTTTGGCGTAGATATATTCCTGCCCGTATCTGTCCCTGCAGACGGCGGTAACGCCCTGAAATATACCGTTTTCGGGGGATAAATTCTCATGCTCGAAACGGACGTATTCGTATTGAACGCCCTTTTCTTCGTCGTAATTCACGCGGTACCATTGCGTGATCAAGTTGCCGTACATGGTGTGAACGTGTAGATAATCGTTGTAGGTGGGCGTGACTTGCATGGTGTAGTTCAGCGCTCCGGAAATTTCGCTCACCTGCTCGATGAGGTCTTTTAAGGGGAACACTTTACCCGTTTCGTTGTGAATGACGACAGTCTGCATGTTCTCGTGATGGCAATGGAATCCGTTCGGACTGACCGTTTCCTGCGCAAAATTGATGCTTTTCCAAAACTCCCATTCTTGGTCGCTCACGTACATCACGTAAGTGAACGTGTCGGAAACGTATACCATGGCGGCGTTGCCTAAGCTGTCCTGCCGTACCTGCCCGCGCGCGTTGGTTCGCTCGTAAACGACTTCTTTTAAGTTTCCGCTCTCGTCCATCGAGACGAGCACGTTGGCTTTCGTCGGGTCCCAGTCGTAATCGGACTCCCAGTCCTGCAATTCCTCGTCCGTTTCCGTCGTTTCCTCGGCGATCGCCTTGATATAGGCTAAACTTGAAAGGGCGGACTTCCCCTTTTTTTCGTTCGGCGCGTTCCACACGCCGAACGCGGTCACGCCTTCCATGTCGACGTAAGTGCCGCTCAATCGCCCGATGGCGCTCTCTAAGGCGTTATAGTTTTTCACGGCGGCGCCGTGTAGAAATTCAAAAAGACGTTTTGCAGGACGTCCTTGGCAAGCTCCCTGTCTTTGAGGTAGGAGAAAGCGATGCGAAAGACGGACGTCTTGTTTTTTCATAGATTTCAATAAAAAGCTCGTCGTTCATTTTTTTTCTCCTACCGTATCAACGAATGAAATCGAGCAAAGGTGACGCTTATTTCAAAAAACACCCGAAAAGAATTTTTTTTCGGGTGCGTACTTTATTTTACTTTCGGATAATCAGAAATTTTCCGTTTGCGGTGAGCTCGTATTCGCCCACGCCGCTCACTTCAAAGCAATCGCCTTGGCAAAAGGGCGTTTCGCCTCTCGCCCACTTGAAGTGCCCTTCCCCTTCGAGGGAGAGGATCTTCACGAGGTCTTTATCGTCCGTGAACAACTTAAATCTTCTCGGCGAAAGGATGAGCGTCGCGTTGCCTCTTTTGCCGATCTGCGCGCCCTGCACCCGTTCCGCCTGAAAGATAAATTCCTCTTCGGGAAGGGAAAATTCTGCGCTGTCCTGTATTTTTTTAATGCTTTTCATCATGATGGGGTCTCCTTTCTGTCGTTTCGTATAATTTTTTGGAATAGATATGTTTCGCATGGCTTATCAGCCTTGAATTTCGGTTGAGAGCGGGAGTTGTTGCGCAGTCGAGCAGAAGAGCGTGCAGAACTTTTGAGACTTCTGCGGGCAAAATACCTTCCTTTATCAACTCGGCGCCGTTCACGGAAAGTTCCTTTTGCGTGAAGGGTACGCCCTCCCGTTTCATCTGTTCAAGGAGCGCTTTCCACCGCACGAGCGTGGGGGCGGGGGAGAGATCGTCCTTGCAGGCGGAGTAGTCCGCTTGCTTGAGTGAAAGAATGTCGTCGATCTGCGCCGCTCTCTCCACGAGATAGCGCCTTAATTTCCCCTCCCGCGTCTTTGCGTTCATATCGTACATGTGTTCGGCGATGAGAAAAAGAACCTTCTCCGTCTGTTTTGCGGGCGCTTGCAGGCGGAGAAGAACTTTCTCCGCGATGGGCAGACCCACCGTTTCGTGATTGTGGCAGTTGCCCTGCTCCTTCAGGCAGGGGATCTTGCCCACGTCGTGCAGGAGAGCGGCAAGGCGCAGCGTCTCGTCGCATTCGATATATTTCACGCAGCGGAGGGAGTGCTCCAACACGTCGTGATCGTGAAAGTCCGCCCGCTGTTTCAGGTCTTTGCCCTCCCAAAGTTCGGGGAGAATGCGGGGGAAGACGAGCGTCTCTTCCAAGATCTTCAGCCCGTCGTAATGGGAGTAGGGGAGAGAGAACTTTTCATCCGCCACAAGCAGCGCGCGAAGCTCCGCAAAAATGCGCTGGGGATGAACGTCGTCTATGAGGGCGGCGTGCGCTCTCGCCTGTTCGACGCACTCCCGCGTGGGGATAAAGCCGAGCTGCGCGGCTTGGCGGGCGAGGCGCATGAGGCGCAGTCCGTCCTCGGAGAATACGAGAGAGGCGTCCTTAACCGTGCGCATTTTCTTTGCCCGTATGTCGGCGATACCGCCCAAAGGATCGAGAAAGCGTTGCGCCTTGACGTCGTAATAGACGGCGTTGCAGGTGAAATCCCTGCGCGTCGCGTCGAGGAGAATGTCGTCGGTGAAGAAGATCTCGCACGGCGTGTGCTCGCCGCGAATATATTTGTCCGAGCGGAAACAGGAAAATTCATAGGGTACGCCGTCGCAATCGACGATCTTGAGCGTGCCTGTATTTTTATACACGTTTTTCACGCGGAAGTTTTGCTTTTCGAGGAGGGAAATCATCTTGTCGGGCAGAACGGGCGCGCAGACGTCGTAATCGGGGATAGCGCGGCTTGAAAGTCCGCAAAGGTGATCGCGAACGCTCCCGCCGACTACGTAGACGGGGAAGGGCGCGCACTCGGCTAACCGTTTTAATTGTTCGGGAAGAACAGCGAAAAAATCCGTCATGATACCTCGAAAAAAAAGAATGGTTTGGAAAAGTATAGCAAATTCAAAAAAAAATTGCAAGTTGATTGCATTCGTCAAAAAATTATTGTATAATGAAAACGCAATTTTTTACGAGAGGATAAAGCCATGCTGCATTTTATTATAAATCCGATAGCCCATACGGTCAAGTTGAAGAGAATCCGCTCGTTGATCGAGAAGAAAGCCGAGCAGGCGAAACGAGAGTACCTCATTCATTACACCGAGCGTATCGGTCATGCGGGGGAGATCGCGGCGGAACTTTCGCGCACGCCGGATTCCGTCATCGCCGTCGTCGGCGGCGACGGCACGCTGCACGAAGTGCTCAACGGCATTGAGAATTTTGAAAACGTCACGATGGCGCTCGTGCCCTGCGGCACGGGCAACGACTTTGCCGAAGCGATCGGTATCCCTTCCGATTTGGAAAAGTCGCTGGATACCGTGTTCTTCCAAGAGGCAAAGGATACCGACTGGTTGCAGATCGGGAATAAGCGCAGCATCAACGTGGCGGGGCTGGGCATGGACGTCGACGTGCTCGAACGTTGCTATCGCGGAAAGCTGAAGGGGAAGATCAAGTACCTGTTGAGCCTTTTGCAGAGCATGTTCCTCTTCAAGGGCTACGAGGTCGAGTATACGATCGGCGATGAAACAAAACGTTATAACGCACTCTTCGCCTGCGCCTGCAACGGCAGGCAGATCGGGGGCGGCATTCGCATCTGCCCTGTGGCGGACGTGCAGGACGGCAAGCTCGATTTCGTCTTCGTTCATTGGCATAAGGGCGTGGAGCTCATCAAAAGTTTCCTTTCGCTCATGCGGGGGAAATTCCTGTCCTCGTCAAGGTGCGAACATATTCTTTGCGATAAGCTCGTAATCCGTCCCGTGGAGAGAGCGTCCTGTCAGCTGGACGGGGAGCTGTATTCCGATCTTTCGTTTGAAGCGGAGATCAAGACGGGGCTTAAATTCATAAGACCGTAAAGAGCCTTTACGGCAAAGGAAAGTATGCAAAAAAAACTTTTTCAAAAAATAATCGAAAGCGTTCCCTCCGCTGTCGTCGTGTTGGATAAGAGATATCGCGTCGAATGCGTCAACAACGCTTTCCTGCGCTGTTTCGGCGCGGAGGAGGGGAAAAAGAAAAGCTTAAAGGAAAGTATTTCCTGCCGCGAAAAGGAGATCCGTTGCGGCGAGGGGAGGGCGTGTTCTTCCTGCCTGTTCAAGAAGATGTTCGATCGCGCCCTCGAGCAGGAATCGCCCGTCACGGACGAGATTCCCGTGGAATTGCCTTTCGGCAACAGGAACAGAGAGATCTCCGTCAGAATGCACGTAAAATCTTTGGATAAGCGGCATGCGATCGGCATCATCGACGGCGTTTACGAACAGGAGATCGTCAAGGAATTGCAGACGGCGCAACATATCCAACAACGCCTTCTCCCCGAAGGGAAAGAGGCGGGCGGCGTGCGATTCCGCTATATGTTTATTCCCTGTCGGGACATCGGAGGGGATCTCCCCGACGTGTACGAGGTAAACGGGCACGATACGTTCGGCGTGATTGCCGACGTTTCGGGAAAAGGGATATCCGCAGGTATGTTGTCCGCATTTGTGAAGGCGGGATTCGATAAAAACGAGCCTTCTCCCGCCAAAGCCATTCAGAAACTCAACGATAAGTTCTCGGAATTGAACCTGGATGAGACTTCCTATATCACGGTCGCCGCCGTTCGGATAAACAGCGAGGAAAAGCGCGTGGAATATTCCATGGCGGGGCATAATGCGCCCATTCTGCTCAAAAGAAAGTTCGGTGTAGATGAAATCATGCAGCCCGCGCCTCCCGTCTCTACCTGGATGGCGGATTTTGCCTATCAGGACTACCAAACCTATTACGAAAAGGGGGATATCCTGGTGCTTTTGACGGACGGCGTCACCGAAAGCCGTAACGAGCAGGGGGAAATGTTCGGGATCGAGCGCGTGGAGAGTATTTTACTCACTTCGCCTTCTTCCGACGCGTTCATCGAGCGGTTGCGGGCAAATTTGAAGGAATTTTGCGGTAATTTCGACGACGATATCACGGCGATAGCCTTTGATTTGTAAAATTGAAAGGATAGGGGATATAAACGTCCTCTTTTGCGAAGAATCGGTTGATTTTCAGCCGATTCTTCTTTTTTTTTGCCGATTTTCCGCTTTTTTTCCGTAAAAAACAACATGCAGGAAGAGAGAGGTTCCTTGCGCCGTAAAATTCGCATGTTTGGACTGTTTTGGGGAAGAAAATTCTCTAAAAATGCCTAAAAATAACCTATTTATGCGTCGCATAGTATAATATTATGCGGTATATAATAAATAAAAATATCATCAAAATGATAGAAAACAGTATAAAAACATTTATATTTTGATATAAGTAGAAAAATAGATATAATATTGTGTACTATGTAAGTAGATATACAATATATTGTATCATAAGGCAAAAAAGAAAGCACCGCAAAACGCGATGCTTTCTGAATTTTTACGTTTTTCAGTTGTTGTAGTTACGGCGTCCGAAAATCGTGGTGCCGATGCGAACCATATTCGCTCCGTGCGCAAGGCAAAGTTTATAGTCTCCGCTCATGCCCATGGAGAGATATTTGATCTCTTCGTTTTCCGCTTTTGCCCTATCGTACAGCGCTCTCATTTTATCTACGAGGGAGGAAAGGTAATCTTCGTCTTGCGAGATGGGGAGCATAGCCATAAAGCCGAGCGGGCGAATACCCGCCATCTCCTTTACGGTAAGATATGCCTCGTACGCGTCCTCCAAAGGGAAGCCGCCCTTGCTCTCCTCGCAACCGATGTTGACCTGAATGAGCACGTCGGAAACGAGATTGTTTTTTACGCTGCGCGCGGAAATTTCCTTGGCGAGTTCCATGCGATCGACGGAGTGATACAGGTAAGTTTTCCCGATCAGATACTTTACCTTGTTGGTTTGCAGGTGTCCGATAAAGTGTCGGTTGCCTCCTTTTATCAAGTCGTATTTTTCCTTGAACTCCTGCACCCAGTTTTCGCCGATATCTTCAAGCCCCGCTTGCAGAGCGCGATTGATTTTTTCCGGATCCTGCATTTTCGTCGCCGCCACGAGGGTGACTTTTTCGCCGAAGCAGTTGCCTGCGGAAAGCTCGTCTAATAATCTTTTTACGTTTTCTTCAATCGTATCCATGGCTGTATTATACCACCGTTGCCGCGCAAATTGCAATGAAATGGAGAGGGTTTTTGCGCAATTTGTTTGCCGCCGCGAAGGTTGACTTTTCCCGTTACTTCTGTTATAATATGCGCTATGGAAAACTTTTTGGTCTGTGCGCTCACGTTTGAGCGAGATAAAAATCTTTCGGGGCGAATCTATTATTACTTGGTGGATTTTCCCGCAGAGTTAGACGATGAGATCGTCGTTCCGCTCAACGTTCACGGTCGCCTTCAGGTCGGGAAGGTCGTAAAGAAATACGTCCTTTCTCCCGACGGGAAATTGCTGCCCGAAAAGAAAGGACTGCTGCATTTTCTCACCTCCCGCCTCTTTTGCGAGAAGTTGCCCTTCTGTCCGGAAAGGCTGAAATCCGCGCTCTGCCCGTTCGGCTACCGCAGGGTATCCCTGCCGTCCGCGTGCAACACGCGCGATCTCGGCGGCTTGTTTTACGATGAAAAACACGTCACGGCTTACGGCAATTTTCTGCGCGGCGACGAGCCGGAAGGAGATGTTTCCGCCTGCGGCGTGGATTCTCTCGTCTGTTTCGGAGGTGATATTCCCGCCGATTGCGCGGTTCCCGTAAGGGTGTTTCCCTCTCTCTTTTCCGTCGAAAAGATGGGCGATGTCGACGCGCTCTACGCCTTCGACGTCTATGGAGAAGAAGAGGCGGAGAGCGAGTTTTTCCCCTCGGAAGAGGAGTTCGAGAGGGCGTTTTCGCAGGGCGGCGCGTTGAGGGAAGTCTTTTCCTTTCTCGCCTCTTTATCGGGAACCGTCCTTCTTTGCGATACCTTCGGCTCGCGTTCCGTCGAACTCGTCTGCATGATTTTGTATCTTCTTGCCGGCGTTTCCTTGGGCGATATCGCAAGGGAACGCGAGATCACGAGAAAGGCGCTTTCCCGCAAATCTAAACAAAACGTTAAATTTTTAAATTTTGCATCATCCATTCCCTCGCAGGGCGAGACGCTGTCTTTTCTGAAAAATTTTTTGGAAAAGTACGGCGGGGCGGAAAAGTTTTTGCTTTCCGTCGGACTTACGCAGGGGGAGATCGATCGCCTGCGCTACCGTATGACGAGCGTAAACGGAAATTAACGAAAAGGAGATTTTTATGATAAAAGCAATTCTGTTTGATCTGGACGGCACCCTGCTGCCCATGGACGAAGAGGAGTTCACCAAAGTGTATTTTTCGCTCCTGTGCCAAAAGGTCGCCCCTTACGGCTACGAGCCCAAGCAACTCATTTCCACCATCTGGGCGGGCACCAAGCAGATGATGAAAAATGACGGGCTAAAAAGCAACGAGCAGGCGTTTTGGGAGGTCTTTGCGCAAAATTACGGCGAGGAGAGGATGAAGGATAAGCAACTCTTCGATTCCTTTTATTCGCACGAATTTACGCAGACCAAAGCCGTCTGCGAGGAAAATCCCTTGGCGAAGGAGATCGTCCGCTATGCGCGCGAAAAATTCGGAAGAGTCATTCTGTCCACGAATCCCATCTTCCCCAAGGTCGGCACGCTCACCCGCATGGGGTTTATCGGGCTAAAGGAAGAGGATTTCGATCTCGTCACGACCTATGAAAATTCCCGTTTCTGCAAGCCGAATCCCGCCTATTTCCAAGATATTTTGAAGAGGTTTTCGCTCTCGCCCGACGAGGTGATCCTGTTCGGAAACAACGAGTCGGAGGACGGCGATTGCGCGTATCGGTGCGGGATCCGCTGTTATCTCGTGGGGGATCACGTGATAAAGAATGAGAAAAAGCTGACGGAATACGAAAGGATTCCCATGAATAAAGTGATAGAAACCATGAATAAATATTTATAATATTCCCCGTTCGGGATAGAAAAACCCCGTCGTTTTTCCTTTGAAAACGACGGGGTTTTTTTAAGTTGTTCGCTTGCGTTAAGCGGCTTTTCTCGTCTCGGAAAGGCGAATTTTATCGATCTGGGAGACGAAGGATTTCGAGGAGAGCACGAGCACGCCGACGACTACGAGGATGGCGATATCGGGCATCACGTACATGAACTGATAGGTGAGGCTATACACGAAGGGGGACTGACCTTCGGGTGCGAAGGCGCCGAATGCGAACATACCCGAGAAGAAGTGGGAGACAAAGCGCGCGAGTCCCGCGAGAACGGCGCCGAGGGCGAACCGGAGCTGAGGCGCTTGGATTCTTTCGCTGTGTGCGAACATACCGGCGAGTCCGATGGCGGCAAAGGCGATGGGGTAGTCTAAGAGGAACTGCGCGGGGTGCAGGATATAAGTGTCCTGAACGGCTTGCAACAACCCGTAAATCATGCCCGCGAATACGCCCTTCTTGGTGCCGAACATATAGGAGTAGAGCATCAAGGGGAAGAGGGAAGCGACGGTGATGGAGCCGCCCTGGGGCATCTTGACGATGCGGATATAGGAGAGGGCAAAGCTCATGGCGATACATACGGCGGCGTAGGCGATGGATTTGGTGGAGAAGCCGTTCTCTCCCTTATCGAGCAGGAGGGCGAGCGCGATCAAGATGACGACGAGCAGGACGGAGCTTACGTAAAGTCCGACGGTTTCAACCTGTTCGTTGGTGAGCCAGTTGTCCTCGGCGGGCTTGCCCGTTGCGTAATAGATGCCGAGCATCACGAGCGCGACGACGAGCGCGACGGCGGAGAGAACGCCCATGACGATATGAACCGTTTTGTCCTTGCAGACGCCGAGAAGGATCATCGTGGCGATGATGAGGAGTGCGGCGATGAGAATGGGCAGGAAGGTCTGCCAAACGACGCCGTCGTCGACAAAGGTGAGCGCGCTGAAGAGTACGGCGAGAGCTGCCGCGTAGCATACGGCAATGATTCCGCTCACCTTCATGACCTTCGCGCGGTTTTCCTTGTTCACCGTGACTCTGATCAAAAAGGCGATTATGAGCGCGACGGTAAGCCAAAAGGCGACGCTGCGGCAGAAGTCGAACAAGCCGTATTCCGCGATATTAAAACGGAATAAATACCAGCTCGCGCCGTCTAAAATGTTAGTGAGAAACATAAAAACTCCTTTTCCGTCGAATTGGAATGGGTAAAAAATGCGCACCCTGTTTTCAGGGCGCGCAACTACGTTCTAATTTCTATCATCTCGCTCAAGTATTACCTTGCCGATTCAATGGTATGATCTCAGCCTTTTACAGCACCCACGACGGATATTTTATTTTGTAACAAAATTATAGCGTTTAGCGGTTGAAATGTCAATCGTTTTGTGATATAATACAAAAAATAACAAGAGAGGACGATTTATGGCAGAGGATTACAATTTTTACGCCTATATGGACAGAATGAAATACATCCGCCGCTGGCAATTGATGCGTTCCGTTCGCGAAGAAAATATCATGGAGCACTCCGAATCCGTCGCGCTGCTGACGCACGCGCTCTGCCTCATTCATAACGATTTGTTCCCCGACGATCGGGTGGATATCGAAAAGGCGGTGCTCTACGCCGTGTATCACGAGACGAGCGAGGTGATGACGGGGGATCTGCCCACGCCCATCAAGTATTTCAATCGGGAAATCAGCGGCGCGTACAAGGACATGGAGCGTCGCGCTTGCGAAAAGCTGCTCTCCTTCCTGCCCGAAAGCATGAAGAGGGAACTTTCCCCCTACGTGTTGGCGAATGAAGAGAGCAAGGAGTATCTCCTCATGAAGGCGGCAGACAGACTTTCCGCGTATATCCGCTGTATCGAAGAGCGCAGAAGCGGCAATAACGAATTTATCAAAGCGGAAAAGAGCATTCGGGAGGACCTTTCATCCCGCGGCTTGCCGGAGGTGGATAGGTTCCTTCAATGGTTCCTACCCGCCTATGAAAAGACGCTCGACGAGCTGGAAAACAGATAAAATCCTTATCCTTATTATATGTAGTGAGAAATTATGAACAAATACACGGAAAAACAAAAGAGACTGGAGCGGGAAGGAAAGTTTGACACCGACCTTTTGCCTTACCGCACGGACAATATGCGGCTCATCGACGAGAACTATCCATTCGGGTTTACCTTTGCGGAAAAACTTTGTCGGGGAATCGTGCTTTCCCTGCTGTATCTCGTCGTGCGCCCCCTGCTCTTCTTCGCCTGCGGTTTCCGCATTCGGGGGAAGGAAAATATGAAGGGCGTCAAGGGCGCCATCGTCATCACCAACCACGTACACTATTTCGATTGCCTCATGGCGGAGCCCCTGCACTCCTATTTCAAGGTCTTTCACACGGGCGCGGGGTTTAACGCCAAACGGGATATCCGCGGTTGGTTTTTGCATATCCTCGGCTTTTTGCCGCTCAACGGCAGTTTCGGCGCGCAAAAGAATTTGAAAAAGCGCATCGGCGAGATCTTGCAAAAGGGCGGTTTGGTGCAGTTTTATCCCGAACACGCGTTGTGGCAGGGTTATAAAAAGCCTCGCCCCTTCAAAAACGGAGCCTTCCGCTACGCCTGCGATTTTTCCGTTCCCGTGATCCCCACCTTCATCACCTTTGAAAAGGGATTTTTACGGAGGGAGCGGGCGGTGCTCAACGTTCTGCCTCCCCTCTATCCCGACAAGGCGCTTTCGGGCAAGCAGCAGGTCGAACGGCTGCGCGACGAGAGCTTTGCCGCCTTTCGGGCGTGCTACGAAAAGGCGTACGGGATTCCCCTCGTCTACGAAGAAAAAATTTCCGAAAGTTGTTAAGCGAAAATGCTTGACAGCTTTTTTTCTTTCCGATATAATAAGAAAGTCGAGTGTAAAGCATTTCTACTTGACAGGTGATGACAATGCAGAACTTGGAATACGCAAAACTTTTGGACGCCTACGCGCCTTTGCTCACGGACAACCAAAAGGAAATAGGCAGAATGCACTTCTCTTTCGATCTGACGCTTTCGGAGATCGCGGAGGAAAAAGGGGTTTCCCGTCAGAGCGTATCCGAATGTATCACGAAAACCAAAAAGCAACTCGAAGGATACGAAACGGAGCTCGGTCTCCTATCCGAACGGGAAAAGGCGAGAGCCGTGTTCGAAAAGGTCTTTTCCTTTGCGGAAACGCTATCCGAGGACGAGGAGCAAACTTTGAAAGGAATCTTAAATGGCGTTATTTGAATCACTCTCCGACAGATTGAATCATATCTTTTCCAAGCTGACCAAGCATGGCAAGCTCACCGAACTGGAAATTAAGACGGCCATGCGCGAGGTGCGCATCGCTCTGCTCGAGGCGGACGTCAACATTAAAGTCACCAAGGAATTTATCGCGAACGTCTCCGCAAAAGCGGTCGGACAGGAAATTTTAAGTTCCTTGAACCCCACCCAACAGGTTATTAAGATCGTAAACGAGGAGCTCATCGCCCTGATGGGTTCCACGAATGCGAAGTTGGAAGTTTCCCCCAAGCCTCCCACCGTCATCATGATGTGCGGCTTGCAGGGCGCCGGCAAGACGACGCTTTGCGGAAAACTTGCGGTATATCTCAAAAAACAGGGCAAGCGTCCCTTGCTCGTCGCGGGCGATATTTACCGCCCTGCCGCCATCTCTCAATTGCAGGTCGTCGGCAAAAAAGCCGACTGCGAAGTGTTCGAAAAGGGCACGCAATCCCCTGTAAAGACGGCGGAAGAGGCTGTTTCTTACGCGAAGAAGATGGGTTACGATACCGTTATCCTCGATACGGCGGGTCGCCTTCAAATCGACGAAACGCTGATGCAGGAGCTCGAGAACATCAAAAAGAAGGTGACCGTCACCGAGACGCTGCTCACCATCGACGCGATGCTCGGACAAGAGGCGGTAAACGTCGCAAGCACCTTTAATCAGCGATTGGAGATCACGGGCGTTATCCTGACCAAGCTGGACGGCGATACGCGCGGCGGCGCCTGCCTTTCCGTAAAGGCGGTGACGGGCAAGCCCATCAAGTTCATCGGCGTCGGCGAAAAAATCACCGATCTCGAACCCTTCTATCCCGACAGAATGGCGTCCCGCATCTTAGGTATGGGCGACGTGCTTTCCCTCATCGAAAAGGCGAAAGAGGCTATCTCGGAAGACGAAGCCAAAAAGATGCAACAGAAGATGAAGGAAAACGCCTTCACGCTGTCCGATTATCTCACGCAGTTTGAGTATATGAAAAAGATGGGCGGCGCGCAGGCGATGATGAGCATGCTCCCCGGCATGGGCAAGCTGAAGATGAAAGAGGGGGATATCGACGAGAAGAAGTTGGAGCGCACCAAGGCGATCATTCTTTCCATGACGCCCTACGAGCGGGAGAATCCTTCCGTCATCAACGGCGAGCGGAAAAAGAGAATCGCGGCGGGCTCGGGAACCACGATCCCCGAAATCAATCAGCTCTTAAAGCAGTTCGAGCAGACCAAGCTCTTGATGAAACATATCAAAGGGAATAAAGGCAAACTCAGAATGCCTTTCTGAATAAGAAAAAAAATTTAACAGGAATACTTTGGAGGTATTTATTATGGCAGTTAAAATGAGACTTTTGAGAATGGGCGACAAGAAGAACCCTATCTATCGTGTAGTTGTTGTAGACGCAAGAAAGGCGCTCACCGGCGAATATATCGATTGCGTAGGTCACTACAAGCCCACCGCCGAACCCGCGGAACTCACCATCGACAACGAAAAGGCAAAGGATTGGATCGCAAAAGGCGTTCAGCCCACCGAAACCGTAAAATCTCTTCTCGTGAAGAGCGGCGCTATGGAGCAGTCCAAGAAACTTTCTCCTTCCAAGACGAAGACCAAGAAAGGCAAAAAGAACTAATCGGTATCAATAAGGGAAGTACATCGAAATGTTGGAACTCATTCAGTATATCGTAAATCAGTTTGCCGAGAAGAAAGACGAGATCGAATACGACGTAAAGGAAAACGGCAACGCTGTCGACGTTACGGTGTATCTCACTTCTTCCGATATGGGCAAAGTGATCGGCAAACAAGGCAAAATCGCAAAGGCGATCCGCACGCTCGTTCGCTCTGCGTCGAAGAAAGAGGGTAAGAAATATACCATCGAGATCAAGGAAAAGGCGGAACCCGCAGCGGCGGAAGAGGCTTAACGTATCATGAAAAAAATGCCGAATTGTAAAAATTCGGCTTTTTAACTATTTACGGGAGAAAATTTATGCAAAATCTGATTATCGGCACCGTGTTAAAGCCGCAGGGGATCCGCGGGGAGATCAAAATAAAGTCTTTCACGGACTATCCCGAGGACGTCAAAAAATTCAAAACCGTCATCATCGGCGGGATAAGCTATAAGGTGCTCTCCTGCCGCGTGGACGCGGAGGCGGTCTTTCTCATGCTCCGCGGCATCGCCGATCGCGACGCCGCCGAGGGGCTACGCGGCAAAAACGTGGAAGCCTCCCGCGAGGACGCGCCCGCGTTGGAGGAGGGCGTCTTCTATATCGTCGATCTCATCGGCTGCAAGCTCGTCACGGAAGAGGGCGTGGAACTGGGGATCCTCACGGATATCACTTCCGCCGCAACCGATATCTATACCGTGAAGATGGGCGAAAAGGACGTGATGTTCCCCGCCGTCAAGGGCGTCGTGGTGAATACGGATATCGAGAATCAGATCATCACCGTCAACAAAAAAGCGTTCTACGAAGTGGCGGTGCTGTAAATGAGAATCGATATTTTAACGCTCTTCCCCGAAATGTTCTCTTCTTTGCGGGAGAGCATCATCGGCAGAGCGCAAAAGGACGGCAAGGTGGAGATCTTCGTGCACAATATCCGAGACTATACCGAGGATAAGCACATGAAGTGCGACGACTACCCCTTCGGGGGCGGCGCGGGTATGGTCATGATGGCGCAACCCATCGGCTCCTGTATCGAAGCCGTCGATCCGAATCACGAGGCGCATAGAATTTATATGTCCCCCAAGGGCAGGGTGTTCTGTCAGCAAAAGGTGTACGAGCTTTTGGAATACGACAGACTGTTGCTCCTCTGCGGGCACTACGAGGGGGTCGATCAGCGTGCGATCGATCTGTTTATCGACGAGGAGATTTCCATCGGCGACTACGTATTGACGGGGGGTGAGCTTCCCGCTATGGTCGTGACGGACAGCGTCTGCCGCTACGTGGACGGCGTGCTCAACACCTCCTCTTTGGTGGACGAGAGCTTTGCCGATAACCTTTTGGAATATCCGCAGTACACCCGTCCCCCCGAATACAGGGGATTGAAGGTTCCCGACGTGTTGCGTTCGGGCGATCACGGCAAAATAGACCGTTGGAGACGGGAACAGGCGCTTATTGTCACCGAAAAGATGAGACCCGACCTGTTAAAAGGATGAGAGCGCGCGGCGCAATCGATAGAGGAGAATACATGAAAAAAATTCAATGGTTCCCCGGGCACATGACGAAAGCCATGCGCGAAATGGAGGAACAGAAAAAACTTGCCGACGGCGTCATCGTCGTGCTCGACGCGCGCGCGCCCGCGGCGTCCTTAAATAAAAACTTAAAGAATATTTTCGGCGAAAAGCCGATTTTATACGTGTTGAACAAAGCAGACCTCGCCGATCCGAAAAAGACGGAAGGCTTTTTGCGCCTGATCGAGAGCAAGGGCAGAATGGCGGTAAAGGCTTGCGGCACCAGCCAAAATTCCAAGCGTTTCCTCTTCGCCAAGATCGAACAGATGGTCAGGGAAAAGCGCGAGCGCGCGGAAGCCAAGGGCATCAACCGCTCCTTCCACTTTATGGTGGCGGGTATTCCCAACACGGGCAAGAGCACCGTCATCAACCTGTTAAGCGGCGTGAAAAAGGCGGAAACGGGGGATAAAGCGGGCGTCACCCGTCAGGTGCGCTGGATCCGCTGTTCCTCCTTCGACCTTTTGGATACGCCGGGCACCATGCCCCCTTCCTGCGAGGATCAGACGCTCGCCAAGCATCTCGCCTACATCGGGTGCATCAACGACGCCATTTTGGATATGGACGACGTCGTGTTGGAGCTGCTCAAGGAGCTTTCCGTGCTGTACCCCGAACGGCTCGCCGAGCGTTACGGCATCGAGGATAGAGAGATGCCGCCCCTTTGTATGCTCGAAACGGTATGCAGGCGCAGAGGCTTTTTGATGAAGGGCGGAAAAGAATTCGACTACGAAAAGGGCATTCGCGCCGTCATCGACGATCTGAGAAAGGGGCGGCTCGGTCAGATCGGCTTTGAAAACGCCGACGACTACGCGGACTTGGATTTTTAACGTTTATCATGGAACTACAAGAGAAATTACTCATCGAGAAACAACTTTTCGCTGCGGGATACCGCTTTATCGCCGCTTGCGACGAGGTGGGCAGGGGCCCCTTGGCGGGACCCGTCGTCTGCGCCGCCGTCATCCTGCCGATCGGAGAGGGGGAGCTGATCGAGGGCGTGGACGATTCCAAAAAACTTTCCGCCAAAAAACGGGAAAAGCTGGACGCGCTCATTCGGGAAAAGGCGATCGCCTATGCCGTTTGCGAGGTGGATAACACCGTCATCGACGAGATCAACATCTTGCAGGCGACGAGACTGTGCATGAAGCGGGCGGTGGAAAGTTTGTCGATAACGCCCGATTTCGTCATCACCGACGGGAATATGACGCTCGATATTCCCTTCCCGCAAAGGAGCATCGTCGGTGGCGACGCCGCCTGCTATTCGATCGGCGCGGCGAGCATCGTCGCCAAAGTGTATCGGGATCGGCTCATGGAGGATTTCGCGAAAGAATATCCCTATTACGCCTTTGAAAAGAACAAGGGCTACGGTACCAAAGCGCATATCGAGGGAATCAGGGAGCACGGCTTATGCAACATTCACCGAAAAACTTTTACAACAAAATTTTAGGCGCTTACGGGGAAGCGCTCGCCGTAAAAATGCTCAAAAAGAAGGGCTATCGAATTCTTGCGCGCAATTACCGTTGCTTTTACGGTGAGGCGGATATCGTCGCGCAGGACGGAGAAGATATCGTCTTTATCGAGGTAAAGACTCGGTCGAATACCGATTTCGGCGCGCCCGTTGAGGCGGTCGATGATAGAAAACAGCAAAAGTACTACGACATCGCCGCGCATTACGTAAAAAATATCGAAAAAGTGCCCGTCCGATTCGACGTGGTGGAGATTTTGCGCGGAAAAGCAACGCATATCCGCAATGCATTCTAAAAAATGTGACAAAACTTAGAAAATCTTCTTTCAAGCTGTTGACAATTGAAGGAAACTGTGCTACAATACAGATGATCGAAAGATCGTTCCTATTTTTTATCAGCCCACCCCCTATTGTCATTTGTAGGGGAATGTGAGTTTCTCTTTTTCTACACATTCCCCAATTTTGAAAACAGGTTTGCCGTAGATAAGCGGCGTATAAAAAATCCCCCGAACCGTTACTCCTCGGTTCGGGGATCTTTTTTTTGATATCGTAAAAAACCTCCTCGCCGTGCGGCGAGGAGGAATTTCGTTTAGATGATGTATTTTTTGTCGAGCGCGGGAGCGGAGTCGAGCTCTGCCTTCTTCGCCTCGTAGCCCTTTTTGCCGAGCAGGGCGAAGGTCGCCTTTTTGCCGTTTTCCACGCCGGGCTGGTTGAAGGTGTCGATGTTGAGCATATGACCCGTGTAAGCGGTCTGCATTTCGAGCAAGAAGAGGAGCTGTCCCAAAGTGAACTCGTTGAGTTCGGGGAGCGTGATGGTGTAGTTCATTCTGCCCTGTTTCATCAGCGCGTAAGCGGTAGCCTTGTTTTCCGCCTGAATGAGTTCTTCCATGGTGTGTCCGCCGAGGAATCCGACATCGGGAACGTCCTCGCAGCCGTGGGGAATGGGCATGGAATACTTATATTTGCCGAGGGAGATGAAGGTGATGACCTTATCGAAGGGACCTTCGGTATAGAGCTGTACCTGGCTGTGCTGATCGGTGACGCCGAGCGCCTTTACGGGCGTCTGCCCCACGTTGCAATCCTCGCCCGTCAGGGTCTTGTTCTTGCCGAGGGATTCCGCCCAAAGCTGCGCGTACCAGTCGGCGAGGAATTTCAGGTTATCGGAGTAGGGCATCATGACGCCGATATTCTTTCCGTCCTGCATGGCGGCGTACTGCAATACGGCGCTCATCAGAGCGGGGTTCTTGGCGGGATCCTTTTCCTTGCACTGCTCGTCCATGTAAGCGGCGCCCTCTAACATCTTCTTGATGTCGATGCCGAGCACGGCTGCGGGCAACAGTCCCACGGGGCACATTTCGGAGAATCTTCCGCCTACGCCGTCGGGGAGAACGTATTTCTTCACGTCGCCGCCGAGCTGCTGATCGATTTTAATGAGATTGCCTCTGCAAGCGTCCGTCGTGAAAATGACGTTGTCCTTGATATTGACGCCCGCCTTCGTAAGAAGATCGAGCAAAATGAGGTACTGCGTCATCGTCTCGCTGGTCGCGCCGGACTTGGAAATCACGTTAAAGCAGGTCTTGGCGGGATCGATCACGTCGAGCAGATCGTGCATTCTGACGGGGTCTACGTTGTCCTCTACGTAGAACTTGGGACCCTTTCTCTTTTCCTTGGGAAGCTCGTTGTAATGCAAATGACAAAGAGCCGTGAACGCCATGATGGGACCGAGCGCGCTGCCGCCGATGCCGAGAACGACGAAGTTTTCAAACTTTTCTCTTACGCCCTTTGCGGTTTCTAAGATATCCGCCACGATCTCGTCCTGGTTGTAGGGAAGCTCCGTCCAGCCCATAAACAGATCGTCTCTGCCGCGGTTTGCCGCTACGTAGTCGTAAGCGGCTGCCGCTTTGTCTGCGTAGGAAGCGAGTTTTTCGTCGGTGAAACCCTTGTCACCGAGAAATTTATCCATCATGTTGTTGTAATCAATGGTAATTTTCATCGATTCGTCGAATTTTGCCATCTTTTCTAATCCTCCGAAAAAAATTTTCTTCCTATTTATTTTAATGGTTTTCGCCCCTTCTGTCAATAGGTGAATTGCTTTTTTTTGAAAAGTTTTTTGAGCTGAGCGCGGGGAATCAAATCGAGCAGCAGGGAAAGAAGGAGGGCGGTCAACCCCATCGAAAGGAGGGTGGCGGCGAGGGCGAACGGATAGGAGAAAAGCTTTAACGAAAGATCGTAGTACAGCGTGCCGCTCAAGCACATCAAAAGGGAAAACAGGCAGGCTTTGAAGAGAAAAGCTAAATATTTCGGCTTTTGCACGCACTTTTTATGCAGTAAAATCAAATCGAGCGCGCAGGAGAGGGTAAAGTTTGCGCACATGCCGACGGTTAAGGCGTATACGCCGATCGCCTGCGGCAAAAACCAAAGACAGAGCAGCAGCGCCGCCGCGCCGAGCAGGTAATTGAGGAGCGTCTGTTTTTCCAACTGCAGGGAGTTGAGCATACTCGTGGTAATCATGGAAACGCTCATGGGCAAGAGCATCAGGCAGGAATAAGAGATCATTTCCCCCGCCTTTTCGCTCCCGTACAGCAGGAACCCTGCGTCCTTGCCGAGCACGAATAAAAAGGGTATCATCAGACAGGCGATGGCGATGGTGAGAGTCAAGGCGTTTTCGATATCCTTCTTCAAGGCGCCGTGCCTTTGCTTATAGAAATTTTCCGAAAGCTCGGGGACGAGAACGAGCGAAAAGGAGCCGATGAGCGTGGAAGGGATAAACAGAATGGGGATCGCCATGCCGAACGCCACGCCGAATTCCGCCAAAGCCCTTTCGGAGGTCATTCCGCAGGAGATCAGCCTTGCCGGAAGCAAAACCGCCACCAGAGAATTGATGAGGGAGGTGGACGTCCGCATCGCCGTGATGGGTACGGAGGAGGAGAACAGGGGGCGCATCTCCCGCCGAGGGGAGGATAACCGTCCGCCCTTTGCAAAAAAATAGATGAGCGCGATGGCGAAGGAGCAGACGTAGGAGACGACGACGGCGAGGGCGGCCCGTTTGGCGCCCGTAAGAAAGTCGGTTGCCCGCAACACGAGCACCGTGCCCACCGTGATCATCACGGCTTCTTCGGCGATCTCGATCAGAGAATATGCCAAAAACTGCTTGTTCCCCCAAAAGGAACCCCGCAAAACGGCGTACACCGAGTTAAAGACGAGCCCGAACAGCATGATGAGGAAGAGGCTTTCCGCGTTTTTATCGGAAAAGAGAAAGCCGAGCGAGTCGTGAAAGAAGATAAAAAAGAGAAAGACGGGCACGGAAAAGGCGAGGGAGAGCAGGATCCCCGCCGTCACGGACGAGCGTTCCCCTCTCAAGTTGTTTTCCGCCCTGTGCTTGGTGATCATGCGGGAGAGGGTGATGGGGATCCCGCTGGACGTCACGGTGACGAGCACCGCAAACAGGGAAAGGGCGATCTGATACAGCCCCATTCCCGTTTCTTGGATCGTTCGGGAGAGGACGATGCGGTATAAAAAACCCAAAAATCGTTCGACGATGGAAAGCGCTGTCACGAGGGCGGCGGTTTGGTAAAGTTTCTTGGTTGCCATACGCTACAAATTTATGAAAAAAAAGTATCTTTTATGCCCGTAGTCCATAAAATAAGGGTATGTTGAGGATCATTGAAAATCATTATTATCGCCTGAAAACGGGGGATACCCTCTCTTTGGTGGCAAAGGCGTATAAAATACCCGAATGCGCGCTCATCGGCTTGAACGGCTTAACGGAAGAGCCTTGGGCGGGCTATTTATTGAAACTCCCCTCTAAAGAATATTCCCTGTACACCGTGCAGGCGGGAGACAGCAAAAAAAATCTTTGCGGCAGCGAGGAACGCTATCGGGCGTTGAATTTTACCGACGAATTTTTTATCGGCATGAAAATTTTAATATAGCGGGAAAGCCCCTTTCGGCGAGAGAAAGTATATCACGCTTTTTCCCTTCCTTTCATATAATAAGGTATACCAACAGGAGGTAAAAAAATGTCGTTTTTCCTTAACTTTCAGTCGGATAAATGCCCGGGGACGATCAACAATAATCCCTTGAACGGACTTTGCGAAAAGGTCTGCATTCAAGCCGACAAGGTTTTTGACGCTTGCATCAAGCAGACACAGCTTGAAGGATATAGTATTATGCCCACTTGCTTTTCACCCAAGGATCCCCCTTGTCCGCTCACCTTTTTGAGCGCCCGCTCCACGTCCGGCGTCGGCACGGTCTCTCAGATTTCCGTCGATCGGGACGATAAGGGCTGTTCCCGCGTGCAGTGTTTGGTTTCCATTCCCATGGAGATCCTCTATACGGACGCAAACGGCGCGGAGGGGGTCGCCACGGGCGTGATCACCGTCTCGGAAGACGTATTGCTCTTCGTGCCCTGTCCTTCCATCATGCCCTATCAGATCACGGCTACCGTTTCCGCCGTCGCGCCGCAAGGAAGTTATTCCGTGGCGAAAAAGGGTTTCACCGTCAACGCCTGCATCACCGTCATTTTGCGCGTCACGATGCCCGTGGACATTCTTCTCCCGTCCTACGGCTATTGCGCCATTCCGCCCGCGCAGGAGTACTCGCAGGAGGTCTGCTCGGACTTTTTCGAATTGCCCCTCTATCCGCAGGGAAGATCCTGTTCGAGAGGGTGAAGAAGTCTTACATAACGGTTACGCCCGTTGCTCTCGGCAACGGGCGTATTTTTTATTTTACGTGCATTTGTTTTTTGGAGTCGATGGATTCCTTGCTGATCGATTTGCTCATGTTTTCGCAAAGCAACGTCGCATACTTGGAGACCGGGAACGCCGATAAAATAATGGTGGACATCAAGAGGAGCTCCGCGGCGTTGAACTTGATGGTGTGATAGTTCGCGATCACGATATCGCCGAGGGCGAAGTCGTTATAGCCCACCGTCATGAACAGGACGCAGATGAGGAACACCGTGACGATCAGCGCCCCTCGCAACACGTTCAGCGGTTTACAGATCTGGTACAGCATCACGATGCCGGAAAGCGTCATCACGAGCACCATCATGGCTTGCCACTCCACGGCGCCCGTTTCGGGCGGATATATCGCGGCGTTGAAGGAGGGAATGCTGTAGGACAGATATACGCCGAGCACGCATAGGAACATGGTAAACGCTTGCGGAATGGAGTGGGATATGACGTAGGAGAAGAATTTGCCTTCCACCTTCTTCGAGTTGGGCTGAAGGGAGAGGATAAAGGAGGGCAACCCGCTCACGAACATTTCAAAGAGCATCATGTTTTGCGTGGTGAAGAAGTAGGATTGCTGCGAGATGAGGCAGAACAGGGCGAGGCAGGTGATGAGCAGCGTCTTCATCAAATATAAGGAGGCGGAGTTTTCGATGTTGTTGATGACGCGCCTGCCCTCGTACACGATGGAGGGCATGGAGTTGAAGTTGTTGTCCATCAACACGAGGTGGCTCACGTTTCTCGCCGCCTCCGCGCCGGACGCGACGGAAATGGCGCAGTCAGCCTCCTTGAGCGCCAGAAGATCGTTGACCCCGTCGCCCGTCATAGCAACCGTCTTGCCGCTCGTCTTCAAGGCGCGCACGAGCAGCCGCTTTTGCTCGGGCGTCACGCGTCCGAACACGGTATATTCGTGGGCGACCGTCTCCACCTCGGTGTCCGTCAAGCCCTCGAGCGAAATGTATTTATCGGCGTTTTCCACGCCCGCGCGGCGGGCAACTTCCGCAACGGTCATGGCGTTATCGCCGGAAATCACCTTTACGGCGACGCCGTTTTCCTTAAACCAACGAATGGAGGAGATGGCGTCCTCTCGGATATTGTCCTCGATGGCGATCAGCGCGAAGGGGGTCATATCTTCGGGAATGGCGTCCTCTTCGATCGGGTCGGGGGAGTAGGCGAGCACGAGCACGCGAAAGCCCTTTAACGCGTATTCGCTCACCATTCGTTCCAGATAGGAGGGAACGGAGGAGAATACGAACTCGGGCGCGCCGAGCGCAAAGGTGCCCGGATCCTCAAAGGTGACGGCGGAGTATTTCCGCTTGGAGGAGAAGGGCAGAATTTTTTCTGCGTGGAGCGTCGTGGAATGACCGAAGTAGTTAAAGAGGGCGATGGACGTTTGATTGTTGTCGGGCAAAGCCGCCAGCATGGAGGAGATCACCTCGTCCACGGAATAGGGGATATACCCGTCGGGGAGGGACTCGTCCTGCACGATTTGATAGCCGTGCACCTTCATTCTGCCGTCGGTGATCGTGCCCGTCTTGTCCAGACACAGCACGTCGACGCGCGCGAGCATTTCCAGGGAATAGAGGTCTTGCACGAGCGTGTTTTTCTTGGCGAGTCGCACCACGCCGACGGCGAGCGCGACGGACGTGAGCAGCATCATGCCGGAGGGGATCATGCCGACGATGATGGCGCAGGTCTTTTGAATGGCTTCGTTTAAGCAGGCTCTCGCGTTCATCACGCCCTCCGCGGTGATGATCGCTTCCCCCGTCCACGTCTCCAAGTCGCGCAGGGAAAAGTCGTACACCGCGCCGATCTTCCGCCAGTTCGTCCAGAACATCATGATGGCGATGGGGACAATCATGACGCCGATCACGCGCACGAAGGTGCTGATGGATTTCATGATCTCGGAGTTGGGTTTTTTATATTTTTTCGCCTGCGAGGTGAGGGAGTTCACGTAGGTGGATTTACCCACCTTTTCCACCCGCGCGCGGCAGCTCCCGCTGGAGATAAAGGAGCCCGCGTAGATGGGGTCGCCCGCGTTCTTTTTGATGGAGACCGATTCGCCCGTGAGGAGGGATTCGTTCACTTCCACCACGCCGTCCGCCACCAAACAGTCGGCGGGAACCTGATTGCCCGTTTCCAAGTGCAAGACGTCGTCCAAGACGACTTCGCTCACGGGAATCTCCATAAAGGTTCCGTAACGCATCACCTTTACGTTGGCGGAGGCGAGGACGGAGAGCTTATCGATCTGTAATTTCGCCCGAATCTCCTGCACGATGCCGATGACGATGTTCGCCATGAAGATGACGACGAACAGGTAGTTGGTGATGCTCGCGCCCGAGTAGATGAGGGCGATCATCGCGAATACGCACAGGAGGTTGAAGAAGGTGAAGATGTTCTCGATAAAGATGTTGACGAGACTTTTCGAGTATTTTTTACCCGTGAGGTTGTAGAGCCCTTGCTCGAAACGGGTATCGATCTGATCTTTGGTGAGACCTACGTCCAGCTCGGGGGTAAAGCGTTCCACCGCGTCTTCCCCGTGGGGCTTTACCTTTTTGACTTGCTGATAAAGTTTCCTCGTCCTTTTTTTATCCGCAGGCTGTTTGCGCGGACCGAACGTATTCTTTCCTCTGTTGTTTTCTTGTTGCATGGCGATCCCCCAAAGTAAAGTATATACTTGTATTATATCACGATAATAGGTCTTTTACAAGAATTTTGAGAAAAATAGTGGGGTTTTTTATTGCTTTTTGCCTTCCTTGAGATTATAATATAGATAAACATTTTACTAAAAATCCTTAAGCGGAGGCAGATAGAACCATGATCGATATCAATTTGATCCGTAACGATCCCGAATTGGTCAAGCAGAATATCAAAAAGAAATTCCAGGACAAAAAACTTCCCCTGGTGGACGAGGTTATCCTTCTCGACGAGAAAAAGAGAGCGTTGCAGGCGGAGGGCGATACCCTTCGCGCCGCGAGAAATTCCCTTTCCAAGCAGATCGGACTTTTAATGAAACAGGGCAAAAAGGAGGAGGCGGAGTCCGTGAAAGCGGAAGTCGCCAAGGACGCAGCGCGCCTTGCGGAAATCGAAAGGGAACAGCCCGAAGTGGAGGAGTCCTTGAAGAAAGCCATGATGGCGATCCCCAACATCATTTCAGACGACGTTCCCATCGGCAAGGACGATTCCGAAAACGTGGAGCTCAAGCGTTTCGGCGAACCCGTCGTGCCCGATTTCGATATCCCGTATCACCTGGATATCTTGGAAAATCTCGACGGCATCGACATCGACTCGGCGAGGAGAGTTGCCGGTCAGGGCTTTTACTATCTCACGGGCGATATCGCGCGCCTGCATTCCGCGGTTTTGACTTACGCGAGAGATTTCATGATCGACAAGGGTTTCACCTACGTCATTCCCCCCTTTATGATCCACGGCAACGTGGTGAGCGGCGTCATGAGCTTTGAAGAGATGGAAGGCATGATGTATAAGATCGAGGGGGAGGATCTCTATCTCATCGGCACCTCCGAACATTCCATGATCGGTCGCTTTATGGGTCAGATCATCGACGGGGACAAGCTCCCTTTAACGCTCACCTCCTATTCCCCCTGTTTCCGCAAGGAAAAGGGCGCGCACGGATTAGAGGAGAGAGGCATCTACCGCATCCATCAGTTCGAAAAGCAGGAGATGATCGTCATCTGCAAGCCCGAACAGTCGGAAGAATGGTACGAAAAGCTGTGGCAGTACACCGTGGAGCTCTTCCGCTCTATGGAGATCCCCGTTCGCCAGCTCGGCTGTTGCTCGGGCGACCTCGCCGATCTCAAATACAAGAGCTGCGACGTGGAGGCGTGGTCTCCCAGACAGAAGAAGTACTTTGAAGTCGGTTCCTGCTCCAACCTCACGGACGCGCAGGCGAGAAGACTTTCCATCAAGTACAAGGATTCGGACGGCAAGAACAAGCTCGCGCACACCTTGAACAACACGGTGGTCGCCCCGCCCAGAATGCTCATCGCCTTCGTGGAAAATCATTTGCAGGCGGACGGCAGCGTGACCATTCCCGCCGTATTGCAGCCTTATATGGGCGGAAAGACGGTCATCTATCCCGCCAAGAAATAAGAGAGGAAAGGATCGCATAGGGACAACCCGTTTCGGGTTGCCCCTACATTTGCGCTGTAAGCGGGGAACTCATGGATTTTGTTTTTTTCGATATCGAATGTGCGTGCGTATCCAAAAAGGCGGCTAAGATTTGCGCCTTCGGCTACGTCGTCACGGACGATCAATTTCATATCAAGGAAAAGAGAGACCTTCTCATCAATCCGCAGGGCAGCTTTCATCTGACCGACCGCAGGGGGGAGAAGGGGCTCGTTTTGCCGTACGATTATAACGCATTCAAGCGTCAGCCTTCCTTCCCCGAGGTGTATCCCGACGTCGCTCGTCTCCTCACGGAAGGCAACGTCGTCTTGGGTCATTCCATCATGAACGACGTCAAATATCTCAACCTCGAAACGGCGCGGTTCTCCCTGCCGCCCTTGAATTTTTCCTTCTACGACACGCAGTTTATCTATATGAATAAGATCAAGGCGTTCGAGCGTCAGCTCGCCCTCGGCACCATCGCCGAGGCGCTCGGCGTCGAGTTCGTTGCCCACCGCGCGGCGGACGACGCTTACGCGACCATGAAAATCGCGGAGGCGCTGTGTAAAAAGGAGGGAATGACCTTAATGGAACTCATCGATTTTTACGAAATCAAGGCGGGCGTCACCAAGGACGGCGAGGCGGTCGATTGTACCTCTTTAGCGCGGGAAGAGTACCTCCTTTCCCTTCGCGCCGCCAAGGAAAGAAGGGAAAGATCCCGCGCGGAATTTATTGCCGCCGTGTGCGGCAAGCGCCCCAAGCGTAAGTCGGATAGCCTGCGCGGCAAGGTGTTTTCCTTCTCCAAACCGCTCGAGGAGGCGACGGAACGCTCCATCGCCTACGTAAAAGCCATTTACGAGCGGGGCGGCGGCTATTCCTTTAAGGTGGAAAAATGCAACCGATACGTCGCGCTCGACGGGGATATCTCCCGAAGAAAGGAGGCGGCGCAGGAAAAGGGAGCCCTCGTGCTCAACGAGGAGTCCTTCAAGGAGATGCTGATATGAACCTGCCCGAAGCCTTTCAACGGAGAATGCAAGAGGAGCTCAACGGGGAGTTTTCTTCCTACCTCGCCACTTACGACGCCCCCGCGTATAAGGGGATCCGCGTCAACGCGCTGAAAATCGGTAAAGAGGAGTTTCTTTCCCGCGCGCCCTTCCCCGTGGGGGAAAGGGTAGAATGGGAAGAGAACGGTTTCTATACGGAAGGGGTAAAGGTCGGGCGGTACGTAGAGCACTTTGCGGGACTTTACTATTCGCAGGAACCCTCCGCCATGAGCGCCGCGCCGCTGCTTGACGTGCGCCCCGGCGAAAGGGTGCTCGATCTCTGTTCCGCGCCCGGCGGCAAGGGCACGAAACTTTGCGAGGAGACAAAGGGGCGGGGCGTCGTCGTCTTAAACGAGTACGTGTCCGCCCGCGCGAAAATACTCTTGCAGAACGTGGAGCGAATGGGCATTTCCAACGCCGTCGTCTTAAACGAAACGCCCGAAAATCTCGCAAAGAAATTCCCCGCCTACTTCGATAAAATTTTAGTGGACGCTCCCTGTTCGGGCGAGGGTATGTTCAAGAAGAACGAGGAGGAAGCGATCGAGAACTGGAGCGAGGAGAACGTCGCCCTTTGCGCGAATCGGCAGAGAAATATTTTGGAACAGGCGCACCTCATGTTGAAAGGGGGCGGAAAAATCGTGTATTCCACCTGTACCTTTGCCCGCGAAGAGGACGAGGAGCAGATTCGTTCGTTTTTGTCCCGCCACGGCGAGTACGTTTTGATCGAGGAGAAAAAATTCTATCCGCATCGGGTGAAGGGCGAGGGGCACTATACGGCTCTTCTTCAAAAGACGGAAGGAGAGCAGAACGGGCAAAAACCGAGCAAGATAGGGCTTTCCGCCGCGGATGAAAAGGCGTATCGCGCCTTTGAAAGGGAGTTTTTAACCTCGCCGCAAAAAAATTTGTTCCGCGCCAAGGATACGATATACGCCCTGCCCGAGGATATGTTCGACTTCAAGGGGCTCAATCTTTTGCGCGCGGGCGTCCGCGTCGCGGAGATCGTAAACGGCAGAATACAGCCCGCGCACGCGCTCGCGATGAGCGTAAAGAAGGAGAATTGCCGAAATTTCGTCTCCTTGAACAGGGAAGAGGCGGAAAAGTACCTGCGGGGAGAAACCCTGCCCTCACGCAATCCAAACGGTTGGTGCGTGGTCGGATTTGAAAAATTCCCGCTTGGAATCGGCAAAATCTCGGGCGGCATGGTGAAGAATCACTATCCCAAAGGGCTGCGCCTGCGCTCGCTCACCGAATAGAGGGGCGCCGCGCGGCAATCGACAAAATGTCAAAAAATATTTTCAAAAAGGATAGCAAAACGCTTGCTAAAGGGTAAGATTTTCTGTATAATGGACAATGACTTCCAACGGTCCTCTTATCTTTTTGGAAACGGGTCGGGCAGAAAGATGCCGACAGCGGGTAACGAACGTTTGGTAATTTATGGAGGTATAAGTCATGAAAGGATTAATTGAAGCAATCAATGCGGAATCCATGAAGTCCGAAGTTCCCGAAATCAACGTCGGCGATACCGTTGTCGTCGGATACAAGATCATCGAAGGAACCAAGGAAAGAGTTCAGAATTTTGAAGGCGTTGTCATTGCGAAGAAGAACGGCGGCATCAACGAGACCTTTACCGTAAGACACATTGCTTACGGCGTAGGCGTGGAAAGAACTTTCCCCATTCATTCCCCTAAAATCGCAAGCGTTAAGGTGGTAAGAAGCGGTAAAGTAAGAAGAGCGAAGCTCTATTATTTGCGTAACCTTACCGGTAAGGCAGCCAAAGTCAAGGAAGATATCTAACTTTTTTAGAACTGTCTTTTTTGAACACAATCGAACACGAACAGAAAAACAGTCTGCCGAAAGTCCCGGCGGACTGCTTTTTCGTTCTAAAATAAAAGCGAGAGCGGACGATTCTGAAAAAAAGAGTCGTCTTTTCTCATGTGGAAATAATTTTTTTATAAAATTTGTTTACATTCTTTTTCTTTTTGTGTAAAATAGATAGAGATATTATAAGGATAAGGAGGCTTTTCGGCATGATTTCCAAAGTGGTCAGCTTTGCTTTGAGCGGCTTAGAGGGCGTCAAGATCGAAGTGGAAACGGATATTTCCCTCGGCAAGCCCGCCTACGATATCGTCGGACTGCCCGACGCCGCCGTAAAAGAGGCGAAGGATCGCGTGCGCTCCGCCATCAAAAACAGCGGATACGATTTTCCTTATCACCGAATCACCGTGAACATGGCGCCCGCCGACGTGAGAAAGGAGGGGAGCGACTTCGATTTAGCCGTCGCCGTCAGCATTTTGAAAAGCAATCATTCCCTGCCCTTTGCTCTCGGTCAGAACGTGGCGTTTTTCGGCGAGCTCGGTCTCGACGGTTCTTTAAGGAAGATCACGGGGCTTTTGCCCGTGCTCATCTCCGCCCGAGAGGCGGGCGTTTTAGAAGCCGTCGTCCCCGAGGGCAACCGCGAGGAGGCGAGCTACGTGGACGGGCTCACCGTCTATCCCGCCTCTTGCCTTCGCGACGTCGTCAATCATCTGCTCGGCGTCGTTCCCATATCCCCCGCGGAGACGGTGGATTTCGACAGCTTTATCAGCGGAGAGGACGGCAACGACTTTTCCCTCGTGCGCGGGCAAAAGATAGCCAAGCGCGCGTTGGAGATCGCCGTGAGCGGCGGGCACAATCTCCTCTTTATCGGTCCTCCCGGCACGGGAAAGACCATGCTCGCCCGCTCCATTCCCTCCATCATGCCCGACCTCACCAAGGAAGAGGCGCTCGAGATCACCAAGATACATTCCGTGGCGGGCACGCTCGGGGAAGAGGGGATCGTCACCAGGCGCCCTTTCCGCACGCCCCATCACACGGCGACGCAAGTTTCCATGTGCGGCGGCGGCAACGTTAAAATTCACCCGGGAGAAATTTCGCTCGCGCACGGGGGCGTGCTCTTTTTGGATGAGCTGCCCGAATACAGCCGAAACACCCTCGAAGCCCTGCGGCAACCGTTGGAGGACGGCGTCATCACCATTTCCCGCGCGAGCGGTTCCGTCACCTATCCCGCGAGTTTCATGCTCGTGGCGGGCATGAATCCCTGCCCCTGCGGCAATTTCGGCTCGGAGACGCTCAAATGCAGCTGCACGCCCTTGCAGATCAAGCGCTATCGCGAAAGGATCTCCGCGCCCCTCTTGGACAGGATCGATATTCAGGTGGACGTGGACAGCGTCAGCTACGCCGCGCTCGTCTCGGAAAAAGAGGAGGAGAGCGGGGAAAAAGTCAAGGCGAGGGTGAACGTCGCCCGAAAGATTCAGGCGGAGCGCTTTGCAGACCTTCCCATTCATACCAACTCGGAAATGACGGAACGGGAAATTCGTCGGTTTTGTCGCCTCGACGAAAAGAGCGAGGAGTTTTTAAGGAAGGCGTTTGAAAGGTTTCACCTCTCCATGCGCGCGCGGGCGCGCATCATCAAGGTCGCCCGCACCATTGCCGACCTCGACTATTCCGAACGCATTCAGTTTAAGCACCTCGTCGAAGCCGTCGGATTCCGCACGAGAGAGAATAACGCGCTATGAGATACGAAAAAGAAGAGATCGCCTGCCTTTGGCTGGATAGCTTTTTAGGCGGCGACGCGCTATCATTCAGACTTTTGGAAATGGCGGGCGACGCGCTCTCGCTTGCCGTCAACTTTGAAAAATTCTCCGCTTATCTGATTAAAGCGGGAAAAGAGTGCTTATATAATAATATGAGAGACTCTCTCCGCGCCAAATCCTACGTCAAAAATCTTTTGGGCGAGCTGGAGCGGGAGGGGATCACGGCGGTCACCAAGTATTCTCCCGATTATCCCGAGGAGCTCACGCACTTAAAGCACCCGCCCTCCGTTCTCTATTGCAAGGGCAACATTCGGCTTTTGCAGGAACGGAAATTTACCGTGGTCGGCTCCCGCCGCACGGGGCAGTCCGTGCTCAAATTTGCCGAAGGGTTGACGAAAGCCCTTTGCGAGCACTTCACGATCGTCAGCGGTATTGCCGACGGCGGCGATCAAGCGGCGCTTTCGGGCGCGCTCGAGCGGGAAAATTGCATCAGCGTGTTGCCCTTCGGGCACAAAAGAGTGCCGGCAAGCGCTATCGCTATCTATCGGGAGGTCTGTCAAAAGGGTCTTGCCGTCACGGAATTTCCCTTGGATTTTCGACCGCAGAAATTTTCTTTTCTCGTGCGCAACCGCATTTTGGCGGCGCTCGGCGAGGGTACGCTCGCCTTATCGGCGGGGAAGAGGAGCGGCGTGCTCAACACCTGCAATCAGGCGTTGGAGCTGGGTAAGGACGTGTTTGCTCTGCCCTACGCGCCGGGTGTGGAGAGCGGAGCGGGCTGCAACGAGCTCATCAAAGCGGGCGCGTTCCTCTGCGATTCGGCGGAGGATATCCTCTCTTTCTACGGGTTAGAAGGGAAAAAAGAGTCGGAGGAGACCTCCGAAGAGGAAAAAGAGATCATTGACATTTTGAAAGAAAGCGGAGAGCTGCACGTGTATCAGCTCGCCGAAAGAACGGGACGGGATATCGATTCGCTCGGCGCCGACCTCATAATGCTCGAAACGGAGGGCAAGGTGGTAAAGACGGGCGGCAACAAATATTCCGCCGTATAAAAAGGATACAGTATGGATTTAATTATTGTGGAATCTCCTTCCAAAGCAAAAACCATTGCAAAATACTTAAAGGGGAAGTATCGCGTAGACGCTTCGGCGGGACACATTCGCGATTTGCCCGTCAAGTCGCTCGGCGTCAGCATCAAGAAGAATTACGAACCGAAATACGTCGTTACCCCCGGCAAAGAGGAGATCATCTCCCGCCTGACGGAGGAGGCGAAAAAGGCCGATCACGTCTATCTCGCCACCGACCCCGACCGCGAAGGAGAGGCGATCTCCTGGCACTTGCAGACGGTGCTCGGCATGGACGAGAAGGCGAAAAACCGCATCACGTTCAACGAGATCACGCCGACCGCCATCGAAAAAGCCATTCGGGAGCCTCGGCAGATCGACTATAATCTGGTAAACGCCCAGCAGGCTCGCCGCGTGCTCGATCGGTTGGTGGGCTACAAGCTCTCTCCCTTTTTGAACGACAAGATCGAGAGCGCCGTCTCCCTTTCGGCGGGGCGCGTGCAGTCGGTCGCCCTGCGGCTCATCGTCGACAGGGAGCGGAAGATCACTTCCTTCGTTCCCGAAGAATACTGGAACGTGACGGCGGAATTGCAGGATACCGAGAAAAAATTCTCCCCCTTCAAGGCGTCTTTGGAAAAGAAGGGGAACCAAAAATTCAAGCCCTCTTCCAAAGAAGAAAACGAAGAGACGGTAGACGCTCTCAAAAAGGGGAGTTTTATCGTAAAAAAGGTAAAGAAAACCGTCGCGAAATCCCACGCGCCCGCGCCCTTTACCACTTCTACGCTCCAACAGGACGCGTCGAATAAATTCGGTATGACCTCGCCCGAGACCATGCTCATCGCACAGCACCTGTACGAAGGTATGGACGTGGAGGGGGAAGGGCACGTGGCGTTCATCTCCTATATCCGTACCGATTCCACCCGCATTTCCGCGGAGGCGCAACAGTCCGCCCTCGCCTATATCGAGGAGAAATACGGAAAGAAGTATTGCCCCGCCAAACCGAACTTCTACGCCACGAAGAAGGGCGCGCAGGACGCGCACGAAGCCATTCGTCCCATTTCCGTGACGATGACGCCCGAAAAGGCGAAAAAATTGCTCGATAAAAAGCATTACAACGTGTATAAGCTCATCTACGACCGCTTTATCGCCTCGCAGATGTCCGAGGCGACCTATAACAGCATGCAGATCGAAATCGAAAACGGCGTCTATCTGCTCAAAGCCGCGGGAAAAACTCCCCTGTTTGCCGGCTTCACCGCCGTGTATCAGGAGGAAAAGAAGGAGGAGGAAAACGAATCTTCCGCGCTCCTGCCCGATCTCAATGAGGGGCAGCTCCTGAATTGTCTCTCCTTAAAGGGGGAGCAGAAGTTCACCAAGCCGCCGGCAAGATATACCGACGCGTCCTTGGTCAAAGAGATGGAGAGCAACGGCATCGGGCGCCCTTCCACCTACGCCTCCATCATCTCCGTGCTCACCAAGCGCAGATACGTGGAAAAAGAGGGCAAATACATGAAGCCCACCCCCGTGGCGTACAAAATCACGGATATGCTCGTGGAGAACTTCAAGGATATCATGGACGTCGGATTCACCGCCGATATGGAGGATAAATTAGACGATATCGAGAGCACGGGCAAGGACTGGCACGAGATCATCGCGGAGTTTTATCCCCCCTTCGAGCAAAAGCTCGTCTCCGCCACGACGGCAAAGGACGAGGTGACGGATATCCCCTGCGAGAAGTGCGGCGCCATGATGGTCCGCAAGGAAAATAAATACGGCAAGTATCTCGCTTGTCCCAACTATCCCAAGTGTTCGAATATCATTTCCGAATCCGCGCCTACCGTCAGCGACGTGCCCTGTCCCAAATGCGGGGCGATGATGGTGGTAAAATCGGGAAAATTCGGAAAATTTCTCGCTTGCCCCAGCTATCCGGAATGTAAATCCACCCTTCCCTTTGCAGAAAAGAGGGAGGACGTGTACGAGGGCGTTTGCCCCGATTGCGGCAAGCCCGCCAAGAAAATGAAGAGCAAGAGCGGAAAGATCTTTTACGGCTGCAGCGGCTATCCCCTCTGTAAGTTCATGAGTTGGGATAAACCCACGGGCAAGAAATGCCCCTTGTGCGGCGGCGCCGTCGTCGTCACCGCGCGCGGCAAGGTGCGCTGTAACAACAGAAACTGTAATTATAAAGAAGAAGATATCACGGAAGAAAAGACGGATGAAGAATAAAGTGACAGTGATCGGGGCGGGGCTCGCCGGCGCGGATTGCGCTTGGTACCTCGCAAATAGGGGAATCCCCGTCGAGCTCGTCGAGATGAAGCCCAAAAAGTATTCCCCCGCCCATACGAGCGAAAATTTCGGGGAACTCGTCTGCTCCAACTCGTTAAAGAGCAACGACGTATACGGCAACGCCTGCGGTCTTTTGAAGGAAGAGATGCGGAAGTTAGGCTCCCTCGTCATCGAGGCGGGAGACAAGAACAGGGTTCCCGCCGGCGGCGCGCTCGCCGTCAACCGCGATCGGTTTTCCGCCTATATCACGGAAAAATTAAAAAGCCACCCCGACATAACGATCGTAAGCGAAGAGGCGACCGCCCTTCCGCAGGAGGGAATCTGCGTGATCGCCACGGGTCCGCTCACGTCGGACGCGCTGGCAAAGGATATTCAAAGGCGATTCGGGGAGGGGTTGCATTTCTTCGACGCCTCCGCGCCCATCGTTTCAAGGGAGAGCATCGATATGTCGCACGCCTTTATCGGCGATCGGTACGGCAAGGGGGACGGCGATTATATCAATTGCCCGCTGAACAAGGAGGAGTACGAAGCCTTCGTGGAGGGATTGCTCTCGGCGGAAAAGGTGACGCTGCACGACTTTGAAAAGAAGGATATCTTCGACGGCTGTATGCCCGTGGAGATCATGGCGTCGCGCGGAAGGGACACCCTGCGCTACGGCAATTTGAAGCCCGTCGGACTTCGCGACGAAAACGGCAACCGCTTTTATGCGGTATTGCAATTGAGAAAGGAAAACGCGGAGGGCACGGCGTTCAATTTGGTCGGCTGTCAGACGAACCTGAAGTTCGGCGAACAAAAACGGGTGTTTTCCGTGATCCCCGCCCTCAAAAACGCGGAATTTCTGCGCTACGGGGTCATGCACCGCAATACCTATCTCAATTCCCCCGAGATATTAAACGAGGATTTTTCCATGAAGGAGAACGAGAACGTCTATTTCGCGGGGCAGATCACGGGCGTGGAGGGATACGTCGAGAGCGCCATGAGCGGACTTCTCGTCGGTTTTCACGTCGAACGCAAGTGGAAGGGAAAGGCGCCTATCTCTTTCCCGCCGACCACGGTGTGCGGTTCTTTGAGCCGCTATATCGCGACCCCCAACCCCGATTTTCAGCCCATGAACGCGAATTTCGGCATTCTGCCCCCGCCCGAAGAATACACGCGGGATAAGGATAAAAAGAAACGCATGATAGCGGAACGGGCGCTTGCCGCTATCGATCAAATTGTAAAGGAGTAAAAAATATGGTAGAATTCAGAGGCACGACCATCTGTGCCGTAAAGAGAAACGGCGTCACGGCGATCGCCGGCGACGGACAAGTCACGATGGGCGAATCCGTCGTGTTCAAAACTTCCGCCAAAAAAGTAAGGAGGATTTACGGCGGTAAAGTCATTTTGGGTTTTGCCGGTTCCGTGACGGACGCCTTCTCCCTCTCCGAGCGGTTCGAGGGTATGCTCAATAAATATTCGGGCAACCTTCTGCGCGCGGCGGTGGAACTCGCCGATCTTTGGCGGACGGACTCCATCGGCAGAAAGCTGGACGCGATGATGATCATCGCCGATCGGGATACCCTTCTCGTGGTGTCCGGCACGGGCGAGGTCATCGAGCCGGACGAGGGCGTCTGCGCCATCGGCAGCGGCGGCAATTACGCGTTGGCGGCGGCTCGCGCGCTCGTGCAGGAAACGGATTACGACGCGGGCACCATCGCGACGAAGGCGCTCAAGATCGCGTCGGAGATCTGCGTCTACACCAACGATCATATCCGTTTGGAGACGGTCGGCGAGCAGGAACCTGCCCTCATCGAGGCAGGAAAGGAGTAAATACATGGATCTTTCCCCCAAGCAGATCGTAAACGAACTGGATAAATATATCATCGGTCAGGCGGACGCGAAAAAGGCGGTAGCCATCGCGCTGCGCAACCGTTACAGAAGAAGTCAACTCTCCCCCGAACTCATGGAGGAGATCACCCCCAAGAACATTTTGATGAAGGGCGCTACGGGCGTCGGCAAAACGGAAATCGCAAGGCGACTTGCCAAAATCGTGCGCGCTCCCTTCGTAAAAGTGGAGGCGACCACCTATACCGAAGTCGGGTACGTGGGCAAGGACGTAGAGGGCATGGTGAGAGATCTTGCCGAATGTTCCTACCGCCTCGTCAAGGAAGAAAAGACGAAGGAAGTCTCCTTGAAGGCGACGAAGGTCGCCGAAAAGAAGGTCATGAAGATACTTCTCGACATGAAGAAAGCCGATCAGGGCGACACCCCGCAGGCGGAGTTTGAAAAGAACGTCCTCGAGAGCCTGCGCCAGGGCGTGTACGACAATCTCATCATCGAGATGGACGTCGCGGAAGAGGCGAAAAACATGGAGCTCATTCCCGGCGGCGCGGCAATCAATTTAGGCAGCATCTTCGGCGAGGTGCTCCCGAAGAAGAAAAAGAAGAGAAAGCTCACCGTCAAAGAGGCGATGAAGCTCACCGTCGACGAAGAGGCGGATAAGCTCATCGACAACGACGCCGTCACCATGGAAGCGCTTAAACGGGCGGAAAACGACGGCATCATCTTCATCGACGAGATCGATAAGATCGCCGCCAGCTCGCAAAGAGGGGGCGCGGACGTTTCCAGAGAGGGCGTTCAGCGGGACATTCTCCCCATCGTCGAGGGCTGTACGGTCATGACCAAGTACGGTCCCATCAAGACGGACTATATCCTGTTCATCGCGGCGGGCGCCTTCCAGATCGCCAAGATGGAGGACCTCATTCCCGAACTGCAGGGTCGTTTCCCCGTAAAGGTGGAGCTCGCCTCCCTCACCAAGGAGGATTTCGTGCAGATCCTCACCAACACGCAGAACGCCATCACCACGCAGTATAAAATGCTCCTCGCCGTGGATAACATCGATCTCTCCTTTACCCCCGAGGCGATCGATAAGATTGCGGAGGTCTCCGTACAGGTCAACGAGTCCTCCGAGGATCTCGGCGCGAGAAGATTGCACACCGTCATGGAATATCTTTTAGAGGATATCTCCTTCAACGCGGGCGGCGGCAACTATCCCGTCGTTCCCATCACCATCGACGCGCAATACGTGGAGACGCATTTGGCGGGACTCACCAAGGACAGAGATTTGAAGAAATACGTTTTATAAAGAGGTAATTTTATGATCAATATCCCCAAGGGCACGAAGGATGTGCTCCCCTCCGATTCCTATAAGTGGCAGTATATCGAGGGCAAAGCGAGAAACGTCGCATCTCTCTACGCGCTCAAGGAGACGAGAACGCCCACCTTCGAACACACCGAACTGTTCGATCGCGGCGTCGGCGACACCACCGATATCGTCAACAAGGAAATGTACACCTTTCAGGATAAGGGCAAGCGCTACATCACGCTCAAGCCGGAGGGCACGGCGGGCGTAGCCAGAATGTTCATCGAAAACGGCATGGCGTCTTCCCCCCTTCCCGCAAAGATGTTCTACCTCACCCCCGCGTTCCGCTACGAGAGACCGCAGGCGGGGAGACTTCGCGAATTTCATCAGTTCGGCGTCGAAATTTTCGGTTCCGCCACCCCCGATCAGGACGCGGAAGTCATCATGCTCGCGAGCGATTTTCTAAACGATCTCGGCATCACGGAGGTAACGCTCCACATCAATTCCATCGGTTGCAAGCATTGCAGAGCCAAGTATAACGAGGCGTTAAAGGAATTTTTACGCCCGCATTTGAGCGAGCTTTGCGAAACTTGTCAGTCCCGATTTGAAAAGAATCCCCTGCGCATGCTCGACTGTAAGGAGGAGGGGTGCCGCAAGTATATGGTTCAGGCTCCCGTCATCTTGGATTACCTCTGCGACGAGTGCAAGGAACACTTTGAAAAACTTCAGAAGATTTTGAGCGACAACGGCGTTTCCTATCAGATAGATCCCGGCATCGTGAGAGGGCTCGATTACTATTCCAAAACGGTGTTCGAGTTCGTCTCCACGGCGATCGGCGCGCAAGGCACCGTTTGCGGCGGCGGCAGATACGACACGCTCATCGAAAATTTGGGCGGACCCTCCGTTCCCGCGGTCGGCTTTGCCGCAGGCATCGAGAGATTGATGCTCCTCATGGAAAATACAGGCGTTTCGTTTGGAAAAGAGCCTGCGCTCAAGGTATACCTCGCCGGCATGGACGAGGATTCCCGCATGAAAGCATTCACAATTGCGCAAACTTTAAGGAGGAACGGCGTCGTCTGCGACGTCGACCACATGGCTCGCTCCATCAAGGCGCAGTTTAAGTACGCGGGCAAGCTGGGCGCCGAATACGTCGCCGTCATCGGCTCGGGCGAAATGGAGCAGGGCGTCATGAACGTCAAGAATATGGCTACCGGCGAACAGTTCCCCGTCAAGTGGGAGGACGCCGTCGAATATTTCCGTCAAAGATAACGGAAAGGAATTTCCGTAAAAAATACAAACAGGAGGATAAAAAAATGGTAAAACACGTCAATCAGGAAGAACTTGAAGTTCTCATTCGGGAAAATAAGTACGTGGTCGTGGATTTTTGGGCGACTTGGTGCGGTCCCTGCCGAATGCTCGCGCCCGTGCTCGATTCCTTGAGCGAAAAATACGCCGATAAGGCGGTATTCGTCAAGGTGGACGTAGACGACAACGAGGATGCGGCGAGAAAATACGGCATCTCTTCCATTCCCAACGTATTCGTCATCGAAAACGGCAAGGTGAAGGACAACAATCTGGGCTTTGTCCCCGAGGCGTCCATGGAAGCGTTCTTAAATAAGAATCTCGTATAAAAGAAAAAGAGGAGCTTATCAAAGCTCCCCTTTTGTTTGCGGTTTATTGCGTTCTGCCGATCAATTCGTCCACGCTGACGTCAAAAATATCCGCAATCGCCCAAAGATTGGAAAGCGTCGGTTCGATGCGGTCCTTTTCCCATTCGCTCACGCATTGTTGCGTCACGCCGACCTTTCGGGCTAACTGTTCCTGCGATAGTTTGCACTCTTTTCGATAGAGTTTTAGATTTTTCCCGAATTGACCTTTCATACCTTTATTCTACAATTTTTCTTGTAAAAATGTTGACATACAAGTATTCTTGTGATATAATTAAAAAAAATATAAGGAGAAACAAGAATTATGGCTGAAAGTTGGGATTCTCTCATGCAAGAAGAGAAGGAAAGAAAGCAAGCTGCTGCGTTAGAAAAAGAACAAAAAGAGAAGAGGGAAAGAGAAATACAGCGTATGGTTTTGACGCCCGATGACGAAGATTTCCTTTGGCTCGGTGAGGAGATCAAGCTGCATCAAAAATTTGGGTGGCGGAAAGCGGGGTCGAAGTACGTTGACGATGGAACGGGCGGCGTAGAATATAAATCCGGTTATGACGTAACGCAAAAAAATGATGGCAGCTACGAAGTGAAGGATCACTATGAGACAACGACTTCATCTATTAAACGTCAAATCCATCTGTATCGGGATACCGCAAAGATCAAAAATTTAGAGGCGTTAACGGAGTATGAAAACGAGGCTTGGCAGGTTTATCGTCAATATCAGACATTGCAGAAAAAACCTCATAAAATGTTATCGTTTTTGAGTTTGGTCTTTACGCCGATTGTTTGGGTGTTAACTTACATTAAACATATGTTTATAGATGAGCCGACTCTTATTATGTTGCCTATGCTTATTGTAGCGGCAATCGGTTTGCTGATTGCGGCGTATATCAATATTGCATTTCTTCCCGTATTCTTTATCTATGCTCTCGTAACCTATAAAGAGAAAAATAAGTATTATAAACCTTATCAGGAGAAGTTGAAGGAAATTGTAGAAAAAGCGCATCAAGAATGTGAATTTTAATAGTGGAACGGCTTTACACGAATTCCTGTGATAGAGAGTACCTGCTTGTTATACGGAGCTTATATTGTCGATATAACAAGTAAGGTACTCTTTTTTTAAGAAATTCCTTGACAAACGGACAATTACATGATAAAATAAAGTTATTTATTGATAAAATAGTTTATTTTATAAAAGAGGAGTAATATGCCGGCAAAAAAGACGATCACGAAGGAAAAAATATTGCAAGCGGCGCTCGCCGTGTTGCGGCGTAGCGGGGAGGAGAGCGTAAATACCCTCTCCGTCGCCAAGGAGCTGAATTGTTCCACCCAACCCATCTATCTGTCCTTTGAAAATATCGACTCCCTCCGTCTCGCGATGCGAAAAGAGGCGGAAAAAGAGTATCTTGATTTTTTGGAAGGGGAGCTTGCGGACGAGAGCTATCCGCCCTACAAGGCGTACGGCAGGGGATATATCCGCTTTGCGATGCGGGAGAAAAAGCTCTTCCGTTTCCTATTTCTCAGCGACAGGCAGGGAAGGGCAAAGCCGGACGAATCGTGGGACATTTCCGTTAGAATGATACGGGAAAAACTCGGGATTTCTCAGGCGCAGGCGGAAAAATTTCATTTCGAGCAATGGATTTTCGTGCACGGCATCGCCGCGATGTGCGCGACGGGCTTTCGCGATTTTTCCGAAGAGGAGATCGACGAACTTTTAAGCGATAGTTTTTTCGGCTTTCAAAGCCGTATCAAGGAGTAACAGGGTATGAAAGAGATCGAGTGCAATCAGGTTGTAAAAAAATTCGGGGACTTTACCGCGGTCAAGGGCGTTTCGCTTTCCGTGGAGAAAGGGGAGCTGTTCGGTCTGCTCGGCGTGAACGGGGCGGGAAAGACCACCCTCATTCGCATCTTGTCCACGCTCTCTCTGCCCACGGGCGGTTCCGCCCGCGTCGGCGGGTTCGACGTGGTCAAGCAGGCGGGCGAGGTGAAAAGAATCATTGACGTCTCCCCGCAGGAGACTTCTATCGCCCCCAACTTAACCGTGCGGGAGAATCTGTATTTCTTCGCGAGCGTATACGGCTTGACCAAACGGCAAGCCGACGAAACGATCAAGGAGATCGCCGAAGTGTTCCGTCTGGAAGAGGTGATGGGAAAGCGGGCAAAGACGCTTTCGGGCGGTTGGGCAAGACGGCTCTCCATCGCCATCGCGCTCGTTTCCTCGCCGCAGGTTTTGTTTTTGGACGAACCGACTTTGGGCTTGGACGTGCTCGCCCGCCGCGAGCTGTGGCGCGTCATCGAGAAGTTGAAGGGGAAGATCACCATCGTGCTGACTTCTCACTACCTCGAGGAGATCGAGGCGCTCTGCGATCGCGTCGCCGTCATGGCGAAAGGAGAGGTCGTCTTTACGGGCACCGTGGAGCAGATCAAAGCGGAGGCGGGCGAAGAGAAGTTCGAGGACGCTTTCGTGAAAATCGTGGAAAAATCGGAGGAAAAAAAGTATGAGAACGCTTAATTTTGCCAAACGCAATCTCACCGAAATGGTGCGCGATCCCCTCATCTATATCTTTTGCGTGGGATTTCCCGTCGCGCTCATCGCCCTGTTCGCCGTCATCAACTCCTTCACGGGCGGCATGACGCCCGTATTCGAGCCGCGCTCGCTCATTCCCGGTATCATGATGTTCTCCTTCACCTTCGTCATGCTGTTGATGAGCTTGCTCGTCTCCAAGGACAGGACGTCCGCCTTCCTCATCAGGCTGTACGCCTCTCCCATGACCACGAAGGACTTCGTTTTGGGGTACGCGATTCCCGCGTTCTTGATCGGCGTCGCGCAGGAGATCGTCTGTTTGGCAGCGGGCTTTTTCGTTGCCCTCATCACGGGCGCGGAATACTTCTCCTTTGCGGCGGCGATTCTCCTGATGGCGGAGATGTTGCCCATGCTCGTATTCTGCACCGCGACGGGCATTCTGCTCGGCACCGCGCTGAACGAAAAATCCGCCCCCGGCATCACTTCGGTATTCATCACCTGCTCGGGGATATTAGGCGGCGCCTGGATGCCCCTCGACACCATGGGCGCGTTCGAGACCTTCTGCCGTTTTCTGCCCTTCTATCCGTCCGTGTACCTCGGTCGCGTCATCACGGGGGCAAACCACTCGGTCACCGATTACGTTTCCATGACCGTCGAGCCTTACGCCTTCGACGGCGTAGCCAAATGGGGCGTCGTTGCCGTCGCCCTCTACACGATCCTTTCCGTCGCGCTCGCCCTCTTCCTGTTTCGAAAGAAAATGAAGAGCGATAAGAGATAAATTTTTTAAGAGGCTTTTTCAAGAGCCTCTTTTGTTTCGCTTAAGGGGCAATTCTATTGACATCTACGGAAAATAAGAGTACAATAAAAGGGAAAATTTTTAATTGCGAGGAGATAAATTATGATCGATATGACAACCGTAAAAAATGCCGATCCCGAACTTTTTGAGGCGATGGATCTCGAACTCAAGCGTCAGCAGGGAAATCTGGAGCTGATCGCCAGCGAAAACATCGTCTCCCCCGCCGTCATGGCGGCTATGGGCAGCCATCTCACCAACAAGTATGCCGAGGGACTTCCCGGCAAGCGTTACTACGGCGGTTGCCAGTACGTAGATATCGTGGAGGATCTGGCAAGGGATCGCTTAAAGCAGATTTTCGGCTGCGATCATTGCAACGTGCAGCCCCACAGCGGCGCGAACGCGAACTTTGCCGTGTTCTTCGCCGTACTTCAGCCCGGCGACACCGTCATGGGCATGAACCTTTCCCACGGCGGGCACCTCTCCCACGGTTCTCCCGTCAACGTATCGGGTAAATATTTCAACATCGTTCCCTACGGCGTTTCCCCCGAGACGGAAACCATCGACTACGACGAGATGGAACGCATTGCCCTCGAATGCAAACCGAAGATGATCGTGAGCGGCGCCTCCGCGTACCCCCGCTTTATCGACTTTGCCCGCATCCGTGAGATTTGCGACAAGGTCGGCGCTTACATGATGGTGGATATCGCCCACATCGCGGGACTCGTCGCGGCGGGTGTGCATCCCTCTCCCGTTCCCTATGCGGATTTCGTCACTACGACGACCCACAAGACGCTGCGCGGACCCAGAGGCGGCGTGATCATGTGTAAGGAACAGTATGCCAAGATCATCGACAAGGCGGTATTTCCCGGCACGCAGGGCGGTCCCTTGATGCACGTGATCGCGGGCAAGGCGGTCGCGTTCAAGGAGGCGCTCTCCGACGAATTCAAGAGCTATCAGGCGCAGGTCGTCAAGAACGCCGCCGCGATGGCGAAGCGTTTCACGCAAAACGGCGTTCGCCTCGTTTCCGGCGGTACGGATAACCATTTGATGCTCGTCGATCTTCGCGACAAGAACGTGACGGGCAAGGAGCTGGAAAAGATGCTCGACGAGGTGCACATCACCGCCAACAAGAACACCATTCCCTTTGAAACGGCGTCTCCCTTCATCACCAGCGGCGTCCGTATCGGCACGCCCGCCATTACATCCCGCGGCATGAAGGAGGCGGAGGCGGAAAAGATCGCCGATCTCGTCACGAGAGTCATCAACGAAAAGCAGGCTTGCTTTGAAGAGGTTTCCGCCGAGGTCAAGGCGCTGTGCGAAAAGTTCCCCATCTATGCAAGCGATATTCTCTGATAGGAAAAGTTGTTTAACGGTTTTCCGAATCCCCGCGCGTCATATTCAGGTAGAAAAATGTTAAAAAGTATCAAAGAATTAAAAAAGGAACTCGACGTCAAGTTCCTTTCCAAAAATATCGAACGGGATGAAGAGGGCAGGGCGGTCATCGAGATGAACGTGAGGGACGATTCCTCCTTTCTCTCCGACTATTCCAAGGCGGACACCCCCGTCATCTCTTCGGAGGTTGCGAGCTTTTTAGAGGACAGAACCGCGTATCTGTTGCCCAAGGAACAGCTTTCCCTCCGCGTTTACAGCGGCAGCATCACGGACGAGGAAAAGGTGCTTTACCGAAAGGCGATCGCCTGCTACTATGCCGATCGCTACGCCTCGCATCAGCGGGAATATAAAAAGAACGTCCTCTCCGCCGTTTTCATGGCGCTCGTGGGGCTCGTCTTTCTCGCCGCCATGATCGTCTGCGAGCACGTCCTCGACAACGTCATCTGGACGGAAGTCCTCGATATCGTCGCCTGGGTATTCCTTTGGGAAGCGACCTATATGCTCATGATCGAAAACCGTTTGGTTTCGGTCAAGCGCATACGGTGTCTGTCGCTCGCCGCCATGAAGATAACCTTTATCGATATTTCGTAAAATAAATCTCGCCTTCTTTGAGAAGGCGAGATTTTTAATGCTTTTCGGGCAGATATTTCCAGTATCGCACGGGCATGGAGCCCTTCATCTGTTTTTCGTGCGGTCGGCTTTGAATGTTCACGGCGTCGTAGTAAGTCTTCCACAGCGATTCAAAATCCTTTTCGTCTGCGGAGAGATACAAGTCGGGATCGTGAAATTCCGTCACGATGCAGTCCTTCCCGTTGTATACGGCGGCTTTTTTCCGTTTTTTGTCGTGGATCACGAACCGTTCGCCGCTGAATCGCGCAATAAAGTGCCACACGATGAGCTCGGTCAGATCGCAATCCGGTTCGTAGGGCGCGTACAGGACGCCGCTCTCCGTCTCGGCAAAGCGCAGGAACCCGTACATTTTATCCATCTCCCAGGCGACCTTGTGCCGATACTGTTGCGCCTTGAACACGTCGGGGTCGGCAAACCGTTCGCGCACGGCGCCTTTGGCGCGGCAGATACAGCGGATATAGCGGAACGCCGCGTCCTCCTTGTCCTTGCCGTCCGAGCGCAGAACGTAGTCGATATCGTGCAGACTATCCTTATCGTATTGCTTTAATTTCCGCTTGACCCGAAGAGCCTTTTCCTCGTCGGGCGTCACCGATATTTCGCTATCCTCCAGGGAAAACTGCCTGTCTGAGCAGGAAAGAAACGCCTCTTTGTCGGCGTATGCGTCGAATACGGCGGTATAAAATCCGACGCGCGTGGCGGGGAATCGGTAAATATGCACGGTTACACCTCCCCCGTGAGGGCGGAAAACGCCGTCGGCGCGTCCGAAAAGAGGGAGAGCTGTTCCGCTTTTGCGGCGTTCTCTTCCTTGTCGGCGAGAAGGAGCAGGTTTCTTCGCCGACTCTCGTCGTCCGTGCCGAAAAATTTTCCGTCGCAGGTGATAAAGTGCCTGGCGCGCTTGGTGACGACCTTCATGCGCACGAGATCGTCCATCGTGAGGCGGGTGTATTTTCTCGCCGATAAAATGCGGTAGGCGCTCTTGACGCCGACGCCCGGAATGCGCAGGAGCATCTCGTAGGGGGCGGTGTTGACTTCCACGGGGAACAGCTCGGGGTGGCGGATCGCCCAGGCGCATTTGGGGTCGTATTCCTCCGAGAGATTTCCCTCGGAGGGGAGCAGCTCGTCGACGTCGAATCCGTAAAAGCGCAACAGCCAGTCCGCCTGATAGAGTCGGTGCTCGCGCAACAGTCCCGTGCATTTGTCGGGCAACAAGCTGTCCTGCACGACGGGCACGTAGGAGGAATAGTACACGCGTTTGAGTCCGTAGTTGCGGTAAAGCGCCTGCGTCAAGCGCAAAATCTTGCCGTCCGTCTCCGGCGTGGCGCCCACGATCATCTGCGTGGTCTGCCCCGCGGGCAAAAATTTTTCCTTGCTCTTGTTTTCCTTGAGGTACAGCTTTTTGTAATGCAGATCGTGCATGGGTTCGAGCAGGGAACGCTTGGTCTTTTGCGGCGCGAGCAGTTTTAAGCTGTTTTCGGAGGGCAGTTCGATGTTGTAGCTCATGCGATCCACCCATTTTCCCGCCTCGAAGATGAGGTCCTGCTCGGCGTGCGGGATCCCCTTTAAGTGAATATAGCCGTGAAAGCCGTATTCCGTCCGCAGTTTTTTCACCACCGACAGCAGCTGCACCATGGTGTAATGGGGGGATTTCACGACGGCGGAGGAGAGGAATAAGCCCTCGATATAGTTTCTTTTATAAAACCCGATCACGAGATTGCAGATCTCGTCGGCGGTCGCCGTCGCTCGCGGCACGTTCGCCTCCGCGCGGTTGGGGCAGTAGCGGCAGGAATAGATGCAGTCGTTCGAGAGCAGGATCTTGAGCAGGGAGATACATCTTCCGTCGGGCGTAAAGGAATGGCAGATGCCGGCGGGCGCCGCGTTCCCGATGCCGCCCTTTATATTGGCTCTCTGCGAGCCGGAGGAGGAACAGGATACGTCGTACTTGGCGCTTTCCGTTAATATTTTCAGCGTTTCCGGTGTCATTTTCTCAAAATCCTCCCTTTTTTCCTTATTATACCCCCTTTTCCTTTCTATGTCAAACAAATGTTTATATTTTTTCGGGGAAATTTTTTATAAATTTTCATAAAAATATCACGAAAAACGGATAGAAAATATTTATAAGAGTTTATAATAAAATAAATAACATAAACAAAGAGGTGCCGACGATGAAGGTTTTGATTGTTGACGACGAAGAGATGATTCGCAGCGTGTTGCGAGAATACGTGGAGTTTGAAGGAAACGAAGCGGACGAGGCGGAAGACGGCATGCAAGCCGTCAAATGCTGTCGGGAAAAGGATTACGACGTCATCCTGATGGACGTCATGATGCCCAAGCTCGACGGTTTTTCCGCGGTGAAGGAGATCAAAAAATTCAAGGATATTCCCGTCATCATGCTGTCCGCGCGCGGCGAGGAATACGACAAACTTTTCGGCTTTGAAATGGGAGCCGACGATTACGTGACCAAGCCCTTCTCGCCCAAGGAAGTGATGGCGCGCATCAACGCCGTCACCAAACGCCATGCGGCGTCCCAAAAGGAGAGCGGAAACGATATCATTCGCTACGAGGGGTTGGAGATCGACATGGCGGGCAGAAACGTGCTGGTCGACGGAGAAAAAGCCGAACTCACGCCCAAGGAATACGAGCTCTTATTCTATTTCGTGAGAAATAAGGGCATTGCGCTCACGCGCGAACAATTACTTTCCGCCGTTTGGGGCTTCGAGTTTTACGGCGACGACAGAACGATCGATACCCACGTCAAGATGCTCCGCGGCAATTTGAAACAGTACCGCAAGTTCATCGTCACCCTGCGCGGGCACGGCTATAAGTTCGAAGTGTAAGGCGATACCGCGCCGCAAGGTACGGCGCGACCGCCATGTGATTTTTATCGGGGTGCTCTATGAAAACGTCCGCGAAATCCCGCCGCTCTCAACCGATGAGCGTAAACAAAATATTCCTGCTCGCCTTTACCGCGCTACTTCTCATCGTAGTTGCGGTTTTAAGCTTTACGCAATATAATTTGTTTGCCGCCACCTACGCGCATCAGATTCGCGAGGAGGAAGTCGCCGTCAGCAAGGAGATCTATCTCGTGCTCAAGGACATCGACGGGAGCGGCAATCCCGCGTCCTCCGCGCTCGCTAACTCGTATATTCGGGATAAGAACGAAAAGACCGTCTATTCCGTCAGCCTGGTCAACGAAAAAGGCAAGCTCGTCTATCCCTACGCCTTCGAGGAAGAGGACTCTTCCGAGCGGGATTTTTCCGATCGGATCGATAAGATAAAGGAAAAATTCCGTCGCACGACGAACGGCAAGAGCGGTACGGCGATCGTGTACCGCGAAGGGGACACCTATTACGCCGTCACCATCACCGATTTGAGGGGGGAGAGATTTTACCTGATCGTCAGCACGCCCATGAGTTTCGACGAGACGGTGCGGGGGGTCATGATACTCCAGATCGTGCTCGCCTGCATCTGCGTCATCGGCTTGGCGGCGATCGCCATCGGCATGCTCTCCGCAAGGATATCTACCCCGCTCACGGAGATTTCCCGCAACGCGAGGTTGCTCGGCAAGGGCAATTTCGACGTGAAATTCGATAGCGGCGACGGGTTCTGCAAGGAGATCAACGAACTTTCGCAGAGCCTGGAAGAGACGAAAGAGGAAATTTCCAAATCCGACCGCATGCAAAAGGAACTCATCGCCAACGTCTCGCACGACTTTAAGACGCCGCTCACCATGATCAAGGCGTACGCGTCCATGATACAGGATTTCTCGGGCGAGGATCCCGAAAAGCGCAATAAGCATTGTCAGGTCATCATCGACGAGAGCGACCGCCTCGCCTCCCTCGTGGGTGACCTTTTGGACGTCTCCAAGATCAGCGCGGGCATTGTGGTACTGAAAGAGTCTATCTTCAATCTCTCCGAGTACGCGCTCACCATCGTGGACAGATTCCGTTATCTGGAAGAATCCAAGGGCTACCGCTTTGACGTGGACATCACGCCCAACCTCTTCACCGAGGCGGATAAGGATAAGATCGGTCAGGTGCTGTACAATCTCATCGGCAACGCCGTGAATTACACGGGCGAGGATAAAAGGATCAAGATTCGCCTCATGCAGGATCGTAACTGCATCCGATTCGACGTGACGGATACGGGCAAGGGCATCAAAAAGGAAGAGCTCGACACCATTTGGGATCGCTACTACCGTTCTTCCGAGACGCATAAGCGTCCCGTACAGGGCACGGGGTTGGGGCTTTCCATCGTGAAGGCGATCCTCACCCGTCACGAATTCAGTTTCGGCGTCAAGAGCGAGTACGGCAAGGGGAGCTGTTTCTACGTGGAATTCCCCGTTCGAACCGCTTGCAGCATAGAGGCGGCGGGAGAGGAAGAATAACGGGAAAATTTCAAGAAAGAAGTCCTTCCCTGCGCGTTGTTCCATATATTTAACTAAAAATCAACGGCGAGCGTTTTATGATAAAACGCTCGCCGTATCCGTTTCTTTTCCTAATCGGAAAGGAAACTTTGGACGGTTCTCTTAAATAGGGGATTTTTGATAAAATGCGGGGTACCCATCTTAGAACACACCCGAAGTACCAAGTCGTCGAACCCGTCGGCGTCTGCTTTACATTCCTCGACGCTTTTCCCTACGGTTTGTATCAACGCCATCGCCTCTTCGATTTTTTGCAACGCCCGTGCGCCGTCATAGGTCGCGTCCCACGCGGGGTAGAAGGTATCCGGCCCTTTCAGGCTTTTCAACTTGATCAAACTGTTCAGGCTGTCTCGCGCATTCACCCAAATGGGGATATCGCCCGCAACGGGAATGGCGTCTCCGACAAAGATACAGCCTTTTTCCTCGAGCAGGTAGGAGCATTCGTCAACCGAATGACCGGGCGTTTGCACGACGCGAATCGTCAAGTCCTCTTCCAGCTCGATCCGATCTCCCTCTATCAAATAGACGTAAACGTAAGGGGGCGATCAAACGCTGAAAAATAAATAAAACTTATAAATACCATAAAAAATGGTGGGGAATCGTTTTTTGACAAAAGTGCTATAATGAACCAAGGTAATTTTTATGAAAGAAAAATATTTGGTTCCGGATTTTTACGAAGATTTTCACTGCAAATGCGGGGACTGCCGCAGACCTTGCTGTGTGGGTTGGGACGTCACCCTTTCGATGCGGGAATACTTTTCCTTGCTCGGGTTGTCCTGTTCCCCCGACGTTCGCAAAAGGTTGGATAGCGCGCTGCTGTTGGAAAAGAACGGCTCGCCCGAACGGTACGGCTTGTTGAACAAGAATTTTTTCGGCGATTGTCCTCTGCACGGGGAAAACGGTTATTGCCTTTTGCAATGCGAAAAGGGGGAGGAGACGCTCGCCGCCGTGTGCCGCGTCTATCCCCGCTCGCCCAAGCGCGGAAAGGGAAACGAATGTACCCTTTCGAACAGTTGCGAGGGGGTTGTGGAAGAATTGTGGAAAAAGCGCACGCCCTTCTCCTTCTGCGAGCGGGAACTCGATTTTCCGAGCGTGGAAGAATCGCCCGAGGCGGAAAGCGCCCTTCGCCGAACCTGTTTGGAACGCTTAAACGGCGGGACGTCGATCAAAGAGAGCTTGCGCGAGTTAGGCGAGCAATTCGTTTGGGAAAAAGAGGAGCGCGTGGACTTTCTTCCCTTCCTTAAGGGGGTGGCAAGCACGTTTTCTTCCTTTTCGCCCGACGTGGCGCCCTACGCTGAGGTCGCGTGGCATTTTCTGAAACAAGAAGAAGATTATCGGCGAAAGGCAGCCTTGCTCTTTTCCCGCCTCGACGGGCTGAAAGGGGCTTTGAAGAATCTGATGGTCAACAACGCCTTTTATAAGAGATTGCCCGCGGGCGAAGAGGGGAGAGGGGTGAAAGAGGATATCTCCGCCTTCTTGCTCTCCTATATGCTCTTAGAATATCTTCTCGTCGGAAACGAGGCGGCGATAGCGGGGCGGGAGCAGGCGGTGGATCTGATTGCGGACGCCTTCCGCCTGATCAATCATACGCGGTTTGAGCACAACGCGCTCGTCTTGATGGAGGGAAAGGTCGGCGCGCTCAAGGATTTCTATCAAAAAACGGCATGAAAAAACTCGCTTGCGAGGGCAGGCGAGTTTTTCCTTGTATTCCGATTCGATTATTTCGTTTCGTCCTCGTCGACGAGAACGGATTTCGCGGGGACGACTTCCTTCTTTTCGTAGCAGGAGAAGATCTCTTGCATTCTCTCTTGGGAAGGCTTTTTGGTGAAGAGAGAGATGAGGGGCAGGAGCACGAGGGAGGAGAGCATCACGAGGGAGCCGAGGTTTAAGGGGGACTGCAATACGTCGGGGAGCAGGGTAATGGTGCCCGTGAGCTTCATGACGAGATAGATCATCATCACGCCCACGCCGTAGATAAAGCAGAACCATACGGACGCCTTGCTGACCTTTTTGCTGTACAGACCGTACAGGAAGGGGGCGAGGAAGGCTCCCGCCAGAGCGCCCCAGCTTACGCCCATCATCTGCGCGATAAAGGTGTTTGCGCTGTGATACTGCATGATGGCGATGGCGGCGGAAATGGCGATAAAGACCACGATGAGCGCTCTCATCCAAAGAACCTGCTGTTTTTCGTTCATGTTCTTGTGCACGGTGGGCTTGATGAGGTCGATCGTCACCGTCGAGGCGGAGGCGAGGGAGAGGGAGGAGAGCGTGGACATGGACGCGGAGAGCACGAGTACGATCACGAGTCCGATGAGCACGGGGGAGAGCTCGGAGAGCATGGCGGGAATGATGGCGTCAAAGCCTTCGTTCGCCGCGTCGGGATAGAGGCGGGAGAAACCGCCGAGGAAGTAGCAACCGCCCGAAACGACGATGGCGAATAGGGTAGAGATGATGGTTCCCTTCTGAATGGCGGATTCGTCCTTGATGGCGTAGAATTTCTGAACCATCTGCGGGAGTCCCCACGTGCCGAGGGAGGTTAAGATCACGACGAAGAAGAGGGAGAGGATATCGGGACCGAAGAAGGAGGTGAACACGCCTGTCTGCTCCACACCGCCCGCGTTTTCCGCGGAGATCGCGCCGAGGTCGGCGAAGATTTGATACCAGCCGCCGTGCGAGAGAATGACCGCCGCGATGACGGCGACGATGCCGAACAGCATGATGATGCCCTGAATAAAGTCGTTGATCGCGGTCGCCATGTATCCGCCCGCGATGACGTAGATCGCGGTGAGGACCGCCATCACGATGACGCAGACCTCGAAGGGAATGGTGAACGCCATGGCGAACAGTCGGGAAAGACCGTTGTAGAGGGACGCCGTGTAGGGGATGAGGAAGATGAAGATGATGACGGCGGAAACCAGCTTGAGCGCTTTGGAATCGTATCTCTTTTCAAAAAATTCCGGCATCGTCTTGCTGTCCAAATGCCGCGTCATAACCCTCGTTCTTCTGCCGAGAATGATCCAGGCGAGAAGAGAACCGATAAAGGCATTGCCGAGTCCGATCCAGGTGGACGCCACGCCGAATTTCCAGCCGAACTGTCCCGCGTAGCCGATAAATACGACGGCGGAGAAGTAGGAGGTTCCGTAAGCGAAGGCGGTGAGCCAGGGCCCCACGCTTCTTCCGCCCAAGAGGAAACCCTCGGTGGATTTTGCTTTTTTGCGGCAAAGGAACCCGATTGCGATCATGACGGCGAAGAATACGGCGAGCATAATCAGGTAGAGTGCGATCTGCATAAGAGTATCTCTCCTAAATAAAAATTTTTTTTATTTTATCACTTTTTCTTTACAATTGCAACAATTTTCGATGAATAAATGAATAATTATTTTTTTTATCTTTTCCTGCGGCGACGGCCGTTGATTTTTGCGAAAAATATAGAAAAACATTCCGAAAATGCCGTAAAACACTTTTCATCTCGGAAAAGAATATGGTATAATACATTCGACTTTCTATCTACATAGGAGGATAGTCATGAATATTATCGATTTTCATACACACGTGTTTCCCGACGCCATCGCGGAAAAAACAATAGAATTATTGAGCGCCAAGAGTCGGACGAAGGCGTTTTTAAGTTCGAAAGCCGCCGATCTTGCCGCGGATAATAAGCGGTGCGGCATCGACCTTTCCATCATACTCCCCGTAGTCACAAACCCGCAAAAGACGGAAAAAATCAACGATTCTGCCGCCCTCATCAATCAAACGACGGGGGAGACGGGGCTCTTTTCCTTCGGCGGCGTGCATCCCGACACGCCCGAGGTGAAAAAAGAGATCGCGCGCATCGCCTCGCTCGGATTAAAGGGGATCAAGATACACCCGTCCTATCAGCAGGTGCCGCTCAACGATATCCGCTATCAGCGCATCGTGGAATACGCCGAGGAATATTCCCTCATCGTGCTCGCGCACGGCGGGCTGGATATCGGCGTCGACGGCGACTGGAGCAATCCCGTTCAATGTTTAGAACTTTTACGGGAAGTGAAACCCACCCGTTTCGTCATGGCGCACATGGGCGGCTGGCGGCAATGGGAACAGGTGGAAGAGCTCCTTTGCGGGGAGAATCTCTTCTTCGATACGGCGTTTTCCTACGGCGAATACGCGTACGATCCCAGCGTGCCGAAAGGGGAACGGGCGTTGGCGCTCTCAACAAATCGTCTGTGCGCTCTCATCAAAAAGCACGGCGCCGATAAGATCTTATTCGGCACGGACAGCCCTTGGTCGGAGCGAAAAAAGCAGGTGGAACTCTTTGCCGCCCTTCCCATCGCCGAGGCGAAAAAACAGGCGATCTTTCACAAAAATGCGGAAAAATTATTATCATTATAAAATACAGGAGAAATTATGAGCAAAAAACTGATGTTAGGAAACGCGGCTCTCGCGCGCGGTCTCTACGAGGCGGGCTGTTCGGTGGTATCTTCCTACCCCGGTACGCCCAGCACGGAGATCACGGAGGAAGCCGTCAAATTCGACGAAATTTACTGTGAGTGGGCGCCCAACGAAAAGGTCGCCCTCGAAGCGGCGTTCGGCGCCTGCATGGGGGGAAAGAGAAGTTTCTGCGCCATGAAACACGTCGGCTTGAACGTCGCCGCCGACCCTCTATTCACCATCTCGTATACGGGCGTGAACGCGGGTCTCGTCATCTGCGTCGCGGACGACGCGGGCATGCACTCCTCGCAGAACGAGCAGGATTCCCGCCATTACGCCATCGCGGCAAAGGTGCCCATGCTGGAGCCCTCCGACTCCTCGGAGGCGCTCGCCTTTGCGAAACTCGCCTACGAGCTTTCCGAAACCTACGACACGCCGGTATTTATCAAAATGTGCACGCGCGTGGCGCATTCGCAGAGTCTCGTCGAGACGGGGGATCGCGTCCTTCCCGCAGTAAAGCCCTATCAAAAGAATATTCAAAAGAACGTCATGATGCCCGGCAACGCGAGGAGGAAGCACCCTCTCATCGAGGAGAGAACGAAAAAGCTCGTGGAGTACGCCGAAACGGCTCCCATTAACCGCATCGAATGGGGGAAAAGCAAAAAGATAGGCGTCATCACCTCCTCCACCTCCTATCAGTACGTCAAGGAGGCGTTCGGCGAGGAAGTCAGCGTATTAAAACTCGGTATGATCCACCCCCTGCCCGAAAAACTTATCAGGGATTTCGCGGCGCAAGTGGAAGAGCTCGTCGTCGTGGAGGAGCTCGATCCCATCATCGAGAATCATTGCAAACAGTTGGGACTTTGCGTGAAGGGAAAGGATATCCTGCCCATCGTGGACGAATTTTCGCAAAATCTCGTGGCAAAGGCGCTCGGCAAAAGCGTTCGGGAAGGGGTAAAGTTAGAGGAAACCATTCCCCCTCGCCCGCCCGTGATGTGCGCGGGCTGTCCCCACAGAGGTATGTTCTACATCCTCTCCAAAAACAAGGTCAACGTGTTCGGCGACATCGGCTGTTATACGCTCGGCGCCGTGGCACCCTTAAACGCCCTCGATATTTCCACCTGTATGGGCGCCTCTTTATCCGGCGTGCACGGCTATAACAAGGCGCTCGGCGAAGAGGCGGAAGCAAAAACGGTCGGCGTCATCGGCGATTCCACCTTCGTGCATTCGGGTATGACGGGGCTTGCCAACATCGCCTACAATCAGAGCAATTCCACCGCCATCATTCTCGACAACTCCATCACGGGCATGACGGGGCATCAGCAGAACCCCACCACGGGCTACAACATCAAGGGGGATCCCGCGGGCAAAATCGATTTGGAAGCCCTCTGCCGCGCCATGGGCATCAACCGCGTGCAGGTGGTGGATCCCTACGACCTCGCCGCGTGCGAAAGGGCGTTAAAGGAAGAACTCGCCGCAAAAGAGCCTTCCGTCATCATTTCCCGCAGACCCTGCGCTCTTCTTAAGACGGTAAAACACAACCCGCCCTTTACGGTAAACACCGAAAAGTGCAAGAGCTGCCGCGCCTGCATGAAGCTCGGCTGTCCCGCGATCAGCTTTAAGGATGGCAAGGCGCACGTCGACAACACCCTCTGCGTCGGATGCGGCGTATGCACGCAGCTTTGCAAATTCGACGCCATCGAGGAATAAGGAGGAAAGAGAACATGACGAAAAATATTATGATCGTAGGCGTGGGCGGACAGGGTTCCCTTCTCGCCAGCAAATTGCTCGGACACCTTCTTTTGACGAAGGGTTACGACGTAAAAGTTTCCGAAGTGCACGGCATGAGCCAGCGCGGCGGCAGCGTGGTTACATACGTCCGCTACGGCGAAAAGGTGTATTCCCCCGTCATCGACAAGGGAGAGGCGGACGCGATCGTCTCCTTTGAACTGCTCGAGGCGGCTCGCTGGACGGAATACTTAAAAGAGGGTGGCAAGATCATCGTCAACACCCAGCAGATCGATCCCATGCCCGTCGTCACGGGCGCGGCGGCGTACCCTAAAAACCTCGTGGAAAAAATGCAGGCTATGGGTTTGAACGTGGACGCGCTCGATTGTCTCACTCTCGCCGAAAAAGCAGGTTCCCTCAAAGCGGTAAACATCGTTTTGATGGGCAGACTTTCCAAATATTTCGACTTTGCGGAGGAGGAATGGTTGCAAGCCATTCGCGAATGCGTGCCCGCGAAGTTCGTGGACATGAATTTGAAGGCATTCGACCTCGGTCGCAACGCGTAACCAAAGGATAAAATCTCAAAAGAGATAAGGAGAAAAAACCGATGAATCAATATTATCAGCCTGAAATCGAGACGATGCCCGTAGAGGACATGAAAAAACTGCAGAACGAAAAGTTCTTAAAGCAAGTGAAAAACGTTTACGAGAACGTGGAATACTGGCGCAATAAGGTCAACGCGAGCGGCGTCAAGATCGAGGATATCAAGAGCATCGAAGATATCGATAAACTTCCCTTCTTGACGAAGGACGATCTGCGCGACGCCTATCCCTACGGCTTGCTGGCAAGACCGTTAAAGGACTGCGTGAGGATCCAGTCCACCTCCGGCACGACGGGCAAGCGCGTCGTGGCGTTCTATACCCATAAAGATATCGATATTTGGGAAGAATGCTGCGCGAGAGCCATCGTCGCCGCGGGCGGCACGGACGAGGACGTCGTTCAGGTCAGCTACGGCTACGGCTTGTTTACGGGCGGTCCCGGTCTCAACGGCGGCAGCCACAAGGTCGGCTCGCTCACCATTCCCACTTCCTCCGGCAATACCGACCGTCAGATCCAGTTCATGGTCGACCTCAAGGCGACCATTCTCTGCTGTACGCCTTCCTATGCCATGTACCTGGCGGAATCTATCGAGGAAAAGGGTCTGCGCGGCGAAATCAGCTTAAAAGCGGGTATCTTCGGCGCGGAAGCGTGGACGCAGGAGATGCGCCTCGCGCTGGAAGAAAAGCTCGGCATCAAGGCGTACGATATTTACGGCTTGACGGAAACGAGCGGACCGGGCGTCTCCTTCGAATGCGAAGAGCAGACGGGTATGCACATCTGCGAGGATCATTTCTATCCCGAAATCATCGATCCCAAGACGGGAAAGGTGTTGCCCGAAGGGGAAAGGGGCGAGCTCGTGTTCACCTCTTTGGATAAGGAGGCGTTCCCCCTCATTCGCTACCGCACCAAGGATATCTGTATTCTCTCCCGCAAAAAATGCTCCTGCGGCAGAACGCTCATCAAGATGAGTAAGCCCATGGGCAGAAGCGACGATATGCTCATCATCCGCGGCGTAAACGTGTTCCCTTCCCAAATCGAAACCGTTCTCTTAAACTGCGGCTATGCGCCCAACTATCAGATCATCGTCGGCAGAGAAAACAACACCGATACCTTCGAGGTAGACGTGGAGTACGCCGAAATGTTCGAGGCGACGGAAGAAAATCTCAAAAAGGCGACCAAGGAACTCGGCGCGGCGCTCAAATCCATGCTCGGCATCACGGCGAACTTAAAACTGCTCCCTCCCAAGTCCATCGTCAGAAGCGAAGGGAAAGCCGTCCGCGTGATCGACACGAGAAAACTGTATTGAGAGGTCGAAAATGCCCATTATCGATTTACTGGAACGCAACGCGAAACTGTATCCGAACGACGTCGCTTTGGTGGAGCTGAATCCCGACGTTCGCGAAAAGAAAAGAAGGACTTGGAAGGAGTTCTCCTTGGTAGAGGAGCCGCCTACCGGCGCTTACCGCAGAGAGATCACTTGGAGCGTATTCGACGAAAAGGCGAATCGTGTAGCCAACCTTCTCTTGTCCCGCGGGATAAGAAAGGGGGATAAAGTCGGCATCCTCCTCATGAACTGTCTCGAATGGCTCCCCATTTATTTCGGCGTTTTGAAGGCTGGCGCTCTCGCCGTGCCCATGAACTTCCGCTATACGGCGCAGGAAATCAAGTATTGCGCGGAGCTCGCCGAAATCAACGCGCTCTTCTTCGGTCCCGCATTCATCGGGCGCGTGGAGGAGATCGCGGACGAAATGTTGAAAAAAACGCTTCTCTTTTTCGTCGGCAACGAGTTTTGTCCGCCCTTTGCGGAACACTACGATGAAGAGGTCGCCTTCTATTCTTCGGCAAAACCTCTCGTCGATATCACGGACGACGATCTCGCCGCCATCTATTTTTCCAGCGGCACCACGGGTTTCCCCAAGGCGATTTTGCACGCGCACCGCGCGCTCACGCACGCCGCTACCGTGGAGCAAAAGCATCACGGTCAGACGCGCGACGACGTGTTCCTCTGCATTCCGCCCCTGTATCATACGGGCGCCAAAATGCACTGGTTCGGGAGCCTCGTCTCCGCGAGCAAGGCGGTTCTCTTGCGCGGCACGACGCCCGCGTCCATTCTCGAGGCGATCTCGAACGAAAGATGCACCATCGTCTGGCTGCTCGTTCCCTGGGCGCAGGACGTGCTCGAAAAGCTGGATAACGGCACGCTCAAGCTGGAAAATTATCACGTCGAGCAGTTCCGTTTGATGCACATCGGCGCGCAGCCCGTTCCGCAGAGCCTCATCAAGCATTGGCAGGAGTATTTCCCCGGTCAGCTGTACGATACCAACTACGGCTTGAGCGAATCCATCGGTCCCGGCGCCGTGCACCTCGGCGTGGAGAATATCCGAAAAGTGGGCGCGATCGGCGTTCCCGGCTACGGCTGGCAAACTAAAATCGTCAAGGAGGACGGCGTGACGGAAGTGGAAAGGGGAGAGGTCGGCGAGCTCGCCCTCAAGGGCAACGGCGTCATGCTCTGCTACTACCGCAACGAGCAGGCGACGAAGGAGGTCATGCGCGGCGACTGGCTGTTGACGGGCGACATGGCAAAGCAGGACGAGGAGGGCTTTATCTACCTCGTGGACAGAAAGAAGGACGTCATCGTTTCCGGCGGCGAGAACCTCTACCCCGTGGAGATCGAAAATTTCATGCGCAAGTTCCCCAAAATCAAGGACGTAGCCGTCATCGGCTTGGCGGATAAGCGCCTCGGCGAAATGGCAACCGCCATCGTGGAGATTTTCGAGGGCATGGAGTGCACGGAGGAGGAGATCAATCATTTCTGTCTGGAAATGCCCCGCTATAAGAGACCGAGAAAGATCATCTTCGCGCACGTGCCCCGAAACGCGACGGGCAAAATCGAAAAACCCGCCCTGCGCAAAACGTACGGCGCGGACAAGCTCATCGACGAGCAGAATAAATCCTGATAAAAAATCATATTGTGGATCCCCCCGCCGAAAGTTTTTGGCGGGGGGATTTTCGCATAGGGGCGGAGAGGCGACGAGGAAAATTTTTTCAAAAAATTTTGAAAATCGTCTTCTCAAAATCGGTCAACGGATTTATAATGGGGTTGACCGAATCGGTTAACGGAGATTGTGCTATGAACGAAAAATTTTTTTCCTTGACGGCGGAAAAACAACAGGCGATCCTGAACGCAGGCTATCGGGTTTTTTCGCAAAATTCCTATAAAAACAGTCCTATGAGCGAGATCGCGGATGCGGCGGGAATCAGTAAATCCCTGCTCTTTCATTACTTTCACAATAAAAAAGAGCTATATATGTTTTTATGGAACAAATGCGCGGAAATCACCATCAAATATCTGACGAAGTACGACTGCTACGGGCAGAAAAATCTGTTCGAGAGCATGGAGAGGGGAATGCGGGCGAAGATGGAAATTATCCGTTTATACCCCGATATGGCGAAATTCACCATCAAGGCGTTCTACGAAAAGGACGCGGAGATCTCCGCCGCCGTTCAGGCAAGTTACCAGAAATATTTCAAGCTGAAAGCGAAAAAAACGCAGGTCAACCTCGATCCCGAACAGTTTGTTCCCGGATTGGATATCCCGATGATGTACCGTGAAATGTACTGGGCATCGGAGGGGTATCTTTGGGAGATGGTGCAGCGAGGCAACGTGGATACCGAACGTATGGAAAAGGATTTCACAAAGCTGATCGCGTTTTGGAAGAGCGTCTATCTGCGCAAGGAGTAAAGGTATGCAAGCGATCAAAATCAATCAATTGACAAAATTTTACGGCAAATCGAGGGGGATTTCCCGCCTCGATCTGTCCGTGGAAAAAGGCGAGTTTTTCGGCTTTATCGGACCCAACGGCGCCGGAAAATCCACCACCATCCGCACGTTGCTCGGACTCATCTCGCCCACGTCGGGCAGCGCGGAAATTTTCGGGAAGGATATCGTGAGAGAAAAGCAATCTGTCTTGCGCCATATCGGTTACCTTCCGTCGGAGGCAATCTTTTATCCGGGCATGAGAGTGAAGGATATTTTGAAACTGTCAGCCGATCTTCGGAAAAAGGATTGCTCGCGGGAAGCAAAAGAGCTCTGCGAGCGGTTACAGCTGGATATTTCCCGCAGAGCGGACGATCTGTCATTCGGCAACCGAAAGAAGGTCGCCATCGTCTGCGCCCTGCAAAGCGACCCCGATCTGCTGATTCTCGACGAACCGACGGGCGGGCTCGACCCTCTCATGCAGAGAGAGTTTTTTGCGATCCTCAAAGAGCGCAACCAAAAAGGGACGACCGTCTTTTTTTCCAGCCACGTGCTCTCCGAGGTACAGCGCAATTGCACGCGGGCGGCGATCATCCGCGACGGCAAAATCATCGCCTGCGACAGCGTGGAGGTTCTCGCCCAAACGAGCGCAAAGCGCGTAACGATTCACGGAAAGGCGGAGATAGAAGGGCTCGACGGGATTCGGGATATAAAATATGCGGAGGAGTCGTTCAGTTTTCTTTACAGCGGAGATATGAATCGTTTACTGCGCACGCTGTCTCTCGGGCGGATAGACGATCTTACGGTGACGGAGCCCGATCTCGAAGAGGTATTTTTGCATTATTACGAAAAGGAGGACGATAGGGTATGACGCTGGTAAAACACGAATTGAGACAGGGAAAGACCTCCTTTTGGATATGGACGGCTTGCGTCGGGTTTCTTCTTTCCGTCTGCATTTTTCTGTTTCCCGAAATGAAGGGACAGATGGAGGATATCGGCGATCTGTTCGCCTCGATGGGTTCTTTTGCCGAGGCGTTCGGTATGGACCGTTTGAACTTCGGAACGCTCGTCGGGTTTTATGCCGTCGAGTGCGGCAATATTTTAGGGCTCGGCGGTGCCTTTTTCGCCTCTCTTTGCGCCGTCGGTATGCTCAGCAAAGAGGAAAAAGACAGAACTTCGGAATTTTTGCTCGCTCATCCCGTCAGCCGCGTGAGAATCATTACGGAAAAGTTGGTTGCCGTATTTCTTCAGATCACGGCTATGAATCTGGTCGTCTACGCGCTTTCCGTCTGCTCCATCGCCGCTATCGGCGAGGAAATCCCTTGGAAAGAGATATCTTTGATGCACCTTGCGTATTATCTGCTCCAAATCGAGCTTGCGGGAATTTGCTTTGGCGTCTCGGCTTTCTTAAATAAGGGCAGCGCGGGCGTCGGGCTCGGAATCGCCGTGACGGCGTATTTTCTGAATTTGATCGCCAACGTCGCCGACGTCGCAAACTTCTTAAAGTACGTCACGCCGTTCGGCTACTGCGAAGGGGCGGATATCGTGGCAAACGGCAAGATAGACGGGGCAATGGTTGCCGTGGGCATCTTCCTGTGTCTTTTCGGAATCGCGGCTGCCTATATCAAATACGCCAGGAAGGATATTCGCTGAAAAAAATCACTATCCCGAAGGCGGGATAGTGATGAAAAATCATTTTTTACGCTTGCGTCACGACGACGAGGATCTTCGTTTCGATGTTTTCCATCAAACGGATCTTGACCTCCGTCGTGCCGACCGCCTTGATGGCGGAGTCGAGCAAAATCTTCTTTTTGTCCACGTCGTAGCCCATGTCGGAAAGCTCCTGCGCGATCTGTGCGGAGGTTACGCTGCCGAACACTCTGCCGCCCTCGCCCACTTTGATGCCGAGCGTCACCTGCTTTCCTTTCAGCTCGTTTGCGAGCGCCTGCATCGCCTTGATTTCCTCCGCCTTGTGGAAGGCGTCAGCCGCCTTTTTGCGGTTTACTTCGGCGATTCCGCTCTCCGTCGCGGCTTCCGCCAACTTCTTTTTGAATAAAAAATTCTTGGCATAGCCTTCGGAAACTTCTATCACTTCACCTTTTTTGCCGGTGCCCTTGACGTCTGCCTTCAAAATAACTTTCATGGGTTCTTCTCCTTTCGTTTTTTCTTATTGTATCGCAAAAAACGCAAAAAGTCAATATGCGGGGGTATAAAATTAAAAATTCCCCGCATACTCTTTTTATCGGAGGTAATTTGGAATGGAAAATATGCTTAACAGCGGCGTCGGCTGCGAAGTGGAAGAATGCCGCCACAACGTGCGCGGGACTTCCTGCAACCTGGCGCATATCCACGTAGGTTGCGGTTGCGACAAGGATAAAACCTGTTGCGACAGCTTCGAAGAGAAAAACTGAAGAAAATCGTAAGCGCCGCTTGCTTGCAAGCGGCGTCTTTTATTATATAAGTAAATCTTATGTATTATATTAAAAATAGGTAATATTGCACTATTTATCATTTGCTTGACTTATAGCAATACAATGATTATACTGAAAGAAGTCAATCGCCTGTAGACAAAAGCAGGCAAAAAAGTTTCTTATGGGAGAAAAAGCTATGTTAAAAGAAGGAGAGATCAGAATCCCCGCCGGCTGCGCCATTTCGGGCGTCATCGACAGAAGCGGAAAGCGGATGAGCGGAGAATGTATGATAAAATCCATTGCCACCATGCACGACCGTTCCAACGGTCTCGGCGGCGGATTTGCCGGCTACGGCATTTACCCCGATTTTAAGGATTTTTACGCCTTGCATCTGTTCTACGACGACACGCTTTGTCAGGCGGAAACGGAATCCTACTTAAAAAAGCATTTTGAAATCGCCTATTGCTCCGCGATTCAGACGAGAAAGATGAAGTCCATTACGAACGAGCCCATCATCTTCCGTTATTTCGTTTCCCCCTTGCCCCGCAAGCTGGAATCGAGTCATCTCGACGAGCAGGAATACGTGGAAAAATGCGTCATGCACGTCAACGTGGAAATCAAGGGCGCCTACGTATTTTCCAGCGGCAAGAACATGGGCATCTTCAAAGCGGTGGGGTATCCGGAAGACGTGGGCGAGTTTTACCGTTTGGAAGAGTACGCCGGCTATGCGTGGACCTGCCACGGCAGATATCCCACGAACACGCCCGGTTGGTGGGGCGGCGCGCATCCCTTCGGGCTTTTGAACTACTCCATCGTACATAACGGGGAAATCTCCTCTTACGACGCCAACCGCCGCTACATCGAAATGTTCGGCTATAAGTGCACCTTAAAGACGGATACCGAGGTCATTACCTATATTTTCGACTATCTGCTGCGCAAACAGAAACTCACCCTTCGGGAAGCGGCGCACGTCGTCGCGGCGTCCTTCTGGTCGACGATCGAAACCCAGGAGCCAGAGCAGAGAGATCAGGAAATTTTACTCCGCCGCATGTTCCCTTCCCTTCTCATCACGGGACCCTTCTCCATCATTTTAGGTTACGAAAACGGCTTGATGGCGTTGAACGACAGACTCAAATTGCGTTCCATGGTCGTGGCGGAAAAGGGCGACAAGGCGTATATGGCGAGCGAAGAGTGCGCCATTCGCGTCATCGAACCCGAGCTCGACAAAATTTATGCCCCCGCAGGCGGCGAACCTGTCATCTTTGAGCTGAAAGGAGAAAATGTGCAATGAGCGATATCTTTATTTACCCCGAATACGAGGTCGTCAGAGACAGAGACGCCTGCATCGGCTGTCGCGTCTGCGAGAGACAATGCGCCAACGAGGTGCACCGCTACGACGAAGTGCTCGGCAGAATGGTTGCCGATTCCACCAAATGCGTCAATTGTCACCGTTGCGTATGCCTTTGCCCTACGCACGCATTAAAGATCAAAAAATCCGAGGACTGTTACCGCGACAACGCCAACTGGGATTATCAGACGGTCAACGAAGTTTACCGTCAGGCGAACAGCGGCGGCGTGCTCCTCTCCTCCATGGGCAACCCCAAGCCTTTCCCCATCTACTGGGATAAAATTCTCATCAACGCTTCGCAGGTAACCAACCCTCCCATCGACCCGCTGCGCGAGCCGATGGAGACCACCGTATACCTCGGCAAGCACAACAACGAGATCGAACGAGACGGCAACGGAAGAATCAAGAACAATCTTGCCCCTCAGCTCAAGCTCAAGGTTCCCGTCATGTTTTCTGCCATGAGCTACGGCTCTATCTCTTATAACGCGCACGAGTCTTTGGCGCGCGCCGCGAGCGAGCTCGGCACCTTCTATAACACGGGCGAGGGCGGTCTGCATAAAGATTTTTACCGGTACGGCGCCAACACCATCGTGCAGGTTGCCTCGGGTAGATTCGGCGTGTATAAGGATTATCTCGACGCCGGCGCCGCCATCGAAATCAAAATGGGTCAGGGCGCCAAGCCGGGCATCGGCGGACATTTGCCCGGAAAGAAGATATCCGCGTCCGTCTCGGAAACGCGTATGACGCCGCAGGGCATCGACGCCATTTCTCCGGCGCCCCATCACGATATCTATTCCATCGAGGATCTGCGTCAGCTCATCTATTCCTTAAAGGAAGCGACGGGGTACAAAAAGCCCGTCATCGTTAAAATTGCAGCCGTGCACAACTGTGCGGCTATCGCCTCCGGCATCGCCAGAAGCGGCGCAGACATCATCGCCATCGACGGTTTCCGCGGCGGCACGGGCGCCGCGCCCACGCGTATTCGCGACAACGTAGGTATTCCCATCGAGCTCGCGCTCGCGTCCATCGACGGCAGACTTCGCCACGAGGGCATTCGCAACAACGTCTCTTTGATCGTCGGCGGTTCCATTCGCTCGGCTGCGGACGTCGTGAAAGCCATCGCGCTCGGCGCGGACGCTTGCTATATCGCCACCGCCGCCGTGCTCGCCATGGGTTGCCATCTGTGCAGAACCTGCAATCAAGGCAAATGTAACTGGGGTATCGCCACACAGCAGCCCGACCTCGTCAAGCGCTTGAATCCCGATATCGCCTCCAAACGGCTCGTCAATCTCGTTTCCGCGTGGAATCACGAAATTCAAGAGATCATGGGCGGCATGGGTATCAACTCCATCGAAGCGCTCCGCGGCAACAGATTGATGCTCCGCGGCGTGGGCTTGAACGAGACGGAACTTAAAATTTTGGGTATTCGCCATGCGGGCGAAAGTTTGTAAGGAGGGGACAGTATGAAAAGAATTTACGTCAACGAACAGTGGTGTCTCGGCTGTCACCTCTGCGAATACGAATGCGCGTTCGCAAACTCGAATCTCAAAGAAATGTATCATCTGAAGGGCAAGTCCATCTTCCCCAAAATTCACGTAGAGGACGCGGCGGACGGTATTCATTACGCCGTAAACTGTCGCCATTGCCAAGAGGCGATCTGCGTAAAGAGCTGTATCGCGGGGGCGCTTTCCCGCGACGAGAACGGCATGGTCGTCATCGATCAGAATAAGTGCGTGGGGTGCTATACCTGCGTGCTCGTCTGTCCGTTCGGCGCCGTCATGCCGGCGGAAGGGGGCAAGGTGGCGCAAAAGTGCGAGCTTTGCACCAAAAACGCCTGCGGCACGCCCAACTGCGTGGCGCATTGTCCCAACAATGCCATTGTATTCGAGGATAGGGGGTAATTTATGAAATACGTAATCATCGGCAATTCCACGGCGGCTGTCAACGCCATCGAAGCGATCCGCGAAATCGATCGGGAGGGCAGTATCACCGTTCTTTCCGACGAAAAGCATTTTTCTTACGGCAGACCCCTGATTTCCTATTATCTCTACGGCAAGATCTCGCTCGAAAACATGAATTACAAGGGCTTGGACTTCTATGAAAAGAACGACGTGACGACCCTTCTCGGCGTGACGGCGGTCAAGATCGATTCGGAGAAAAAGACCGTTCTCTTAGAGGACGGCAGGGAAATCGAGTACGATAAGCTCCTCGTCGCGACGGGTTCCCGTCCCTTCGTTCCGCCCATGGCGGGATTGGAAAAGGTGAAGGAAAAGTACTCCTTCATGAAATTGGACGACGCGCTCTCTTTGGAAAAGGCGCTCGGCAAGGATAAAAACGTACTCATCATCGGTGCCGGTCTCATCGGTTTGAAGTGCCTCGAGGGTATTTTGGATCGGGTGGGAAAAGTCACCGTCGTCGATATGGCGAACAGGGTGCTCCCTTCCATTCTCGACGAGGAAGGCTCCTTGATTATACAAAAGCAGTTGGAGGAAAAGGGCGTAACCTTTATCCTCAACGATTCGGTCGCGGAATTTTCTTGCGGAACACAGGCGCTCTTAAAGTCCGGCAAGGCGTTAAATTTCGATATTCTCGTGTTGGCGGTCGGCGTCAGGGCGAATATCGAGCTCGTCAAGGACGCGGGCGGCGACTGCGAAAGGGGCATTCTCACGGACGAGAGCCAAAAGACCTCCCTGCCCGATATCTATGCGGCGGGCGACTGCGCGGCGAGCCTCGATTATCTGACGAATACCAAAAAGGTGCTCGCGCTCCTTCCGAACGCGGCGCTGCAGGGCAGAACGGCGGGGCATAACATGGCGGGGAAGGAAGAGACCTTCACGCAGGGGATCCCCATGAACGCCATCGGCTTTTTCGGTTCCCACGTCATGACCGCGGGATACTACGAGGGCGAAGTGTACGAGGAAAAGACGAGTTCTACTTATAAAAAGCTCTTCTATCGGGATAACCTGTTGAAGGGGTTCATCATCATCGGCGATATCGCGCGGGCGGGCATCTACACCTCGCTCATTCGAAACAAGACGCCGCTCGATACCATCGATTTCGAGCTCATCAAAAAACAGCCCGTCCTCGCGGCGTTCTCCAAAGAGGCTCGGGCGAAAAAATTAACGGAGAGAGTATAATCATGAGAATCACGGCAGGTGCGGATCTGCACTTTCAAAAATTGAACGAAGCGGTAAAGAATACCGTGGATAACGAAATCACGATCGATAACTGCATCGGTCAGCGTTATATCGGCGCGGGCGTTTCGGGCAAGAGGATCGTCATCAACGGCACCCCCGGCAACGCGCTCGGCGCGTACATGAACGGCGCCTCCATCGAGGTTTACGGCAACGCGCAGGACGCCATCGGCGACACCATGAACGGCGGCAGTATCGAAGTTTACGGCAATGCCGGCGACGCGGTGGGCTACGCCATGCGCGGCGGCAGAATATACATCAAGGGAGACGCCGGCTATCGCGTGGGCATTCACATGAAGGCTTACAAGGAGCATAAACCCGTCATCGTCATCGGCGGCAGAACGGGCAGTTTTCTCGGCGAGTATCAGGCGGGCGGCATTCTCATCGTGCTCGGCAACGGGTTGAACGGTCAGCCCATCATCGGCAATTTCTGCGGCACGGGCATGCACGGCGGCGAAATGTATTTGCGGACGAACGAGGTTCCCAAACTTTTGCCCAAGCAGGTCAAAGCGGAAAGGATAGAAAAACTCGAAAATCAGGAAGTGATCGCGATCATCGCCGACTATTGTAAAAAGATGGGCTACGACGAAGAAGAGATGCTCAAAAGTTCCTATTATCGTATCACGCCCGACACGGATAATCCCTACAAGACTATGTATACCAACAACTGAATTTTTTAAGGAGCGGATTTCCGCTCCTTTTTTCGTATAGCTCTTGAAAAGGAAAAGTGAGCGTGATATAATAATGAAAAAATTCGGCGGAGGAAAGGGATTATGTGGATCGTAGCGGCGGCATTGTCCGCGCTTTTTGCGGGTATCACGTCCATTTTAGCTAAATGCGGCATGAAGGGAACGAATTCCGATCTCGTCACGGCGCTTCGCACCGCGGTGGTGTTGGTTTTCTCCTGGGTTATGGTTTTTTTGGTCAATTTCGGGCAGGGACTGCCCCCGATTCCCCCAAAATCGCTCCTGTTTTTGCTCCTTTCGGGCGTGGCTACGGGCGCATCCTGGCTGTGCTATTTCAAGGCTCTCTCCTGCGGTAGCGTGAATAAGGTCGCGCCCGTGGATAAATCGTCCACCGTGATCACGGTACTTCTCGCTATTTTTTTCTTCGGGGAAACGGAACGCCTCGCCCTCAAGCTCTGCGCGACGGCGGCGCTCGCGGTCGGAATCTTTTTGATGATCGACCCGAAAAAGGAAGAGAAAAAGGCGGAGGACAACAAGTGGCTCCTCTTTGCGTCCCTCTCCGCGCTGTTTGCCGCCGCGTCCACGCTGCTCGCCAAAGTCGGCGTGGAAAACGTGGAGTCCAACCTCGCCACGGCTATCCGCACGGGCGTCGTGCTCGTCATGGCGTGGCTCATCGTCTTTCTCAAAGGGGAGCAGTCGGAAATCAAAAAGCTGAAGGGCAAGGAAATCCTCTTTATCTTCCTTTCCGGTCTCGCTACGGGCGCGTCCTGGCTGTGCTACTATTACGCCATTCAAAAGGGCGTTGTCAGCGTCGTCGTTCCCATCGATAAATTGAGTATTCTCTTCACCGTAGCTTTTTCCTTCTTCGTCTTTGGCGAAAAACTTTCCAAAAAGGCGGTAATCGGGCTGTGTATCATGGTCGTTTCCACCCTCGTCATGGCGATCTTCGGATAGCCGAATCGAAAAAGCCGCTTGCGCGGTTTTTTTATTTGCGAAAGATCGGTATTGACAATTGCTGTAAAAAATGTTAAAATCTCCTTAAAAGAAAGATGTAAACAGAAGGGGGAACTTTTCATCTATGAACACCAAACGACTCACCAAAAAACAGATGCGCATTTTCGCCGTGGGGCAACTCGGCTGGTCTATTTTGGGCGGCGTCATCAACGCATGGCTCGTCACCTTTTACCTGCCGACGGCGGGGGATATCGCAAACGGCGCCGTCTCGTATATCATGCCGGGACTCATCGTGTTCGGCTCGCTCACCGTTCTCGGCGTCATTTCCTTCATCTGCCGTATCTTCGACGCCTTCACCGATCCCTGGATCGCCACGCTGTCGGACAAATCCAAAAACCCCAAAGGCAGGCGGATCCCTTTCATGCGCCTGGCGGCAATTCCCTTTGCCCTCGTCACGGTGCTCGTGTTCTGCGCGCCCGTGAACGCGATCAGCGGCGTCAACGTGGCGTGGATCCTCGCCTTTCTCATTTTGTATTATCTGTTCATGACGATGTACTGCACGCCCTACAACGCGCTCATCTCCGAATTCGGCAAGACGCAGGAGGACAGAATGTACATCTCCACGGCGATCTCGTTGACCTATTTTATCGGTACGATGCTCGCCTACCTGCCCTTCGTCTTTGCGGGACCCTTGCAGGCGGCGGGCGTGGCGTTCAACCAAAGCTACCGCATCTGCTTTATCGCCCTCGCGATTATCGCGCTCATCTGTATGCTCCTGCCCACCTTTTTGCTGCGGGAGCGGGATTTCGTGGACGCTGCCCCCTCGCAGACTGGCACCTTCCGCAACAGGGAATTTCGCTTTTTCGTCGGCTCGGACGTCATGTACTGGATCGGGCTCACCCTCTTTCAAACGGGATTGCCCTTCTTCGTCAAGGTGTCCATGGGGCTCGACGAATCGTATACCATGATCTTTCTCGGCGGCATGACCGTCCTTTCCGCTTGCTTTTACCCCGTCGTTTCCAGATTCGTAAAGAAATTCGGGAAGAAGAAAATGGTGATCTTCGGCTTTTTCGGGCTCGCCCTCGCGTATATTGTCACCGCGCTCATCGGCGTTCTGCCCTTGCCGGGCATCCTGTTCGGCGTAGTGATCGTCGTCATCGCAGCGTTCCCGATGGCGCTGCTCGGCATCATACCGCAATCCATCGTGGCGGACATCGCGGAGGAGGACTCCCTTCGCACGAAGGAAAAGCGGGAAGGCATGTTCTTTGCCGCCCGCACCTTCGCCATGAAGTTGGGGCAATCCGTCGCCATGCTCACCTTCACATCCCTCGCGATTTTGGGCGCCGCGCAGGATACGGGCGCGAACGATATCACGGCGTCTTCCTTCGGACTGCGCATCGTGGCGATCGTCGCCATCCTTTTCTGTTCGCTCGGAGCTTTCGTTCTGATGGCGTATAACGAGAAAAAAGTGCTTTCCGCCATCGAGGAAGAACACGAAAAGTATGCCGAGACTTCGGCGGAAAAAGAAGGTCGGGAGGAAAAGAGGTTATGAAACTGATCGAAACGGTCGTAAAGAGCGAAGAGGGCGATCTGCCCTTCGAATGGGCGGAAAATCGCCTTTTGGCAAAGGCGGCGGGCAGAATAACCGTTTGCCGCGCGGTGTATTCCTTCGCCTTTCAAAGAGAGGATAAACTGTTTATAAACGGGTATCAGAGCTGGACGTATTCCCCCGAACGGAGCGTTGGGGAGACGGATCTCTCCATGCGGTTCTGCCCCGATTTTTTCAATAAAAGGTACGGGTTTTCCTCTTACGGAGACGGGTATTTCTATCAAAAATCCTATCGGCGGGGCTGGCTCCACGGCTATTCCTACGCCTATATCCGTCGGGGAGAGGAATACTACTTTATTGGCAGCGTCAACGAAGATAAAGCGTATCTTCGGATCATCTTCGATTCCGTCAATCAGACCATCACGCTCGAGAGCGACTGCGCGGGCAGAAGGGTGGAGGACGGCTTTGTCCTCATGGATTATCTCCTTCTGCGCGGCAGCGAAGAATCCGTGTTCGACCGTTGGTTTGATAAGATGCAGATACCTCCCGTCCGCGTCGGCAAACGCACGGGCTACACGAGTTGGTATCGGCACTATCAGAATATTTCCGAGGATATCTTGTTGAACGACCTTGCCGGCATGAGCAATCTGCCCATTAAGTCGGATATTTTTCAGATCGACGACGGGTATGAAAGCAAGGTCGGCGACTGGCTTTTCGTGGACAACGAAAAATTCCCCAACGGGCTGGAGCCCGTCGTGAAAGCCGTCAAGGATGCAAAGTACCATCCAGGTCTCTGGCTTGCCCCCTTCGTATGCGAAAGGGAATCCGAACTCTTCCAAAAGCACCCCGACTGGCTGTTGAGGGACGGGAAGGGGGATCCCGTATTCGCGGGCGGAAACTGGAGCGGGGCTTACGCGCTCGATTTCAAAAAGCAGGAGGTGAGGGATTACGTCGAGGAGTGTATCTCTCATTATAAGCGGATGGGCTTCTCCTTCTTCAAGCTCGATTTCCTCTACGCCGTCTGTATGGTTCCCGATGAAAATAGGACGCGGGCGGAGATCATGGCGGACGCCATGAAGTTCCTGCGCAGGGTATGCGGCAAGGCGGAAATTTTAGGCTGCGGCGTGCCGCTCGCCTCGGCGTTCGGCAGGGTGGACTACTGCCGTATCGGCATGGACGCGTCCTTGAACTACGACGGCGATCTCATGTTGCGCCCCTTCCACAACGAGCGCCCCTCCACGAAAAATACCATGCGCAACTCGGTGTACCGCCGTCCGTTGAGCGGCAGGGGATTTTTGAACGATCCCGACGTGTTCCTGCTCCGCAAGAAAAATACAAAGCTGACGGAGGAAGAGAAACGCTCGCTCGCCATCGTAAACGCGCTTTTCGGCGGCGTGCTGTTTTCTTCCGACGATTTCGGCGAGTACGGCGAGGCGGAAAAGGATTTTTACGCTTACCTCGTATCCCTGCAAAACGCGACGCTTCTCTCCGTCAAAGAGGAGAAAAAGCTGCTTACCGTCGAGTTCTCTCTCGGCGGCGAAAAGAGGAGAGAAAGGCTGTATTTTGCTTGACAACCTTTTGGGAAAGGGTATAATAGAGATGCTCACCGGAGCATATGCGGTCGTAACCGCAATATGGAAAAGGTGTCGAGTGCGCTCGGGGTTTTCTCGGGCGCATTTTTTTGAGAGGTGTTTTTATGAAACAGGAAATCAGGCTTTCCGACCATTTCACTTGGAAAAAGCTCGTTCTTTTCGTACTGCCGTCCATCGTCATGATGATCTTTACGTCTGTTTACGGCGTCGTCGACGGCGTTTTCGTGTCCAACTTTGCAGGTAAAACGGCGTTTGCCGCCGTCAATCTCATCATGCCCGTGCCCATGGGCTTGGGCGCGATCGGCTTTATGTTCGGCGCGGGCGGCAGCGCGCTCGTCTCCAAAACGTTGGGCGAAAAAAAGCAGGAGCGAGCCGAAAGCATATTCACCATGCTCGTTTTCACCTGCGCTGTATTAGGCGCCCTTTTGGCGGCGGTCGGCGTCGTCTTCATGCCGCAGATC
>CAMFEK010000003.1 GCA_945949395.1 uncultured Clostridia bacterium
GGTGGCAGGCGAAGCCTGACGGATGAGTCTACCTCAGCTATCGGGAAGGTGGCAGCCAAGCAGCGGAGAACTCATCAGTCACTTCGTGACAGCTTCCCTGCAAGCAAGGAAGCCGAGCTAAGGAGAAAAAATGCAGAAGAATATTATTGCTATGCGCGCAACAAAAATGAGACGGGAAATGACGAGAGAGGAAAAGCATCTTTGGTATGACTTTCTGAAAGGTAAGTCGTACAACGTTTACCGTCAAAGAGTCATCAAAAACTATATCGCCGACTTTTGTATTCCTTTTTGTCGATTGATCATTGAGTTGGACGGATCGCAGCATTATCGGGAGCATAACGTAGCCTACGACGCAAAGCGCACGGAGGAACTGCGGCGGGACGGGTATACCGTTATACGATTCGATAACGATGACGTTCTCAATCGCTTTGAGTGGGTTTGTCATGAAATCGACCGATGGGTGGAATTATTGACGAATCCGATGATCGATTAAAGGAAAAGCGGACGACATCGGCGCTTTCCTTGCAATCCTCTACAAAAGAATCAAAAAAATCGGCGAATGTGGTTGACATTCGCCGAAAATATGGTATAATATAAATAAGAAAGGAAGCACCGAGTTTCGGTCACTCTCCTAAGTAGTGTTATTAAAAATAACCACCCTAAAGGGAAAGTGCAGGGCGGTTATTTTTTATGATTCAAAAGCAACGCTGCAAACGAGATCAACATGATTACAAATGCAATCAACGTATCAAAAGTTACCATATTGCATCACCTCCCAAAAAAAATTTCGGGAAGGGGGATCATCAAAAATTTCTTCCCGAGTAATTCGGAAAGTGACCGCCACCGTTATGGTGCTTCCTGTCGGTTTTTGCCGACTTTCTTATTATAGTAAAAAATTTTTCGTTTGTCAAGAAAAATTTCACGTTCGTGCGTAAACGGGCGCACGGATAGCATTACAATAACTTTCTATCAAGAAATGTTAAAAATTTTCATTCAAAGTCGACTTCAAAAATTTTGTTTGAATAGTTGACTTTATTTTTGTGTTGTGGTAATATAGTATAGCTGTGTAGTGCGTATAGGGCTGACGTGAGAAGTTACTGCAAAATGGAAATTGTTTGAAAATGAATGAGTAAAACAGTTGAAACAGATAATTTTCACCGACAAAAGTGGGGGCATGACCTCTGCGACTAACCGGAAAACGCGATCGGGCACCGAGAGATCGGTGCATAAATTAAGAGAATTTTCCGATACGCACGGACGAGTTGACACAGAAAAGTTAGTATAAATTAAAGGAGTTTTGAAAAACTATGGCAGGTCAGAAGATCAGAATCAAGTTGGCTGCATACGACCACGAATTGGTCGACCAGGCAGCATCCCGCATCGTTGAAACGATGAAGAAGAGCGGCGCTAAGATCAGCGGTCCCATTCCCCTTCCCACCGAAAGAGAAGTGATCACGATCCTTCGTTCCCCTCACAAGGACAAGGATTCCCGCGAACAGTTCGAACAGAGAACGTATAAGAGAATCATCGATATCTACACCCCCAACGCGAAGCTGTTGGATTCCATCCACCTTCCCGCAGGCGTCGATATCAAGATCAAACTTTAAGTAGAAAATTATACCGAATACTTTACAAAGAATAAGGTATTTTTGAAATTTTATGGAGGTGAACTTTATCTATGAATAAAGCAATCATTGGTCGTAAAGTCGGCATGACGCAGATCTTTACGGAAAACGGCGAATCGATTCCCGTTACAGTTGTCGAAGCAGGTCCTTGCCCCGTTGTTCAGGTAAAGACGGTTGAAAAGGACGGCTATGCCGCTTTGAAGCTCGGTTTTATCGAAACCAACGAAAAGAATTTGAACAAGCCCGATCTCGGACAGTTCAAGAAGGCGGGCGTAAAACCCCAGAAGGTGTTAAAGGAAGTTCGTCTGAACAACATCGAAGGCTACGAAGTCGGCGCCGAAGTGAAGGCGGACGTGTTCGCGGCAGGCGATAAGGTTGACGTGGCGGGCGTAACCAAAGGTCACGGCTTTGCAGGCGTTATCAAGAGATGGAACCAGCACAGACTCAAGGAAACTCACGGCGTCGGCCCCGTTCACAGAGAACCCGGTTCTATGTCCGCAAACTCTTCCCCCAGCAGAGTCTTTAAGCACAAGAACTTGCCCGGTCATTACGGCGTTGAAAACGTTACCGTACAGAACCTCGAAGTTGTAAGAGTTGACGTTGCCAGAAACGCAATTCTCATTAAGGGTGCTATCCCCGGCGCAAAGGGTAGCGTCGTTACCATCTTCGACAGCGTTAAGAACAAATAAGGAGAGTAAATAAAATGCCCAGCATTAAAGTTTATAATATGAACGGCTCCGAAGTCGGCGAAATGGAACTCAACGACAATTTCTTCGGCATCGAATACAATGAGCCTTTGATCCATCAGGCAGTCGTTACCCGCCTTGCCAACGAAAGACAGGGTACGAAATCCACTCTCACCAGAACGGAAGTTTCCGGTGGCGGTGCTAAGCCCTGGAGACAGAAGGGTACCGGTCGCGCTCGTCAGGGTTCTACCCGCGCGCCTCAGTGGACGCACGGCGGCGTAGTATTCGCACCCAAGTCCAGAGACTTCTCCAAGAAAATGAACATCACCGCAAAGAGAACCGCTCTTTGCTCCGCTCTTTCCAAGAAGGTCGCCGACGGCGAGTTTATCGTGATCGACGAACTCAAGGTCGCCGAAGGCAAGACCAAAGAAATGGTCGCTTTCCAGAAGGCGTTGAAGCTCGATGAAAAGACCCTCGTGGTTATGGATAACAACGATCAGCTCGTTATCCGCGCGGCAAGAAATTTGGAGAACCTTAACACTTTGCCCGTAGCTCAGCTCTCTACTTACGAAGTAGTGGCTAACGCAGTTATCGTTATGACGAAGGCTGCCGTAGAAAAATTCGTGGAGGCTTAAATCATGTTCGCAGAAGATATCATCATTAAGCCCGTTCTTACCGAGAAAGGTTACGACGGCATTGCCGACAAGAAGTATACCTTCGTCGTCGACAAGAAAGCAAATAAAACGCAGATCAAGCAAGCTGTTGAAAAGTTGTTCGGCGTTGAAGTGGATTCCGTGAACACCGTAAGCGTTAAGGGTAAGCTCAAGAGAATGGGCAGAAACGCAGGATTCACCCCCGACACCAAGAAGGCTATCGTTCAGCTTAAGGCATCCAGCAAGACGATCGAATTCTTCGATTCGTTGTCCTAATAGGAGGAAATAAAAATGGCTGTTAAAAGATATAAACCTACGTCTCCCGCTCGTCGTCACATGACCGTTTTGGCAAATGAAGATTTGTCCGGAGATAAGCCCGTCAAAGCGTTGATGCACGATCAGCGTCATTCCGGCGGTCGCAACAATACAGGTAAAATTACAGTAAGACACATCGGCGGCGGCAATAAGAGAAAATATCGTATCATCGACTTCAAGAGAAGAATGGACGATATCCCCGCTAAAGTTGCTTCCATTCAGTACGATCCCAACAGAAGCGCTCACATCGCTCTCCTCTCCTACGCAAACGGCGCAAAGAGCTATATCCTCGCTCCCGTCGGCCTCAACGTAGGCGATACCGTTATGAGCGGCGTGAATGCCGATATCAAGGTCGGTAACGTTCTTCCCCTCGCCAACATCCCCGTAGGTACCATGGTTTGCTGCATCGAGCTCGTTCCCGGTAAGGGCGCTCAGATCGCAAGAAGCGCAGGTATCTCCGCGCAGATCATGGCGGAAGAAGGCGCTTACGCCACCCTTCGTATGCCTTCCGGCGAAATGAGACTCGTTCCCATCGGCTGCAGAGCCATGATCGGTCAGATCGGTAATCTCGAACACGAGATCGTCTCCATCGGTAAGGCAGGTAAGGCTCGCCACATGGGTCTCAGAAGCGAAGTCCGCGGTGCCGTTATGAACCCTTGCGATCACCCTCACGGCGGTGGTGAAGGTAAGGCTCCCGTCGGTCACGCAGGTCCCGAAACGCCTTGGGGCAAGCCCGCTCTCGGTTATAAGACCAGAAAGCACAAGAATCGTACCTCTAAGTACATCTTGAAGAGAATCAACTAATCGGAGGATGGTATAAAATGTCCAGAAGTATTAAGAAAGGCCCTTATGTCGAAGCGAAGCTCTTGAAGAGAATCGAGGACATGAACGCGGCTAACGAAAAGAAAGTTATCAAGACTTGGTCCAGAGCATCTACGATCTTCCCCCAGATGGTTGGACACACGATCGCTGTTTACGACGGTAGAAAGCACGTTCCCGTATATGTAACCGAAGATATGGTAGGTTGCAAGTTGGGCGAGTTCGCTCCCACGAGAACCTTCCACGGTCATACGGCTAAAACATCTTCCCCCTCGGGTAAATAAGGAGGTCTAAAATATTATGGCGACAAATATGAAGAAAAAGACCGAGAAGATCGAACAGACAAAGGACAAGCGTCCCTATGCTGTTGCTAAATATATCAGAATCTCTCCTTACAAGGTAAGAACCGTCCTCGCCCTCATCAGAGGCAAGAGCGTGAGAGAGGCGGAGGCTATCCTCGCTTATTCCACGAAGTCCGGTGCAGAACCTACTCGTAAAGTTCTTTTGAGCGCAGCCGCTAACGCGGAACACAACATGAACATGGACAGAAACGATTTGATCGTTGCAGAGGCTTTTGCCGACGGCGGCGCTACGTTGAAGAGAATGCAGCCCGTTTCCAAGGGTAGAGGTCATTCCATCCTCAAGAGAACTTGTCACATCACCGTTATTCTTGACGTAAAAGGAGATTTATAATGGGACAGAAAGTTAATCCTCACGGTTTGAGAGTCGGCGTTATCACCGGTTGGAACACCCAGTGGTATGCAGATAAAAAGGAATTTTCCAAGTTTATCAAAGAAGATAATGCGATCCGTACTTTCATCAAGAAAAAGTACTACGACGCAGCTATCAGCAAAATTATGATCGAAAGAGCAGCTTCCAGATTGGTCGTTACCGTCTACACCGGCAGACCCGGCGTGTTGATCGGTAAGGCAGGCGCCGAGATCGAAGTGATCAAGAAGGACCTCGCTGCTATCACCAACGGCAAAGCCGTTAACATCAACGTAACAGAAGTAAGAAAGCCCGATCAGGACGCGCAGCTCGTGGCGGAAAGCGTTGCTCAGCAGCTCGAAAAGAGAGTTTCTTTCAGAAGAGCGATGAAGCAGGCGATCTCCAGAACGATGAGAAGCGGCGTTAAGGGTATCAAGATGACCGTTTCCGGTCGTTTGGACGGCAGAGAAATCGCAGGCAGCGAATCTTATCATGAAGGTTCCATTCCTCTGCAGACGCTCCGCGCAGACATCGACTACGGTTTTGCAGAAGCACACACCACCTTCGGTATGATCGGCGTCAAGTGCTGGATCTACAAGGGTGCCGTCATTAAGAAGGCAGTGAAAAAGCCCGTTCACGTGGAAGGAGGAGAACAGTAATGTTAATCCCTAAGAGAGTTAAAAGAAGAAAACAGCAGCGCGGCGTAATGAAGGGTGACGCTCACAAGGGCAACACCATCGCATACGGCGAATTCGGTCTCGTTTCCGAAGGCACTGCATGGGTGAAATCCAACCAGATCGAGGCGGCTCGTATCGCTATGACCAGATTCACCAAGCGTGGCGGTCAGGTTTGGATCGATATCTTCCCTCATAAGCCCATTTCCAAGAAGCCCGCAGAAACCCGTATGGGTTCCGGTAAGGGTTCCGTCGAATACTGGGCTGCAGTCGTAAAACCCGGCAGAGTAATGTTCGAAATGTCCGGCGTTTCCGAAGCAGACGCAAGAGAAGCTATGAGACTCGCTTCTCATAAGCTCCCCGTAAAGTGCAAATTCGTGAAGAAGTCCGATATGGAAAAAACAGAAGGCGGTGAAGACTAATGAAAGCAGTTGACATTCATAACATGACAGACGCCGAACTCACGGCAAAACTTGCAGACCTCAAGAATGAACTTTTTAACCTTCGTTTCCGTCATGCATCCGACCAGCTCGAAAACGCAGTCTCCATCAGAACCACGAAGAGAGATATCGCAAGAGTTCAGGGCGAAATCCGTGCAAGAGAACTCAAGGCTTAATCGGAGGACAGAATAATGGAAAGAAATTTAAGAAAAGAAAGAGTGGGCATGGTAGTATCCGATAAGATGGATAAAACCGTTGTTGTTGCCGTAACCGATAAAGCAAAGGATCCTTTGTATAAGAAGACCGTTACCAGAACGACGAAGTTTAAGGCTCACGACGAAAATAACGAATGCGGCGTTGGTGATACAGTTCGCATTGCCGAGACGAGAAAGCTCAGCAAGGACAAGAACTGGAGAGTTGTCGAAATCATCGAGAAAGCGAAGTAATTTATAAGGAGATCAAAGACTTATGATACAACCTCAGACAAGACTCAAAGCGGCCGACAATTCCGGCGCAAGAGAGCTTATGTGCATCAGAGTTTTGGGTGGTTCTTTCAGAAGAAGCGGCAACATCGGCGATGTCATCGTTGCTTCCGTTAAGACGGCAACCCCCGGCGGTGCAGTAAAGGCAGGAGACGTAGTGAAAGCGGTAATCGTAAGAACTACTTCCGGTTTAAGAAGAAACGACGGATCGTATATCCGTTTCGACGATAATGCAGCCGTTATTATCGATAGTCAGAAACAGCCCAAGGGAACCCGTATTTTCGGGCCGGTAGCGAGAGAATTGAGAGATAAAGATTATATGAAGATCATCTCCCTTGCTCCCGAAGTGCTGTAAGGTATAAGGAGATAAAACAATGAACGTAAAAGTAAACGATAACGTAGTTGTTCTTGCCGGAAAAGATAAGGGCAAGCAGGGCAAAGTCGTCGCTGTTTCTCCCAAGGCTAACAAGGTTACGGTAGAAGGCGTAAACATTCAGCATAAACACGAAAAAGCGAGAAGCGCTCAGCAGGTTTCCCAGATCGTCAACGTAGAAGGCGCGATCGACGCCTCCAACGTAATGGTCGTTTGCCCCGTATGCGGCAAGGCTACCAGAGTAAGACACGGCAAAGAAGGCGACAAGTCCGTTCGTATCTGCGCAAAGTGCGGCGCAACGCTCGATAAGGCTTATACAAAGGCTGCAAAGGCGGAAGCTGTTGCAGAAGAACAGGCTCCCAAGAAGAGAGTGAGAAAGCGCACCGCAAAGGCTGCCGCTGAAGAAACTCCCGCAACGGAAGCGCAGGACTAATTGAGGTATAGCAAAATGGCAGAAAAAGAATATAAAAACAGAGTAAGACAGCAGTACGAAACGGAAGTTGTTCCTTACCTCATGAAGAAATTCGGTTACAGCACCGTTATGCAGTGCCCCAAGCTCGTTAAGATCGTCATCAATACCGGTCTCGGCGACATCAAGGACAACGCGAAATCCATTCAGACGACCGAAAACGAAATCAAGTTGATCACCGGACAGCAGCCCATCCTTACGAAGGCGAAAAAGTCCGTCGCTAACTTCAAAGTGAGAGAAGGTCAGAACATCGGCATCAAGGTCACTTTGAGAGGCGAGAGAATGTACGAGTTCTACGATAAATTCGTCTCCATCGCTCTCCCCAGACTCAGAGACTTCAGAGGCGTCTCCGATAAGTCCTTCGACGGCAGAGGCAACTATGCTTTGGGCCTCAAGGAACAGCTCATCTTCCCCGAAATCACTTACGATCAGGTTGAGAAGATCAGAGGTATGGACGTTTGCTTCGTCACCACCGCGAACACGGATGAAGAAGCGAGAGAATTGTTAAGGGCACTCGGTATGCCTTTCAAGAAGTAAGGAGACACGACCATGGCAAAAAAGTCAATGATAAATAAACAGCAGAAAACGCCTAAGTTCTCTACGAGAGCTTACACCAGATGCTCCATCTGTGGCAGACCTCATGCCGTTTTGAAGAAGTACGGCGTTTGCCGTATCTGCTTCAGAAACCTGGCATATAAGGGCGAAATCCCCGGCGTTAAGAAGTCCAGCTGGTAATAGGAGGTAAAGAAGATGACAGATCCTATCGCAGATATGCTCACAAGAATCAGAAACGCAATTACCGCAAATAAGGAAACTGTAGAGATCCCTGCTTCCAACGTTAAGAAGGCAATCGCCGACATTCTCTTGGAGGAAGGCTACGTCAGCGACGTGAAGGTCGTAGAAAACGGGTTTAACGGTAACATCGTCGTTACGCTCAAGTACGTAGACAAGCAGTCCGTAATTTCCGGTCTCGAAAGAGTAAGTAAGCCCGGTCTCCGCGCCTATGCGGGCGTAGAAAATATGCCCAAGGTACTCGGCGGACTCGGCACGGTTATCGTATCCACCAACAAGGGTATCATGACCGAGAAGAAAGCAAAGAAAGCCAACGTCGGCGGCGAAGTTCTTTGCCGCATCTGGTAATGGAGGATAGCAGACATGTCAAGAATCGGAAAAAAGCCTGTCGTACTCCCCGCAGGTGTAACATTTGAATTGAAAGACGGCGTTGCAACCGTAAAGGGTCCCAAGGGCACCCTCACGCAGCAGATCAAGGGTAACCTCGACTTCCAGGTAGAGGGCAACGTTTTGAACATCGTGGCTAAGACCCAGGATCAGGATACGAACGCTAAGCACGGTCTTTACAGAGCACTCATCGCTTCCATGGTAGTCGGCGTAACCACCGGTTACAAGAAGGAGCTCGAAATCAAGGGCGTAGGTTGGAAGGTCCTCAAGCAGGGCAACAAGATCGTTCTCTCCATCGGTTTTTCCCACACCATCGACGTGGTGGAACCCGAAGGCGTCAAGTTTGAGTGTCCTACCCAGACAGATATCGTCATCACCGGTATCGACAAAGTTCAGGTCGGTCAGGTAGCTGCCAACATCAGAGCTTTGAGAGAACCCGAACCTTATCACGGATACGGTATCCGCTATAAGGGTGAAACCGTTGAACATAAGGAAGGTAAGACCTCCGGCGGTAAGGGCAAGAAATAAGGAGCATAAAATATGATTTCTAAAATTGATAAAAACTCAGTTAGAAAAAGACGTCATGAGCGTGTCAGAAAGGTAATTTCCGGCACGAGCGAATGCCCTCGTATGAATGTATACAGAAGTCTGAATCACATTTATGTTCAGGTAATCGACGACACGAAGGGCGTAACTCTCGTTTCCGCATCCACGATGGAAAAAGCGGTAAAGGAACAGATCGCAGACCTCTCCAAGACCGAAGCCGCAAAGGTAGTCGGAAAAGTAGCAGGCGAAAAGGCTTTGGCAGCCGGAATCAAGGCAGTCGTATTCGACAGAGGCGGCTATCTCTATACCGGAAGAGTGAAAGCCGTAGCAGACGGCGCTCGTGAAGCCGGACTTGATTTCTAATAAGGAGTAAAGATATGGCAGACGAAAAGAGAGAAAGAAGACCTGGAAGAAGACAGGAAGAAAACGACGGACTTATCAAGAAAACCATCGAGATCAACCGCGTAACCAAGGTTGTCAAGGGTGGTAAGAATATGCGTTTCGCCGCACTCGTCATCGTAGGCGACGGCAACGGCAAGATCGGTATCGGTTCCGGTAAGGCAAAGGAAGTTCCCGAAGCAATCGAAAAGGCAACTCTCCGCGCAAAGAAGAACATGATCAACGTTTCCATCACCAACGATACCATTCCTCACGACACCATTGGCAGATTCGGCAGAGGTTGCGTCCTCATGATGCCCGCTGCTGAAGGTACCGGCGTTATCGCAGGCGGTCCCGTTCGTGCGGTTATGGAAGTTGTCGGCATCAAAAACATCAGAACGAAGTCCCACGGTTCCCAGAATCCCGGCAACTGCGTAAAAGCAGCGATTGCAGGACTCGCAACCCTCAAGACCGCAGAACAGGTAGCTGCTCTCCGCGGTAAGAGCGTGGAAGAAGTTATCGGTTAAGGAGGCTAAACATGGCTAAAATCAAAGTAACACTCGTAAAGAGCACGGCAGGCAGAGTTCAGTCTGTAAAAGATACCGTAGCAGCTTTGGGTCTCACCAAGATTCGCACGTCTAACGTCCTCGAGAATACTCCCACCACCATGGGTCAGATCAACAAGGTGAAAAACCTCGTGAAAGTAGAAGACGCTGAATAATAAAGGAGTTTAATATGAGAATTGATACATTATCCCCCGCAGAGGGCGCTACAACTCCTGCCAAGAGATTGGGCCGTGGCATCGGTTCCGGTCTCGGAAAAACATCCGGCAAAGGTCATAAAGGTCAGTGGGCTCGTTCCGGCGGCGGCGTAAGACCCGGCTTCGAAGGCGGTCAGACTCCTCTTGCAAGACGTATCCCCAAGAGAGGCTTCAAGAACAACTTCAAGAAGCAGTATATCCTCATCAATCTTTGTGATCTCGCGGAACTTCCTGCAGGCACGGTAGTAGATTTGGGCTTTGTTATGGAAAATAACATGGCAAAGGAAGTTAAGAAAAATTGTTACGGTCTCAAGGTTTTGGGCAACGGTGAAATCAACGTAGCTCTTACCGTAAAGGCGCACAAGTTCTCCGAATCCGCTAAGGCTGCAATCGAACAGGCAGGCGGCACCGCTGAAGTGATCGAATAAGTAAATGACGTCAAGCGTACGGAAAATTATCGAAAAGATGATTTTCCGCATAGCTTTACTTCATGAAAAATCTTTTTTTCAGCGAGCGTGTACCGCTTTGAAGGCGGTATGCGATTCAAAATTGGAGAATATAATGTTAGAAACATTAAAGAAAGCATTTAAGTCAAAAGAAATCCGTGGCAAAATCTTGAAGATGCTCCTTCTTTTGCTTATCTTCAGATTGGGATGTTTTATTCCCGTACCCGGTCTGGACAGAGCCACCTTCGGCGAATCGCTGAGCGGTACGGACTTCCTTCAGATCATGAGCTCCATCACCGGCGGCGCGCTCGCTAACGGTACGTTGTTCGCTTTGGGTATCGGACCCTACATCAACGCCTCCATTATCATGCAGCTTTTGGCGGTGGGTATTCCCGCGCTCGAAAGACTGTCCAAACAGGGCGAAGATGGCAGAAAGAAGATTTCCCAGTACACGAGATATCTCACGATCCTTCTTGCGGTTTTGCAGGCGGTCGGTATCATTGTAAACTATGCCAACCAGTCCAGCGCGATCAAGACGGAGTTCTTCGGTTCCGCTCTTTGGGGCGCAACCGCGGCAAACTGGATCGCAGGCTGCTACTTTACGGTCGTTTACACGGCGGGCGCTATGCTCGTTATGTGGCTCGGTGAAAGAATTACCGATTATCAGGTAGGCAACGGTCAGTCCATGATCATCTTCATCGGTATTTTGTCCACCGCAGGTCAGACGATCCTGAACAAGATCGTTTCCATCTCCGCAACCAACCTCGAACCCATCTGGGAACTCGTGGCGTTCTTCCTCATCGCGCTCATCGTATTCTTTGCGATCGTAACGGTAGACCTTGCGGAAAGAAAGATCCCCATTCAGTACGCAAAACAGGTAAAGGGCAGAAAGATGTACGGCGGTCAGTCCTCCGTCATTCCCATGAAGATCAGCGGAAGCGGCGTTATGCCTTTGATTTTCGCATTCGCGATCCTCTCCTTCCCTTCCATGCTCGCAAGTTTATTCTGGCCCACCTCCGCTTTTGCGGAATGGTGCAACAACTGGCTCTCCGGCAGAGCGCCCACTTGGTACGGTCAGGTCGTATATGCTTTGATCCTCTGCGTTTTGATCTTTGCATTTGCGTTCTTCTATCAGACCATTCAGTTCCAGCCCGATGAGATCGCCAAGAATATCCAGCAGAACGGCGGCTTTATTCAGGGTATCCGCCCCGGTAAGCCCACCGCGCAGTATCTCAAGAAGATCTCCAACAGAATTACTCTGTTCGGCGCGATTTATCTCGCGTTGGTTGCATTCGTTCCCTCTGTCGTGTTCAGTTGGGCGAGCGCCGATCTCGTCAACGTGTTCTCGACGACGGGTATTCTCATCGTCGTCAGCGTTGCGCTCGACTTCGATAAGCAGCTTCAGTCCCAGATCATGATGAAGAATTACAGAGGATTCTTGAAATAATCATCAAAATCAGTTTTTCCTCTCCGACGGAATTTCCGTCGGGAGGGGATAAAAATTCATAAAGGGGTTAACAATATGAACGTAATTTTACTCGGCGCTCCCGGCGCAGGCAAAGGCACTCAGGCAACGAAGATCTCCGATAAATACGGTTTGCCTCATATTTCCACCGGCGATATTTTCAGAGAAAACATCAAGAACCAAACGGAAATCGGACTGCTCGCAAAATCCTACATCGACAAGGGTCAGCTCGTGCCCGATGAAGTTACTTGCAAGATCGTGGAGGAGAGAATCTCCAGAGAGGACTGCAAAAACGGTTATCTTTTGGACGGATTCCCCCGCAATCTCGATCAGGCGGCTAAACTCGATACGTTCACGAAAATCGACGTCGTGCTCAACATCGATATCGATCTGTCTCTTTTAATGGATCGCCTTTGCGGCAGAAGAGTCTGCAAGGACTGCGGCAAAAGCTATCACATCTCTACGCTGAACGGCGCGACCAAGTGCTCCCGCTGCGGCGGCGAATTGATCCAGAGAAAGGACGATAATCCCGAAACCGTTGGAAACAGACTTTCCGTTTACAACGAACAGACGGCGCCTTTGATCGATTATTACACCAAGAAGGGAATTATCGCCAACTTGCACGGTGACGCACCCGTAGAAAAAGTTTTCGAAGAGATCACCGGTATTTTGGAAAAATAAGGCAAATGATATGATTCACGTTAAGAGTGATGAAGAAATTGAAATTATGCGTGAGCCGTGTCGAATCGTAAAGGAAACTTTGGAATTCGTCGGCAAGCATATCAAGGCAGGAATGTCCACGAAGGAAGTCGATACGTTGGTGCATAACTACATCGTTTCCTGCGGCGCAACTCCTTCCAGTTTGGGGTATTACGGTTTCCCCGGTTCCGCCTGTGTATCCGTCAACGAAGTCGTGGTACACGGGATTCCCGACGAAAACGTGATCATCAAGGATGGAGATATCGTTTCGGTGGATATCACGGCTGAGAAAAACGGTTATAACGGAGACGCTTGCAGAACCTTCTGCATCGGCAACGTATCCGAAGAAAAGAGGCAGCTCGTTCGCGTGACGGAAGAATGTTTCTTCAAAGCGATCGAAAATTTGAGAACGGGCACCCCCCTTTACGATATCGGATACGAGGTGCAGCGACACGCGGAAGCGCACGGCTACGGCGTGGTGAGGAGCTTTGTCGGTCACGGGATCGGCAAGGAAATGCACGAGGACCCTTCGGTTCCGAACTTCGGCAGAAAGGGTACGGGCGTCAGATTGAAGAAAAACACCGTAATTTGTATCGAACCTATGATCGCCATGGGCGGTTTTCGGGTGAAGACGCTTGTGGACGGTTGGACGTCGGTCACGGCGGACGGCTCCCCTGCAGCGCATTACGAAAACACGGTCGTTATCAAGGACGACGGCGTTGAAATCCTTACCCTGTAAGGAAACGTTATAAAACAAAAAGACAAGCGGAGGACAGCAAAATGTCTAAAGACGATGTGATCGAAACGGAAGGAAAAGTCATCGAGGCTTTGCCTAACGCATCATTCAAAGTTCAGCTCTCTAACGGTCATGTTATAACGGCTTATATTTCGGGAAAGCTCCGTATGAACTACATTCGAATCATCGAAGGGGATACGGTAAAGCTCGAATTGAGTCCCTATGATTTGACAAAGGGCAGAATCACATGGCGCAGCAAGTCGTAAGACGGACTCGCCGCAATATTCATTCTATTCAAGGAGAAAAAAAATGAAAGTCAGACCTTCAGTAAAGCCTATGTGCGATAAATGCAAAGTTATCAAGAGAAACGGCAGAGTAATGGTTATTTGCGCAAAAAACAAGAGCCATAAGCAGAGACAGGGCTAAAAACAGTTGACAAAGACGCAAACATCTGTTATAATAAGTGTTGCGTTGAATAAAACAAAAAATATAGCGTATATAAACTCAATTTCCGAAGAAATTCGGGAACTGAGTTTTGTGCGCGTTAATTTCGAAAATAACCGAAACGATAAGGACGAGCATTTTCCACTGCTCTCCTTGCGTGAGACGGAGTATATAGAGAATAAAGAATTACCATTAAAAAACGGAGGTTGGAAATCAATATGGCACGTATTGCCGGTGTAGATTTACCCAGAGAAAAGAGAGTAGAAATCGGTCTTACCTATATTTACGGTATTGGCCTCACTACGTCCAAGAAGATCCTTGCCGAAACCGGTATCGATCCCGACGTCAGAGTAAAAGATCTCAATGAAGACGACGTTGCAAAGTTAAGAGAATATATCGACCACAATCTTACGGTGGAAGGCGAATGCCGTTCTATGGTGAGCCTCAACATCAAGAGACTTATGGAAATCGGTTCCTACAGAGGAATCCGTCACAGAAAGGGTCTCCCCGTACGCGGTCAGTCCACCAAGAGAAATGCGAGAACGCGTAAAGGTCCCGCAAGAGCGATCGCCAAGAAGAAGAAATAAGACAGGAGGGCAGAACCATTATGGCAGCTGAAAAGAGAGTCGTTTCTCGTAAGAAGAAAGAAATTAAGAAAGTTGATAAAGGTCAGGTTCATATCCAGTCCTCTTTCAACAACACTTTGGTAACCATTACCGACATGAACGGTAACGCAATTTCCTGGAGCAGCGCAGGTTCCCTCGGATTCAAGGGTTCCAGAAAGGGTACTCCCTATGCCGCTCAGCAGGCAACCGAAACCGCAGCAAAGGCAGCAAAAGAACACGGCTTAAAGTCCGTAGAAGTATACGTAAAGGGTCCCGGCGCCGGCAGAGAATCCGCTATTCGTGCCCTCGCTACGCAGGAACTCGAAATCACTTTGATTTCCGACGTTTCCCCCATCCCTCACAACGGATGCAGACCTCCCAAGCGTCGTAGAGTTTAATTCAAGGAGATAAAGAAAAATGGCAGTTAATAAAGATCCTATTCTTAAAAGATGCAGAAGCCTCGGCTTAGATCCCATTTATCTCGGCATCAACAAAAAATCCAACAGACAGGTCAAGCAGACGGGTAAGAAGTCCGAATACGCGATTCAGCTCCGCGAAAAGCAGAAGGCGAAGTTTATCTACGGCGTTCTGGAAAACCAGTTCAGAAAGTACTATGAACAGGCGGATAGAATGAAGGGCGTAACCGGTACCAACATGCTCGCCCTCCTCGAAAAGAGACTCGACAACGTAGCGTTCAGAATGGGCATCGCACCCACCAGACGTCTCGCTCGTCAGATCGTTACCCACGCGCACCTCACCGTAAACGGTAAGACGGTCGATATTCCCTCTTACATCGTAAAGCCCGGCGACGTGATTGCCGTCAAGGAAAGCAGAAAGGGCAACAAATATTTCACCGCACTCAAAGAAACCAAGTGTCTCTCCATCCCCGCATGGCTCGAATTTGACACGGAAAAGTTGGCAGGAAAAGTAGTATCTGAACCCACAAGAGAGATGATCGACGTTCCCGTAGAAGAAATGCTCATCGTCGAATTGTACTCGAAGTAATTTAAGTAGATCAAGGAGGTAGCGTATGATCGAAATGGACATGCCCAAAATCGAGGTTGAGGAAAACGAGGAAAAAAGCTATGCTAAAATCGTCGTTGAACCTTTGGAAAAGGGTTTCGGTCTTACAATAGGCAACGCTATGAGACGAATTCTCCTCTCCGCATTGCCCGGTGCCGCCATTCAGGGAATCATTTTCAATGACGGCACGGTTTTGCACGAGTTTTCCTCTGTTCCCGCAGTCAAGGAAGACGTGACGGAGATCGTTCTCAATTTGAAGATGTTGGCTATTAAGACAAAATCAACCGATAAGGATTACGAAAGAACACTTCGCCTTTACAAGGAAGGTCCTTGCGTAATTACGGGCGCCGATATCGAACAGGACCTCGAAATAGAAGTAGTCAATAAAGATCAGTACATCTGCACGGTCGACGCCGGCGGAAAGATCGATATGCAGCTCGTCGTCGGTCGCGGTCGCGGTTATAACAGCGCCGCCGCCAACAAGCGCATTGACAAAGGTGTTACTTATATTCCCATCGATTCTATTTATACTCCCGTTCAGAAAGTCAACTATAAGGTTGATAACACAAGAGTCGGTCAAAAAACCGATTACGATAAGCTCACCATCGAAGTATGGACAGACGGTACCTTCTCGGGCAAGGAAATCGTATCCCTCGCCGCCAAGATCATGCAGGATCACATCAGCCTGTTCGTGAACTTGAGCGAGACCATCAAGGGTATGGATATCCTCGTAAAGAACGAAGACGACAAGCATCAGCAGGTGCTCGCTATGGCGATCGAAGATATGGATCTCTCCGTTCGTTCTTACAACTGTCTGAAGAGAGCAAACATTCATACTGTAGAAGATTTAACCAGAAAGACGGAGGACGATATGCTCAAGGTGAGAAACCTCGGCAGAAAGTCTTTGGACGAGGTCATTCAAAAGCTCGAGTCCTACGGTCTTTCATTAGCAAAAAAGGAGGATTAAGAAATGTCCGGTTTCAAATTGGGTAGAACTGCGAAAGAAAGAGAGGCGCTCTTGAGAGGGTTGGCATCTCAGCTTCTTTGGTATGGCAAGATCAAGACCACCGAAGGGAAGGCAAAGGCTCTTCAGCCCTACGTGGAAAAGATCATCACCAAAGCAGTAAACACTTTCGACGATAACGTAGAAATTGAAGTAGTAAAAAAAGACAGCAAAGGCAACGATATGACCGTTAAGTCCAGAAAGGACGGCGTCAAGAAGTTGGCGGCGCGCCGCGCAATCATGGCAAAGACCTATGATTTGCAGGAGATCAAGGCTTTCAGCGAAAGCAAAAAGGCTTATGCAGACAGAACCAAAGACGTTCAGCATCCCTTGATTGAAAAGATTTTCGATGAAATTGCTCCCAAGTATGCTCAGAGAGCAGAAGAAAAAGGTCAGGGCGGCGGTTACACGAGAATTTACAATCTCGGCGAAAGAAAGGGCGACGCTGCTGAAACCGTTATTATCGAACTCGTTTAATTTTTCGATAGACGGAAAAGAGAGAGCATTGTGCTCTCTCTTTTCTTTTTAAGTATTATGATAGAACGCATATCCGACAACAACATTCAACGGGCAAGCGAGGCGTTTTCCGCGTCGTGGCGCTTTTCGCATAACGGGATCGTGAGCGAAGTCGAGCTGGACGCCCATTCTCCCGAGTGTATGAAAGCCGTCATTCGCGCGGAGGAGCGCAAGGGGAACGTCGTGTTCAGTTACGACAAAAAGGGGGAATCGAGGGGGATCGTCAGCTTTCACCCCACCAAGAACCATATTTCCAAGCTCTACGTCAATCCCGCGTATCTTCGCAGGGGGATCGGCAAGGAGCTCGTGTCGTTCGCCGTGTCGCAAATGCAGACGGACGCCCCCGTCAACGTGTATTGCCTCAACGTCAATCGCCGCGCCAGAGCCTTTTACGAGTCCGTCGGCTTTATCTATCGGGGGGAGAATCTTCCCTTCTCGGACGATGAAAAGTTGTTTCTCATGGTATACGTTTACGAAAGAAAGGGAATAAGGTAATGGTATGGATAAAGATTTTTTTAAGAAGATAAACTGGCCGTATTTCATTTACGCGGGCGTTATGATCCTTTTGGGGATCCTCTTCATCATTTTCCCCGATAAGGCGTTTTCGCTCGTGTGTTATCTTCTCGGCGTAGCCCTCTTGGCGCTCGGTGTCTGGAAGATGGTGGAATACTTCCGCACCGCCGTCCGCGTGGGGAATTTTGCTTTGGCGGTCGGCGTCTGCCTCATCGCCTTCGGCATCTATCTGATGACGACGCCCGGACTGCTCCTCAACTTCTTTTTGCAGCTTTTGGGCATCGCGATCATCGTGGAGGGCGTCGTGAAATTGCAGTACGCGCTCGACGCCGCAAGAGTCGGGAAAAAGAACTTTTGGTTGTTCCTCGTCTTTGCCCTCCTCTCCATCGTGTTCGGCATTCTCCTGCTGACCAAGGTATTCGACGCCACGGCTCTCGTCGTGTTCTGCGGCATCTCCCTTCTGGTGGACGGGATCGGCAACCTCATCGTCGTGCTCGTCATGGCGAACAATACAACCATCACGCCGTATAAACGAAAATAATTTTTAACGCCCTTCCCGCAGAGGGAAGGGCGTTAAAATACGACTTGACAAAGAGGGTGCCATCGCCTATAATAAAGAAAAAAACGATAAGGAGGCAATTTATGCCCTTTTCTTCCTTTTTGAACGAGAAGAGAGACTACTTAAAAGAGCTCGTGTCTTGTCTCAAAAAACATTTTTCCTACGTCAGCGTGCTGGGCACGGACGTAAAAAGCAAGCGAATCGTGGTCAATCGCAATACCTCTTCCGTGGGGGAAGATTCCCTTTCCGAGTGCGGTTTCGTCGTGAAGATGCACGACGGCAAGGCGTTTTCGGAATATTCCTTCGATACGCTCGATTGTTCTCCCCAAGCGTTGGCGGATCGGATTTTAGAGAGCGTATCGGTATCGTCCGCGCTCGCGACCATCGAATGTCCCGTTCCCCGCGACGAGAAGGATAAGCGGGATTTTATTCGGGAATCCGATTTCGAGGATTATTCGGACAAGGCTCTGCTCGAGTATGCGACGGGGCTCAAGGACGAATTGCTCGCTCTCGACGAGCACGTGTTGAACGCTTTCGTCCTAATCGCACCCTACACGGTGGATAAGCTGTTTATCAGCGAAAACAGGGAGTTGAGCCAGCATTTCGGCTGGTGCAACGGCTACGAGCTGTTGGTTTACCGCGACGAGAAGATCGTTCAGGTGCGGGAGGGGGAAAACTCTCACCTGCTCAAAGACGTTCTTGCGGGCTTGCCGCGCCATAAGGACAAACTGTTGGACAAGGCGAAACATCTCGTCAAGGCAAAGCCGATTACGCCGGGCGTCTACGATATCATCACCGATCCTTCCATTACCGGTCTCATCGCGCACGAGGCGTTCGGGCACGGCGTGGAAATGGATCAGTTCGTCAAGGACAGAGCGCTCGCAAAGAAATTTATGAACGATTACGTCGCCTCTCCCGTCTGCAATATGCGCGACGGCGCGGCGGCTACGCTCTCCGCAGCCTCCTACTTCTTCGACGACGACGGCGTGCTCGCCGGCGACACACAGATCATCAAGGAGGGCGTTCTGGTCTCGGGTATCTCCGACCTTGTCTCCGCGAGCGAGCTGGGGACTCCTCCCACCGGCAACGGCAGGCGGGAAAGTTTCAAGCGCAAGGCGTACACCCGCATGACGAATACCTTCTTCGAGGCGGGCAAGGACAAGGTGGAGGACATGATCGCCTCCGTGAAACACGGCTATATGCTGTTCGAGACGAACAACGGCATGGAGGATCCCAAGAACTGGCAGATTCAATGCACGGCGGAATACGGCATCGAGATCGTCGACGGCAAGCTCACGGAAAACTACGTCGCGCCCGTCGTCATCAGCGGGAGCGTGCCCGAACTGCTCAAATCCATCACGATGGTTTCCGATCGCGTCACCATCGAGGGATCGGGCGGCTGCGGCAAGGGCTATAAGGAATGGGTAAGAGTGTCCGACGGCGGACCCGTACTCAAGGCAAGGGGGAAACTGGCATGAGAAGTGTGGAAGAATTGTTGAAAACGCAGGGCGTGGAATTTTTGGTGAACACGACGGAGCGGGAGAGCTACGAGATGTTTTTCGTACATAAAAAGCTCGAGACCGTCCGCGCCACCTGCACGACGGAAAGAACGGTCACCATCTATCGCGAGCACGATAATAAAAAGGGAAATTATACCTTTAAGGTGTTCGCCTCCGACACGGAGGAGAGTATCCTTCAAAAGATCAAACTCGCCAAGGAGCAATGCCTGCTCATCGATAACGAGAATTTTGCACTTCCTGCGGCAGAAACGTTCGATCGGGAGATTCCCTCTTCGCTCACCTCTTTGCCGCCGCGCGAGATGGGGGAAAAGATCGCAAACGCCTGCTTTGCCGCGGATTGCTACGAAAACGGCTCCATCAACGCGCTCGAAGTATTCTTGTACCGCGATCATATCACGGTGAAAAACAGCAACGGACTGCATAAGACGGAGCATAAGTGCCGCGCGATGGTGGAAGCCATTCCCACCTGGAACGAAAACGGCGACTCGGTGGAGCTTTACGAGGCGTACCATTTCACCGAATGGGACGAGGCGGCAATTATTGCGGAGATCGACGGCAAGATGAAGGAAGTGCGGGATCGCTATCATGCGAAAAAGCCGCAAACGGAGATTACCGCGCCCGTCCTCTTACGGGCGGCGGAACTGAACGAGCTGTTTGACGCAATTTCCGACGATTTGAACTATGCCGCCGTCTATAACCGTTCCAACTGCTACCAAAAGGGACAAAACTTGCAGAGCGGCGACGGCGATCAAATCACGCTGACGCGAAAAGGGGAAATCAAGGGCAGCCGTTTCTCCGCGCTCTTCGATCAGGACGGCGTGACGCTGAAAGATACGCCTGTCATCGAAAAGGGGGTAGTGACCTCCTATCACGGCGCCAACCGATTCGCGCAATACTTAAAAGAAGAGGTCACGGGGCTTCTTCCCTGTATCGAGGTGGAGGCGGGCACGCTCACCGAGGAAGAAATCGAAGGCGCGCCTTACTTTGAATGCGTTTCCCTCTCCGGCTTGCAGGGGGATCTGTACAGCGATTATATCGGCGGAGAAATTCGTCTCGCCTACTATTTCGACGGGGAAAAGAAGATTCCCGTCACGGGCGTTTCCATCAGCGGCAAGCTCTCCGAGGCACTCGCCTCCATTCGGCTCTCGCAAAAGAGAAAACTTTCGGGCAGCTATTTCGGACCCGAAAAGGCGATGCTCAAGGGCTTGAAAATCTTTTAAGAAAGAGATACCTTCGGGAAAAATCCGAAGGTATTTTTAGAAAAGGATATTGCTTTTTCCGCGGCGGTGTTGTATAATAGCGTTAACTGAAAATATCTGAAAAGAAGAGGTAAATTATGGAAAACGTGAAAAACGCAATTCTCCAAGGCAAAACAGCCCTCGGCATCGAATTCGGTTCCACCCGCATCAAGGCGATTCTCATCGACGAAACGCACGCCGTCATCGCGTCCGGCTCCCACACCTGGGAAAACCGCTACGTAGACGGCATTTGGACGTATACGCTGGAAGATATCCGCGTCGGGCTCCAGGACGCCTACGCCGACATGGCGAGAGACGTCAAGGAAAAATACGGCGTAACGCTCACCAAGATCGGCGCCATCGGATTCTCCGCCATGATGCACGGCTATATGGTGTTCGACGAGAAGGACGAGCTCCTCGTGCCCTTCCGCACCTGGAGAAACAATAACGCCGCCCCCGCGTCCGAGATCCTCACCCGCGAGCTCGGCTACCACATTCCCGCAAGATGGTCGATCGCGCACCTGTATCAGGCGATTTTGAACGGCGAAGAACACGTTTCCAAAATCAAATATCAGACGACGCTCGAAGGCTATATCCATTGGATGCTCACGGGCGAAAAGGTGCTCGGCATCGGCGAGGCGTCCGGTATGTTCCCCATCGACATCAAGACCAAGCAGTACAACAAGACCATGTTGGATAAGTTCAACGCGCTCATCGCGGATAAAAATTACCCTTGGAAGGTGGAGGATATCTTCCCCAAGATCCTGCTCGCGGGCGAAAATGCGGGCTACCTCACCGAAAAGGGCGCAAAATTCCTCGACGTTTCGGGTAATTTGCAGGCGGGCATTCCCTTGGCTCCCCCCGAAGGCGACGCCGGCACGGGCATGATCGCGACGAACTCCATCAAGAGAAGAACGGGTAACGTTTCCGCCGGCACTTCCATTTTCGGCATGGTCGTCCTCGAAGAGGACCTCAAAAAGGTTCACGATGAAATCGACCTCGTCACCACCCCCGTCGGCGACCTCGTCGGCATGGTTCACTGCAACAACTGTACTTCCGATATCAACGCTTGGATGGGCGTATTTAGCGAAATCGCCAAGGCGACCGGCTCTTCCATCTCCACGGGCGATCTGTTCGTGACCCTCTTTCATAAGGCGTTGGAAGGGGACGAGGACTGCGGCGGCGTCATCACCTATAACTACTTCTCGGGCGAACATATCACGAACGTGGAGGAGGGCAGACCTATGGTCGTCCGCTCCACCGAATCCAAGTTCAATCTTCCCAACGTGATGCGCTCCATGGTCTATTCCGCCATGTCCACGCTCAAGGTGGGGTTGGATATCCTCTTGAAGGAGGAGGGCGTAAAGCTCGACTCCATTCTCGGTCACGGCGGCTTGTTCAAGACCAAGGGCGTCGCGCAAAGTTTCCTCGCGGCGGCGATCGACGCGCCCGTATCCGTCATGGAAACGGCGGGCGAAGGCGGCGCTTGGGGTATGGCAGTCCTCGCCGCTTACGTCGTGGGCAAAGAAGAGGGCGAGTCGCTCGAGGACTATCTCGACAATAAAGTCTTTGCGGGCATGGCAAAAGAGACGCTCAGCCCCGACGAAAAGGCGGTTGCCGGCTTCAACGCGTACATCGAACGCTACAAGAGCGGTCTTGCCGTAGAACGCACCGCCGTCACCGCACTCCAATAATTTCCCAAAAAACTTATCACCCGTTCTTCGGACGGGTGATTTTTCTTTCTCTTACAGCATAAGTATTTCTTATGGAAAATTTAAGAAATTGCGAAGTTTGAAAAGCGGCAATAATACTTCTGTTTCGTTGCTTTTTGGGGTGGAATTTGTTAAAATTGAAAAAAATCAATCATCCGTAAACGAGAGAGAGAAAAAGGAGATCATTATGATGACGGAAAACAGGTATCGTTCGCACACGATAAAAGACGTCTCGGAAGAGGACGTGGGAAAGAGCATGACTTTGGCGGGCTGGGTGGAAAATATCCGCGATCACGGCGGCGTGTCGTTTATCGATTTGAGGGACGGCTACGGCGTATTGCAGGTGGTGCTCCATGACGGCGAACTCTTGAAAGGGCTCGTCAAGGAGACTTGTATCAGCGTCAAGGGCGCGTTGAAACTGCGCGACGAAGATACGTATAACCCCAAAATTCCCTCGGGAACCATCGAGCTGGACGCCAAGGAGATAACGGTGCTCGGAAAGGTGCGGGAACAGCTCCCCTTCGAGGTGGCGACTTCCCGCGAGACCAAGGAGGAACTGCGCCTAAAGTACCGTTTTCTCGATTTGAGGAATAAAAAGAATCACGACGCCCTGCGTTTTCGCAGCGACGTGTTGCATTTCGTGCGCAACAAAATGTACGATATGGGCTTTACGGAAGTGCAGACGCCCATTCTGTCCTCTTCTTCCCCCGAAGGGGCGAGGGACTATATCGTGCCCTCCCGCAAGCACAAGGGGCAGTTTTACGCCCTCCCGCAGGCGCCGCAGATCTATAAACAGCTTTTAATGGTTTCGGGCGTGGATAAATATTTTCAGATCGCGCCCTGTTTCCGCGACGAGGACGCGCGCGCCGACCGTTCCCCCGGCGAATTTTACCAAATCGATTTTGAAATGAGTTTCGCCACGCAGGAGGACGTGTTCCGCGTCGGAGAGGAGCTCCTTTCCTCTTTATTCACCCGCTTTGCCCCCGACGGCTGCGCGGTGACACAGGCGCCCTATCCCGTCATTCCCTATCAAAAAGCGATGCTGGAGTTCGGCACGGATAAACCCGATCTTCGCAATCCCCTGCGCATCATCGACGTGACGGAGTTTTTCCATCGATGCACCTTTGCCCCCTTCCTGAAAAAGACGGTGCGGGCGATCCGCGTTCCGAATATCGCCGATAAGCCCAATAAATTCTTTAAGAGCCTCGAGGAGGATTTCGCCATCAAGGAGCTGGGCATGCCCGGTCTCGGCTATTTCAAGGTCAAAGAGGACTTTACCTACGAAGGACCTATCGATAAATTTATTCCCGAAGAATTAAAGCCGGAGCTGAAAGAGATCGCCTCGTTACAGGCGGGCGACGTCATTTTCTTTATCGCCGACAACGAAAAGAGAGCGAGCGAAAACGCGGGAAAGATCCGTGGCGAGCTCGCCCGCAGGTTGGATTTAATGGAAAAGAACGCCTTCCGTTTCTGTTTCGTCAACGATTTCCCCATGTACGAGAGGGACGAAGAGACGGGCAAGATCGGCTTTACGCACAATCCCTTCTCCATGCCGCAGGGCGGTTTGGACGCTTTGGAACACGAGGATCCGTTAAAGATTTTGGCGTATCAGTACGATATCGTCTGCAACGGCGTCGAGCTTTCTTCGGGTGCGGTGAGAAATCACGATATCGAGATCATGAAAAAGGCGTTCGAGATAGCGGGCTATTCGGAAGAGGTCTTAAAGGAAAAATTCTCCTCTCTCTACAACGCGTTCCGCTACGGCGCGCCCCCTCACGCGGGCATGGCGCCGGGGCTCGACCGCATCTTGATGCTGCTGCGCGGGGAGGAGAGTATTCGCGAGGTCATCGCCTTCCCCATGAACGCCAACGCGCAGGATCTGCTCCTTGGCGCGCCTAACTTCGTCACGGAACAACAATTGCGCGAAGTACACGTAAAAATTCGTTAAAAACGAGGTCGTTCTTATGATCACAGAGAGAGAAATCCAAATGCTTGCCAAACTTTCCAAACTCCGCCTCACGGAGGAGGAAAAAGAACGCATGATCGCGGAGATGTCGGATATCGTGGCATTTGCCGACACCATCAATCAGAATTTATCGTCGGGGCGCGAGGATATCGCGACCGAGGAGAGCGCCGTCGATTACGAAACGCTTCGCGCGGACGAGGTGCAGCCCTCCTTTTCGCCCGAAGAGCTGCTCGCCAACGCCGAGTCGGAGAACGATTACTTTTTGGTAAGGAGAAACAGCACGAAATGAAAGATACCGTTTTTACGCTCGCGTCTCGCCTGAAAGAGAAAAAAATCAGCTCCGTCGAATTGACCAAGGCGTACATTCACGCCATTGAAAAGGAAAATTCCGCCCTCAACGCCTACGTCTCCTTCAACTTTGAAGAGGCGCTGAAACAGGCGGAGGAGGCGGATAGAATGCTCGCGCAGGGGGCGTGTTCCCCGCTCTGCGGCATCCCCATGACGCTCAAGGACAATATCTGCGCCAAGGGCGTTCCCACCACCTGCGCCTCCCGCATTCTGCAAGATTACAAGCCCGTCTACGACGCGACCGCGTGGAGCAAATTGCGCGCGCTCGGCGCCGTCATGCTCGGGAAAACCAACATGGACGAGTTCGCCATGGGCTCCACCTGCGAAACGTCCTGCTACGGCGCGACCAAAAATCCGAGAGATCCCGCCAAGGTGCCCGGCGGCAGTTCGGGCGGCGGGGCGGCGGCGGTCTGCGCCAACCTCGCGCCCTACGCCCTCGGTTCGGACACGGGCGGTTCCATTCGTCAGCCCGCCTCCTTTTGCGGGATCGTCGGCTTAAAGCCCACCTACGGCGCCGTCTCCCGTTACGGGCTCGTCGCCTACGGCTCTTCCCTCGATCAGATCGGACCTCTGACGACTTCCGTGCGCGACGCCGCGCTCGTATTCGACGCCATCAAGGGGAAAGATCCCTTCGACGACACTTCGCGCGCCGTCGATCTTTCTTCCACCCTCTTAAAAGAGGACGTTCGAGGCGTGAAGGTGGGCGTGATCCGAGAATATTTCGACGGCTTGGGGGAGGAGATCTCCTCCGCCATCGGCAAGACGATAGCCTTTTTGCAGGAGAACGGCGCGGAGATTATTTCCCTCTCCCTGCCCGAAATCAAGTTGGCTCTGCCCGTCTACTACATCATCGCCTGCGCGGAGGCGTCCTCCAACCTCGGACGTTACGACGGCATTCGCTACGGCTATCGCGTGGAGAACTATACCACGCTCGACGACATGATCTCGAAGGTGCGTTCGGAAGGGTTCGGCAAGGAAGTCAAACGCCGCATCATGCTCGGCTCGTACGTTTTGAGTTCGGGCTACTACGACGCGTACTATAAAAAGGCGAGAAAGCTCAGAAGTCAGCTCGCCGCCGATCTGAATAAGGCGTTCCGCTCCTGCGACGTCCTCATCGCGCCCACGACCGCGAGCACGGCGTTCCCCCTGAACAATCCGACGAAGAGCGTTACGGAGACGTATCTCACGGATATCTACACCGTTCCCGTCAACGTGGCGGGACTCCCCGCCGTCAGCCTGCCCTGCGGCAAGGATAAAAGCGGTATGCCCATCGGCTTGCAGTTTATCGGCGGCAAGTTCGAGGAGGGAAAAATTCTTTCCGTCGCCCGCTTCCTCGAAGAGCATTTCGATTGCGGGATAGAAGAATACGAAGGGGGTGTCCGTTTATGAAATACGAAATGGTCGTAGGACTCGAAACGCACGTGGAACTTGCCACGGCGACTAAAATCTTTTGCGGCTGCACCACTTCCTTCGGCGGCAAGCCCAACACCCATTGTTGCCCCATCTGCACGGGACAGCCGGGCACGCTGCCTCTGCTCAATAAAAAGGTAGTGGAATACGCCGTCCGCGCGGGGCTCGCCACCCATTGCGAGATCAATCGCGTCTCTCACATGGATAGAAAGAATTACGTGTATCCCGATCTGCCCAAGGCGTACCAGATCTCTCAATTCGACGAACCCGTCTGCAAAAACGGCTACGTTCAGCTCGACAGCGGCAAGCGCATCCGTATTCTCCGCATTCACATCGAGGAGGACGCCGGCAAGCTCGTGCACGAGGGCGGTTGCACTTATATCGACTATAACCGAGGGGGCGTCCCGCTCATCGAGATCGTGTCCGAGCCGGACATTTCTTCCCCCGCGGAGGCAAAGGAGTATATCGAAAAATTACAGCTCATCATGCGCTTTATCGGCGTTTCCGACTGCAAGATGCAGGAGGGCAGTATGCGTTGCGACGTCAACGTCTCCCTGCGCCCCTTCGGGCAAAAAGAGTACGGCACGCGGGCGGAGATCAAGAACATGAACTCCGTGAGCTTTATCGTCAAGGCGCTCGAATACGAATACGAGCGGCAGAGCGATCTGCTCGACAGCGGCGAAAAGGTCACGCAGGATACCCTGCGCTACGACGAATCGACGGGCGCGACCGTCCTCATGCGCCGCAAAGAGGACGCGCAGGACTATCGCTATTTCCCCGAACCGGATATTTTGACCTTTACCATCTCGCCCGAACAGGTTGCGCTCATACAAAAGACCATGCCCGAACTCCCCGATGAGAAAAAAGCCAAGTATCTCGCGCTGGGGCTCTCCGAAAAGGTCGTTTCCGACTTGTATCGCTATAAAAAGGCGACGGATTTTTACGAAGAGGCGATGCAAAGGGGCGCTTCGAGCGGCAAGGCGGCAAGCTATATCGTGGGAACCATCTATTCCACGCTCGCCACCGAAGAGGAAAAGGAGAATTTTGCCCTGCGCATCACGGCGGCAGACTTCGCCGAGCTCGTGTCCTACGTGGATAAAGGGTTGGATTTTGCCGTCGGCAAAAAGGCGCTTTTGACCATGCTCGAAACGGGAAAAAAGGTGACGCAGGTACTTTCGCCCGCCGAACTCAACCTTTCGGACGAGGAGGACCCTCAGCTCGTCGCCTATTGCAAGGAGGTTATTGCCGAGCGCGCGCAGGCGGTCGCGGATTTCAAGTCGGGCAGAGAGACCGCCATCTATTCGCTGTACGGCGCCTTGAAGGGCAAGGCGGGCAAAACGGTGAACATCAAGCTCGCCGACAAGATCCTGCGTCGGCTCATGGCGGAATAATTCGTCTATACGATCGGTTTTTGAAATTCCCGAAAAACTTTCGGGAATTTTTCTTTCCTTTCATAAAATTATTTTTCTCTTTTCATAAAAGTGCTTGACGGAACGCAAAATAATCGTTAAAATAAAAAGGTATCATTTTGAAAATTTATCGGAGGGTTGTCATGAAACAACTTTGGAATAAAAAATTTGCCCGCGTAGCGAGCACCCTTTTTGCAGGCGCTTTGGTATTCACTTCCGCGACGATGTTCGCCGGCTGCACGACCGCTCATCCCGAGGTGAAAATCACCATCGAGTTCAATTCCGAAACGTACGAGCTCGATTACACGCTCTATCGCAAGATGTATCCTTCCACCGTTCAGCACTTCCTCGAACTCGCGGAAAACGGATATTACGACGGGCTCTGCGTGCATAATTACGCCACGAACTTCTATTATACCGGCGCCTATTCCTATAACGAAACGGATACGGGCAACGGTTACGGCGGTCTCGAATATAAAGATTATTACGCGACCGTAAAGGGCTACGATTCCTTTACGCAGTCGGTGTTCGACGTCAAGACGGGCGAAGGCACCTATACGCTTTACGGCGAATTCGGCGACAACGCGTATTCCGTAGAGAACAATGCGCTCAGCCACAGGTTCGGCTCCCTCGTCATGTACTACGACGACATCTCCTCCTGCGAACAGAAGGTAAACGTCAAGTACAGCTCTTCCGACACCATCGGTCTCAGAGATTATAAGCTCAACGCCGCGACCTCGCAGTTCTATATCTTCGGCGGCACTTCCAGCTCCGCGAGAAACTCCAAATACTGCGTATTCGGCGAGTTGCAGGCGGACGAACCGTTGGACGAATTGCGCGAGGCGATTTCCTCCTTCATCGACGAGCAGGGCGAAGGCTACGAATTTACCACCGACTACCGCGTGCAGATCAACGCCGACGATAAGTATGCCGATAAGGACAGGGTTACCTATTCCGTCCCCAACGAACCCATCGTCATCAAGAGCGTAAAGGTGACGAAGTACTAAAAAATCAAGGACTTGAGCGCGTCTCAAGTCCTTTTTTCATTCCTCCATACTCTTTTCCAAAATGTTGTCGATTCTGCCTTCCGCCCATTCGGCGGTAAAATAGGTCAGGCGGTACAAATTCCCCTGCATGCGATACACCAAGCCCGCCACTTCCTGCGTGATAAAGAGCACGCTCTCGTAGTTTCCCAAAAACCGTTTCAGCTCGCTCAGCCTCTTGGCGAGCGACTCCGTCACGAACGCCGAGCAGTCCGCATGGAGCAGCAGACCTTCGAGCAGGGCGTACAGGTACAGCTCCTCCTTCGGGGCATAGCGAAAGAGCAGTTTGCTCTCTAACAGCTCGGCTTTGTCCGTCAGGCGGTAACGGCTTTGCGTGAAGTGGTTCATGCAGTCGAAGTGTGGCACGGTGATCTTCAGCTCCTCCTCGCAGGAAACGTCCACGACGGGGGTATACAGCAGCCGTTCTCCCCGCGCGCTCACCGCGCAGAGATGGTTTTTTCCGATTATCAGAATACAGTCGTTTTTGCGAAGGATGCGCGAGGACCGATAGTCGTCGGTGAGGGGAAAGGTAAAGATCTCTCCGCCCGTCTCCACGCTCGCCTGCATGGTTCCCTGCAAAAAGACGCTCACCGTGCAGTCGGGATAACATTCCTGCGCCACCAGTTTCATGGCGGAATCCGCGTGCAGGAAAGTTTCCGCCTTCAGAATGATCGCCGTCGGTCCGACGATGGCGGGAATGGGCGGCGCCGTCAAAAATCCGTCGTCTATCAAAAAAGAAACGGGCAGAAAGGCGGGATCGACGGGGATCATTTCACACAGAATGCTCTCCTCGGGCGATAAGTCGATAAACACGTCCGCGCCGCCGATCATGCCCGCGTATGCGCCGCCCAGTTTCAAGGCGCAGGGTTTGGCGGAAAGAAAATAAAATCTCATGTTATCAGTGTATGAATAAACGCCTGCGATTATGTCAATAAACTTCCCGAAAAGGAGAAAAATATGACAAAGATCAACGGCTACACGCAGGAAGAAGCGGAAACGCTCGTCAATTACATTCACGAGGGGCGGGAGGAAGGCAAAACGCTCTCCTACCTGTTCGATTCGTACGGCAAGAGCCACGGCAGGGCGAAGGGGAGCGTGCGGAACTATTATTACAATCTCTTGAAGAGTCGGGGGGACGAACGGGTGGAGCGTCTTTTGGCGGGCAAGGATCTCCACGCCGAGCGCATCCGCGAGTTCACCGAGGAAGAGACGGAGGAGGTCATTAAAAAAATCCTAATCGAGCGGAGCAAGGGGCTTTCCGTCCGCCGCGCGATACGCAATATCGCGGGGGAAAACGAAAAGATGATGCTCCGCTTGCAGAATAAGTACCGCAATATTCTCAAAAAGGAGCCCGAGCGCATTCAAAGGGCGGGGGAGAGCATGGGGATCACCTTCCCGTTTGCCCGCGACGAGCAACGCAATCGATCCCTCAAAAAGCGCATCGAGCGGGAGATCGACAGCGTGTATAAGCAGATCAACCATTCCTTGAAAGAGGAGAACGAGCGGTTGCTCTTGGAAAACTCCGCGCTCAAGGAAAAATTACAAAATTTGTCGAAAGAGAGCGTATAAAAGAATGCGTTTTGTCACATAGTAAAGTTAAAAGGAGAAACTATTATGGACAAAACTTTTATTATGGGGCTCGCGATCGGCATGGTCGGCGGCGCTCTCATCGTAGTAAATTGTAAGAAAGCTCGCAACATCATCAAAAAGAGTCAGGACGAGGTTATGGAAAAGGTGAACGCCGCCATGGACGAAAAGTTGAAGGCGTTTGAAGATAAATCGTCTTCCTGCGGCTGCGGCACGGACTATAACCAAAATATTTCCGAAGACTGATAAAAAGGGAGAACTTCTCCCTTTTTTCTTTATGGAAAAAGATAGACGAACGGAAAAAAATGTGCTATACTGAAAGCATGATAACCAAGCAGATCATTGCCTTCGATATAGGCGACAAGAGAATCGGCGTCGCCGTGTCCGACCCCTTCGGCGAATACGCGATGCCCGTGGAAACGTACTGGCGCACGAAAAATTTCGCGCACGACGTGGAGCAGATCGTAAAGATCGCGGAAGCGCGTTTCGTGGGCACCATCGTGTGCGGACTGCCCGTCAATTTCGACGGGAGCGAGAGCGTGCAGACGGTCAAGACCATGCGCTTTATCGAGGCGATGCGGGAAAAAACGAAAATTCCCATCGAGTTGGAGGACGAGCGGTTCACGACGCTGCAGGCGCACGAAATTCTCATTCAGGAGGGCGTTCGTCGGGAAAAGCGGAAGAATAACGTGGATTCCATCGCCGCCTCCTACATTCTCGATACCTATCTGGCAAGGATCCGCAATCAATCGTAAAAGGAGAAGAAAACCATGACGGAAGAATTTGAACGGGAAGAAGAGCAGGAGGATGATAACCTCGTCACGTTGGTCGATGAAAACGGGGTGGAGACGGCGTTCTATCACATCGGCACCATCGAGCATAACGGCAAATGGTATTGCGTGTTCCAGCTCGCGGAGCCGCAAACGGAGGAGGAAGAGGACGAAGTCGCCATCTACGAGCTCGTCGGCGAAGAGCCCGACCAGACCTTGGAGCCCATCGAGGATGAAGCGGAGATGGAAGAGGTGTTCAATAAGTTCCTCGACGAATACGAACAGTACGACGAGGACGAAATCAACTAAAGAGAAAAACGGACGGGAATCTCGTCTCGTGGAAAAAGAAGAAAAGTCGCTTTTTTATGGGTGTTACCCTTAAGGATTTTTTAGGAATTATAAAAGGATAGCAAAAATTTTGCTATCCTTTTACTTTTTTGCTTTGCAAAAACACATCACTTAACGTCGTTAAGTATAGTGTGCTGTGCCTCAAAGATTTTTGCCACAAAGGCAACAGCTCGACAAATTGGAATTTGTCATTCTGATAAACTGAAATTTTCACCGCTTATTATCAAGTTCTAATAACAGGTTTACACCTAATACGGTAGCTGGGACTCTATAATTCGGTGCAAGATTTGAAAGCACAACAACAGCTGTACCTGTTTTGGGATTAAAACCAAGATAGCTATTATAATTTCCTGTACCACCATTATGCCATATGATGTTATTCTTACTATCAAGAATCCAAGACATTCCTATCTCATCCATATGAATACCCATGGTTTTATACATTTCGGTTGATGCATTAATGCTTTTCAGGCTATTATGGCAATCTGAAAAATATGAATTATCTTCAAGTTGCATCTGTGCGTATAAAAGCATATCCTCAATATTTGATGTGACAGCTCCCGCTGACAAATATGCATCGCCTTCTTTCCAATCCCAATACTTTCCAAGGTCTCCGCTTTTATCAGAAATCTGTGTTGAGGTTAAACATAATTCATTTTGTGCAAAATCATTTAACAAGCTTGTATATTCCGTTTCATATACTGACTCAAGAACAAGTCCTAATACTGCATAACCATAATTAGAATATACGAAATCATAACTTGCTTTATTCATATTCAAGTTTCCTGCTTTGTCAGAAACCATTTCTTTTGTAACACCATAAAAATCATTTCTACCATTAAAAAAGTTAGAAACCATAGGACTTTCTAAATAATATCCTTTATAGCCTGAAGTATGTGTCAATAGTTCCTCTATTGTTGGATATGTATTTCCTTCCGGTAAAGATAAATAGTTGTCTATTGTACAATCAATATTTATTTTTTCTTCCTGTATCGCCTTACTAATCAAAGCAGCTGTAAATGTTTTTGTAAGAGATCCAATTTCATATGTATGAAGTTCTGCCGGAAGTTCTTTGCCATTTTCACCATATACTTTATAAGAAATCTGCCCATCCTTTACAATTCCAACTGTTATTACCGCATCAGCGTTATCTTTTGTGGTGTATTCAAGTATTTCTTGAAAGGACAATTCTGGAATTTTACTCATTTGGTATCTTCCATATATCATTATTCCGCCAAATATTAAAGCGATTAAAAAAACAACTGTCGCTATTATTAAAATCATCTTTTTCGTCATTCCCTTTATTTTTCTCATAATTAACCTCGCTGTATAATTCAAATTCTTATTTATCGGTGAGTTTATCATAACATAAAATTAAATTTAATTCAATCTGTTTTACGTGGACAAAAGAAAACTCGACTTAAGAAAAGTCGAATTTTCTAAATTATATAATTAAAATCCCCACGGGAAGATCTCATATAGAGCGGCTTTTTTTATAAAAAACTTTGATTTTTACCTAAAAATCGTTTGTCAAAGTCGGAAACTTGTGGTACAATAATACAGCTAAAAATTCACACCCGATTCGTTCGCGCTCCGTGTTCCGCAAAACGGAATGAAAGGCGTAAGAACAAAAAACAAGTCGGGGAGGTAAACGGAGGAATTTATTATGGCAGTTATTACAATGAAACAGCTCTTGGAAGCAGGCGTTCATTTCGGTCATCAGACCAGAAAGTGGAACCCCAAAATGCAGAAGTACATCTTCGCCGCAAGAAACGACATTCACATCATCGACCTTCAAAAGACCGCCGCTCTCATCGAAGAAGCGTACGCTTTCGTCGTAGAGCAGGTTAAGGCAGGCAAGTCCGTTCTCTTCGTCGGCACCAAGAAGCAGGCTCAGGAAGCTATCAAGGAAGAAGCGGAAAGATGCGGTCAGTTCTACGTGAACTCCCGTTGGCTCGGCGGTTGCCTCACCAACTTCAAGACCATGCGTTCCAGAATCGAAAGACTCGAAGAACTCGAAAAGATGGAGGCAAACGGCGATTTCGAATTCCTTCCCAAGAAGGAAGTTGCTCTCTTGAAGGGCGAAATGGAAAAGCTCACCACCAACCTCGGCGGTATCAAGAACATGAAGGGTATGCCCGGCGTGATGTTCATCGTCGATCCTCATAACGAAGACATCGCAGTAGCAGAGGCGAGAAAGCTCAACATTCCCATCGTCGCCATCACCGATACCAACTGCGATCCCGACCTCATCGACTACGTGATCCCCGGCAACGACGACGCGATCCGCGCGATCAAGCTCATCTCTTCCGTAATCGCCAACGCCGTTATCGAAGCGAACCAGGGCGAAACTCCCGTAGAAGAACAGGTCGCTGAAGAAGTGGCTCCCGAAGCTATGACTTCCATCGAAGAAGTCGTTGCAGCTTCCGAAAACTAATCGACATAGAAGGAGATAATGAAAATGGCATTTACCGCTAAAGACGTTATGGCTCTCCGCGAAAAGACGGGCGCCGGCATGATGGATTGCAAAAAGGCTTTGACCGACGCTGACGGCGATATGGAAAAGGCTGCCGACCTCTTGAGAGAAAGAGGAATCGCCAAGGCGGCGAAAAAGGCATCCAGAATCGCGGCGGAAGGGTTGGTATCTTCCTATATCGACGGCAAGGTCGGCGTTCTCGTAGAAGTCAACTGCGAATCCGACTTCGTTGCCAACGGTCCCAAGTTCAAGGCTCTCGTCGACGCGATCGCAAAGCAGGTCGCTACCGCAAATCCCGCGGACGTTGACGCGCTCCTTTCGACCGAGATCGAAGCGGGCAAGACCGTTGAAACCTTCGTAAAGGAACAGATCGCTATCATCGGCGAAAAGATCTCCGTGAGAAGATTCGTCCGTTTCGAAACGGAAGGCATGCTCGCGGACTACATTCACCTCGGCGGCAAGCTCGGCGTTCTCGTAGACGTAGCGGCAGACGAAGCAACCGACGCCGTGAAGGAAGCTGCTCACGAACTCACACTCCAGATCGCTTTCACCAAGCCCCGTTATCTCACCGATAAGGAAGTTTCCGCCGACGTAATCGAAAAGGAAAAGGAAGTTCTCAAGCAGCAGGCGATCAACGAAGGCAAGCCCGAAGCGATCGCCGAAAAGATGGTCATGGGCAGAATCAAGAAGTACTATGAAGAAAACTGCTTGATGAACCAGCTCTTCATTAAGGACGACAAGATGACCATTGCGCAGCTCGTGAAAAAGGCAGGCGCAAACATGGCTGTGAATAAGTTTGCCTTCTTCGTCATGGGCGAAGGTCTCGAAAAGAAGAACGAGGACCTCGCAGAAGAGGTAGCAAAGCAAGTCGACGCGATGAAGAAATAATCGCAGTAACAAGACGATAGCAAAAACTCCGCAACAAAGCGGAGTTTTTTCTTGTCCGCTTGTGAAAATTTTGAAAAATTTAGCTATTTTGCCAAAAGACTTTTGCGTTTTTGTAGATTTTAGGAAAGAGTTGTGCTATAATGGTAAAAATAAGTAAAAGGGAATCGTATATGCAACCGAAATATAAAAGAGTTATTTTGAAACTGTCGGGCGAAGCGCTCGCAGGCGATCAGCACTTCGGCTTGAACGCGGAGGTGATCGGAAAGGTCGTCGATCAGATCGTTGAAATTCACAAGATGGGCGTGCAGATCGCTCTCGTCATCGGCGCAGGCAACTTCTGGCGTGGAAGACAGGGCACCAACATGGACCGCAGTACGGCGGATCAGATGGGTATGCTCGCCACCATGATGAATTCCCTCGCCGTCATGGACGCCATCGAACAGCGCGGCGTTCCCTGCCGCGTGCAGTCAGCTCTCTCGATGATTCAAATCGCCGAGCCTTACGTTTTGAGAAAGGCGATCCGCCACTTCGAAAAGGGCAGAATCGTCATCATGGCTTGCGGTACGGGCAATCCCTATTGCTCCACCGATACGGCGGCGGCGCAGCGCGCCTGCGAAGTGAACGCGGATATTCTTCTCATGGCGAAGAACGTGGACGCCATCTACGATTCCGATCCGAAGAAGAACCCCAACGCCAAAAAATATACGCACCTGTCCTATTCCGACATTCTGAAAAACGACTTGAAAGCGATGGATTCTACGGCGGCGGCGATGTGCAAGGATAACGATATCCCCGTTTTGTGCTTTGCCCTTTCCGAAAAGGACGCCCTGGTGAGAGCCGTTCTCGGAGAAGAGATCGGAACTTTGATTGAAAACTAATTGCATGGAGGATTATAAATATGGTAGAGAATGAAAAAGTAGAGGAGATGTTCCTCGAACTCGAAGAGAGATGCGAAAAGAGCATCGCCGCGTTGGAAGACGAATATTCCGGCATCCGCGCGGGCAGAGCGAACCCTCATATCTTGGATAAATTGATGGTGGAAGCGTACGGCGGCATGTCGAGACTTCAGGAGCTGGGCAACGTAAACGTGCAGGACGCGAGAAACCTCATCATCACCCTTTGGGATAAGTCCTTGCTCAAGGCGGTCGAGAAGGCTATTTTGCAGTCGAATATCGGCATTACGCCCACCAACGACGGTAAGATCATTCGCCTCACCTTCCCCGAAATGACGGAAGAGACGCGCCGCGACCTCGTAAAGCGCTGCAAAAAGATTGGCGAAGAGGGCAAGGTCGCCATTCGCAACATCAGAAGGGATTGCATGGACGTCGTCAAGAAGATGAAGACGGGAAAGGAACTCTCGGAAGACGAAGCCGCTTTGACGGAAGAAGAAGTGGAAAAGAACATCAAGACCTTTATGGAAAAGGTGGAAAAAGTAATCGCCGCAAAAGAAAAAGACATCATGACCATCTGAGCCTATGGAGAATACGCAAAGGCTTCCCCGCCATGTCGGAATCATCATGGACGGGAACGGTCGTTGGGCGGAAAAGAAGGGGAAATCCCGTTCGGAGGGGCATAAAGCGGGGCTGAATACCATGCTCTCGCTCGTCGAGCACGCCTTCCAAAGGGGGGTGAACGTCGTCACGGTGTATGCGCTCTCCACGGAAAATCTTCACCGTCCGAAAGCGGAAATCGAGTTTTTATTTTCGCTTTTTCGTCAATACTTTACGGACAATGTAAAAAAATTGCTCGAGAAGGGCATCTCGTTTCGCATGCTCGGCGATATCTCTTTATTGCCGAACGATCTTCGCGATTTGATCCGAAGGGCGGAAGCGGATTCCAAATCGGGCAATCCCTACGTTTTTAACGTAGCCATCGGCTACGGGTCCCGCTCGGAAATTCTTCGGGCGGTAAACCTTGCCGTAAAAGCGGGCAAGGAACTTTCGGAGGAGGAGTTTTCCTCTCTCCTGTATACGTCGGGCGAGTGCGATCCCGATTTCATCATTCGCACGGGTGGAGAAAAGCGGTTGTCAAACTTTCTTTTGTGGCAATCGGCTTACGCGGAACTGTATTTTTCCGACGTGCTTTTCCCCGATTTCGATAATGAGGAGTTAGATAAGGCGATAGCGGAGTACGCTCTCCGTCACCGTCGGTTCGGTAAGACGCAGACGCAGGTGGAAACCGTGTAGAGCGTCCGTCGAACATAGGAGTTTTTATGAAAAGATTGATCACGAGTGCAGGATACGTAGCCTTTTTGGTGGTATTCTTTCTCCTAAAAGCCTATATGAACAATTCGGCGTGGTTCGATATTCCCATCTACGCCTTCTCGCTCGTCGGCACCTACGAGATTTTGAACGCGATAGACAAGGGCGTCCCCGAAGACGGAAAGCGGATATCCCCTTTTCAGAAGATCGTCGTCTGGTGTTACGCGGGCGCGTTCGTTCCGCTCTACGTCGTGCTCGAGCAGACGCTCGGTATGGGCGTCCACGCGATGTTCTTCCTGACCGTGGCGTGTTTTTCGGTTATTTTTCTCTCTTTCGTCATCTCTTACGACGTTACGAGCATCGAAGGAACGGGAAAGGCGTTGTTCGCCTGTTTCTATCCTACGGGACTTTTATGCTTTTTGCTCCTCATCAATCATTTGGCGGACTGGAGACTCTCCTGCTTTGCCGTCTTCTTTACCTTCACGGTATCCCCCTGTTCGGATAGCTTTGCCTATCTGTTCGGCAAATACCTGCGGGGTAAGTTCCCGAAAAAGATGTCTCCCGTGATCAGCCCGAATAAGACGGTCGTCGGCTGTATCGGCGGACTGTTCGGCGGCGCCTTCTTCGGCGTAGTCGCCTACTTTATCTATCACTTCATTCATCCCGATTTTCTCATTCTCTCCTCCCTGTGGGCGGATATCCTGTTCTGCGTCCTTTTGGGCTTGGCGGGTTCCCTCGTCTCCGAAGTGGGAGATCTCTTGGAGAGCGCGATCAAGCGCAAGGTCGGTTTGAAGGACAGCGGAAAGATTCTGCCCGGACACGGCGGTATCCTCGATAGAATCGACAGCACTATCGTGATGGCTATCCTCATGTTCGCGGCGTTCGGCATAACCCTTCTTTAAGTAGCATATTGTAAAAGGATAATACGACGGATGCCTGCCTTACTGAAAAAGCGCAGGCATTTTTAGGAAAAGGTTTCCTCCATGAAAGAAATATCTTTGATTGGCTCGACGGGTTCTATCGGCAGACAAGTGCTGTCGGTCGTCCGCCGTTATCCCGAAAAATTCAAAATCGTCGCGCTCGTCGCCGGCGGAAACGAAAAGGTCTTTTTAGAACAGGTAAAGGAGTTTCGTCCCCGCTATTGCGCCCTCGTCGATCGCGTAAAGGCGTCTCAAATTCGCTCGGAAATACCTGCGGGGGTGGACTTTGCCTGTGGGGAGGAGGGCGCGTTAGACGCCGTCTCTCTCGGCGATACGGCGTTTATCGCCGCCACGGGTTTTTCCGGGCTCGCCTATACCCTCCGCGCGATAAAGGAGAAAAAAGCCATCGCCCTCGCCAACAAGGAAACGTTGGTGTGCGGCGGCGAGCTCGTCATGCCCGCGATCGAAAGGAGCGGACTCGACCTCATGCCCGTCGACAGCGAACATTCCGCCATTTGGCAGGCGCTCGGCTTTCACCGCCGTGCTTCCTTCCGAAAACTCATCATCACGGCGAGCGGCGGACCCTTCTATTCGTACACGAAGGAACAGCTTTTATCCGTCAAGCCGCAGGACGCCTTAAAACACCCTACCTGGCAGATGGGGGCAAAGATCACGATCGACAGCGCGACGCTGCTCAATAAGGGGTTCGAGGTGATTGAGGCGAGGTGGCTCTACGACGCCCCGTATGAAAAAATTCAGACGGTCGTGCAACCGGAGAGCGTCATACATTCCATGGTGGAATTTGCCGACGGCGCGATTTTGGCGCAGATGAGCTATCCGACCATGGATCTGCCCATTCAGCTTTCGCTCACCTATCCCGAGCGATTCGCGGCGAACGTTCGCCCCATGGATTTTGCCGTGTTGGGGCAACTTCGGTTCCTTCCTTTGGAACGCAAGCGCTTCCCCTGCTACGACTTGGCGCTCGCGGCGGGGGAGCGGGGAGATAACTATCCCTGCGCGCTCAACGCCGCGGGAGAGGTCGCCGTAAAGGCGTTTTTGGAGGGCAGAATAGCTTTCCCCTCGATTGCGGAGACTATTGAGGACGCCCTCTCCCACATAGAGGGAAGAGCCGTATCCTCCTATGAGGAGTTGCGGCAAACAGACCTCCTTGCGAGGAATCTCGCGAGGAAATTCATCGAAAAAAGGAATTAAGCCATGTCCCTTTGTTTACAATCGTCCGCCCTGCAAACGGTCGGCGGCGTTCTCATCGCCATCATCATTCTCCTCGTCATGGTCACCGTGCACGAGGCGGGACACTATGCGGCGGGCAATTTGCTGAAATTTAAGATCAACGAGTTCGCTATCGGTTTCGGTCCCGCGTTGTTTCGTAAAAAACGAAAAAATTCCGAAGAGATGTTCTCCGTCCGCTTATTGCCGCTCGGCGGTTTTTGCGCCTTTGCCGGCGAGGACGAGGAGACGGAGGATCCTTCTGATCCCGCCCTCTTCCATAACCGAAAACCTTGGATGCGCATCCTCGTCCTCTTGGCGGGTCCCTTGATGAATTATCTTTTGGCGCTCCTTCTCATCTTCACCCTCTTTTTTGCTTACGGTCAGCCCGCTTACAGTCTGTACCGCGTGGCGCAAACGCAGGAGTTTCCGTCACAGTATTGTTTGCAGGAGGAGGATATCATTCTCGATATCAACGGAAAGGGCGTGTATAACATCACGGACTATATTACCGCGCTGAACGGCAAACAAAAGGGGGATCTCGTTCCTTTTACAGTGCTCCGCGACGGGGAAAAAATCACCCTTTCCGTCATGTTGCAGTCGGACGTAGAGTGTAAGAATCTCTCCGATACGCAACCCATTTTGCGGGCGATCGCCTCTTTTCAGTTCGACGAGGAAGATCCGAGCGGCAACGGCGGCTTAAAGGGCGTTTCGGTGCGCCACGGCTTTTTTTCCACGATCGGCAGGGGCGTCGTGTATTCGGGCAAGATCGGCGGCATGATTTTACAGACGCTCGGCGAATTGCTCACGGGAAAACTTGCCTTAACGAGCGTCGGGGGCCCGGTGACGACCATCAAGGTCACGAGCGAGGCGGCGGCGCAGGGACTTCCTTCCATTCTCACCATCTCGGCGTATATCGGCGTCAACCTCGCCGTGTTCAATCTTTTGCCCATTCCCGCGCTCGACGGCAGTAAGGTCGTGCTCACGGCAATCGAGTGGATCCGCAAAAAGCCCATCAACCGAAAGGTGGAAGCGGTCATCAATATGGTCGGGTTTATCGCGATCCTGCTGTTTGCCGTTTTGGTCGATATCCTGCAATTCGTGTGATGAAAAGATAAAAAAATTCCCTTTTCTTATTTTTATGAAAAGGAATATTGACAAAGAGACGAATAAATGTTAAACTAAACTTGTTACTTCAAATAAATATTTCCCGACGTCGATCGGGAAAAAGGAGAGACAGATGGCTAAAAAACGCAGAGATTATTTGGAAGAAGACGACGATATCGAAGACGATGAATTAGATATAGAGGAAGAAGAGGAGGAAGAGGAAGAAAAGAAAATCAAACGCCCTTCCCCCGACAGAAAGCCTCTCAAAAGAGTCGTGGAAGCCGATGAAATCGACGAGAACGAGGACGATGACGACGACGATGACGACGAGGAAGTCGAAAGATTCGCGCCCAAGAAAAAAAAGTCCCGCCCCGCAAAACGCCGCGACGACGATGACGACGATGACGAGGATGACGACGAGGATGACGAGGACGACGAGGACGATGACGAACCCGTCGTGCGGAAAAAGTCCTCCCGCCGCGTAAGAGAAGAAGAGGACGAAGACGACGAGGACGAGGATGACGAGGATGACGAAGACGATGACGAACCCGTCGCGCGCAGAAAGCCTTCCCGCCGCGTAACAGAAGAGGAGGACGAGGAGCCGCCCGTCATGCGCAACGTGCCCGTCCCCATTCAGCGCGCCCCTTCCCGCCAAGCCGCGCCCTCTATCCTGCGCACGCCTGCCGAAAACAAGGCTCGCGCCGCGATCCGCAAGGAAAAGGCGAGCCGCGTGTCCATGGTCAAGCATATCCTGCTTTCCTTCTTCACGTTCGGGATCTGGAACCTCATTTGGATCGCCAAGACTACGAAATACCTCAACGGCACGAAGGGTTTTGCCAAGAGATCGCAAGGCGGAGCCGTCGCGCTCAGTATGTTCGTGCCCTTCTATGCGCCGTTTTGGTACTATCAGTCGGCGCAGCGCGTGGATAAAATGGCTCGGGAGAAAGGCGTAAACAGCAATCTTTCCGTGCTCACCCTCTTTTCGGGCTTTGCGCTCCCCGTCATTTCCTTCTTTTTGACGATAGCCGTTTTCGTGCTTTATTTCGTATTCCTTCAGGTGGGCGAGGATTCCTTCTCCTCCCTGTTCAGCCTCGATATGCTGGTGTTGACAGGAGGGCTGTTCCTGTTTTCCTCCGCCATCATGACGGCGTCTTCCTTCGCCATTCAGGATCGCCTGAACGCCGTGATCGATAAGAATATCGAAAAATTATCCGAAACCGTATCCGCCGCCGGCCGCGCGAATGCACAGTCTGAAAGTCAGACCGTCGACAAGGCGAGCTTGATGCAGGAGGCTGCCGCCGCCGCGAAGGGCGACGCCGCAACGCGCACGGAAGCGCTTCTCAAATACAAGGAAATGTACGAGAGAGGTCAGATCACGCAGACGGAATATAACGAGATCAAGCGCAAATTCATGTTAGCATAAGGAAAAAGCGTTCCGATATTTTTCGCTCTTTCCATAGGAATTTGAATGGAAAAAGGATTACACTCGACTTTTCATAAGTCGAGTGTTCTTTAGCTCGCGCGAACGACCGTGAGAGGAATTTTTGTGATAAAATAAACTCGACGATAAAGAAAAACTTGCGGAGGTGAACGAGATGCAAGCGGTGTTTGGGGAAAGCTCCTGTATTCATTCGTGGATGCAGCTTGTCAGAAAAGTCGGTCGGAATTTTCCGGGACTTGAAACGGAAGAGAGTATAAACGAACATGAACGGACAGTCCTGAAGTTCATGAACAAAAGACAGGCATTATGCGTCAAAAGTCGGGGAGCAATCATCGGCGTTCTTCTTTTTTCGCGCAACAGGAACATGATTTGCTGTTTGGCTGTGGATCCCGAACGTCGAAAACAGGGTATTGCTTCGATTCTTTTGAGAAAAGCGCTGAATGAATTGGACGGAAGCAGGGAAATCACGGTGTCAACGTTTCGTGAAAATGATGAAAAGGGGATTGCGCCAAGGGCGCTTTATAGAAAATTCGGATTTGAAGAAGGAGAATTGACAGAAGAATTCGGGTACCCGAATCAAGTATTCGTCTTGCGTTCATAAATTCCGATTTGTCGGGCTGTTGTGTTGTGGGAAATATTTTTAGGGGTAGGCGCACGATATTTTGCAAGCAAAGCCGTGTGTCTTTGCATAGCAAAAAGTAAAGGATAGCATTTTTTTCGCTATCCTTTTTTATGACGTCAAAAACAATCCCTATGGGGCGCGTTCTTTTTCGGAACGTTTTTTTTGCGCGCGGCATAGAATATACCGTATCTACTTTACGGAGAAAAAAACTATGCCTTACAATTTCGCGATCCCCGTTCCACTCCTCGCTTTGATAGCCGCCCTCGTCACCTATGCGATCAACGCCGCGGGCGCGGCGATGATCTTTTTGTCGCACAAGCTCTCTCAAAAAGCCGTTGTGTTTTTGAACGCCTCCGCCGCAGGCGTCATGATCGCGGCGAGTTTCTTTTCCTTGCTGCTCCCCGCCCTCGATCGGGATCCCGGCGCTCTGCCCGTCACGCTCGGTTTCTTGTTCGGCGGTCTTTTTTTGCTCGCGTCGGACGCCCTGTTGGGAAAGACGCGGCTGGGGCGCGAACAAAAGCGGAGCGCCCTCTTCTATTCGGCGGTCACGCTGCATAATATTCCGGAAGGGCTCGCCATCGGCGTCGCCTTCGCCGCGGCGTCCGGTCAGTCTTCCCTCCTGCTCTCCGCCTGTTTTTTTGCCCTGGGCATCGGCATTCAAAATTTCCCCGAAGGGGTGTGCGTCGCCTTCACCCTTCACCGCGACGGACTGTCTCGGGGGAAAAGTTTCTTTTATTCCCAGCTCTCCGGCTCGGTGGAAGTGGTTGCCGCCCTGCTCGGTTCTCTGCTCTTTATCGGCGTCGACGCGCTCCTGCCCGTCGTCCTCTCCTTTTCGGCGGGCGCGATGATCTTCGTCACCTGCTCGGAACTGTTGCCCGAGGCGTTTTCCTCGCATAAGGGGGTGGCGTCCTTCGGCTTTTTGGCGGGATTCGCCCTGATGACCTTCCTCGATCTCGCCCTGTGAGGTATAAACGGGGAAAAAAGGGGAAATACTGTCTGTTATGGAAAAAGAAAACAGTTTGGAAACTACGCAGGAAGAGATGGAAAAGAGTTACTCCGCCGCTTGCGCCGTGGCGCTCGTCGTGGGCGGCTCTTCGGGCATCGGGTTGGAAGTCGCCGCAAAGCTCGCCAGCAAGGGTTATCGCGTCGTCAATATTTCCCGTTCGGCGGCGCCGTCCGACCGCATTCAAAGCATTTGCGCCGACGTCGCCGAGGGGAACGAGCTGGAGGACGCCGTTCGCTCGGTCGGGGAAGAGATGGGCAGAATCGACGTGTTGGTGTATTCGGCGGGCTTTTCCATGGCGGCGCCCGTGGAGCACGCCAAGGAAAAGGACTATCGCTATCTGTTCGAGGTCAACTATTTCGGCGCCCTGCGCGCCATGCAAGCGTGTATTCCCTTCATGAAGGAAGGGGGCGGCAAAATTATTTTGGTCGGATCGCTCGCCGGCGTCCTGCCCATTCCCTTCGACGGGTTTTACTCCTCGTCCAAGGCGGCGCTCGATATGCTCGCGCGCGAGGCTCGCATCGAACTAAAACCCTACCGCATTTCCGTCACGGACGTACAGCCGGGCGGCACGGCTACGGGTTTCACCTTCAAGCGAAAGGTGTATTCCGACGAGGAGAACGGCGGGTACTACAAGGAGCTGAATAAAGCGGTGGCGGCGCTCGGCAACATGGAGCAGGGGGGAATGTCCGCCGTGGAGGTCGCCGACTGCATCATGGGCGCGCTCGAGCGGGAGGATATGCCCGTCACCCTCGTTTGCGGCGGCAAAAACAAGGGGTATAAACTGCTCGATAAGATCTTGCCGCAGCGCATGATGGAGCGGGTCAACGCGAGAAGTTACAATCAATAGCTTCACTTCTTTTCCGTTCGACGCATGATTTTTTCAGGGAATCCTCATACTTAAGGCAAATCGGCATCACGTGATGGTGCGGGGTTGCCTTGAAAAGGTTCAGGAGGAAAGAAATGCTTCAAAAGGTAGAGATTTGCGGCGTGGACACGGCGGGACTTCCCAAGCTCACGCAACAGGAAAACGAGGAACTCATGATTCGGTTAAAGCAGGGGGACAAGCAGGCGCGCGAGCGGTTTATCGTGGGGAATATGCGGTTGGTGCTTTCCCTCGTCAAACGGTTTTGGGCGAAAAACGCCAACGCGGACGACGTGTTTCAGGCGGGCTGCGTCGGGCTCATCAAGGCGATAGACGGGTTCGATTTGTCCGTCGGCGTAAAGTTTTCCACTTACGCCGTGCCCATGATTTTGGGCGAGATCAAGCGGTATCTGCGCGACGGCAATTCCCTTCGCGTTTCCCGCTCCATTCGCGACACGGCGTATCAGGTTTTAAAGTGCAGGGAGCGCATCGAGGAGCAGGACGAGCAAGCCACGCTCGAGCGCATCGCGGGGGAGATGAATTTACAGCTTCGCGACGTGGTGTATGCGCTCGACGCCATCTCCGACCCCATTTCTCTCTACGAGCCCGTGTATAACAAGTCGGGGGATACCCTCTTATTGATGGATCAGATCTACGACGAGAAGAACAACGACGAGGCGTGGACGGAAAAGGTGGCGCTCTCCGACGCGATCAACAATTTGGACGAGCGGGAACGCAGGATCCTCTATTTGCGCTACTACGAGGGCAAGACGCAAACGGAGATCTCGGAAGAAGTGGGCATTTCGCAGGCGCAGGTCTCCCGCCTCGAAAAAAACGCCATTCAGGAGATCAAATGCAACTTGTATGAATGAAAAGAGCCTGCGCTTATCGATTCGGATAAGCGCAGGCTCTTGCTTATTTATTTTTGACGGAGATACCAAAGGATCTCCTCTTCGATCCAGTAGGAAAATTTCGTTTGCGGCAGGGAATCGTCCACGGGCTTTATCCTTTTGTAGCATTCGGCGCCGTCCTCCTGTCCCTCCCAAATGTCCGCAAAGCAGTAATCGAACTGCCCGTCCTTCACCGTCTTTAAGTAGGAAAAGGCGTCCGCTTTGATGATCTTGATCTTGTCCCTGCGAGGAAAGAAGGGCAGAATATTTTGCTCGAACAGCGCGATCACCTCGGGCTGAATCTCCACGACGGTGATTTCCGAAACGTTGCTCTTTTGCGATACGATAAAGGGATAATACCCGATGCCGAGCCCTAAAACGAGCACCCTGCCGAAGGCTTCTTCCATCTGATGTTTCATGGAAGAGATCTCCGAGGGGCAAGCGCTCATCCAGGGAATATTTCCCTCGTACACGGTGGGGAAACTCACCTCGCCCGTGAAAAACCCGATTTTCGGCACGACGAGCGGGGCGGAAAGGTCGGGCATGGCGTACTGAAAGAACTCGCCCTTTGCATAGGTCGCGTTCGTCAGCAAAAAGTCGCCCATGCGCGTCTCTTTCACCTTGACGCGCTTGATGTACGGGTCGCTCAAAAATTCGGAAGGCAGAAACTTTTTCCCCTGACGGAAAAATCTTCTCATATATTCCTCGTCCGTCTTTTGCTCCAAAAGAAGAGCCTTTTGAAATTCGTTGAGAACGTAAAATTTTTCAAAGTCGCCGTCGAGGTAGCCCTTTCGTTTCAAGGCGCTCAGCTCGCTCGGGGAATAGCGTCTTTTCGCCTCTTCCACTTCTTTCAAGTTGTATTCGATATAGGGCGCCTGGCTTGCGATCACCTGCGCGATTTTGCCGCTCACGGCAATGCTTTCTTCACTCGTCATGCCTTTATTATACGGTTTTTACGTCGGAAAAGCAAGATTTTTCGTTGATTTTTCCCTTCCGCCGTGGTAAAATATAAGAAAAAACGGGAGAAACGTTATGGTCGAAGTAGTCGCCGCACTCATTTGGAAAGAGAATACTTTTATGATCTGCCAACGCCCTGCCCATAAGGCGAGGGGGCTCTTGTGGGAGTTCGTCGGCGGAAAGGTGGAAAAAGGGGAAACGGGAGAAGAGGCTCTCGTTCGGGAATGCAAGGAAGAGCTCGACTGTTTCGTTCGCCCCCTTTCGCTGTATACGGAAGTGGTGCACGAGTATCCCGATATCACCGTGCGCCTGCGGCTGTATCATGCGAGAATAGAAGAGGGAGAGCCCAAAAAAATCGAACACAACGATATTCGCTGGATCGCGCCCTCAGAAATCGGAAAGTACGATTTCTGCCCCGCCGACGTGGAGATCCTGGCAAAGATTCAAGCGGATTTCGGCAGGTAAAACAGAATAAAGAATCCGTCTTTTTCCCATACTCAACAAGACGGATTTTTTTATGCTGGATAAACGTTCTTTCTCTTTATTGTCAAATTTATGCGACCTTTGCCCCAACGGCAAGTACGCCATTTTAGAGGAAAAGGATTTGATGGAACTTTTTCCCAAGGGGGAAATGGATCGGGAAACGCTCAAACAAAACATTTCCTTTCTGACCTCCCGTCAGCTCGTCGGGGTGAAATATGCCGAACGGGGCGTATACTGCCTGTGCGTGCTGCCTGCGGGGCTTTCCCTTTTGGAAAAATCGCGCGAGGGAAAACGGGAAAAGGCGGGCAGGGTGCTCTTTCCGCTCCTCTTCTCCTTTTTGGGCGGATTTTTGGGCAGCCTGATCGCCATACTTCTTGCCGCCGTCATGGGGTGGCGGCTATGCTGAACCGCAGGGAAAAGCAGGTGATGAACGCCGTGTATACCCTCTGCCGAAACAAGCAGGTCTGCCTCGTCTCCCCGTGGGAGATTCTCAATCTATTGCCGCCCAAGCAAAAATTCAACGAGGAGAAACTGGACAAGATCCTCAGGGAATTGCAGATGGACGACTATTTCGAGATGATCTCTTCCGAGCGCAAGGGGGAAAAGATGTACGTCATCACCCTGCACCCGGACGGGCTTGCCTTCAAGCGGTCGGGCGTGCAGGAAAAGCGGAAGATTTACAATAAGCTGTGGCTCTCTCTGCTCGGGGCGGCGGTCGCGTTCGTCGCGGGCGTTTTGTTGCGCGTCATCTTCAAAGTCGGTTGATTTTTTTCTCGCGCCGTAGTATAATACGGGAAAAGGGAGAACACCTATGACGACATTACAAAATTACCGGCAAAAATTCCTCATGCGCTACGACGAGGACGGTGCCGTGCACTATTTTCAAACGAAGGATTTCCCTTCCCTCACCCGCAGGGATATTTCCTTCCCTTCCGAGCGGGGAGAAATTCTCCGCGGCGGCGTCTACGGTTATCCGAACGCCGAAAATCTGATCGTGTTCGCTCACGGCATCGGACCGGGACATCGGGCGTATATGCGGGAGATCGAACGGCTCTGCCGTTCGGGCTATTTCGTGCTCGCCTACGACATGGCGGGTTGCGGCGAATCGGACGGGGAAGAGCTCTTTGCGCTCTCGCAGGCGATCTCCGATCTGAACGCCTGCCTCGATTTCGTCAAGAAAAACTTTTCTTGCCCCGTTTCGCTGGTGGGGCACAGCCTCGGCGGCTACGCCGTCGGCAACATCGGCAATTTCCGTAAGGATTTCGATAAAATCGTCTGCCTTTCGGGCTTTCTCTCGGTGGAGCGCATCGCCAAGATGTACTTCGGCGAGGCGGCGGATATCCTCGCCTACGAGCGAGCGCAGACCGCTTACGCGGATTCCTGTTCGCTCACGGCGTATCGGGGAAAAAAGGCTCTTCTCATTCATTCGACGGACGACGCCGTCGTGCCGTATGAGGAGACGACCGCCTTGGTGCAGAAAGAATATCCCGAGCTGTCCTACTGCATCGTGCAGGGCAGAAAGCACAATCCCAACTATACGGCGGACGCCGTCTCCTACATGAACGAGGTCTTTTCCGCCTATGCCCGCGCGGCAAAGGCGGGGGAACTTTCCTCGCTCGAGGAAAAGAAAGCCTTCCTTGCCGGTACAGACTGGCTCCGCATGACCGAGCAGGACGAGGAAGTTTTTTCCCGCATCGAAGAATTTCTAAAATCTTGAAAAAGTTCTTGACGGCGTCGGCGCGTGCGTGTATAATATAAGAACAAATGTTTTATCGAGAGGACGCGAGAATGGCAGAATTTAAGTTGCATTCCAAATTTCAACCCACGGGCGATCAGCCGCAGGCGATCGAAAAGCTGACGGAAGGGGTATTCGAGGGCTTGCGCACGCAGGTGCTGAAAGGGGTTACGGGCAGTGGCAAAACGTTTACCATGGCGAATATCATTCAAAGGGTAGGGAGACCTACCCTCGTCATCGCGCACAATAAAACGCTCGCGGCGCAGCTGTGCAACGAGTTCCGCGAATTTTTCCCCGAGAACGCGGTGGAATATTTTGTGTCCTATTACGACTACTATCAGCCCGAAAGCTATATTCCGTCCACCGATACTTATATCGAAAAGGATCTCGCCTTGAACGACGAGATCGACAAGCTCCGCAACAGCGCCACCGCCTCTCTTTTGGAGCGGCGGGACGTCATCGTGGTGGCGTCCGTCTCCTGCATTTACGGCTTGGGCGCGCCCGAGGAGTATTTCAATCTCTCCATCTCCCTCCGTCCCGGGCAAACGATGGAGCGCGACGAGCTCATTCGCAAGCTCATCGGCATTCAGTACGCGCGCAACGATATCGACTTTAAGCGTTCCACCTTCCGCGTGCGCGGCGACGTGGTGGAAATCTTCCCCGCGAGCAATTCCGAAGTGGCGATCCGCGTGGAGTTTTTCGGCGACGAGATCGATACCCTTTCGGAAGAGGACGTGGTGACGGGAAAAGTGATCAGTCAGCTCAAACACGCCGTCATCTTCCCCGCCAGTCAGTACGCGGTGGGGAGCGAGAAGATGCAATCCGCCCTCTCCGTCATCGAAGAGGACTTAAAGGGGGAGGTGCAGGCGTTTATCGACGAGGGGAAACTTCTTGAAGCGCAACGGCTCAAACAGCGCACCGAGCACGATCTCGAGATGATCCGCGAGATCGGGTATTGTTCGGGCGTGGAGAATTATTCCCGCTATTTCGACGGCAGAAGTCCGGGCGAGCCCTCCTTCACCCTTCTCGACTATTTCCCCGCCAACGAATTTTTAATGTTCATCGACGAGAGCCACATGACCATTCCGCAGATACGCGCCATGTACCACGGCGATCTGTCGAGAAAGAAAAATTTAGTGGAATACGGTTTTCGCATGCGTTCGGCGTTCGACAACCGTCCCTTAAAGTTCGAGGAATTCGACGAGCGCATTCCGCAGCTCATCTGCGTTTCCGCCACGCCCGCGCCCTACGAAATGGAGCAGTCGGGGCAGACGGTGGAACAGCTCATTCGCCCCACGGGGCTCCTCGACCCGCAAGTGGAGGTGAGAAAGACGGCGGGGCAGATCGACGATCTCCTCTCCGAAATCCATAAGACGACGGATCAAAAGGGCAGGGTGCTCATCACCACGCTCACCAAAAAGATGGCGGAGAGCCTCACCGATTACCTCAAGGAAAACGGCGTAAAGGTGCGCTATATGCACTCGGATATCGACGCGTTGGAGCGTATCGACATCGTAAACGGTTTGCGTTCGGGGGAATTCGACGTGCTTTGCGGCATCAACCTGCTCCGCGAGGGGCTGGATATGCCCGAAGTGAAACTCGTCGCCATTCTCGACGCGGACAAGGAAGGCTTTTTGCGCAGCGAGACTTCCCTCATTCAAACGATCGGGCGCGCCGCCCGCAACAGCGAGGGCAAGGTCATCATGTACGCCGACGCGGTCACGGAGAGCATGGCTCGCGCCATCGACGAAACCGAACGCAGAAGAAAAATTCAGGACGAATACAACAAAGCGCACGGCATCACGCCGAAAACCATCGTCAAGGAAGTCAAGTCCACCTTGAACATCACCAAAAAGGCGGACAAGGCGAGCGAGATGAAACTTAAAGATATCCCCGCCGAGATCGAAAAGCTCAAGGCGCTCATGAAGGTGGCGTCCGCGCAACTCGACTTTGAAAAGGCGATCGAGATTCGCGAGACGATCGCGAAATTGAAGATGAGAATGCGGGGTTAAGGCGTTACCCGTAAAACAGGTTAAAATTATGATAGAAGAAATTTATGTAAAAGGTGCAAAACAGAATAATTTGAAGAACGTGGACATCCGCGTGCCTCGCAACTCCCTCACGGTGTTCACGGGACTTTCGGGCAGCGGCAAGAGCACGCTCGCCTTCGATACCATCTTTGCCGAGGGACAGCGCCGCTACGTGGAGAGCTTGTCCTCCTACGCCCGTCAGTTTTTGGGACAGATGGAAAAGCCGGACGTGGAGAGCATCGAGGGGCTTTCCCCCGCCATCTCCATCGATCAGAAGACGACTTCGCACAATCCCCGCTCCACGGTGGGCACGGTTACGGAGATCTACGATTATTTCCGTCTGCTCTTCGCCCGCGTCGGCGTGCCGCATTGCCCCAAGTGCGGGCGCGAAATTCGCCGTCAGACGGTGGACGAGATCGCCGACCGCATCATGGCGATGGAGCCGGGCAGCCGAATCCTCGTCGAGGCGCCCGTCGTTCGCGGAAAAAAGGGGGAATACGTCAAGGAGCTCGCCTCTTTCCGCAAGAGTGGCTATGCCCGCGTCAAAATCGACGGCATCGTGTACGATTTGCAGGAAGAGATCAAGATCGAGAAGAATATCAAGCATAATATTTCCGTCGTCATCGACCGTCTCGTCGTAAAAGAGGGTATCTTAAAGCGTTTGACGGATTCCCTCGAGGCGGCTCTCAAGCTGTCCGACGGTCTCGTCGTCATCGGTTGCGGCGAGGAAGAAAACTTATATTCTACCAAATACGCCTGCCCCGATTGCGGCATTTCCATCGAGGAAGTGGAGCCTCGCCTCTTCTCTTTCAACACCCCCTACGGCGCCTGCCCCGATTGTTCGGGATTAGGGTTCCGTCAGATGGTCGATCCCGACCTCATCTGCCCCGACAAGACCAAGACGCTCGAGGAGGGCGCCATTCACGCCAGCGGCTGGATGCTCGACACCAACTCCTTCAATCAGATGCAGATCAAGGCGCTCGCCAAGCACTACGGATTCTCCATGAACGTCCCCGTCAAGGATCTTCCCAAGGGCGCTTACGAGATCCTGATGTACGGCAACAAGGGGGAAAAGATCCCCCTCGAATATTCCACCAAGACCTTTTCGGGTAATTACAATATGTCGTGGGAGGGGTTCGTCAACTCCTTGCAGAGAAGGTACAACAACACCTCCTCCGACGGCGTCAAGTACGATATCGAGCGCTACATGGTCACGAGCGACTGCCCTACCTGCCACGGCAAACGCCTCAAAAAAGAGGCGATGTCCGTCTATATTCAGGGCAAGAATATCGTCGATCTCTGCGAGATGTCCATCGACGAGCTCTACGCCTTTATGCTGCGGGCGAAGGAAAAGATGACGGAGACGGAAAAGTTTATCGGCGAGAGCATCATTCGCGAAATTTTATCCCGCCTCAACTTTTTGCGCAACGTGGGGCTCAACTATCTCACCCTCTCCCGCACGGCGAACACCCTTTCGGGCGGGGAGAGTCAGCGTATCCGTTTAGCTACTCAAATCGGTTCCGCGCTCTCGGGCGTGCTCTACATTTTGGACGAGCCGAGCATCGGACTGCATCAGCGGGATAACGAAAAACTTCTCAATTCCTTAAAGGGCTTGCGCGATTTGGGGAACACGCTCATCGTCGTCGAGCACGACGAGGACACCATCCGCGCCGCCGATTATCTGGTGGATATCGGTCCCAAGGCGGGCGTGCACGGCGGCGAAGTGGTCGCCTGCGGCACGCAGCAGGATATCATGAACGAGCCTCGCTCCATCACGGGCGACTTTTTGGCGGGCAGAAGAAAGATCGAAGTGCCCGCGGTGAGAAAACAGCCCTCCGATCAATGGCTCGTCGTCAAGGATTGCAGGCAGAACAACTTAAAGGGCGTCACGGCAAAAATACCCGTCGGGCTCATCACCGCCGTTACGGGCGTTTCGGGGAGCGGAAAGTCCTCCCTCGTCAACGAGATCATCTATCCCGTTTTGGCAAACAATCTCAACCACGCGCACCAGCCTTTGGGGAAATTTAACGGCGTGGAGGGGCTGGAGTATTTCGACAAGGTCATTCAGATCGATCAGTCTCCCATCGGCAGAAGTCCGAGGAGCAACCCCGTCACCTATACGGGCGTGTACACGGCGATCCGCGACCTGTTCGCCGCCACCGTGGACGCCAAGGAGCGCGGCTACAAGCCCGGGCGCTTTTCCTTCAACGTGTCGGGCGGAAGATGCGAACATTGCTTCGGCGACGGCATCATCAAAATCGAAATGCACTTCCTTCCCGATATCTTCGTTCCCTGCGAAGTGTGCGGCGGCAAACGCTATAACCGCGAAACGCTCGAAGTCAAGTATAAGGGCAAGAGCATTTCCGACGTGCTCGATATGACCATCGAGGAGGCGTGCGCCTTCTTCGAGCATCAGCCCTCCATTTACAACAAGCTCTCCACGCTCAACGACGTGGGGCTGGGGTATATCAAGCTCGGTCAAAGCTCCACCACCCTTTCGGGGGGCGAGGCGCAGCGCGTCAAGCTCGCCGCCGAGCTGTCCAAGCGCTCCACGGGCAAAACCTTCTATATTCTCGACGAACCCACTACGGGACTTCATTCCTACGACGTGGATAAGCTCATCAAAATTTTGCAAAAACTCCGCGAGGGGGGCAATACCGTCCTCGTCATCGAGCACAATCTCGACGTCATCAAGATCGCCGATCACGTCATCGATCTCGGACCCGAGGGAGGCAGCGGCGGCGGCACGATCCTCTGCACGGGCGCGCCCGAGGATATCGCAAAGGTGGAGGGGAGCTATACGGGGCAGTTCTTGAAAAAGATCCTTTAAGCAATACCGCAGGGGCGAGCGGACGCGCTCGCCCCCGCAAGAAGACTTCTTCCCCGCAATATGCGTCTGAAAAAATTATCGCCGTGAGGCGAAAAGGAGAAAACGCATGAAACCGTTACATATTTACGAGAACGCAACGGATATTCTGAATACGGATATCCTCAAAGAGGACGAAATCACCTTTTCCGTGCTACAGCGCATCGTCAACGGCGGTTGTCAAAAGGTGATCTCGGATGGGGAACGGTTGATTATCGCTTTGTCCCATCCCGTGTTTCCCGTTTGGGTTTGGTCGAAGAAGGACGCGACGGAAGAAGAAATTTTCGCCCTTCGGGAAGCTTTACAAGAGCATTTCCCCTTGGAGGAGGGGTATTCCTACAATCTTTCCCGCGAGCTTTGGAAAAAGTTCGGTTTATCGGGACATATCCAAACGAATATGCTCTCTTACCGTCTCGACCGTTTGGGAGAGATCCCTCACCCCTGCGGCGGGTTTTTGCGGCTCGCGAAAGAGGGGGATATTCCCGCCCTCACGCCCTGGCTCTGCGAGCTGAATCATTGGCAAGAGGGGTCGCCGAGCAGAGTTTACGCGAAAAAATAGAGCAGAATACCCTTTTCGTCTGGTGTGACGAAAGGGAAATTCCCGTCTCCATGGCGTCGGCACTCAAGCAGGATAACGGGTATGCAACGGTGAGCGCCGTTTTCACCCATTCGGGCGAACGGAGAAAGGGATATTGTCAAAATCTCGTGTATCGCATCTGCGAAAGCCTGTTACGGGAAGGCTACGCGCCCATTCTTTATGCGGACGCCGATTACCCCGCCTCCAACGGTTGCTACCGTAAAATCGGCTTTCGGACGGTCGGAAGTCTTTGTAACGTGACGAAATGATAAAAATCCGAATATTTTTCCCTCTCCCTCTTGCATTATCGCCGTTTTGGTGATAGAATAGAGGGGAAATTCATTTATGGAGAAAAAAGATGATCAATGAAAAAGCGATGGAACTCGGCAAAAAGCGTTCCGTCATCCGTGAAATTTTTGAATACGCCAAGGCTCGTTCCGCCGAAATCGGCAAGGAAAACGTTTTCGACTTTTCCATCGGGAACCCTTCCGTTCCCGCGCCCGACTGCGTGAACGAGGAGATCAAGAATATCGTAAACGAAATGCCCTCCGTCCTGCTCCACGGCTATACGTCCGCGCAGGGAGACGCCTCGGTGAGAAAGACGATTGCAGACTACATCAATCGGCGTTTCGATTGCGGCATGACGCCCGATCTCCTCTATATGACGGTCGGCGCGGCGGCGTCCCTCACTATCTCCTTGAAGGCGATTTGCCTGGAAGGGGACGAAGTCGTCACCTTTGCGCCTTACTTCACCGAATATAAGGTGTTCGCGGAAAACGCGGGGGCGAAGCTCGTCGTCGTCGACTCCGATCCCGTTTCCTTCCAACCCGACTTTGAAAAGTTGGAGAAAGCCTTCACCGAAAAGACGAAGGCGATCCTCATCAACTCGCCCAACAACCCTTCGGGCGCCGTGTACGGCGAAGAGACGATCGTTCGCTTGGCGAAGACGCTGAAAAAGTATTCCGAAAAGTTCGGTCACACCGTTTATCTGATCGCGGACGAACCTTATCGCGAACTCGTGTACGACAAGGAGACGGTCGTTCCCTACGTGATGAATTATTACGACGACAGCATCGTGTGCTATTCCTATTCCAAGGCGCTCTCCCTCCCCGGCGAACGTATCGGCTATATCGCCGTATGCCCCAAGGCGGATCGGGTGGGCGATCTGTACGCCGCCGTCTGCGGCGCGGGCAGAAGTCTGGGATTCGTCTGCGCACCTGCGCTCTTTCAGTATCTCGTCGCCCGCTGTGTGGATAAGACGGCGGATATCGGCGTTTATAAGGAGAACCGCGACACGCTCTTGTCGGCGCTCACGGCGTACGGCTACCGCTGCGTAAAGCCGGACGGCGCTTTCTATCTTTTTGTGCAGGCGATGGAGGAGGACGCGTACGCCTTCTGCGAAAGGGCGAAAAAGTACGAGCTGCTCTTCGTCCCCGGCGACGACTTCGGCTGTAAGGGCTGGGTGAGAATCGCTTACTGCGTTTCCCCCGACATGATCCGCCGCGCCCTCCCGAGCTTTGAAGAGCTGGCGAAGGAATATCGGAAATAAAGAAGATATGGAAGAATTAAAAAAATACATAAGAGAAAGTTTATTCAATAAATTCGAGTTTTATAATTATGGTCATGCTTTGGAAATTCTTAACGAAGCATTTCCTGTGGAATGGAATGAAATTCAAGATTGCTTGCGTCAATTATCGATTACGGTCGATGAGATTAAGGCGGCGGGAGGGAACGAAACCGCTATTCCGAAAAAGTTTGACGACGTTCTCTATCCGTTGGGGTGGCGGGAAATCCGAATAACGGGTGATTTGTTGGTGAAACTTTATCCCAGACGATCCAATCAAAGAGGAAGATTTGACGATAAACCGTTTGATGAAAAAATCATTGAGGGTTATATTGACGGACATAACATTGATTTTATCAAAGAAAAGGTTGCATTTGATTTAGAGTGGAACAGCAAAGATCAGACTTTTGACAGAGATCTGCTTGCGATGCGTACTTATTTTGATTGCGGATTGATCGAAGTCGGAATCATAGTTACTCGTTCGGAAGAACTAAATGATATTTTTAAGAATATTCTCGATGGACAAGGAAAATCTATTATAAAGAAATACGGTGCAAGTACAACTTGGATGGGGAAACTGGCTTATCGCCTAAAATCTCGCAGAAACGGCGGTTGTCCTATTTTAGCGATCGGAATCAAGAAAGGGTGTATAGAGGGAATAGACAAATGAGTGAAATTATAAAAACCGATTTTGAATTGACGGTAGAGGAATTTAGAAGTTTCACAAAGGGAAAAAAATACAAAACCATATATGCCGATCCTCCTTGGCAATTTCAAAACAGAACCGGTAAAGTTGCGCCGGAACATAAACGGTTGAATCGGTATTCCACTATGAAATTAGAGGAAATAAAGAACATGCCGATCAAAGAGGTTGCCGATGAAAAATGTCATCTGTATTTGTGGGTTCCCAACGCGCTTTTACCTGAAGGGTTGGAAGTGATGAAAGCGTGGGGCTTTGAATATAAAACAAATATAATTTGGGAAAAAGTCAGAAAAGACGGTATGCCGGATGGTAGAGGCGTTGGCTTTTATTTCAGGAACGTTACGGAAATTCTTCTTTTTGGCGTAAGAGGAGAAAAAAACAGAACGTTGGATGCCGGTCGTTCTCAAGTGAATTTGATAAGAACGATGAAGCGAGAACATTCCAGAAAACCGGATGAAATGATTCCTTTGATCGAAAGTTGCTCCTCTGCGCCCTTCCTGGAGCTTTTTGCAAGAGGTGACAGGGAAGGTTGGGATATGTGGGGGGACCAAGCAACGGATGATTATGAACCTACATGGAAAACCTACGCGAATCATACCGTCTCCGCAAAAGCGGGGGAGGATATCTGAAATATTTATAAAATAAGGGAAATGATTGCCTTCCCGCGAGAAAATCGCAAACCGCTCCTTCGGGGCTGACGGCGTCTGCATAACGTTTGCGGGCGCAGTGCGCCCCGAAGGAGTTTTTTATGTTTTTATCCTTATTTCTCATCATCGTTTTCGGCTTTTTGCTCGGTTGGGCGTGTAAAAAGATTAGATTGCCCGCCCTCGTGGGCTATATGGCGGTCGGGGTCGTGCTCAACCTGTTCTCCCTCATCGACGGGAGCATTTTGTTGCTCTCCTCCGAGATACGCAAAATCGCGCTCCTGCTCATTCTGTTGCGTTCGGGCTTGACCCTCTCTTTAGCAGATCTCAAAAAAGTGGGGCGCCCCGCCCTTCTGATGTGCTTTCTGCCCGCTACGCTCGAAATTTTAGCCGTCGGACTGATAGCGCCCCTTCTCTTTCCCATCGGATATCGGGAAAGCTTTCTGCTCGGCAGCGTGCTCGGCGCCGTTTCTCCCGCCGTCGTCTCCCCGCGCATGATCGAAATGATCGAGAACCGCCACGGAACCAAGGACGGCGTTCCGCAATTGCTGCTCGCGGGCGCCTCGGCGGACGACGTGTACGCCGTCGTGTTATTTACGGCGTTTTCCTCCCTCGCCGCGGGGGAAACGCTCTCCCTTTTGGCCGTCGCGAAAATTCCGCTCTCCGCCGTCACGGGAATCGGCGGGGGCGTTTTGCTCGGGGCGCTCTTCGTCCTGCTCACGCAAAAGTTTTCCGTCCGCCCCGCCGTCAGAAGTTTTCTTCTCGTCGCGCTCGCTTTCGGCGCCGTGGCGATAGAAACCCTCTCCCACGCCTTCTTTTCGGGACTTCTCTGCGCGGTGACGATGGGACTGATCGTCTCCGCGAAGGATCCCTCCCTCGCCAAAGCTCTTTCCGCCGACTATAACGGGGCGTGGGTGCTTGCGGAGGTGTTTTTGTTCGTCCTCGTCGGGGCGAGCGTAAATTTGCAGGCGTTTTTAAGCTATCTGCCCAAGGCGCTCCTCGTCATCGCCTGCGGACTTGCGCTGCGCATGGTCGGCGTGGCGCTCTGCTGCGTAAAAACGAGACTGACGGCAAAGGAAAGGCTGTTTGCGGCTGTCGCATATACCCCGAAAGCCACCGTGCAGGCGGCGCTCATCGGCTCCTTGCCGCTCGCGCTCGCGGACGAGGCGACCGCTATCGTCGTATCCGTCGCCGTCGTCGCCATTCTCCTCACCGCGCCCGTCGGAGCGTTTGCGATCGATCTGACAAAAAATAAACTCGTTCCCAAAGAAGGGGAATGACAGTATAAAATGGCAGGTACCTCCACATATTAGAAACGGAGGTACTTTTTATTGTATGAAAGCAACAGGTATTGTGAGAAGAATAGATGAACTCGGGCGGGTGGTCATTCCCAAGGAGATCCGAAGAACCCTCCGCCTGCGCGAGGGGGACCCTTTAGAGGTGTTCACCGACCGCGACGAATTGATGCTGAAAAAATATTCGCCCATCGCGTCTTTGGAAAAGATCGGGGAGGCGACGGCGAAATCCTTAAACGACTTGAGCGGACACCTCGCCATCATCTGCGATACGGACGAGGTGCTCACCGCTTGCGGCGAGGGCAAAAAGACGGTGGCGAACAAGGAGCTGTCCGCCGAGATGGATAAGATCTTAAAGGAGAGAAGGAGCTATCTCGCCAACCTTTCCGAGGGGGGAGACATCATTCCCATCATCGGGGATAACGAACTCACGGTGACCGCGCAGATCATCGTGCCCATCATTTCGGGCGGCGATTGCCTCGGCGCCGTGGCGCTGCTTGCCACGGAGGAGGGAGCCAAAATCGAACAGGGAACCATGAAACTCGCGCAGCTTACGGCGGAGCTTTTGGCAAATCAGTTCGATTGACGCCTTCAAGCGGTGAACTCACCGCTTACATACAGGAAGAACAAAAAGTTTTTGCAAAATACGCTCACCGTCTTTCTCGGGCGTTTGATATCCGAGCGCATCGAATATTTTCCCGCGTACCCCTCGCGGCGCTCTTGGCAAATCCGCTCGACTCACCGCTTACATATATGAAGAACAAAAAGTTTTTGCAAAATACGCTCACCGTCTCGGTCGGGTGTCTGTTATCCAAACTCATCGGCGGCTTTTCCCGCGTACCCCTCACGGCGCTCTTGGGCGGGCGGGGCATGGGGCTGTATCAGCTCGTGTATCCCTTTTATGCGTTTTTGTTGACCTTCTGTTCTTCGGGCGTCTCGACGGCGGTCGCCAAGATGGTCGCCGACGAAAAGTATCTCGGCGGCGTCGGCGCGTTCAAAACGGCGGGCAGGGCTTTTATCGCCCTCGGCGCGCTCGGCGGTATCCTGCTTTTTTTGCTCTCCGACACCTTCGCCTCCCTTCAGGGGGAACCCATGCTCGCCCCTTCCTTTCGCTTGATCGCCCCGTCCCTTCCCGCGGTGGCGCTTTTGTCCGTCTATCGGGGGTGGTTTCAGGGCAAAAACGATATGATGCCCACAGCCTTTTCCATGGTGGAAGAAAACTGTATCAAGGTGGCGAGCAGCATACTCTTCGCCCTGCTTTTGCCGGGCGATCTGTATCAAAAGGTGGCGTTTCTCTTTTTCGGCGTCACGGCGAGCGAGGTCATCGCCTGCTATTCCCTCTTTTATAGCGGCAAGCGGTATCGCTATCCCTTGCCCCTTTATCAAAAGAGGGTGTCGATAGGGGAATTGTTGAAAACTTCTGTTCCCATCGCGCTGTCCGCGTCCGTACTGCCCTTTTCTTGCTTTCTCGACAGCTTTTTCATCGTCCGACTGCTCTCCCGTTACGAGGCGAACGCGCTGTCTTTATACGGCGTATATTCCGGCGCGGCGCTCACGCTCGCCAACATTCCCGTGACCGTATGCTACGGGGTGTCCGTCGCCATCGTGCCCTTCCTCGCGGCGGGCGGGAGCGGGGAGGAAAAGAAGAAGAGTTTCCTTCTCTCCCTTCTCGTCACCTTTTTGCTCGCCCTTCCCTGCGCGGCGGGGCTGTATCTGTTTTGCCCGTTCGCGGTAAAAATCTTGTTTTCCGGCTTCGGCGAGGCGGAGAGGGAGATCCTCATCTCCCTCGTAAAAATTCTTTCCCTTTCCGCTCTTCTGCTCCCCATGGTGCAGACGCTCTCTTCCTGCCTCGCCGCAAGGGGCAAAGCGACGTATTCCACCCTGTTTTTGCTCGTTTCCGTCGCCGTGAAAACAGCCCTCCTATTCGTGTGGATCAACGAAAAAAACGGAATAAGCGGGGCGGCGTATGCCGTAAATATTTGCTATTTTGTCGCTTTTGTGTTAAACTTATCGGGAAATCTATCCGTACAAAAAGGAGAAACGTATGATAACGATCGTGGGGCTCGGCGTGGAGCGGGGCGATTTAACGGAAAGAGGCAAACGGGCTATCTTGTCTGCCGAAAAAGTCATCGTAAGGACGACGGAAACAAAATCCTTCCAAAGCGTGGCGGACTTGGGCGTGGCGTATACCTCGCTCGACTTCGTCTACGAAAAAAGCAGAAGTTTTACCACGCTCCATAAGAGCTTGGCAAAAGAAGTTTTGGAGCAGGCAAAGGATAGGAACGTGGCGTATTGCGTCGACGGTTCTCCCATGGAGGATAACTCCGTAAAGCTCCTGCAAAAACGCAAGGACGTGCGCCTCGTCGACGGCGTGAGCAAGTCCTCGTATTTTGCCTCCCTCGCCAAACTCTCTTCCTGCTCGTATACGGCGCTCTCCGCCTACGATATCGGCGGCTACAAGAGAAGGGCGCTCCCTCTCGTCGTGTACGACCTCGACAACGACTTTACGGCGGGCGACGTGAAACTTGCCCTCTCCGACCTCATCGGCGAGGAGACGCAGGTGAAGTTCATTCGCGACGGAAAGGTCAAGAAGATCAAGCTGTACGAGCTCGATCGCGAAGAGAAATACGACTACACCTGCGCGCTCGTCGTGGAAGAGACGCCGCTCACCCAAAGAGCCCGTTTTGACTTTATTGACCTGTGCGACATCATCTCTCGCCTTCGTCAACCCGACGGTTGCCCTTGGGACAGGGTGCAGACGCCGGAAAGCATTAAAATGGCTCCCGTGGAGGAGGCGTACGAGCTGATGGAAGCGGTCAACCTTGCCGACGACGACAAGATTTTAGAGGAATCGGGGGATATTCTCTTGCAGGCGGTGTTCTACGCCGTCATGAAGGAGGAGGAAGGGGCGTTCAACGCGTCCGACATTCTCTCCGCCGAGTGCGAAAAGATGATCTCCCGCCACACGCATATCTTCGGCAAGGATCACGCCTCGGACGAGGCGTCCGCTCTCTCCGTGTGGGACAAGAATAAGATGGCGGAAAAGCATCAAACGACCTATTCGGACGCCGTAAACGACGTGCCGAATACCTTTCCCGCCCTCTTAAGGGCGCAGAAAACGGACAAGCGCATGGCGAAAGGCGGCTGGAACGACGCGGACGAAGGGGAGCTCTCGGATAAGATCGTCGAGGAATTGCGGGAGGTTTCGGAGGCGATGCACAAGGGGGATCCCGCCTGCGTCAAGGAAGAGATGGGCGATTTGCTCCTCGCCTGCGTGCGTCTTTCGGGTAAGGCGGGCGTGAACGCGGAGGAGGCTCTTTTAGACGCCGTGGAAAAGGTAAAAAAGCGTTTTTGCGCGTACGAAAAGCTCGTTTTGGCGGACGGAAGGGAGATGAACGCCCTCACGCGGGCGGAAAAGGACGAGTATTATAAGAGGGCGAAAGAGCTGTGCAGATAAAACCTATCACCATCGGGAATATCACCGTAAAGAACAACGTGTGGATGGCGCCGCTCGCGGGCTACACGAATTATCCCTTCCGCAAGCTCTGCTATAAGCTGGGCGCGGGGCTCGCGTTCACGGAAATGGTGAGTTGCAAGGGCTTGAAGTACGGCAACGAGAACACGACGGAGCTTTTGACGACGGGCGAAGAAGAAAAGGTGAAAGCCGCGCAGATCTTCGGGTGCGATCCGGAAGTCATGCGCCGCGCCTGCGAAGGGGAGGCACTCGCTCCCTTTCCGATCGTGGATATCAACATGGGTTGTCCCATGCCGAAAATTTACAACAACGGGGAGGGCAGCGCCCTGCTCGAAAATCCCGCCCTCGCCGAACGGGTGGTTTCCGAAGTGAAAAAGAGCGGTAAGATCGTCACCGTAAAGATGCGGACGGGCATACGGGCGGGGCAGGAGATCACGGAAGAATTTGCTCGGCGCATGGAGGGCGCGGGCGCGTCCCTCATCTCCGTGCACGGCAGAACGAAGGACAAGATTTACGCGGGCGAGCCGAACTATGCCGAAATCGAGAGGGCAAAGAGGGCGGTGAACGTTCCCGTCATGGGCAACGGCGGCATTTTTTCCAAAGAGGACGCCGATAGGATGATGGAAAGGACGGGCGCGGACGGCGTGCTGCTCGCGCGCGGCGCGCTGTATCATCCCCGACTGTTCTGCGAGATCTTCGAGCGGGAAAAGCCCCCCTTCAAGGAGCTGTTTTTGGAAGAGCTTCACGACACTTTTCGGCTTTACGGCGAGCATTTCGCCGTCGTATTCATGCGAAAGATGGCGAGTTTCTACGTGAAAGGCATGCGCGGGGCGAACGAGCTGAAAAACGCCCTCTTTCAATGCAAATCGGTTATTGAGATCGAGGAGATCGTAAACGGACTGAACTGGGACTGACGGATGAAAAACGCCTATCTTGTGTCTCAAAAGAGATTATTCGCAATTTCTTGTGGCGAAAAAAGGATTATCTCCCAAAAATAGACAAAAAACTTCCCTTCTTTCATTGACAGGAGAAAAAGAAAGTGATATAATACTTATATGATGTATTTGTTACTTCTCGGTACAATATTAGGCGGGGGGATTCTCCTGTTTGCGATAACGCTGTCGGCGTTTGGTCAAATCAAGAGGAGTGCGGAAAAAAGAGGAATCAATACCGATTATTATCCGACCGCGGGGAAGGTGGCAAGCATCAGCGCGTTCGCTTTGTTCCTCGTTTGTTTTCTCGCATTCGGGGTGACGAGTCTGTACGTGCAGAGCGCGGGATACGGACTCACCGCAAGGGAATCCTTTCTTCTCTACGCGCGTGCGACGGGCGCAAAGGCGGACTCCTATCAGGAGATCGACGGGGGCGACGTGACGTTCTTCATCACCGCAGATCATAGCGGTCAGGAAAGTTGGCTCGCCTATCAAAAGCACGGTCTCTTCTATTCGCGCAGCTACGGTCTCCCTCGTTATTATTATTTTTGTAACGAGAGCGAAGACGGCTCCTATGCGGGAATCGCCGCCAGCGTGGCGGAAGTTGAGACGGAGGAAGGCTACTTCTATTTCGTCGGCACTTACGGCGAAAATCTGATGCGCAAAAATAACACCGAGAGCGTGGTTTTCAACGGAAGATCGGTGAAACTCACGGACGGATTGATGTTTTCCTCTACGGAGAGGCTGAATAGCTTTTCCTTGGACGGCAGTCAGACGTTGAACAGAATTTAACTATCCTAAAACAGAATTTAGACTGTAAAAATACTTTTCGGAAAAACGACTTCTTGTGCAGGGAAGTCGTTTTTCTGTGGGAAAGCGGATAAATTCGCCCGCAAAAATCCGTTTGAAAAGACGGCGTTTCGTTTATAATAATAACGAAAAAAATATGGAGGTCGATTGTGTTATGGATAATAATAAATTCACGCAAAAATCGCAGGAAGCCTTAATGGCTTCTCAAAGCCTCGCTGCCGAATACGGAAACCAGGCAATTCGTCAGAGCCACTTGCTCTACGCTCTTTTGAACGCCGATAAGGGGCTCATCGGGGAACTTTTCCTCAAAATGGGTATCGATAAGCAGAGTGTTTTAGGCGATCTGCTCTCTCGCATTGAAAAATATCCCAAGGTGTCGGGCGGCAGCCCCTACGTGACGCAGGAACTCGCGTCCGCCTTAGAGGAATCGGAAAGACAGGCGGAACGCATGAAGGATTCTTATATCTCCGTCGAACACCTCTTCATGGGCTTATATGAAAGGGCGGACGGCGAATTGAAGGATATCTTCAAGAGCTATCGCATCGAAAAGAACGCCTTTATGAAGGCGCTCGCCGAAGTGCGCGGGAGCGCGCGGGTCAATTCGGATAATCCCGAGGACACCTACGACGTGATGAACAAATACGGCACCGATTTGGTGGAAAAGGCGCGGCAGAACAAGATAGACCCCGTGATCGGCAGGGACGAGGAGATTCGGAACGTCATTCGCATTCTTTCGCGAAAGACGAAGAACAATCCCGTCCTCATCGGCGAAGCGGGCGTCGGCAAAACGGCGATCGCCGAGGGGCTCGCCATTCGTATCATGAAGGGCGACGTGCCTGAAAATTTGAGGGACAGAAAGGTGTTCTCCCTCGATATCGGCGCGCTCATCGCGGGCGCGAAATACCGCGGGGAGTTCGAGGATCGTTTGAAGGGCGTATTATCCGAAGTGAAAAAGAGCGAGGGTAAAATTATTCTCTTCATCGACGAGCTTCACCTCATCGTCGGGGCGGGCAAGACGGACGGCGCCATGGACGCGGGCAATCTGCTAAAGCCTATGCTCGCGCGCGGCGAGCTGCATTGCATCGGCGCGACGACTTTGGACGAATACCGCAAGTATATCGAAAAGGATCCCGCTCTGGAGAGAAGATTCCAGCCCGTTCTCGTCGCCGAACCCACCGTGGAGGATACCATTTCCATTCTGCGCGGGTTAAAGGAACGCTACGAGGTGTATCACGGCGTAAAGATTCAGGACAACGCCCTCATCGCGGCGGCAACGCTGTCCAACCGCTATATTACCGATCGGTTTTTGCCCGATAAGGCGATCGATCTCATCGACGAGGCGTGCGCCCTCATCAAGACGGAGCTAAAGAGCATGCCCTCCGAAATGGACGCGCTGTCCAGAAAGATCATGCAGCTCGAAATCGAGGAAAACGCCTTAAAGAAGGAGACGGATGAGCTCACGCAGAGCCGCCTTGCCGATATCCGCAAGGAACTTGCCTCCCTCCGCGCGGAGTACGCCGCATTCTCGGCGAAGTGGCAGAACGAAAAGAAGAATATCGAGGAGATCCAAAAACTCCGCGAGGAGCTGGAACGGAGGAACGCCGAGCAGGAGCGCGCCGAGCGCAACTACGATCTGAACGAGGCGTCCCGCTTAAAGTACGGCGTGATCCCCGAACTCAAACAGAAGATCGCGTCTCTCGAAAAGAGCGTCGAAAGGGAAAGACATGAGGACTCTCTCTTGCGGGATAAGGTCACGGAAGAGGAGATCGCCCGCATCGTCTCCCGCTGGACGGGTATTCCCGTCTCCAAGCTCGTGGAGGGCGAGAGGGAAAAACTCTTGCGCCTTGCCGATATCCTGCACGAGCGGGTCATCGGTCAGGACGAGGCGGTGGAAAAGGTTTCGGAAGCCATTCTTCGTTCCCGCGCCGGCATCGCCGACCCCAACCGCCCGATCGGTTCCTTCCTCTTCTTAGGTCCCACGGGCGTGGGCAAAACGGAGCTCGCCAAAACGCTCACGCAGGCGCTCTTTGACGATGAAAAGAACATGATCCGCATCGATATGTCGGAATATATGGAAAAATTCTCCGTTTCCCGTCTCATCGGCGCGCCTCCGGGCTACGTCGGCTACGACGAGGGCGGTCAGCTCACCGAGGCGGTGAGGAGAAAGCCCTATTCCGTCGTCCTCTTCGACGAGATCGAAAAGGCGCACCCCGACGTGTTCAACGTGCTCTTGCAGGTGCTCGACGACGGCAGGATCACGGACGGTCAGGGCAGAACGGTGGACTTCAAGAACACCGTCATCATCTTGACTTCCAACCTCGGCTCTTCCGCCATCTTGGAGGGCATCGGGGAGAACGGGGAAATTTCCGACGCGGCGAAGGAGGAAGTGGACAGATTGTTGAAATCTTCCTTCCGTCCCGAATTTTTGAACCGTCTCGACGAGATCGTGCTCTATAAGCCGTTGCAACGAAAGGAGATCGGCAAGATCATTTCCCTGCAGATGAACGCGCTGCGCGCGCGTTTGCAGGAGAAGAGGCTCTCCTTGAATCTCACCGAGCGGGCGGAAGATTTTATCGTGGAAAACGCCTACGATCCCGTATACGGCGCGAGACCCTTAAAGCGGTACATTCAGCATACCGTGGAGACCATGCTCGCCAAAAAGATACTCTCCGGCACGGTAAAGCCGGGCGACGTGCTCACCGTCGATACCGACGGGGAAAAACTCGTTTTACGGTAAATAGAAAAGAAAGCGCGCTCGGAAAGGCAATGCCTTCCCGAGCGCGCTTTTTCTCGTCCGCTTTTGCGGGGGATAAGAAAAATTCTGCGAAAAAAGATTGATTTCAGTCGCATGATCCGTTATAATATGGGAAATAAATCAGGTAGACCGATATGCTGAAAAGACTTCTCCTTAAAAAATCTATTTTTTCCCTGACCTATCTCATCGCCGCGCTCGCGGTGGAAGCCGTGTTCTTCCTCTGCGTCGGGCTTGGCGTCGGACCTTCGTATTTCGGAATCAACTTACTGTTCGCGTTGGGCTTTGCCCTGCTTTTGTACGCCTTGCCCTCCTTTACGGGAGAAGCGGTTTGTTCGCTCCTTTTGTTGCTCGTGCAGATCGGCGTGAGCTGTATCAACGAAGCCCTTCTGCGCATGAGCGGCATGGTGTTTTCCCTCAATATGCTCAACCTTGCCAAAGAGGTGGGTGGGGTGTTCACGAGCAATTTTATCAACTGGGGCTTGTTTTACGGGTTTTTGCTCTTTTGGGGCGGGCTCGCCTTTTTCTACGGGTATCTTCTCCGGCGCGTCCCTGCGGAAAAGGGGGCGAGAAAGACGCAATGGGCGCTCTTTTTGGCGTTCGTCCTGTTTGCACAGAACACCTTTGCCCTTTCCGTATTCGGAACGAACACCTTCTTGAAGGCGTCCTTCAGCCATAAAAACGAAGACTATACCCTTTGGACGACGCAGTATAACACCAAAAAGACGTATAAAAAATTCGGTTTTTTCGGCTTTTACTATCGGAATTTCGGACTCTTTTTCGACAGCATTTTGGAGGGCAAGCCGAGCGAGCCGGAAATAGAGGAGAATATCTCCGCCCTCGATTATTACTTCGCCGCGGGCAAAATGAGTCGAGACGGCTACGATCCCGCCTATACGGGCGCGCTCAAGGGGAAGAATATCGTCCTCGTCGTCATGGAATCGGGCGAGTGGTACGGCATCAACGAGGAGTATACGCCCACTCTCTACGCCATGGCGAGCCAGGGACTTTCCATGACGCAGTTCTACGCCCGCGATAAGACGAATCATTCGGAGGCGCTCTCCATTTTGGGAAGCTATCCCGTCACGCGCTCCATCGCGCCCTCCATCGGCGACGCGGAAGGGCTCTTGGAAAATACCTTCTCTTTCACCCTTCCCAACGTCTTGAACGAGAGCGGCTATTCCACGCATTATTTCCATGCGAACGAGGGGGATTTTTACAGTCGCCGCGACGCGTTCACCCCCCTTTACGGCTTTGAAAAAAGTTACTTTTTGGAGGATATGCCCTCTTTGAAGGGGAGCGCGGGCAAGGACTCCTTCTACGATTTCGATAAGGATTCCGAGCTGATCAAATATTACGCGGAAGAATACACCGAGGTGTCGGAGGGGGATAATAGCTTTTTCACCATGCAGATGTCCCTCATCTCGCACGGCAACTACGAGGATCTCGTCCGTTTGGGGGATTATAAATACCTTTCCGACGAGGAAAAGCGAGAGTTCTCCGAAAAATGCACCGTCAAGGGACTGGAAGAATATTACCTTCTCATCGACGGCTATCCGCAGACCTTCGTGGAGAATACTCCTTCCCTGCGGGCGGATAACGAAAATCTTTCCCGTCTGACGGAAACGGAGTACGCGGAGACCTATCTTCGCTACAAGCGTTATCAGGCGGGCTTGACGGATCTCGACGTGGGCATCAACGCGCTCGTGAACAAATTGCAGCGCGAAAATAAATTGAAGGATACGGCGTTTATCTTCTACGCCGACCATTCTTCCTATTACAATAACCTCAACTACCTGTTGAAGGACGTCTCCTTTGCCGAGGGGTACGACACGACGCTCTACAATATCCCCTTCTTTATCTGGAGCGGGGATAGTATGTCCTTGCAGACGGGTGATCTTCCCGTCGAGGGGTATGAGAGCGTATCTTTTGCGGGAAAAACCTCCCGTTTCGGGCTGAAAGGCGGTCAGATCGATAAGTTCTGCAATACCTTCGACGTACTGCCCACCCTTTTGCAACTGCAGGGATATTCCTACAATAAAAATCTGTATCACGGGGAGAGCGTATTCTCCCGCGAGAGCAGCGTGTTCGTCAGTCGGGAATCGGGCATTTTGTGGGATAACGTGTACTACGACGGCATCACCTTCTACGTTAAAGACAAGGAGAGCGGACAGGTCGTTCCCTACGATTACGAGGCGTATCTGTTGAGCGAGGAGAAGGTGGACGCTGTGGAGTTGTTTATTCCCCGCGTGAGCGCGTACTACGAGCGGCAGAGCTATCTGGAGATGATGTACGAGAGCGATTATTTCGCGACTCGCGATTTTATAAAGGGGTTCCCGATGCCGAACGGAAACGTCATACGGTATCTGGAAAGAATTTAAGGAGGCGTAAGAGATGGAAATTAAGCTAAAGAGCGAAATGGACGAGCTTGCCGAGGAGGCGGAACGCGTCATGCAACCGCAGATACTTTCGTTAAAGGACAATTCCGGCAAGAAGGTGGATTTCGAGATCGTTTCCCTGCTCACCATGGAGAAACGCATCTTCACCGTCGTGAAAAATCCGAACGCGGACGTCGAGAGGGGTAAGCTCTTGACGTTTGAATACGTGGCGCAGCCGGGCGATGCCGTAAACGGCAGATTTTATCCGGTGCAGGATAAGGCTACCCTTCAAAAAGTCACGCAGGAGTATCAAAAAAGACTCAAAGAAATGGATAACAGGGGACTCATTCCGTAAAACCGCCGCAACCGCTTTTTTCAAAAAAGCGGTTGACAATCCTTCATAAAGAAGGTATAATGACGGTATATGTAGAATTTTCGGGAACAGAGCCCCGAAACGCAGGAGAGCAAAAAAATGAATATACCCGCTATTTTCGGGGAGAACGTGTTTACCGACGAGGTCATGAAGGACAAACTCCCCAAGGACGTCTATAAGTCTTTGAAAAAAACGATGGACGAGGGCGCTCCTCTCGATATTTCCGTGGCAAACGTGGTCGCCAACGCCATGAAGGACTGGGCGATCGAAAAGGGCGCCACCCACTATACGCATTGGTTCCAGCCCATGACGGGCGTGACCGCCGAAAAGCACGACAGCTTTATCTCGCCCACCAAGGACGGCAAGATCATGATGGAGTTTTCCGGCAAGGAGCTCGTCGTCGGCGAGCCCGACGCGTCCTCCTTCCCCAACGGCGGCATTCGTTCCACCTTCGAGGCGAGGGGGTACACCGCGTGGGATCCCACCTCTCCCGCCTTCGTCTTGAACGGTTCTTTGTACATTCCCACGGCATTCTGCTCCTATACGGGCGAGGTGCTCGATAAAAAGACGCCACTTTTGCGCAGTATGGAAGTGCTGAATAAGCAGGCGCTCCGCATTTTGAGACTGTTCGGAAACAACGAGGTCAAGCGCGTGGTCGCCACCGTCGGTCCCGAACAGGAGTATTTCCTCATCGATGAAAAGGTATACGAGAAGAGAGAGGACTTAAAGCTCTGCGGCAGAACGCTGTTCGGCGCAAGGGCGCCCAAGGGGCAGGAATTAGACGATCACTACTTCGGTTCCATCAAGCCGAGAGTCGCCGCCTTCATGGCGGAGCTGGATAACGAGCTTTGGAAACTCGGCATTCTCGCCAAGACCAAGCACAACGAGGTGGCGCCCGCCCAGCACGAGCTTGCGCCCATCTTCACGACGGCGAACGTATCCTGCGATCACAATCAGCTCACCATGGATCTGATGAAAAAGATCGCCCGCCGTCACGGCATGGTCTGTCTGTTGCACGAAAAGCCCTTCGAGGGCATCAACGGCTCGGGTAAGCACGATAACTGGTCCATGAGCACGGATACGGGAGCGAATTTGCTCGATCCGGGCAAGACGCCCGCGGACAACGCGCAGTTCATGCTCTTCTTAGCCGCCGTCATCAAGGCGGTGGACGAATATCAGGATCTTCTCCGCATATCGGTGGCGAGCGCGGGCAACGATCACAGACTCGGCGCCAACGAGGCGCCCCCCGCTATTCTCTCCATGTTCCTCGGCGACGAACTGCAGAAGGTTGTCGACGATATCGTGGCGGGCGCGCGTTCGGGCGCGAGCGAAAAGACCGTCATGCGCCTCGGCGTGGACACTCTTCCCGATTTCCCCAAGGACTCTTCCGACCGGAACAGAACTTCCCCCTTCGCCTTCACGGGCAACAAGTTCGAGTTCCGTATGCTCGGTTCCGCCTTCTCCGTGTCCTGCACGAATATCATGATCAACACCGCGGTCGCGGACGTGCTCGAGGAGTTTTCCGACGAGCTGGAAAAGGCGAAGGATTTCACTTCCGCCCTCAACGATCTCGTGGCGAGAACGATTCGTCAGCATTATCGAATCATCTTCAACGGCAACGGCTATTCCAAGGCGTGGGAAGAGGAAGCGTCAAGAAGGGGACTTCACAACTACCGCACCACGGCGGACGCGCTCCCGCACTATTCCGACGAAAAGAACCTGGAGCTCTTCCGTCGTCAGGGCGTGTATACCAAGCGCGAAATCGTGGCAAGGCAAGAGCTTTTGCTGGAAAATTACGTAAAGACCATCGCCATCGAGGTGAACGTCATGTCCTCCATGGTAAAGAAACAGATCTATCCCGCCGTGAACGCCTTTATCCAAACGCTTTGCGCCGAGGCGGACAGCAAGGCGCGCTACGGCGCCGTCAACGAGGAGGATAAGGAACTCATCGCCCTCCTCTCCCGCAACAACAATCAGGCTTTGAAACAGGTAAAGCTGTTGGAGCGGAGAATGGCGGAGGCGACTTCCCTGTACGGCAGCGAGCAGCAATCGCGCGCCATCGCCGACATCGTCATTCCCTTGATGGAATGTGTCCGCCGCTACGTGGACGAAATGGAGGCGAATACGGCGAAAGATTTCTGGCCCGTGCCGGACTACGAGGATATTCTGTTTTCCGTGGAATAAAAAATTTATTCGAAAGAGGTAATTTATGGATCGCATTCGGGAATCGGGAGAAATGTATCTCGAAACCATACTTCTGCTTTCTCAAAAAAAGGGAAACGTGCGCTCGGTCGATATCGTCAACGAGTTGGGGTATTCCAAATCCAGCGTATCCAAGGGGGTAAACACCTTGAAGGCGATGGGGTATATCCGATTCGACGAGAACGAATGTATTCACTTTACCGAATCGGGCAGACGGAAAGCGGAAGAGACGTATGAAAGGCATTGCACGCTCACCGAGCTCCTCGTCAAGATGGGGGTATCGCGCGAGCGGGCGGAAGAGGACGCCTGTCGTATGGAACACGTCATCTCGGAAGAGACGTTTTCCGCTATCAAGGACTATTTGAAAAAAATATAAAGGAAGAATAAGGGAAAAAGGCAAAAAAACCGTTTTCCCTTTTGTCTTTCGGATAAAGGAGATATTATGATTTTTAACGCGCATGATAACAAAGAGATTTTCGTCTCCGCCTGGGAGAACGTGGCGGAGCCCGTCGGCGTGGTGCAGATTTCCCACGGCATGGCGGAGCATACGGGCAGATACGAGGAGTTCGCCGCCTATTTGAACGGGCTCGGCTACGTCGTCTATGCAGACGACCACCGCGGGCACGGGCAGACGGACAAGGACACGCTCGGCTACGCCAAGGGGGATATGTTCGGCGACACCGTAAAGGATATCGTCGGCATCGGAAAAATGTTGCGGGAAAAGTATCCCGATAAAAAGCTCGTTCTTCTCGGACATTCCTACGGCTCTTTCCTTACCCAAAAGGTCATGGCGGAAGCGCCCGACCTGTACGACGGCTTTATCCTGTACGGCAGCAACTATAAAAAGGACTTTGAAACGCGTTTCGGCGCGTTGGTCGCGTCAATAGGCTGTGCGATCCGCGGGGAAAGCACGCCCTCGAACTTTATCAATTCGCTCACCTTCGGCGCGTATGCGAAAAAGTTCGACGACCGCTTGTGGCTGAGCGCCGATCCCGCTTACTCTTCGCTCTACGACGGCGATCCCCTCTGCGGATTCGTTTGCAGTTACAATTTCTACCGTTCCTTCATGAAGGGCTTAAACTCCCTCTATACCAAGGAATACGGCGAAAAACTCAATAAAAACACGCCCGTGCTCCTCATTTCGGGCAGGGACGATCCCGTCGGCGCCATGGGCAAGGGCGTGGAAAAGCTGTATTCCTATTATCGCTCGCTCGGTATGAAGGCGGAGCTCTGCCTCATCGACGGGGCGCGGCACGTCCTTTTGGGCGAGCGGGAAGAAAGCAAAAAGATATTCATCGATCGGGTGACGGAATTTTTGCAAAAGGCGTAAGGAATGTTTCAGGAATTTATCGACTTTTTTACGCAGCCCTCACCCGTCTTGTGGGTGAGTCAGATCTGCGGGCTTTTGGGATTTTTCATCATCACCGTCAGCTATCAGTTCAAAAAGAGCAGTTTTCTGCTCGTTTCCGGCATTTCCTATATCCTGTTCGCGCTCGAATCGGGAATCGCGGGGCTTTTCAGCAACGCGATCGTCTCCGCCATGTCCTTCGTGCGGAATATGGTCATGCTGTATTTTTTGACGCGCAAAAAAAGGGAGATGCCCGCCTGCGGGGCGATCGTCATCGTGGCGATCATCTGGATCGCGGAAATTCTCTTGTTTGCCGCCGATTCCTCCGTGCGCGGCGACTGGGGCAATTATCTGCCGCCCGTCCTCGTCACGCTTTACACCCTCGCGGCGAATCATAAAAACTACTACGTGCTCAAGGCGGGCGCCTTCCTGCTCGAAACGGGATTTTTGGTCTTCTTCCTCCTGAACGGACTACCCTTTTCCGTGCTCCGCCAAGCCGTTCTCGTGCTCTCCGTTCTCGTCAGCGTGTGCAGAATGGCGGCAAAAGATATCAAACAGAAAAGAGAGGTCACTCATGCAGTCAACCGTACTTAAAATCAAAAAACTCAATCCCGCCGCCGTCACGCCGACGTACGGCACGGAATTTTCTGCGGGCGCGGATCTTTACGCCTGTATTCCCGAGGCGGTGGAGATTCTTCCCCGCGAGACGAAATTTATCGGCACGGGTCTCTCCTTCGAGATCCCCGAAGGACTGGTGGGCTTGGTGTACGCGCGCAGCGGGCTCGCCTGTAAGCGCGCCCTCGCCCCCGCCAACAAGGTCGGCGTCATCGATTCCGACTATCGCGGCGAGATCATGGTGGCGATCCACAATCACGGCGAACGGGCGGAAACTGTTTTTCCGGGCGAGCGCATCGCGCAGTTCGTGCTCACGCCCTATCTTCGCGCCGACTTTGAAGAGGTCGAGTCTCTTTCGGACACCGTTCGCGGCGAGGGCGGATTCGGCTCGACCGGAAACCGATAACAAGGAGTATTCATTATGCGTATGAGAAGAAAGCGCCACCTCGAGGAGAGAATGGCGGAATGTAAGGACGTGTTGCTCGCCAAGGAATATTTGACGGCGAACACGAGAAAGGCGATCGAGGAAAAGCGTTCCTTGCTCGACTATCAACAAATCTTCGGCAATCATAATCCCGTGCACGTGGAACTTGGGTGCGGGCTGGGCGGATTTTGCATCGAGCTCGCCAAACGCCGTCCCGACGTGAACGTCATCGCGGTGGAGCGCGTCTCCAACGTACTTCTGACGGCGATGGAGAACGCCAAAAAGGAAAATCTTCCCAACCTCCGCTTTTTGAATATTCCCGTGGAGTGTTTGCAGATATTTATCCCCGAAAACAGCGTGGAGCGCATCTATCTCAATTTCTCCACCCCCCTGCCCAAGGCGGGCTATGCCAAGCAGCGGCTCACGCATCCCATATTCCTCTCCATCTATTCCAAAATACTGCAAGACGGGGGAGAAATTTGGCAAAAGACGGACAGTATGCACTTTTTTGAGTTCTCGATAGAGAGTTTTTCCGCGATGGGATACCGTTTGAAGGATATTTCCCTCGATCTGCACCATTCCGATTTTAAGGAGAATATCGTTACGGAATACGAGAACAATTTCGCCTCGCAGGGCTTGCCCATCTACCGTTTGGTAGCGGTAAAGCAGAACGATCTGAAACGGGAGGCGGATTCCGTGAAAGACGCGGTGCCCACCCGCGTGCTCTACGGAAAGGGTTGCGTCAAAAAGAACGCCGAACTCTTTTCCTCGCTCGGAACGCGCGCGTTCATCGTGACGGGCAAAAGCTCGGCGAAAAACGGCGCGTTGCAGGACGCGCAGGACGCCCTCTCTTCCTGCGGCATTCCCTATACCGTATTCGATCGCGTCGAGCCGAATCCCACGATCGCCTGCGTGCGCGAGGCTATCGCCTGCTTAAAGGCTGCGAGGGCGGATTTCATCGTCGCCATCGGCGGCGGTTCGCCCATGGACGCGGCAAAGGCGATCGCGACGCTTTCCGTGCAGGATCGCGCCGACGAAGAGATTTTCAAGGGCGGCTACGAGGACATCGCGCTCCCCATGGCGCACGTTCCCACCACGGCGGGTACGGGCAGCGAGGTGACGCCCTATTCCATCTTGACGAACGATTTCGATAAGACGAAAACGAGCATTTCTTCCCGCGCGATGTATCCCCGTTTCGCCTTTTTAGACGGCAGCTATACGGCGACCTTGGGCAGGGCGACCACCATTCATACGGCGATCGACGCCCTCTCTCACGCGGTGGAGGGGATGTATACGGTCAAAGCTACCCCCGAAACGGATCGCATCGCGAAAAAAGCCATCTCCATGCTCTTTTCCGAATGGAAGAATTTGAAGGAATACGCCCTCACGGAAAAGGATCGGGATATCCTGCTTATCGCCTCCATGCTCGCCGGCGTCGTGATCGCGCATACGGGCACGACCGCCGTACACGCGATGGGCTACGCGCTCACCTATCATCACGGCGTCGCCCACGGCAAAGCCAACGGCATTCTGCTGGGTAAAATGGTTGAGCTGTGCGAAGAGCGCCTGCCCGAAAGAACGGCGGAAATGCTGCGCGCCGCAGGGTTCTCCTCGGCAAAGGATTTTACGGCGGCGGTGAACGGCTTGATCGGCGTAAAGGAGAATATTCCCCGCGAGGAGCTTTTGTCCTATGCGGAACAAGCCGCAAGGAGCAAAAAGCTCGTCAACGTGACCTATCACCCCTCTTATAAAGATATCGAGAGAATGTACCTCGAATCGTTTGACAAATAAAAAATCCCCGCCTTCGCAAAAGAGCGAAGGCGGGGTCTTTGTTTGAGGTTTCGATTTAGTCCGCCAAAACGGAAATACCCTTTCCGAGGCAGGTCGTCACGAGGTCTACGATCCAAGCAACCAAATTGCCGACGCCGGTGAAGAGGGTGAGGATTCCCGCAACCAAGGTAACGACGTTTTTGCTTTCTACAAAACGAATGATGCGATAAACGCCGCCGATCAGACCGCCGAGAAAGATCTGAAGAAGGATTCTGGCGATCAAAGGCAGATCGTCGTAATAATGCGTGTACTGTCCTTTCATGATAAATGTTCTCCTGTGTTTTGATACTATCATTATATCATGGAAACAGACCGTTTGCAATCGTTTGGCGAAAAATTTATCACGTTTTTTCGGGATTCTTTACGAGCTTTACCATCTGCGAGACGTAGGATACGGGAATCAGCTCGATTTTGTCCTTGTACTTTTCGCAGAGCTTTGCGTTTTTGTCGGGGAGCACGACTCTCCGAAAGCCCATTTTCACGCATTCGTTCACCCGTTTGTCGGCGTACGCTACGCCGCGCACTTCCCCCGTCAAGCCCACTTCGCCGAAAAAGGCGGTGTATTTGTCGATCGACACGTCGTAGTAGGCGGAGGCGAGCGCCGCGCAAATGGCGAGGTCCACGCTCGGTTCGTTCAGTTTAATGCCGCCCATGGCGTTCATGTAGACGTCCTGCGAAAAAAATTGCAGACCGCACCGCTTTTCGAGCACGGCGATGAGGACGACGAGTTTATTGTAATCGATGCCGAGCGACATTCTTCTCGGCTGACCGAACGCCGTCTTGGAGATGAGCGTTTGTATCTCCACCGTCATGCACCGATTGCCCGATTCCGACGGCGTGACGGAGGAGCCCGCCGCGATGCCTCTCGTGTCCGATAAAAAGATGCCCGAATAATCCTTTACGCCGAAAATGCCCGTTTCCGTCATTTCGAACACGCCCACTTCCTGCACGGAGCCGAAACGGTTCTTCACGGAGCGGATCATGCGGAAACTGTCCGAATTTTCCCCCTCGAAGTAGAGCACGGTGTCCATGACGTGTTCGAGCACCTTGGGCCCCGCCAAGGTGCCTTCTTTGGTCACGTGTCCGATGATAAAGAAGGTGATCCCCCGCGACTTTGCGATGCGCATCAAGTGCGTTGCACATTCGCGCACCTGTCCCACGCTGCCCGCGGAAGAGGAGAGGGCGTCGGTATAAATCGCCTGAACGGAGTCGATAATCACGTATTCCTCGTCGGAGATGCTCGATTCTATCTCTTCGAGATTCGTCTCGTTGAGCAGCAGCATATCCTCGCCGTCGAGACCTAACCGCTCGCAGCGCATCTTCACCTGCGAACAGCTCTCCTCGGCGGATACGTAGAGCACCTTGTGCTCCTTTGCCAAATGCGCGGAGATCTGCGTCAGAATGGTGGACTTTCCCACGCCGGGATCGCCGCCGATGAGCACGAGCGAACCCTTCACGATGCCGCCCCCCAAAACGCAATCGAATTCGGGAATGCCCGAAGAGGTACGCTCGAATTTCTGATAGCGTACCCGAGACAGGGGAACCGCCTTGCTCTTACCCGAAAAGGCGCGCACGGCGTTCTTCACCGGTTGGACGGGGGCAATCGCCTCTTCGACGAGCGTATTGAATTTTAAGCAGGAGGGGCAGCGCCCCAACCATTTGGGCGAGGCGTAGCCGCACTCGTTGCATACGAATTGTGATGTCTGTTTCATGGCTTGTCCTTATTTTGAAATGGCTTTTAGAAGTACCGTGGCGTTCACGGTGATGCCCTTGCCTTCGCCCACGTAGCCCAAGCCCTCGTTGGTGCCCGCGGCGATGCCGACGGCGGAGGGGGGGAGCTTTAAGAGGGCGGCGACGTTCTCCTTCATCTTTACGATATAGTTCTTCATTTTCGGCTTTTCCGCCTGAATGGAGATCGAGGCGTTCTTCACGCAAAACCCCTCGTTTTGCAGGAGTTTATTGACGTAGCGGAGCATATTCATACTGCTCGCGCCCCGATAGCGGCTGTCCGTGTCGGGGAAGTAGTACCCGATATCCCGAAGTCCCGCGGCGGAAAGCATGGCGTCCATCAAGGCGTGCAGAGCCACGTCGCCGTCGCTGTGGGCGATCAGCCCGCTCGCGGAGGGGATCTCCACGCCGCACAGCGTCACGTAGAATCTCTCCGCGCCGAACGCGTGCGTGTCCGTTCCGAAACCGATTCTGTCGCCCGAAAGGGTAAAATCCTCCGCGTACGTGAGTTTTCTGTTGCAAATATCCCCCGTGAACAGGCGTGGCTTGGCGATAAAGCGGGCGTACACGGAGGAGTCGTCCGTGAACGTTTCGTTTTCGATCTTGTCGTATGCCTTTTTGATGTCCTCCGTAAAGAATCCCTGCGGCGTCTGCACGGAATAGAGCGCGCTCCGCTCGGGTACGCTCGCAATCCGCTCGTTTTCCGCGAGGACGAAGGTGTCCGTCGCGGGGAGCGAACAGATGCCCGTGCCGAAGTCGAGGACGCTTTGGATGCAGTCGGAGACGATCTTGTCCGTTACGAAGGGTCTCGCGCCGTCGTGAATGAGCACGATATCGCCCGTGGCGGCGGAAAGAGCGTTTTTCACCGATTGCGTTCTCGTTTCCCCGCCCTGTACGAGGACGAGGTTGGGGATATGCTGTAAAAGTTTCTCCGCCTCCGCTCTGTCGGCGGGGGAGAGGGCTACGACGATCTCGGAGATATCCTCCCGCAAAAAGGCGCTCACCGAAAGCTCCAAAGGGGTGAGTGCGCCCGTCTTGATCAATAGTTTGTTTTTCGGAAATCCCGCGCGGGTGCCTGCGCCCCCCGCGAGAACGATAGCCGTGATCTTCATGCGCTTCCTCTTATTTAGTCGGTTATCATTTCGTATAAAGAGGCGGCTTCGTCCTTTTTCACCGTCTCCTTGACGTTCAGAATGCGGAATTTGACCGAGCCCGTGGCGTAGCAAAGCTCCACCGTGTCGCCGATCGAAACGGGGTGAGAGGGCTTTGCAACCTTGCCGTTTATGAGAACTTTTTCCTGGTCGCACGCCTCCTGCGCCACCGTTCTCCTCTTCAAAATGCGTGAAACTTTTAAGAATTTGTCGATTCTCATGTTCTTCTCCTTTTTGCGGAAATTGTTGGGTAAAAACGCTTGACAAACAAGCGCCCAAAGATTATAATAACATAATGTATTATTATCTCATATTATACCCATGAATGCGTTCTCTTGGAAAATTCAGGGAAAATGTGAGAAAAATAAACGATTTTTCTTCCTGAAAACTGTGTCGAACTACCGCTATTATAGCGCAAAAAACACAAAGTGTAAAGAGGAAAGAGCAAATATTTTTTATTTTGGTAACATTTCGATTTTTTATCGATGAAAAGATATACTCGATAGATCGCCGGTTATTAGTATCAATAAGGAGTTATGAAACGGATGAACTTACCTATCGTAAAGTATGGAAAGAACGAACGAAGAAAATTCGGTTCCATCAATGAAGTTGCGCCTATCCCCAATCTCGTAGAGATCCAAAAGGATAGCTACAACCAGTTTATCAAAGACGGCATCAGCGAAGTCTTCGAGGATTTCTCTCCCATTACGGACTACTCGGACCGCTTTGAGTTGTACTTCCTCGGGCACGAGCTCGACAAGACGCCCAAATACGATGAGAAAGAATGTCGCAACAGAGACGCCACGTACGCCGTTCGTATGCGCGTCAAGGTGAGACTTGTAAACAAGATCACCGGCCAGGCTATCGATTCGGAGATCTATATGGGAGATCTCCCCTTGATGACGGAAAACGGTTCCTTCATCATCAACGGCGCGGAGCGAGTCATCGTCTCCCAGCTCGTTCGCTCCCCCGGTGTGTACAACGATTCCACCAAAGACAAGGCGGGCAAAGAAATTTATAACACCACCGTCATTCCCAACCGCGGCGCTTGGCTCGAATTCGAGCAGGACAACCAGGACGTCTTGTGGGTACACGTTGACAGAAAGAGAAAAATCTGCGCAACGGTGCTTTTGCGCGCCTTGGGTTACGGCTCCGACAGCGCGTTAAAGGAACTCTTCGAAGGGGACAAGATGATCGCCGCTACCATCGAAAAGGATACCACCAAGAGCGAGGCGGACGGTCTCGTCGAACTGTATAGACGTCTCCGCCCCGGCGAAGTTCCCACCGAAGAATCGGTGAGAAATCAGCTCTTCAACGTGTTCTACGACGCCAAGCATTACGACGTCGTGAAGGTCGGCAGATACAAATTCAATAAAAAGCTCAACCTTATCTATCGTCTTCCCGGCTTACGGGTAGCCGACGATATCGTTCATCCCGAAACGGGCGAACTTCTCGCCTTTGCGGGTGAAAAGATCACCGAGGACAAGGCGAGAGTCATTCAGAACGCGGGCATCAACGAGGTATTCGTCCTCGTCAACGATCCCGAGGACGGCGAGATCCGCCACAAGATCATCGCGAACAACACCGTCGATCTTTCCGCCGTATGTTCTTATCCGTATAAGAAACTCGGTCTGCTCGCCACCATCTACTATCCCATCTTCAAGAAATCCGTCGAAATCGCGGAGGCTTGTAAGGAGGCGAGCGTAGAGGAGGTCGCCGAGCGCTATCTCGACTATATCAACGGCATTCACTATACCTACGAAACCAAGTACGAGGAAAACGAAAAGCCCGAAGAGACGAAAAACCGTGAAAAGAGAAAGGAGATGCGAATCAAATTCGTTTCCGCCTGCAAGAAATTCCACGAGATCGTCTCCGGCGAGGTGCGCGATCTGACGCCCGACGAAAAGAAGGAGATCAAGCCCCTCATCGAAAAGCTCAACCACAAGCACATCACCTGCGACGATATCGTCGCCGCGATCTCCACCAACCTCGATTTGAAGTATCATATCGGTACCATCGATAACATCGACCACCTGGGCAACCGCCGCGTTCGTTCGGTCGGCGAGCTTTTGCAGAACCAACTCCGCATCGGCGTGGCGAGACTCGAACGGCTCATCAAGGAAAGAATGGGCACGCAGGATCCCCAGACGGTAACGCCCGCAGGTCTCATCAACGTTCGCCCCATCTCCGCCGTCATCCGCGAGTTCTTCGGTTCTTCCCAGCTCTCCCAGTTCATGGATCAGATCAACCCCATTTCCGAACTCACGCATAAGCGTAAGCTCTCCGCCCTCGGTCCCGGCGGTCTCAACAGAGATCGCGCTACCTTCGAAGTGCGAGACGTTCACTACTCCCATTACGGCAGAATGTGCCCCATCGAGACGCCCGAAGGGCAGAACATCGGTTTGATCTCCTCCCTCGCCACCTTCTCCAAGGTCAACGAGTACGGCTTTATCATGGCGCCCTATCGCAAGGTCGTTCACGCGGTGGATCCCGAAACCAACCGCTTTGTCACCACCGTCACCGATCAGGTGGAATATCTCACCGCGGACGAAGAAGATCGCTATATCGTCGCGCAGGCGAACGAACCGCTGGACGAAAACAACCACTTCGTCAACACACTGGTCGGCTGCCGCCATAAAGACCTCATCACCGAGCTCCCCGGCGACAAGATGGACTACATGGACGTTTCGCCCAAACAGCTCGTCTCCGTCGCTACCGCGCTCATTCCCTTCCTGGAAAACGACGATACCAACCGCGCCCTCATGGGCTCCAACATGCAGCGTCAGGCAGTTCCTCTGATGAAGACGGAATCCGCCATCGTTGCAACGGGTATCGAAGCCGCCATCGCCAAGGATTCCGGCGTCATGGTCATGGCAAAGGAAGCGGGCACCGCGATCGGCGTGGCGAGCAACCTCATCAAGATCAGAAGAGACGACGGCACGATCGACGAATATCCCTTGAAGAAGTTCGAGCGTTCCAACAACTCCACCTGCATCAATCAGCGCCCCATCATTTCCACCGGCGACAGAGTGGCAAAGGGCGAAGTCATCGCCGACGGTCCCGCGACCAACAACGGCGAGCTCGCGCTCGGTAAAAACATTCTCATCGCCTACATGGAGTGGGAAGGTTATAACTACGAGGACGCTATCCTCATCAACGAAAAACTCGTGCAGAACGACGTTCTCACTTCCATTCACATCATCGAACTCGAAACGGAAGCGAGAGACACCAAGCTCGGCGCGGAAGAAATCACGAGAGATATCCCCAACGTCGGCGACGACGCGCTCAAAGACCTCGACGAGGACGGTATCATCCGTATCGGCGCGGAAGTTCACGGCGGAGATATCCTCGTAGGTAAGGTAACGCCCAAGGGCGAGACCGAACTCACGCCCGAAGAGAGATTGCTGCGCGCCATCTTCGGCGAAAAGGCGAGAGAAGTGAGAGATACCTCCCTCAAGGTTCCTCACGGCGAAGGCGGTATCGTCGTCGACGTGAAAATCTTCACGAGAGAAAATAAAGACGAATTGCAACCCGGCGTAAACAAGGTCGTTCGCGTGTACCTGGCGCAGAAGCGCAAGATCCAGGTCGGCGATAAGATGGCGGGTCGTCACGGCAACAAGGGCGTCGTTTCCAGAGTACTCCCCGAATACGATATGCCCTTCCTCGCAGACGGCACTCCCTTGCAGATCCTCTTGAACCCCTTGGGCGTTCCTTCCCGTATGAATATCGGTCAGGTGCTTGAAGTGCACTTGGGTTACGTCTGCAAACAGCTCGGCTGGAAGATCGCGACCCCCGTATTCGACGGCGCGACCGAGAAGGACATCGAACAGCTCTTCTCCGAAAACAATCTCTATAATCCCGACGGCAAAGTGGACGGCAAGTTCCAGGTATTCGACGGCAGAACGGGTGAACCGTTTGCCAACCGCGTCACGGTCGGCGTTCAGTATATGATTCGACTCATTCACTTGGTCGACGACAAGATCCACGCCCGTTCCATCGGACCTTACAGTATGGTCACGCAGCAGCCCCTCGGCGGTAAAGCGCAGTTCGGCGGTCAGCGTTTCGGTGAAATGGAAGTTTGGGCGCTCGAAGCGTACGGCGCCGCGCATATCCTGCAGGAAATGCTCACCGTCAAGTCCGACGATATCGTAGGGCGCGTCAAGACCTACGAATCCATCGTCAAGGGCGAAAATATTTCCGAACCCGGTATTCCCGAAGCGTTCAAGGTATTGCTCAAAGAATTGCAGTCCCTCGCGCTCGACGTTAAAGTCCTTACCGAAAACAACGAAGAACTCGTCATTCGCGAATTTGAGGAAGAGGAGGACACCGACTCCCGCAAGCCTCGCACGCCCGTCAACGAGGAGGAGGAAGAAATCGACTTTTCCATCGACGACGAGGACGAAGAGGACGACGAGGTGGGCGATCTCTTCAGCGCGCTCTCTTCCGAGGACGAGGAGGAAGAGGACGACGATCTTCTCGACGACGATTCCGATTTCGACGATCTCGGCGATCTCGACGACGATACTTTCAAGTTCGACAACTTCTTCGACGACGAAGACGAGAACAATGAGGACTGATTTTAACGAGGTAAATATAGAATGTACGAATTAAACGATTTTAACTCCATTCAGATAAGTATCGCTTCCCCCGAGAAGATCAGAGAATGGTCTCACGGTGAAGTTACCAAGCCCGAAACCATCAATTACAGAACGCAGAAGCCCGAAAGAGACGGCTTGTTCTGCGAAAAAATCTTCGGACCCACGAAGGATTACGAATGTCATTGCGGAAAGTACAAGCGTATCCGCTATAAGGGTCGCGTCTGCGAAAAGTGCGGCGTAGAAGTTACCAAGTCCAAGGTCAGAAGAGAGAGAATGGGACACATCGAGCTTGCCGCTCCCGTGACGCATATCTGGTATTTCAGAGGCGTTCCCTCCCGAATCGGCTTGCTCCTCGATATGGGACCCAAACAGCTCGAACAGGTCGTATATTTCGCCGCCTACGTCGTTTTGGACGCGGGATTCACGACGAACGAAAAGATCGTCCACGGCAACGACGGCAAGGAGAACGTGATCGGCTATCGCGAAACGGTGAACTATAAGCTCTGCAAGACGATGGACGAGGCGGACGAGGCTTGCAAAAAGCTCAACGCGGAAAATACCGATATTTATTCCCTCTCCCTCGGAGACAAGACCAAACTGTACGCCGTAGAGTCCTATAAGGATCCTTTGGACGAGGAGGAAGAGGAATACGAATACGTCATCACCGTGACGGAGGCAAAGTGCGTAGCCGCATTCGCCACCGTAGACGAAGCGACCGCATACGTAGAAAAAGTCAAAGGCTTTGAACTTGCCTACAAGCAGGTCATCAACGATAAGTCCCTGATGGATTTCGAGGACGCCTGGAGCGCAAACGGCACCAACTACACCGAAGTCAAGGTCGGCATGGGCGCCGAGGCGGTAAAGCAGCTCTTGATGGCGGTCGATCTCGAAACGGAGTGCAAGCAGACCAAGCACATCATCGACAGCAACGCCGCGGGACAGAAACGCATCAAGGCGATCAAGAGAATCGAGATCTTGGAATCCTTCCGCAAGTCGGGCAACCGTCCCGAATGGATGGTTCTCACCGTTCTGCCCGTCATTCCCCCCGATATCCGTCCCATGATCCAGTTGGACGGCGGCAGATTCGCCACCTCCGACTTGAACGACTTGTACCGTCGCGTCATCAACAGAAACAACCGTTTGAAGAGAATGATCGAGCTCGGCGCGCCCGAGATGATCGTCAAGAACGAAAAGCGTATGTTGCAGGAAGCCGTCGACGCCCTCATCGATAACGGCAAACGCGGCAGACCCCTCATTGGCGCGTCCAACAGAGAATTGAAGTCTCTCTCCGCCTTCCTGCGCGGCAAGCAGGGTCGTTTCCGTCAGAACCTTTTGGGCAAGCGTGTAGACTATTCCGGTCGTTCGGTTATCGTCGTCGGTCCCGATTTGAAGATCTATCAATGCGGTCTCCCCAAGGAAATGGCGCTCGAACTCTTCAAACCCTTCGTCATGAAGAGACTTTGCGAGACCAACGTCTGCCACAACATCAAGAGCGCCAAGAGAACGGTGGAAAAGGCGAAACCCGTCGTCTGGGATATCCTCGAAGAAGTCATCAAGGACCACCCCGTACTTCTCAACCGTGCTCCCACCCTGCACCGTCTGTCCATTCAGGCGTTTGAGCCCGTCCTCATCGAAGGCAGAGCCATCAAGATCTCTCCTTTGGTATGCGGTCCCTTCAACGCGGACTTCGACGGCGACCAGATGGCTGTGCATTTGCCCCTCAGCATCGAGGCGCAGGCGGAAGCGAGATTCTTGATGCTCTCCGCGAACAATATCTTGAAGCTCGCCGACGGTAAGTCCGTCATGTCTCCCACGCAGGATATGATTATCGGCGCTTACACGCTCACCGTTATCCGCAAGAAGGAAGGTCTCAAGTACGACTATGCAGGTCGTCCCGACGAGAACGGCGAAGTGTATATCCCGCCCGTGTATTCCTCCTTTAACGAGGCGATTATGGCGTATCAGACGCAGCAGCTGCACGCCGAGGACGAAATTTACGTCAAGAGAGTGGTGGAACTCCCCGAAGGCAAGTTCGACGAAGAATATCCCGTTCTCCCCGTCAGACTCCCCGAACCGCAAAGAGGTCAGTTCGACCAGTATATCCGCGATATCGTCCTCACCCGCAACGCAAAGACGGGCAGAATGGAAGTGTCCGGAATCATGAAAACGACCGTCGGCAGAATCATTTACAACGAAGATATGCCCCAGGATCTCAAGTTCGTCAAGAGAAATCAGCCTTGGGATTATCTGAAGTTGGAACTTTCCGACGAATTTATCAAAAACGCGAGAGCGATCGGCAAAAAGCACCTCTCTCAGATCGTCGAGGCTTGTTTCAAGACGGGCGGCGCGCCGAGAGCGTCCGCCGTGCTCGACCTCATCAAGGAAAGGGGCTACAAGTATTCCACCATCGCCGCTTTGACGACTTCCGTATTCGACATGAAGGTGCCCGAAGAGAAGGAATCCATCGTCAGAGCCGCCGAGGATCAGGTCGCAAAAATTTCCAAGAAATATTCCAGAGGTCTCTTAAAAGAGGACGAAAGATACCGCGCCGTCATCGAAGTTTGGGACGAGGCGACGGAAAAGGTTGCGGGACTGTTGAAAAAGCAGGGCGAAGAGGATAAGTTCAATCCTATTTGGATGATGGCTGACTCCGGCGCCCGCGGTTCCATCGACCAGATCAAACAGCTCTCCGGTATGCGCGGACTCATGGTTAACCCTCAGGGTAAAAAGATCGAGGTCCCCGTAAAGTCCTGTTTCCGTAACGGTCTGAACGTCCTCGAATACTTCATCTCCTCGCACGGCGGTCGTAAAGGTCTCGCCGATACCGCGCTCAAGACGGCTGACTCCGGTTATATGACCAGACGTCTCGTCGACGTCGCGCAGGACGTCATCATCCGCGAAGAGGATTGCTGCGTCGGCAAGAAACCCAGAGGTATGTACGTTTCCGCCATCTACGACGAGGCGGGTAGAGTCATAGAAAATCTCGAAGAGCGTCTCAAGGGCAGATTTGCCGCCGAGGACGTGGTAAATCCCGCAACGGGCGAAGTGATCGTCTCCTGCAACGAGTTCATCACCGAGGACAAAGCGAAGGAGATCTGCTCTGCGGGCATCGAGAGAGTTTCCATTCGTTCCGTATTCACCTGCACCTCCCGCATCGGCGTGTGCGCAAAGTGCTACGGAAAAGACATGGCTACCACCAAACCCGTCAAGATCGGCGAGGCGGTCGGCGTCATCGCGGCGCAGTCCATCGGCGAACCGGGTACCCAGCTCACCATGAGAACCTTCCACACTGGCGGTATCGCGGCGACCGGCGACATCACGCAAGGTCTTCCCCGTGTAGAAGAATTGTTCGAAGCCCGTAAACCCAAGGGCGTCGCAACCCTTTGCGAAGTGGAAGGCGTCGTATCCATCAACAACGACGACGGTATGAACCATATCATCATCAAGGATATGCAGAGCGGAGACGTGGTGAAGGAATACGTTCTTCCCTTCAACGCCGAGCTCAAAGTCAAGACGGGCGACAAGGTCGAACCCGGCACGCAGCTCTCCGTCGGCAGCGTATATCCCCAGGATATCCTCCGCATCAGCGGCGTCAAGGGCGTTCAGGACTATATCCTCGAGCAGGTACAGTCCGTATACCGCGGTCAGGGCGTAGATATCAACGATAAGCACGTCGAAGTCATCGTCCGTCAGATGATCCGCAAGGTCCGCATCGAGGATCCCGGCACGACCAACCTCTTGCCCGGCGAGCTCGTGGACGTGTTCCGTTTCGAAGACGAAAACGAAAGAACGATCATGGAAGGCGGTATTCCCGCCAACGGCAAGAGAATCCTGCTCGGTATCACCAAGGCGTCCTTGGCGACCGAAAGTTTCCTCTCCGCCGCATCCTTCCAGGAAACCGCGAGAGTTCTCACCGACGCGTCCATCAAGACCAAGAGAGATTACCTCGTCGGCTTGAAGGAAAACGTCATCATCGGTAAGCTCATTCCCGCAGGTACGGGTATCCGCGATTATAAGAATCTGACGCCTCAATACGTCTCTTCCTATAACGAGGAAACCGTTGCTCCCGCAGAGGAAGAAATTCCCGCGGAAGAGGCGGCTGAAAACGCATAAGCAGGAACGCCCGGTTCGGCAACAACGCCGAATCGGGCATTTTAGCGTGTAAAAAATAGAAAAGAGGGGAATATTTTTTTAGCCAACGCCTTGCAAGGGAAAGGACAATGTGCTATAATAGAAAAAAATCATAAAAGGTTGAGGTATATGAAAAGTCAAAGTGTTGTAACCGAACTTCGCAGAAAAGTTTTTTCCGAAGTGTCCAAGGTCGCTTACGAATCCGAAGATATCGCAGGCGATATCGAAGCGATCCCCTATAAAATTACCCCCGACGAAGAACCTCGCTACCGCGAGAGCGTATACCGTGAACGCCAGATCGCCGCAGAGCGCGTCCGTCTCGCCATGGGGCTTTCCCTGCGCCCCGCCGATAAGCCCGTACATATCACGGCGGGTATCAAGGAAAGCAATATTTCCGATAAATACTACGAACCGCCCCTGATGCAGGTCATTCCCTCCGCTTGCGATAAGTGCCCCGATAACGAATACGAGGTGTCCAACCAGTGCCGCAACTGCGTAGCCCATTTCTGTATCAAGGCTTGCCCCCGCGGCGCGATCTCCGTGGTAAACGGAAGATCCTTCATTGATCAAAGCAAATGTATCCATTGCGGAAGATGCAAAGAGGCTTGCCCTTACGACGCCATCGCGCATAAGGTTCGCCCCTGCGCCGCCGCTTGCGGCATCAAAGCCATCGGCTCCGACGAATACGGCAGAGCGAAGATCGACAACGATAAGTGCGTGGCGTGCGGTCAGTGTATGTCCTCCTGTCCCTTCGGCGCCATCGCGGATAAGTCGCAGATATTCCAGCTCATTCAGGCGATGAAGAAGGGGGATAAGGTCGTAGCCGCCGTCGCTCCCGCCATTCTCGGTCAGTTCGGTCCCAAAGTCACGCCGGGTAAGATGAAGACGGCGTTCACCCTCATGGGCTTTGCCGACGTCTACGAAGTCGCGCAGGGCGCCGATATGGGCTGTATCGCGGAAGCGCATCATTACGTAAACGAGGTCGCGACGGGCAAACTTCCCTTCCTTCTCACCTCCTGCTGTCCCGCCTGGGCAGTTCTCGCCAAAAAACAGTTCCCCGATTTCGTCGAGGAGGTTTCGCAGGAACTCACGCCCATGGTCGCCACGGCGAGATTCATCAAGGAAAAAGACCCCGAAGCCCGCGTGGTGTTCATCGGTCCTTGCGCCGCGAAAAAGCTCGAGGCGGCGAGAAGAACCATTCGTTCTTACGTCGACTTCGTCATCACCTTCGAAGAGCTTGCCGGCATGTTCGACGCGAAGGGCATCGACTTTAATACCATCGAGGAATCTCCCATCGAGATTCAGTCCACGGGCGCCGGAAGAGGTTACGCCGTCGCAGGCGGCGTCGCCCGCGCCATCGAGGAGACGATCAAGGAATACTATCCCGATACGGAAGTCAATATCTATCACGCCGAGGGCTTGGCGGATTGCAAAAAGACGCTCATGCTCGCCAAGGCGGGAAAATTGAAAAACTGCATGATCGAGGGTATGGGTTGCCCCGGCGGTTGCGTCGCCGGCGTGGGAACCGTCATTCCGCCCGAAAAGGCGAAGGTGCTCGTCGAACAGTTCGTCATGGTGAGCGACAAAAAGATTCCCGATAAGGAACTCTTGGAAGACGCCGACCGCTTGACAAAAATGCAATAAAAAATAGTAAAAACTCCCGAAAAACGGGAGTTTTTTTACGGCAGGAAAAGGGGCGGGACTTTTGTGAACGTTCGCAGGGATTTTTTTGAAAAGCATGATATTTATGTGAATTTTTCCTTTCGGAAAATTATTCCCTTGACTTTTGGTATAAAAAATAATATATTTTAGTTGTAAACAAAAAAGAAGGAGAATATTGCCATGGAATATACGAGTAAGATGCAGTCCACCGACGAGTACTTGAACAGTCTCATTATTGCGCTCAAGAAGATCAAAGATTGTAACATGATGGAAAAAAGTACATACAATAACACGGAAATGCGCGTGATTGCGGAAATCGTTTCGGCAAACGTTCAGGGCAAGAGAATTATTTCCACCGAACTGGCAAAGACGCTCGGCGTCACCCGTTCCGCCGTTTCGCAGATGGTCAATCGCATGGAAGAAAAGGGCATCATCGTTCGCGTTCCCGCCGCAAACGACAGAAAAAAGGTGTATATCGAGCTCACCGAAAAGACGAAGGAGCTGTACGGAAAGGAAAAGAGCAGACTGTGCGAGCGCCTCGACAAGGTGTTGGCGCTCATGGGCAGAGAGGATATGGAAAAACTTCTCTCCCTCACAGCCAAGTTTATCGATTGTCAGGAACGGCTGTTAAAAGAAAATGGGGAGAAAACAGAATGTTAAAATTAGTGGACATCGTAAAGGATTATCAAGTTGCCGATACGACCGTTCACGCCATTCGGGGGATTTCCCTCGAGTTTCGGGAAAACGAATTCGTTTCCATTCTCGGCGCGAGCGGGTGCGGCAAGACGACGCTCCTCAATATCATAGGCGGGCTCGATCATTATACGAGCGGCGACCTTATCGTAAAGGGGCGTTCCACCAAAAATTATAAGGATGCGGACTGGGACGTTTACCGCAATCACCGCATCGGTTTCATCTTCCAGTCCTATAACCTCATTCCTCACCAAACGGTTTTGGAAAACGTGGAGATGGCGCTCACCATCGCGGGCGTTTCCGCCGAGGAGAGAAGAAACCGCGCCGCCGAGGCGCTCGATCGCGTGGGATTGAAAGAGCATCTCCACAAGCGTCCCAACCAGCTCTCGGGCGGTCAGATGCAACGCGTCGCCATCGCGCGCGCCCTCGTCAATAACCCCGAGATCCTGCTCGCCGACGAACCGACCGGCGCGCTCGATTCGGAAACGAGCGTTCAGATCATGGAACTCATCAAGGAGATTTCCGGCGAACGCCTCGTCATCATGGTCACGCATAACCCCGACCTCGCCGAACAGTATTCTTCCCGTATCGTAAAGCTGCACGACGGGCTGGTGGTGTCCGACTCCGATCCCTATACGAGCGAACGGGCGGAAAAAGAGGAAGTCGTAAAGGACAAAAAAACAAAGAAGGAAAGAAAGGAAAAGGCGAGTATGTCCTACCCCACCTCCGTCAAGCTCTCCTTCAAGAATCTCATGAGCAAGCGGGGCAGAACCTTCATCACCTCCATCGCGGGCTCCATCGGCATTATCGGCGTCAGCATGGTCCTTGCCTTCTCCGCGGGCATTCAAAACTATATCCGCAGTATGCAGGACGATATGCTTTCGGGCAACCCCGTCACCGTCTCGCAGACGGGTTATAACTTAAGCGCCCTCACCGACGCCATGTCCGCCATGGACAAAGCGGAACTCGTCAAGGAAAACGGCAGGGTCTACATCGACTCCTACGTGGAATCTTTGGCAAAGATCGGCGCGGCGTCCGCCAGCATGCTCGTGAATAACGAGATCACGGAGGAATACATCGATTACGTCACCTCCATGCCCGCCGAATACTACGCCGCCATGACAGTGGATTACGGCGTGGACGTAACGCACAGCATCTATACGGATTTCATCCATACCGACAAGAACGGCGACGAGATCACGGAAAATATGTCCGTTGCCGCCGTGCAGTCCCGCTATACCGCCCTCCTCGGCGAAACGGATTATAAAGATTTTACCGACTACATAGCGAGTTTCACGGATATCTTCGCGCAGGCTCCCACCGACGCCGCGGGCGCCGAGAGCTACGTCGGCACGCAGTACGACGTGCTTGCAGGTAAGATTGCGACGGAAAAGAACGAGCTCATGCTCGTCATCAATAACGACGAGGCGACCGATCTCATGCTCGCGCAGCTTGGATTTATCTCGCAGGACGGATTCCTTGCCAGAGCGTATAAGGCGACGGGTAACGAGTACGACGAGAGCGATATCGTCGACAGCGTATCGTATGAAGAGATCTTGGGCAAGACCTATACTTGGTACCCCAACGACGAGCTTTACAGGGAGAACAAAAATCCTTCCATGATGAACGAGTACGGCATGTGTTCGTACGTCTACGAGCCTTACGGAAACGAGCTTGAAAACGGCTTGACCCTCAAAATCGTCGGAATTTTGCAGCCCAAGGATACCATCTCTTACGGCTGTCTTTCCCGCGGCGTGTACTATACGCAGGCGTTTGCGGAATACGTCGTGGAACAGAATCAGGATTCCGCCGTGGTTAAGACGGCAAGAGAGAACGAGCAGGCGCCCGGCTATCTTTACAGCGGCTACTACACCACGAATATGGGCGAACAGAGCGTCTCCGTGCCTATCGGCATCGGTTATCGCTACACCTACGCGTTCGAAGGGGAAGAAAAGAGCGTTCTCGACTTCGTCGGCGTATCTTCGCAGGCAGGCATGATGATGGGCATGTTCTCTCAGGTCATGGGCGGAAACAGCGCGAACGGCTCGAATAACATGATCTCCATTTCCGCCCGTCAGCTCGGCGGGGAAAGCATTCCCGGCTATATCGCCTTCTATCCCATCGACTTCGATTCCAAAGATCTCGTCACGGATTATTTGGACGCTTGGAACGATAAAGGGGATCTCACCTATTTCAGCGTCTCGCAGAATCGAGAGGTCACCCTCTCGGAAAAGGATAGGGGGGAGGTCGCCTACACCGATTCGCTCGAGCTCATCATCTCCATGATCAATACCATGATCGACGTCATCACCTACGCGCTCGTTGCGTTCACGTCCATCTCCCTCGTGGTGTCCTCCGTCATGATCGGCGTCATCACCTACGTTTCCGTCGTGGAAAGAACCAAGGAAATCGGTATCTTGCGTGCGCTCGGCGCCAGAAAGAAGGACATCAAGAACCTGTTCAACGCAGAGACCTTTATCATCGGTCTGTTTGCCGGCGGTATAGGCATCGGATTCACCTACCTCGTCAGCATTCCCATCAATATCCTGCTGTATTCCCTCACGGGTATCGCGGGCATCGTAGCGCTGCCCTGGTATCAGGCGATCATCATGGTGCTCATCAGCATTCTGCTCACCTCGATTTCCGGTCTTTTACCCGCGTCCGCCGCGGCGAAGAAGGATCCCGTCATCGCACTCAGAACGGAATAAGAAAAAAACGGCTATTTTCAAATAGCCGTTTTTTGTCGGTAACGATTATTGCTTGTCGTATTTTCCGTACGGATTGTCGGGGCGGCTTTTGCGCACGGAGAGAATCTGCTCACAGCGTATCAGCGTCTCCTTCGCGCCCTGCGGCGATTCGCCGTTGATGAGAGAGAGGAGCGTCTCTCTGTCCCGCCCGCGCAAGGTCATGGCGAAGTCCTTTAAGGGGGTAGGGGAGTGCGGGTAATATTCTCGGCTAAGCCGTTCGATTTTTTTCAAATGATCGCAAATCATGGCAAAATTATAGCCGAAATCCGCATCTTTTTCAAGCCTTTTGTTGAAAATTTTTTCTCTCTGTGCTATAATCGTTCTATAGGACGCGGGAGGTAACGTCATGGATCTGAAAAAGGATTTTGTCTGGAACCAAAAGGACGGGTATGCCGTTCTCGAAAAATATACCAAAAAATATAAGAGCGCGAGGGACTTAAAACCGGGTGAGGAGCCCGAACCGAAAGAAACGCGCATCGTCATTCCCTCCGAGTACGATGGTTTGCCCGTCGGGGAGATATTCGACGCGGCTTTCGCCATGAACGACGTCATCGAGGAGGTCGTCCTTCCCGATACCGTGAAAAAGATGGGCAGCATGGTGTTCAATCAATGCGCCAAGCTCAAAAAGGTGACGCTTGGGAAAAATTTGGAGCGGCTCGGTTATTTCTGCTTTCACGACACGCCGCTCGTCGAGGAGGAAGAAAACTATCGGGGGGATATGTTCCTGATCGGCAACTGGCTCGTCGGCGTCAAGGACGAGGCGGAAAGCATCGAAATTCCCTCCTTCGTCACGGGAATCGCGGATTACGCCTTTTATTTCAATAAGGGATTAAAGCGCATCGTATTCCCCGAAAGCGTGGAGCGCATCGGCATGCGCGCGTTCGCCTTCGAGCTGGAACTCGACGAAGTGGTCATTCCCAAAACGGTAAAACAGGCGCATTGGCAGATATTCGGGGCGAACGTGCATATCAAAAAGCTCACCATTCCCACGGCGATCTACGAAAGTCAAAAGATAGACGAGACCGTTCGCATCGACGAGATCAGATTGATATAATGTTTTACGTTTATTTGCTCAAATGCGCAGACGGCACGCTGTACGGCGGTTATACGAACGATTTGGAAAAACGCGTGCAGATGCACAACGCTGGCAAGGGCGCAAAATACACCAAGAGCCGTTTGCCCGTATCGCTCGTCTATTGCGAGGCGTTCGAGGATAAGCGCGCGGCGCTCAGCCGCGAGTGGCACTTGAAGCGGCTTTCGCGCAAAGAAAAGCTCGAATTGATCGAAAAATACGAACGAAATACTTGACAAAAAACGACGAAAGGGATAGAATACAGATAATTGAATTTCTTTGGGGCGAGGCGCAATTCCTCACCGGCAGTAAAGTCTGCGAAGGTTCTTCGGAACCCCGAACGGGTGAAATTCCCGTACCGACGGTATAGTCCGGATGGAAAAAGTTTTTTACTTTCGTGATAGCAAAACGCTCCTTTTTTAAGGCGCGTTTTTTTTGCGGCGAACAAAGAATTTCAATAAATTTCAATGATTTAAGGAGTTCTTTTATGAAACAGGTAAAGTATTTCACCGCTACGAGAATGTCTACCATCGCCATCTTTGCCGCATTGTCGGGAATTTTGTATTTATTGCGCATTCCTTTGTCCTTCGCGTTTCCTTCATGGCTGGAACTGAATTTTTCGGATATTCCCGCTCTCATCGGCACGTTTGCCCTCGGTCCGATTTCCGGCTGCCTGATCATCCTCGTGAAAATTATGATAAAACTTATCATAAACGGGACTTCGACCGCCTTCGTCGGAGAACTTGCCGACCTTCTCATCGGTCTCGCGCTCGTCATTCCCGCAGGCGTCATCTACAAAAAGAATCGCTCCATCAAGGGCGCCGTGATCGCTTTGGTAGTGAGTAGCCTCTGTTCTACGGCTTTGGCGATTTTCGCAAACCGCTTTATTTTGATTCCCTTCTATGCGGAAAAGATGGGCATGGCTACCCTCGCCGGCATGATGACGGTCTTGTTCCCCGATTGCACCGAGCAGAATTTTTATAACTATTATCTCTGGATATCCGTCCTGCCTTTCAATCTTTTGAGATGTCTCATCGCTTCCTTGGTTACCTTCCCGATCTACAAGAGAATATCGGGCGTCATCAAACGCATGAACGATAAATTCGATGCTCCGGCAAAGGAAGGAGAGGAGGGGAAACTTACGAAAAAGACCGTGATCACCATCGTCGTTTCGGTTGTCGTCATTCTCTTGCTGTTGGCGGCAGTACTTATCAGATATTTTCTTTCATAATCATTAAAATATTTGCAATTTTCAGCCATTCGGTATATAATGTTACCGTATGGCTGATTTTATTTCACATTCCAAAGAAGAAACAATCGAATTTGCCAAACGCTACGCCAAGACGCTCAAACCCTGCGACGTCGTTTTGCTCGACGGCGACATGGGGGCGGGCAAGACGGTGTTCGCCAAAGGCGTGGCGCTCGGGCTCGGCATCGAAGAGGAGGTCACCTCTCCCACCTATGCGTATATGAACGATTACGACGGCAGACTCTTTCATTACGACTGCTATCGCATCGACAGCGCGGAGCACGCCGAAAGCCTGGGACTTGTCGATTATTTCGATATGGGCGGCGTCTGTCTCATCGAGTGGTCGCAGAACATCGCCCCCCTTTTGCCGAAAGATTGCAAACGGGTCGTCATCAAAAAAATCAGCGAAAACGAAAGGGAGATATCCTATTGAAAAAATTTCTTGCTATCGATACCAGCTCCAAATATCTGACGGTCGTCGTGTTCAACGAACAGCCGTTTGTCACCTTTCTTCCCGACTGCGCGATGAATCATTCCGTCGTTTTAATGGACGCCATCGAGGAGACCTTTCAAAAAGCGGGGATCGCCGCCAAGGACTGCGACTTTTTCGTCTGTTCGGTGGGCGCGGGGTCGTTTACGGGCATTCGCATCGGCATTTCCTGCATCAAGGGATTTGCGCTTGCCTTTCAAAAGCCCGTTTTGCCCGTAACTTCCTTTGAGAGCATCGCATATAATACTCAAGGAAATCTCTTTTCCGTCATCGACGCCATGCACGGCAAGTATTACGTGTGCGGATTTGACGAAAATAAAAAGGTGACGAAGGAGCCCTGTTATCTTTCCGAAGAGGAAACGCTCGCCTTGAGGGCAGAGGGAAAACTTTGCTCGTTCGAGGCTCTCCCCTTCGAGACGGAAAAGGTGGACGTCTGTCAGGGCTTTTTGCAGGCGGTTCTCGCCAAAGCGGATCAGGCGAGCGAAAAAGAGAGCTTGACCGCCCTTTATATTCGCAAATCACAGGCAGAGGAGGCGCTTGGATGATCTATCGCAACTGGATCTATCAGGATATATTAAAGATTTCCGAGATCGAAAAGGAATGTTTCGGCAAGGGGGCGTGGTCCTTTCAGATGCTCGCCGACAGCTTTTCTCTCGATTATTTTTCCGGCACCGTCGCGCTCGATAACGACGAGGTGGTGGGCTACGGCTGTATGACCTTTAACGGCGACGACGCCGATATCGGCAATATCGCCGTTACGGAAAACTACCGCCGTTCGGGGATCGGCAACAAGATCCTCGAACACATGATATCGGACGCGAAAAAGCACAACATGCAAAAGATGTTTCTGGAGGTGCGGGTGACCAACGCGCCCGCGCAGATCCTCTATCTGACGCACGGATTCAAGGGACTGTACGTGCGTTCCCGTTACTATCCCGACGGCGAGGACGCCATCGTGATGGTGAAAGAGCTTTCTTAAAAGAGGGGATTTTTTTGGAACTGTCGTATCTTAGCAAAGGAAAAGGAAAGGACCTCGTGTTCTTTCACGGATACGGCGCGAACAAGGAATGTTTTCTGCGCCAAATCGACTATTTTTCCCGCAGTTATAAGGTAACGGCGTTTGATTTTCCCGGATTCGGCAAAAGCGACGCGCTACCCTTTCCCTTTTCCGTCGGCGATTATGCCGCCGTCACGGAAACATTTTTGTCTCGACAGGGTATCATAAAGCCGTTTGTCGTCGCGCACTCGTTTGGCGCGCGGGTCGCCGTCAAGATGGCGGCGCAAAAGGACGTATTCGATCGGCTGGTCTTAACGGGTCCTGCGGGCATCATCGATAACCGCAACGCCGCCTACCGCCTTAAAATTTTCAAGTACCGTCTGTTGCGGCGCTTTTCCGTCCGCTATGCCGAGGCGCATTGCGGCTCCAAGGAATACCGCTGCCTCTCTCCGCTCATGAAGGAGAGCTATAAAAAAATCGTCAATGAAGACCTTCGCTTGGCGGCAAAGCGTATCCGTTGCCCCGTCCTCATTTTAGAGGGGGAAAAGGATTCGGCTACCCCCCTGCGGCAGGCAAAAATATATGCGGAGACCATACCCAAGGCAAAGCTCGTCGTCATGAAAAATTGCACGCACTTCGCGTTTTTAGACGACCCGCTCGCCTTTCAATTATCGGTCGAGGAGTTTTTAAGCTGACTATGGATGAATTATTTTCCCTTCCCAACGTAGCCATGAGCGTCGTATACAGCGTGGTCGTCGCCACTCTGTTTTTATGCTGTTCGCTCTTTTTAACGGGCGCCCTGCAACAGAGCGGATATTCCAACAAAAAATTCCGCCGTTGGCTCTCGCGCAAGGACAATATGGCAAAGCACCGCGTGATTCTCTGCTTTTTGCTCATGTTCTTCTCGGCGATGTTCCTTGCCGCCTGTTTCTCCTTCTTGCCTTCCCTCGTCTCGAATATTTTATCCGTTTGCGCCGTGTTCTTTTTCGCGGCGGCATTCGTGATGCTCGGCAATCGCTACGCGCTCAAGGTTCCCTTGAAGATGACCGCCCGCGTCAGAAGGCTCCTCGTGGTGTATTTCGTCTGCCTTTTGGTGTTCAACTACGTCTTTATCACCCTTTGCAACGTGGCGTCCTTCCTCATCGATCACCCCTTGGCGGAATCGCTCAAATACGTTCCCCTCGGCGCGTACTTCCTTCTTTTGCCCGCCACGCTCACCTTTTCTAACGCGCTCTGCTCTCCCTTCGAGCGGGCGCATAACGACAAACTCATTCGAAAGGCATCCGCCAAATTGCAGCAAAGCGGCGCGGTGACCATCGGAATCACGGGCAGTTACGGCAAAACGTCCGTAAAAAATTGTTTGGCTACGATTTTAGGTGAGAAATATCGCGTTTTGGCAACGCCTGCCTCCTTCAATACGCCCGTCGGCGTGGCGAAGTGTATTCAGGAAAGTTCCTTAGAGGGCGTCGATTTCTTCCTCTGCGAGATGGGCGCGAGAAAGATCGGCGACGTGGAAGAGCTTTGTTCTCTCTTCCCGCCCGCATACGGCATTATCACGGGCGTATGCGAACAGCATCTGGAAAGTTTTATTTCGCTCGAAAATATCGTAGCGGAAAAGAAAAAACTCGCGCAACACGCGAAAAAGGGTTGCGCGATGCCCGAAAGCCTTACGGGCGAGAGCGATACCGTCCTGTTCGGCGATAAGGTATATAAAATCTCCGACGTGAGGGAAACGACGCAATCGACGGCGTTCAAACTCACCTTTGACGGAAAGACGCTTTCCTTTTCCACCAAACTGCTCTCGGCGCATTCCGCGAAAAATATCGCGCTCGCCGTGGCGATTGCCGTGGAGCTCGGATTCAGCGACGAGCAGCTCCTTTCGGGTGTCGAAAAGATCTGCGAAGTGGAACACCGTTTGCAGATCGTCGTCAATAACGGCGTCACCGTACTCGACGACGGCTATAACGCGAATATCGTCGGCGCCAAGGATGCCGTCCGCGTGCTGAAATTGTTCGGCGGCAAAAAAATTATCGTCACGCCCGGCATCGTGGAGCTCGGCATTCTCGAAAAGAGCAAAAACGAAGAATTCGGCAAACAGCTCGTCGGGCTCGATCGGGTGATTTTGGTCGGCGAAACGCTCGTCGGCTGTATCAAGGAGGGGTATCTCTCCGCCGGCGGCGATCCCGCTCGGCTCTTTATCGTGCCTACCTTGGAAAAAGCCAAAGAGATTTTACGGGAAGAGGTAGCTTCCGGCGACGCGGTTCTCTTCGTCAACGACCTGCCCGACGTATTTTAATCGACTATTTGAAAAATACCAAAGATAAAAATATTTATCGGAGGTATTTTTTTATGCAAAAAAATAAAACGGTCGTCGTGTTTTTCGGTGGGGATTCCTACGAGAGAGAGGTTTCCGTCATCACGGGCGTGTTCTGCGCCAACCTGCTAAAGGAGCGCTATCGCGTGATTCCCGTGTATCTGAACGAGGACAACGGCTTTTCTACTTCGGATAGATTTTTCTCTCTTTCCGCCTTCGGAAAGGAAATCGAGGGGAAACGGGTTTCTTTTGCCTTCGGGGAAATGTTCGTTTTCGGGAAATCTTTCAAGAGGGGAGAAAAAATCTACGCCGCGCTCAACTGTTGCCACGGCGGCGCGGGCGAGGACGGCTCGCTCTCTGGCTACTGCGCGCTGTGCGGCATCCCCTTCGCCTCTCCGCCCGTCCCTTCTTCCGCGATCTTTATGGATAAAGTTTATACCAAGTATCTCGCCCTTTCGCTCGGCATTCCGACGCTGAAGTTTTTCGTTGCGCGTCGGGAAGAGGATATTCCAAACCTTTCTTTTCCCGTCGTCTGCAAGCCCGCGCGGTTAGGATCGAGCATCGGCATTCAAAGGGTGGAAAATCAGGGGGAGTGGGAGCAAAAGATATCCTCGGCACTCGCCTTTGACGATAAGGTTTTGGTGGAGGAGTACCTTCTCAATAAGCGGGAGGCGACCTGCGCGGCTTACCGCAAGGGGGACGAGATCGTGGTAAGTCCTGCGGTCGAGAGCTTTGCCGGCGAGGAGATCTATTCCTTTGCGGAAAAATACGATCCCGCTCAAAAGCGGGAGCGAACGGAAATCTCGGGCGCCGTCGGCGAAAGAATTCGGGATTGCACGCGCACGCTGTACGCGCAGACGGATTGCACGGGCTTGGTGCGCGCAGACTTTTTCATTGCGGGCGAAGAGGTGTATTTCAACGAGATGAACACCGTGCCCGGCTCGCTCGGCTACGGACTGTTCACCGAGCGGCTCACCGAGCAGAGGGAAATTTTGTGCGATCTCGTCGAGCAGGCTCGCCTTTTGCCGCAGCGGCAAAAAGCACAATTTATGGCGGATATACTAAATAAAAAAGAATATAGCGGTTCAACAAGTTGTAAGTTTTAAGAAAATCTGCTATAATATGACCGAATCAATATTTTCAGAGGTAAATATTATGGCTAAAATTCAGATGACAACTCCCCTCGTCGAGATGGACGGCGACGAAATGACGAGAATCCTTTGGCAATGGATCAAGGATATCCTCATTTGCCCCTACGTCGATTTGAAGACGGAGTATTACGATCTCGGACTCAAACACAGAGACGAGACGGACGACGCCGTCACGGTGGAGAGCGCCAACGCGGCGAAAAAGTACGGTGTTGCGGTCAAGTGCGCCACCATCACCCCCAACGCGCAGCGCGTGGAGGAGTATTCCCTCAAAAAGATGTGGAAGAGCCCCAACGGCACCATTCGCCGCATCATGGACGGCACCGTGTTCCGCGCGCCCATTCTCTGCAAGGGCATCACGCCCTATATCCCTGGTTGGAAAAAGCCCATCGTTCTCGCTCGTCACGCGTACGGCGACGTATACAACAACGTGGAGGATCGCGTGGAAGGGGGGGGTAAGGCTTACGTCGTCATCACCGACAGCGAGGGCAACGAGCTCCGCCGTCAGCTCATTCACGACTATTCCTCGGGCGAGGGCATCGTACAGTGTATGCACAACGTGGATTCTTCCATCGCGAGCTTTGCCCGTTCCTGCTTTAACTACGCCATCGACCAAAAAATCCCCATGTATTTTGCGGGAAAGGATACCATTTCCAAGACGTACGATCATCGTTTCAAGGATATCTTTGCGGAGATCTATGAACAGGAGTATCGCGCCAAGTTCGAAGAGATCGGCATCACCTACACCTATACCCTCATCGACGACGTGGTCGCCCGCATGGTCCGCAGTGAGGGCGGCGTCCTTTGGGCTTGCAAAAACTACGACGGCGACGTGATGAGCGACATGGTCGCCACGGCGTACGGCTCGCTCGGCATGATGAGCTCCGTGCTCGTCTCCCCCGACGGCAAGTACGAATACGAGGCGGCGCACGGCACCGTCACCCGCCATTACTATAAGTATTTGAAGGGAGAAACGACCTCCACCAACTCGGTGGCTACCATCTTCGCCTGGACGGGCGCGCTCAAAAAGAGGGGCGAACTCGACGGAAACGCCGAGCTTTCCGCCTTCGCCGAACGGCTCGAAAAAGCGACCGTTTCCACCATCGAGGAGGGCTATATGACGGGGGATCTCGTGTCCTTGTTCCGCGCGGAAGGCGTCACCCCCAAAAAGCTCGATTCCAAACAGTTTTTGGAAGAGATCGCCAAGAGACTGTAATTTCGTATCGCAAAGAACCCGTTTTCCGAAACGGGTCTCTTTTTTTATAGAAAAGTATTGACAAGCGCGTATGACGGTGCTATAATATGGGTACAAATAATACAGATAGTACAAACGGTACAAAAGGAGGGTGTATGTTATCGTCATTGCTCGTGCAGGAATGGCTAGCCGAATTGTTATGGTACGGCATGATCGCATTGTTTTTCGGGGTTCCCTTAATCTCTGCGGTGTGTTTCTTCGTTTCGCTCGTCAAGTTCTTAAAAACGCCCAAGGAAGACGAAAAGAGGGCAAAGCGCAAGGTCGCCACGGTGAGTTTCGGGGTCGCCGCAGCGATACTCGTCGGGGGCTGTATTTTCGTCACGTCGATGTTTTTATACGGCATCGCGAACATGTAAGGAGAGGGTATGAAGGATAAGGTTTTCAAAAGAGTTCTTTTCGGGGTCGTGATCGCAGGCGCGGTGATCACGGCGGCGTTCGTGGCGTACACCCTTGCCTGCTATCTGAACGCGTCCATTATCGCGTTTATCGCAAACGAATGGTGGTGATATGAAACTTTTCAAGCAAATCGCAATTTTATTGTTGACGGCGCTCCTGTTCGTTTCGTTCAACGGGAGCATCTATTTTCTGGCGCTGCGCCGCTGTACTTCCAACTTCGGCGCGGGAACGCAACCCAAAATGATCGAGGTGGAAAAGTATCTTCCCTTCGATAAAG
>CAMFEK010000004.1 GCA_945949395.1 uncultured Clostridia bacterium
AAGTATTACGAAACGAGATATTCCGATCAGGTCGTCGGCAGGAACAACGCGACCTCCACGGCAGGCGTTTACAATTCTACCAAGGGTTGGAACTATGCGGAGGAAGTAGCCTATACCTTCGGCTACGGGCTCTCCTATTCCGACTTCACGCAGCAGATCGAAAGCCTGAAATGGGATAGGGACGCGCATACCGTAACGGCAAAGGTAAAGGTAACCAACAACGGTTCCTCCTCGTACGACGGCAAGTCCAAGTCCGTCGTTCAGCTCTATGCTTCCCTGCCCTACGAAAAGGGCATGGCGGAAAAATCCGCCATTCAGCTCATCGGGTTTACAAAGACCTCCGCGCTCGGCAAGGGGGATAGCGAAACGGTCACCCTCGAAGTGGACGATTACCTGTTCGCTACCTACGACGAAACCGCCGTCAACGGCGCGGATCCCGCCAAAAAGGGGTGCTACGTATTCGATCGGGGAGATTATTACTTTTCGATCGGCGACAATGCGCACGACGCGTTGAACAACGTCATCGCCGTCACCTCTCCCTCCGCCTCTCTCACCGATGAAAAGGGGAATACGGTAAAGGGCGATTCCGCAAAGGTCAAAAAGGAGACGCTCTCCGCTTTGGACAATCAGACGTACGCGACCTCCAAGGCAACGGGGGAAGTCGTCTGCAACGCCTTGCAGGAGATCAACTATAACTATTACAAGCCCGATACGGTGAAGTATCTTTCGCGGAGCGACTGGAATACCTATCCCGTAACGTACGACAGCCTGACGGTCACCGAGCAGCTCAAAACCGATCTCGACGGTCATTCCTACGTTCAGGATACTTCCGTAAAGGCAAGCGAGATGGTCAGCGACGCAGAGAACGACATCATGTTTGCCGATCTGAAGGATTTTGATTACGACGACGAGCGTTGGGAAGCCTTCCTAAATCAGCTTTCCTGGAACGACCTTGCCACCATCAGCGGCGAAACGATGGGCAACAAGGCGATCGCCACCGTCAATAAGCCTGCAAACAACAATACGGACGGACCCAAGGGTTTGGGTTCCACCTACCGTTACGGCGACGGCAGCGGCATCACGCTCTACGTCGACGAAGTGGTCATGTCCTCCACCTTCAATCTCGAACTTTTGGCAGAACGTGGCAGACTGTTTGCCGAGGACGCGCTGTATGCGGGATATTCCATGATCTTTGCGCCCGGCGCCGACTGGCACAGAACGGCGTACTCGGGCAGAAATTCCGAATATTACTCGGAAGATCCGAATATGTCTTTCCTTTGCGGCATGGCGCAATGCAAGACGATGCAGGAGGGCGGACTGATTGCGGGCATCAAGCATTTCGTCGGAAACGATCAGGAAACCAACCGTCACGGCGTAGCCACGTTTGCTACCGAACAGGGATTTCGGGAAGGTTCTCTGCGCTGTTTCGAAGGCGCGCTCCGCGGCGATAAGGGCGGCGCGCTCGGAACCATGACCTGCTTCAACCGCGTCGGAGCGACGGCGGGTGCGGCAAGCTACGCCACGCAGATTCAGATCCTCCGCAAGGAATGGGGCTTTAAGGGCGTCACCATCACGGACTCCTCCAAGGACGCCTCCGACTACGTTCACACGGCGGAATGTATCGTAAACGGAACGGATATGTTCAACAACGACGCCGGCAGAACGGACGCTCTCATCGAGATCGTCGACCGATATGACGACGGCACCGTATTGCAGGCGATGAGACAGGCGAACAAGCATTATTACTATGCCTTCTCCCGCTCCAACCTCATCAACGGGCTCTCGCACGACGTCGTCGTAAAGAACTTCGTGCCTTGGTGGAAGACGGCTCTGTACATTCTCCGCGGGAGCATGATCGCCCTCACCGCGTTGTCAGCGGCAGGATTTGTGACTTGTATCGTACTGAACGAAAAAAGAAAGAAGGAGGAATCGGAAAAATGATGCAATTTATCAAGAATGAACTCGTTTCCTGTTTCAAGCAGAAGAGGACAGTCGTTTACTATATCGGCATTTTCGTCGCGCTGTTTGCGATCTTTTCGGGGCTCTCCTATTATTTCTACGATTACGGCGACAAGACGTTTGCCGCCGAAGCGGTCGTTCTTTCCGTGACGGGCGGCGTACTGTACCTGCTTCTCGTGAGCTTTTTGCCCTTCAAGTTCGTGCCCATGATCCCCGCTGTTTTGTATACGGTGGCGTTCGGCTACGCGTTGCAGGCGACGCTTCCGCCCCTTTCTGACGTTTGGAACGGCGTGCACTTTATCGGCGGATTCGCTTATATGGGTCTTTTCTATACGATACGATTCTTCGTCTGCGCAGTCGCCTCTATCGTGAGCTGTTTCTTCTCGTACTATAAACCGAAAAAACAAAAAGCATAAGCAAAAAAACGGCTTGCAACGATGAAGTGAACCCAAAAAGTTGGACAAAAAATTAAATTTTAATCTTGTGAATGAGTTCGATATTGTATCGGACTCATTCCTTTTAGTTTACGAGAGATTCTCTCGTTGTTGTAGTAGTAAATATATTCGTGTAGTTGTTCAATGAAAGCGTTAACGCTTTCAAATTTTTCGCCGTAAAACATTTCTACCTTTAACCGTCCAAAAAAGTTTTCCATTGCTCCATTATCCATACAGTTGCCTTTTCGCGACATACTTTGTGTTAAGGCACTTAATTTTTTTATATATTCCTTCTCCGCTTCAAGATATTGAATTCGCTCTTTTAATCGTTGATTTTCTGCGATTAAATCGTTTTCTACTTCATGATCTAATGGATCCTTTCTTGGTCTGCCTTTGGATTTTCGTCCTCATCTTGCTATCATAAAACCGACTACACCTTCTTCTAAGTATATACGTTCCCATACTTTCAAAAATTGAAAGTTTCGTTGTCCTAGATGCGGGAAATATTTTCGCATGGTCTCTTGATATCCTAAACCATGCTCACGCATGTCCATTATAACAGATATTTTGAATTCGGGCGAGTATTTTTTGTTCTTTCTTCCTTTCTTTCTCATAAAAATATGCACCTCCAAAAGTTAGACAAACTTTTGGAGGTGCATATCAGAATCAGTCGTTTTACACAAATGATATTCTTCTCATCGTGAAATGATTGTGCAAAGATCGGACGAGATGACGCAAAGGTGTCGGAAGGGAAGGCGAAAAGAAGCAGCCGCCGTTTTAAGCGAAAATCGCTTTCATGTATTCTTTGAGGGAAGCCGTCCACGTTTTCGTCTCGTCATTGTTGCCGAGCGCATAGCCGTGTCCTCCCTTTTCGTAGTAGTGGACGTCGAGTGGGATGTTCTTCTCTTTCAGCGCCGCTTCCAACTGATAGGTATAGTCGATGGGAACGGATATATCGTCCTTTGCCTGCGAAAGAAAGACGGGGCAAGTATCTTCTTTCACGTTGAGCCACGTCGTATACGCCGCTCTGTTTTCGGCGGTGTTGTACGCTCCGAGAAATGCGTTTTTCTTGTTCGGCGTGTCGCTTTCCAGCGAGATGGAATAGCAAGGATAATTCAGGCACAGGAGATTGACTTTGCCCGAATAGTTTAAATCGATTTCATCAGCAACGTACGGATCGCCCAAATCTCCGAAGAGATTTTCTTCCAAATGCTCTTGCGAGACCATGGCAAGCTGTCCGCCTGCGGAAAATCCCATCAATACGATTTGATCCTCGTTGACGTTGCGTTCTTCTGCCATCGATCTGAGCAGCTTGACCGCCCTGATCGCGTCGTAAGCGATTCCCTTAAAATAGCAAGGGGTTAGGCGGTAATGCACGACGATTGCGTTCATATTGTATTCGTTTAAGACGAGTGCCGCAATGTCTTCCCCCTCTTTGGGCTCGCTGCGATGAATGAATCCGCCGCCGGGGAGAATGACGACTGCGCCGTGCTCTTTGCCATCGTCAATGAAGTATCCCGTCATGGAGACGGTTTCTTCCTGGGTATAGGTGGAAGCGTAAGGGGCGGCTCCCTCGTACAGCCGGTAATCGACCTTGACCGTATCGTCCGGAATGGCGGGAGCGGTGGAGGTGATTTGCGTTTTCGGGGGCTTGGAAGTGTCGGGAACGCTAGTCTCGCCTGCGCCCGCACAGCCAGCCATGGAAAGGACTGACAGAGCAACTAACAACAAAGAAATTCTTTTTTTCATGAATCCATATCCTCATTTTATTTTTTTTCTTAATTTGTATCGCATCTCAATCCAAAAAACAAGGGAAGAGACATTTTCAGTCGGTTTGAATGCGTAAAAAGTTCGTTTTATTTCAGGAGCAGAAACCAACCGATTTTGCCGATTCGATTGAAAAAGATTGAGCCTGTTCTATCATTCGGATAAAAGGAGGAATTTCAATGAAACAAAAAATGAGCAACCTAAAATTTCGTGCAATTGTCATTCCGGTCGTGGCAACGGCGTTTTCTCTTTGCCAGATCGCAACGATCGGCATGACGATGTTTTCCACTGTCATGGACGATTATCTCGGCAGGGGAGAAATGAGCATTCAGAAGGTTCCAGGTTCGGAAAATTGGGATACGGATTATTACAAAAATCCGTATAAGAATAGAAACGAGAGCAAAGAGGCGTCGTATCAAATCGCGCAAAAGGTGCAGGAAGAGGGGATTGTTCTCCTCAAAAACAACGGCGTCCTGCCCCTGAACAAGGGCGCGGAAGTCACCCCCTTCGGCTATCGGGCGATCGATCCCATTTACGGACAGGTTTCTTCCAGCGGGTCGGCGAAATGGACGGTCAAGCCGGTCACGCCCGAAGAGGGGTTGAAATCTGCATTTACCGTCAATTCCTCCGCGATGGACGCCATGAAAAAGGCGGGCAATCCCGAAGCGGTCGTTCTCTCCGTGTTAGGCGGCGTACTGTACCTGCTTCTCGTGAGCTTTTTGCCCTTCAAGTTCGTGCCCATGATCCCCGCTGTTTTGTATACGGTGGCGTTCGGCTACGCGTTGCAGGCGACGCTTCCGCCCCTTTCTGACGTTTGGAACGGCGTGCACTTTATCGGCGGATTCGCTTATATGGGTCTTTTCTATACGATACGATTCTTCGTCTGCGCAGTCGCCTCTATCGTGAGCTGTTTCTTCTCGTACTATAAACCAAAAAAACAAAAAGCATAAGCAAAAAACGGAGCTTGTACAAGGCTCCGTTTTTCTTTGCTCTTCGCGAGAAAAAATTTTTAAAATTAACAAAACGGCAATATTTTATCAAACAATTGAAAACATCGGCGCGGTAAAATTCACGTATCAAAAAAAGTGAGGTATCAAAAATGAACAAGAACGATCAACGGTTTGCGGCGCAGAAGATCCGCGCGCAGTATATGGAAAAGCAGTCGAGCGAGCTGGACGAGCTCCGCGCGCTCGATCAGAAGGTGAAGCGCCCCGCTATTGTCTTTTCTTACGTATTCGGGATACTCGGCGCCATCGTTTTGGGTATCGGCATGAGCTTGGCGATGACCGATTTGGCGCAAACGATCGGCGTCACGGGCAATCCCATGCTGCTTGGCTCCATCATCGGAGACGTGGGGCTCGTCATGGCGCTCATCAATTATCCCATCTACGCGGCTATTGTGAAATCCCGCAAGAAAAAATATGCGCCCGAGATCCTCGCCCTCAGCGATAAGATCGTAAGCGAGTGAGACGCATCCCGTTTTTATGTGAAAAGTTTGTAAAAATTTTAAAAACGGAAACAATTCTTTAACATTTCTATGATATAATTTCCTATGATCAATAGTATGCGAGGGGTTATATTATGTTCAAGATACTCGTGGTGGAAGATAACGCGGAGCTCAATCGCAGCGTCTGCACGTTTTTAAGCGGGAGCGGATACGAGGCGGTCGGTTGCCTGAACGCCAACCAAGCCTACGAAAAAATGTATGAAAACGTATTCGATCTGATCGTATCCGACATCATGATGCCGGAGATCGACGGCTTCGAATTTGCCCGAACGGTTCGCGCGCAGAACGAGGAAATCCCCATTCTCTTTATGACGGCGAGGGACGACTTTGCCTCCATGCAGAGGGGGTATCGCGTAGGCGTCGACGATTATATGATAAAGCCGATCGATTTCGACGAGATGTTTTTGCGCATCGGCGCGCTGCTGCGCCGCTATAAAATCGCGTCGTCCAAAAAGCTCGAGGCGGGCGATTTCACGATGGACGCCGACGAGCGCACCGCGTATTGGAAGGGGGAGGAGATATCCCTCACCTTTCGGGAATTCAATCTGCTGTATAAGCTGCTCTCCTATCCCAAAAAAACCTTTACCCGAACCCAGCTCATGGACGAGTTCTGGGACGTGGGCACGCAGACGAGCACGCGCACGGTGGACGTCTACATGACGAAACTGCGCGCCAAGCTGGTAAATTGCGACAGCTTCGAGATCGTTACCGTTCACGGGCTCGGTTATAAGGCGGTGATCCGATGAACAAGAAGGGAGCGGGCTATCGGTTACTCAAATTTGTTCTCCGATTTTTTTCCGTCTTTTTGCTCGTGGCGTTCGTCGTTACCTGCTGCATCACGCTGTACGTGACGATCATGGCAAGCGAGACGGGGCTCGTCCTGACGGACGAAAATGTGGAGAAGGCGGCAAAGATCACCATGCTGAACGTGCTGCTATTGACGACGATATTGACCGTCTGCGATACGGTTCGCAAAAGGCTCACGGTCGATCGCCCGACGAGGCGGATCGTGGAGGCGGGGCGAAAGGTGATGCAAGGGGATTTTTCCGTGCACATTCCCACGCGGGGAGTCGGAGAGGCGGACTCTTTTCAGGAAATCGCGGAGTGTTTCAATAAGATGACGGAGGAACTGTCTCATACGGAGACGTTGCGGACGGATTTTGTCGCCAACGTTTCCCACGAGCTGAAAACCCCCCTTTCCGTTCTGCAAAATTACGGAATGCTCCTTTCTCAGCCCTCGCTCGACGAGGAAAAACGCAGAGAATACGCGCGGGAGATCACCGAGACTTCCCGCCGCCTCGCCGCGCTCGTCACCAACATTCTCAAGCTGAACAAGCTGGAAAATCAACAGATAGCCCCCGTGCGGGAAGAATACAATTTGTCGGAACAGGTCTGCGAATGCCTGCTCTCCTTCGAGGAGGCGTGGGAGAAAAAGCGGCTGAATCTTCAAACGGATATCGAGGAGGACGTTTTGATCTCGTCGGACAAAGAGATGATGAGCCTCGTGTGGAACAATCTCTTTTCCAACGCGGTCAAATTCACCGATGAGGGTGGCACGGTGAGCGTTTCTCTGAAAGGGGAGGGCGAACGCGTTTTCGTGACGGTGCGCGACACGGGTTGCGGCATTTCCGCCGAGGTGGGACGCCGCATATTCGATAAATTTTATCAGGGAGACGCCTCTCACGCGACGCAGGGCAACGGGTTGGGGCTTGCGCTCGTCAAGCGCGTGATCGCTATCACGGGGAACGACATCTCAGTGGAAAGCGAGGTGGGCAAGGGTTCCGCGTTCACGGTCGTTATGCGGAGGGAATCGCCGTGAAATGGAAAAAATTCTTTCAGGCGATCCTGTTTCCGCCCGTCGCCGTCCCGCTCATTCTCCTGCCGATCGCTACCGTTCTTCTCGTCTATGCCATGGCGTACGTCGGCACGGAAACGCCCGTTGCCTACTTTGCCTATGCGCTTTCCGCCTATACGCTGACGATCATCTGCCTGCGTATTCCCCGCTTGGTTCGGTTTTTTAAGGCTTTTCGGCAGGAAAATCGCTTTGCAAAGCGTTGGATGGACGACGAGCGCCTGCGTATCAAGGTCTCTCTCTACGGCTCCCTCGTCTGGAACGTGGCGTATGCCGCCTTTCAGCTTTGGCTGGGCTTTACCAGAGGTTCCTTTTGGTTTTTCTCGCTATCGGCGTATTATCTGTCGTTCGCCGTCATGCGCTTTTTTCTGGCGCGGCACACGAGGTCGCATCGGAGAAACGAGGACAGAGAGTCGGAGTTTATCCGATACCGCGCTTGCGGCTGGATATTCCTCCTTTTGAATCTCTTTCTGTCCGTCATGGTTTTCTTCATGGTCTATTTCGACCGCGCGAACGAATACACCGAGATCATCGCCATCGCCATGGCGGCGTATACCTTCACTTCTTTCGTCCTCGCCATCGTAAGCCTTGTAAAATACCGAAAATACGACAGTCCGGTATATTCGGCGAGCAAGATCATCTCTCTCGCCGCCGCTTGCGTCTCCATACTGACGTTGGAAGCGTCCATGCTGCACGTGTTTGGCAAGAGCGAGTCGGTCGCGTTTCGGCGGACGATGCTCGCCGTGACGGGCGTCGCCGTGTCCGTCTTTATCGTCGTCATGGCGATTTATATGATCGTTCGCGCCACAAAGCAATTAAAAAGAATAAGGAGTCAAAATACAGATGGATAACAGGCAAGAGGAAAAGGGATTTTCCTATACCTACTCGGCAAGGGAGCAGGAGGAAATCAAGCGGATCCGGGAAAGGTACGCCCCCCGCGAGGAGGATACGATGGAACGCTTGCGCAGGCTTGACGGCGGCGTAACGAAAAAAGCGCGGGGGATATCGATTGCCCTGGGGATTGTCGGCACGCTGATTCTCGGTTTCGGCATGAGTTTGGCGATGACGCAGATGAGCGAATGGCTCGGCTTGCAAAAAAATTTGGCGCTATGCGTCGGCTCCGTCATCGGCGGGGTGGGTATCCTTTTGATTTGCTTGGCGTTTCCGCTCTATCGAGCCGTCGTCAAGCGCGAGAGGAAAAAAATCGCTCCCGAGATCATTCGATTGACGGACGAATTGATGAATTGAAAAAATAAGGAGATTTCGGGGCGCAACGCCGTCCGAAGTCTCCTTTTTTCTTTTACGGGCGGTCATGAAATTTTTTTTGCGAATCTTCCGCGATTCTGTTGATTTTTTTCCCTCAAATGCGGTATTATAATAAAGATATTTTACAAAGGAAGGTTTTTATGAAGAAGGGATTTGACAGCGAAAAATACTTATCCATGCAGTCGGAAAAAATACGGGAACGAATTGCGGATTTCGGCGGCAAACTGTATCTTGAAATCGGCGGCAAGCTCTTTGACGATCTTCACGCCTCCCGCGTGCTCCCCGGCTTTTCTCCCGATAACAAGATCAAAATGCTCGCCACGTTAAAGGAGGAGGCGGAGATCGTGATCGTCATCAGCGCGCTCGATATCCGCAAAAACAAGGTGCGCGCGGATCTGGGTATCACCTACGATCTCGACGTGATCCGCCTGATCGACGTATTCCGTTCCTACGGCTTATACGTGGGCAGCGTCGTGTTGTCTCAATTCGACGAAAACAACGAGCCCGCCGTCAAATTTCAGAAAAAACTCGAAATGCTCGGGTTAAAGGTGTATCATCACTATACCATCAAGGGCTATCCCACCAACGTGCCCTTTATCGTCAGCGACGAAGGCTACGGCAAAAACGAATACGTCGAAACGACGAGGAATCTCATCGTCGTCACCGCGCCCGGACCGGGCAGCGGAAAAATGGCTACCTGCCTTTCTCAGCTGTATCACGATTTCAAGCGTGGCGTCAAAGCGGGCTACGCCAAGTACGAGACCTTCCCCATCTGGAACCTTCCCTTAAAGCACCCCGTCAACGTCGCCTACGAGGCGGCTACCGCCGATCTCAACGACGTGAACATGATCGATCCCTGGCATTTATCCGCTTACGGGGAAACCACCGTCAATTATAACCGCGACGTGGAGGTCTTTCCCGTCCTCAACGCCCTCTTTGAAAAGATCATGGGCGTCTCCCCCTACAAGTCTCCCACGGATATGGGCGTGAATATGGCGGGTTACGGCATCTGCGACGACGAGGTGTGCTGCGAGGCATCCAAGCAGGAGATCATTCGCCGCTACTTCAAGGCGCTTGAAAACGAGCGGACAAACAACCTCGAACCGAACGAGAGCGACAAGATCGCCATTTTGATGAATGCCATGGGTATTTCGGAAAAGGATCGCGAGGTGTTTACCGCGGCGGAGGAAAAGGCGAAAAGAGAGGGCGTGAGCTGCTCCGCCATTCAGCTTGCCGACGGGAAGATCGTCACCGGCAAAACGAGCGAGCTGTTGGAAAGCCCCGCCGCCATGATTTTAAACGCGCTCAAATATCTCGCGGGCATACCCGACGGCATCAAGCTGTTGCAGCCGGAAACCATCTTGCCCATCACCGATCTCAAAGTGAACTACTTCAGCAGTAAAACGCCGAGACTGCACATCGACGAGGCGCTCATCGCGCTCTCTTCCTCCAGCACCACCAACCCGAATGCGGCGCTCGCCATTCGGCAGCTCAAAAAGCTCCGCGATACGGAAATGCACAGTACGGTTATCCTCTCGCATATCGATCTAAAGGTTCTCCGCGAGCTGGGCGTCAACCGCACGAGCAGCGCCGTATACGAGGAAAAATAAAGAAACGTATTTTTAGAGAACGGAAATCGTTCTCTTTTTTTTCGTAAAATACTTGTTTTTCTCGGCAAACATGATACAATAGAAAACACATCATAAAGGGAAGGAACCGATTATGTTATACTCTCGTTTCGTGTTCGGCGATACCGCCGCATACTATGTAAGATCCGCCGTGGAAGGGCATGAGGACGCGTTCGTCTACGGACTTGCGCTCTATCCCGTAACCGTACCCATAGAAGATTTTGAAAAATTGTATTGCGACTCTCTCGTTCAGGTCGCCTTCACGGGGGATCGGAATCTCATCGACTACACGCAGGGGCTCTCCATGCGCAACCGCTCGTCCGTCCTGCTTTCCATCCGAGAACAGATTTCAACCGTTTCGGGCGTGGATACCTATCTTTCCGACGGACAGGGGAACGATTACGTGCATCATCTCTCCTACGACGAAAAGACGGGCGTGTTCGCCCTCTCTATCGAGTATTTCAATCGCGGCGACCGCGCGCAAACGCTCGAAATGCTGGACAGCTTTTCTGTAAGCGGCATCGCTTCCCCCTCCCGAAATCTAAAAAACACCTGCGGGCTGACGCTGCACCGCATGACGGCGGCTTGGAGCAGAGAATGCCGCTTAAAGAGCGATTCTTTTGCGCATCTGGGGCTTGACATGAGCTGGGCGCGCTACGGCGTGAAGGTGGAAAAATGGGGGCAGAGAGGCTCTATGCCCGTGCGGGATTATTTCCCGTTCGCGGCGATCGAGGACGAGGCGAACGGCTTTCTTCTCGGCGTCATGATGGAGGCCCCCTATTCCTGGCAGATGGAGGTCTATGAGGAGAAGGAGACCTGCTCGCTCTCGGGCGGTCTCGGCGATTACGAATTTGCGCACTGGCGCAAGAAAATCGCTCCGCAGGAGAGTTTTTCCACGCACAAAGCCTACGTCAAGGTCAGCCGAAAGGGCGGCGTAAACGGCGTTTGCAACGCCCTCGTGCACTATATGGATTCGCTTTTGAGAGTTCCCGAAAGCGAGGAGAGTATGCCCGTTCTCTTCAACGAATACTGCACCACCTGGGGCTGTCCCTCCGAGGAGAATATAGCGGAAATCCTGCAGGCGATCCGCTCCCTTCCCATCGATACCTTCGTCATCGATTGCGGTTGGTATAAACCGGACGACAAGGGCTGGTGCAACGCCACGGGGGACTGGCGGGAGAGCAAAACGCTCTTTCTCGCGGGGATAAAAGCGGTCGTAGATCGTATTCACGCCGAAGGCAAGCGGGCGGGTATCTGGTTCGAGTTCGAGGTGGCGGGGATAGATAGCGAAATCTATTCTCAAAAGGAATATCTCGTTTCCCGCGACGGCTATACGCTCTCTACCAAAAACAGAAGATTTTTCGACCTTCGCAAACCGCTCGTTTCCGACTATCTCGAAAAAAAGATGCTCTCCTTTTTGCGCGAAAACGCGTTCGACTATATCAAGATCGATTATAACGACAATATCGGCATCGGTTGCGACTCGGAGGACGGCTCCGCCGTCGGGGAGGGCGGCAGACAGCTTCAGGAGTCCTCCCTTGAATGGATCGATCGCATCAAGGACGCCGTGCCCGAAATCGTCGTGGAGAATTGCTCGTCGGGCGGCAGCAGGATCGAGCCTTGCCGCATGAAAAAGGTTGCCATGTGCTCCTTCTCCGACGCGCATGAGTGTAAAGAGATCCCCCTCGTCGCCGCCAACGTTTCCCGCGTGGTGCCTGCCCGTCAGGAACAGATCTGGGCGGTCATTCGAAGAGAGGACGACGAGAAACGCGTTCTCTGGTCGATGACTTCGGCGTTTTTCGGCAGAATCTGCCTTTCGGGGGATATCCCGAACGCGGACGATAAAAGATTTCAGTTAATTCGCGAGGGGCTTTCGTTTTATCAGTCTATCAAGGATATCGTGCGCTACGGCGATATCGTGAGCGTCGACAACACGGTGGAGTATTACCGCGAACCGTTCGGCAGACAGGTTTACGTAAAGGCGTATCGAAAGAAAATCCTCGTCCTCATTCACGCCTTCGAGCGGGCGGAACCTGTTTTCCTTCCGCTAAACGGCTACCGCTTGCAGAGGGCGTATACCAACCTGCCGTACTCCTTCGTCGACGGAACGCTTTGCGTAACGGGTCAGGGGGATTACGAGAGCGGCGCCTTCCTGCTGGAAAGAGACTAAAATGTTTTCCTGAAAAAATTTCACCCGACGGAAAAATCCGTCGGGTGAGTTTGTTGGTTTTTGTTTTGTAATCGAATCAATTTATGAAACAGTATGGTTATAATGTATCGTTGCTCTCGTAAGAGGATCATTACCGTTGTCTACCGCAATATTCTGCCACCCCTGCTCGGTTCCCGTATCATATACGTCTGTTAATCTGCTACAACCATAGAAAGCAGAACTACCGATCGTCGTCACGCTGTTTTCGATTGCTACGCTGTTAAGACTATCGCAAACGGCGAATGCATGAGCCCCGATAGCCGATACGGGAAGATTTTGATAGGTGGAGGGAATAACGATATCCGTATCGGTGTAGGGACCGAGTCCCGTAACCGAATAGCTTGGCTGTGGGTATGTACGGGGTCGGGATCCGGGGTCGGATCGTCCGGCGGGGTGTCATTTGTTTTGCAACCGGTGAAAAGCATCCTAAAAGTCAATATCAACAAACGGATTTTCGGAATTTTAGTTGCCAATTTTTTCAAACGCTCTCACGGGATTGACAAAGCGGGCAAATCGGGCTATAATAGAATCATGGATACGGGGCTTTGTTTTCGGTATCACACAACAGAAAAGGCGGCGGGGAGAACCGAGCCGCACACAGGGGGAACTATGAATTTTGAGGAAAGTTATCAGAAATTGAAGGGGATCGGGCAGGAACATCTGCTCCGTTTTTGGCAGGAGCTTTCCGCTACCGAGCAGGATGCGTTATTAAAACAGATTGAAGAGACGGATTTTTCCGTCGTGGAAAATCTCGCGCATCCGGAAGATTTGAGCGGGAAAGGCGAGATTACCCCCATCGAAGGGTTGGATAGGCGGGAGATCGAAGAAAGAAAAGAGGAGTTCTTTTCGATCGGCGCGGACGCGATCCGTAAAGGAAAGGTGGCTTGCGTGCTGCTTGCCGGCGGTCAGGGTACCCGACTGGGGAGCGACGCCCCCAAGGGCTGTTACGATATCGGGCTCACCAAGCCCGTCTACATCTTCGAGCGGCAGATCGCGAATTTATCGGACGTCACCAAGGCGTTACACGCGAGGATCCCGCTCTATATCATGACGAGCGAAAAAAATTACGACGAAACGACGGCGTTCTTTGACGAGCACGACTATTTTGGCTATCCGAAAGAGGATATTTACTTTTTCCGTCAGGAAATGGCGCCTGCCGCCGACGAGAACGGCAAGGTGTTTTTAGAGGAAAAGGGCAAAATCGCGCTTTCCCCCAACGGAAACGGCGGATGGTTTGCCTCGCTCGCGCGCTCCGGACTTGTGGAGCAGATGCGTCGGTCGGGCGTAGAATGGGTGAATTGCTACGCCGTGGACAACGTGTTGCAGCGCATGGCGGATCCCGTGTTCGTGGGGGCGACCATCGCGATGGGGAAAAACTGCGGCGCCAAGGTCGTTTGTAAGGCGGAGCCTAAAGAAAAGGTGGGCGTTCTCTGTCTGGAGAACGGCACGCCCAACGTCATCGAGTATTACGAGCTTTCCGAAGAGATGGCGTATAAAAGGGAGGAGAGCGGCGCGCTCGCCTTCCGCTACGGCGTCATTTTGAATTATCTGTTCTCTTTTAGCAAGTTGACGGAAATCGCGTCCGACCGAATTCCCGTGCACGTCGTCAAAAAGAAGGTTCCCTTCGTAGACGAAAGGGGGAACAAGGTCGTGCCCGAAAAGGAGAACGGCTATAAGTTCGAAACGCTCATTCTCGATATGGTAAAGCTCATGGGCAACGTGTTGCCCTTCGAAGTGGAACGGGAACGGGAATTTGCGCCCATTAAAAACAAGACGGGCGTGGACAGCGTGGAGAGCGCGAGAGAACTGTTACGAAAAAACGGGGTAGCATTATAATGGAAGAAAAAGAAATCGAGGAACGCTTGCAAAAATTTATCGCCGCGCTGGGCAATCTCGGTTCGCTGTTGAACGGAGTTTTTCAGAGCGGACGCATGGATATCAAGGTGCTCGAGCGGATGAACGCCGCCATCGAGGAGATGGAAAAAGCCGAACGGGGCGCAGACATAGAGGAGTTCAATGTCGTCCGCGAGGATTGCAGGGCGGTGTATTACAATTTCAACGCCATCGTCTCCATGATCGAGAGTCAGGAAAGCCGATTTATGGATAATGCGACCATGAAGGCGGTCAACATATTTTTGAAGAACGTCAACGCTTCCGTCGTGAATATCGCGTCCGCGTACGGCATGGTATAACGCACGGCGTTTACCGCATACCATAAAACGGTTTGTTCAGGCAATCGTGGCAAAAAAAGGGGAAAGGGATTTCCTTTCTCGTTTCGCGCTGCCTTACGGCGCATACAAAAAATAAATAGAGGTGAAGTAACATGGCATATAGCACGATAACGCTCTATATCTATCACGAGGGCGAACGGGACGGCACCGAATACGCCGAATACGATAACCGCGCAGATTATAAGCAAGCGTTAAAGGAAATACTCGAACGCAAGAAAAAGGAAGGCAAAATCTTGGAAGACGCCGATAAAATCATGCGGGACGCCGTGCTTAGCGGCGTGCGGATCGGCAGAGTCGGATTCAAAAAAATGATGCAGGCGCTGCGTCGGTTCGACGAGGTGGGCATCTCCAACGAATTGTACGATTCCATGGAGGAGATCGTTGAGGATGACAGCATTATAGCCGTCTCCGTCGGAACCCCCGCCGTCCGCACCGTCACGCTGGAGGAATATTCCCTATGAGCCGAAAGAAAACGGTGAAAAAGACGACTTCCAAGAAAAGAAAGAAAAGCGGAAACAAGATTTTTGGCGGCGTTCTCCTCGCGTTTTGCCTGATCGCCGCGATCGCGGCGTACCTGTTCACCCCTTTGGGAAAGATCGTCGACGGGCTCCTCTTCGGAGAGAACGGCGACCGCGAGCCAAGCGGCGGAAACGGACAGATCGCCTACGAGACGGACGAACTCGCCGTTCATTTTTTAGAGCTCGGCAACAAGTACGCGGGCGACTGCGTGCTCATCGATATCGGCGACACGGAGATCCTCATCGACGCGGGTTCCCGCGCCTCTTCGGCGGCGACCATCGTTCCGTACGTGAGCAATTATTGCTCGGATAATACCCTCGAATACGTCATCGCCACGCACGCGCATCAGGATCATATCGCGGGTTTCGTCGGCACCAAGGACGCGCCCGGCGTGTTCGAAAGTTTCTCGGTCGGCACCATCATCGATTTTTCCATGACGAACGCGACCTCCGCCGTCTATAACAATTATCTCTCCGCGCGGGAGCAAGCGATCGCTCGCGGGGCGGAGCATTACACGGCGCTGCAATGCTGGAACCGGACGAACGGCGCCAAGCGTACCTATTCGATCACGGAGGATATCTCCTTCTCGATTTTGTATCAGCGGTACTACGAGGAGAAGTCTTCCGACGAAAACAATTATTCCGTCTGCATCCTGCTCACGCAGGGGACGAATCATTACTTATTCACGGGCGATCTGGAAAAGGAGGGGGAGGAATCCCTCGTCGAGAGCAATTCTCTGCCCAAGTGTCAGCTCTTCAAGGGCGGGCATCACGGCAGTCCCACTTCCAGCAACGATTGCCTGCTCTCCGTCATTCAACCGGACGTCGTATGCGTCTGCTGCTGCGCGGGGTCGGATGAGTATACCTCCAACAAGGACAATCAATTCCCGTCGCAAGCGTTCATCGACCGCATCAAGAACTATACCGACAGGGTGTACGTGACTTCTTTATGCGACGAAAGCGCCGAAAAGGGCTTTGTTTCCTTCAACGGCAATATCGTGGTGACGAGCAAGGGGAAGGAGCTAACGGTGAACTGTTCGAATAACAATATCCCGTTAAAGGACACCGAGTGGTGTAAAAACAACAGAAAATGGTAGAGGACAAACCGTTTGGCGACGAGCCAAACGGTTTTTTGGAGTTTATTTCAAGAAGAAGTGTATAGCTTTATTCCAGAGCTTTCGGAAGGGCTGATAGCGGAGGGGCAGATCGATAAACGTCTTTTTGTCCGTAATGCTCTTGTAGTGTGTAAAGGTGTCGAAGCCCTGCTTGCCGTGGTAAGATCCCAACCCGCTCCCGCCAAAACCCCCGAAGGGCATTTCGGAAGTGGCGAGGTGTATCACGACGTCGTTCACGCAACCGCCGCCGAACCCTATCGTGGTGAGCGCGCGGTCGATGCTTTTTTTATCGGAGGAAAAATAATACAGGGCGAGGGGGCTGTCGTGCGAGGAGACGTAGGAGGCGACCTCCTCCCATTCGTCGTAGCCGATCACGGGCAGGACGGGTCCGAAGATCTCCTCCTGCATCACGGGATCCGAAAGGCTCACGTCTTTGAGCACGGTCGGCTCGATTTTCAGCGTTTTTTCGTCCGTTTTGCCGCCGTGGATCGTCTTTTTCGGATCGATCAGCTTGCAGATCCGATCGAAATGCTTTCTGTTGATGATTTTTCCGTAATCGGGATTTTCGAGCGGTGCCTCGCCGAACTGTTTCTCGATCTGTTTTTTTACTTCTAAAAGGAATGTCTCCTTCACGGAGTTTTGACAGAACACGGTGTCGGGCGCGACGCACGTCTGACCGAGGTTTAAGAATTTTCCCCATACGATTCTCTTGGCGGCGAGCGGAATATTTGCCGTCTCGTCCACGATGCAGGGGCTTTTTCCGCCCAGCTCCAACGTGACGGGGGTAAGCGTCCTAGCCGCTTTTTCGTAGACGATCTTGCCCACCGCCTTACTGCCCGTAAAAAAGACGTAATCGAATTTCTGCTCGAGGAGCGTCTCGTTTTCCTCGTGCCCGCCCTCGACGATCGTGACGTATTCCTGAGGGAACACGGCGCAAAGGATCGCCTTCATGATCCTCGCCGTGGCGGGCGCATAGGCGCCCGGCTTTAACACGACGGTGTTTCCCGCCGCGACCGCTTCCAAAAGCGGTTCCATGGAAAGGAGAAAGGGATAGTTCCACGGGCTCATCACGAGCACCACGCCGTAGGGGGAGGGCACCTGAAAGGAGACGGAGGCAAAGTTTGTTAGGGGCGTCTTTTTGCGCCGACGCTTGGTAAAGCGTCGGATATGGGAAAGCTGATAACTCAACTCGCTGAGCGTTAATCCGATCTCGCACATATAGCTCTCCTGCGCGCTCTTGCCGAGATCCTCTTGCAGGCAATCGGCTATGTCCGATTCGTGATTTTTGATTTGCTCTTTCAGCTTTTTCAGGTAATCGATTCTCGTCTTTACGTCGAGGGTGTTGCCCTCGGCAAAAAATCTTTTCTGTTCCTCCACCAAAGCGGATATTTCTTTGCGCGTCATTCGCCTTTCACCTGCCTGTAAATAATTTTCAGCTGTTCTTTCTCCCAAAGCACGGGAACGGGATAGAGGGGATTTGCCTCCCGATACGCGTAGTCAACGAGCTCGTCGAGATCCTCCTCGCGGATAAAGGGGAGCCGTTCGGGAATGGAGAGATTTTCGTTCATGCGTTCGATCGTTTCGTTCACGCGACGCGCTCTCCCTTCCTCGCTCTCCGTTGGGGAGGCGATCCCGCAAAAGAGGGCGATCTCGCTCAAGCGTTTTTGTATGCTTTTTCCGTACGCCTTTAATACGTAGGGAAAGATGACGGCGTTGGCGAGTCCGTGCGGCGTATCGTACTTTCCGCCCAGCGAATGCGCGATCGCGTGCACGTACCCCACGTACGCCTTGGAAAAGGCTCTGCCCGCCGTCGTGGGGATCGCGATGAGCAAGGGGATCTTTTTTCTCACCTTCAAAATACCCTTCAAATCATTCAGGCTCTTTTTCCGCCTGACGGCGCAATGCGATTTTGAACGCCGCCTGAAAGACGCGGCAATAGGCGCGATAGAAAAAATTCATCGGTCATCCTCCCTTTCGTAAAATGCGGAAAGATTTTCCGTTATGATCTTTAGACAGCGGTAAAAGATATCCCGTTCGGCTTCCGTGAGATCCTTCCCGCCGATGTCGACCGCCTGCTGCGCCGCTTGCGAGATATAGTCCGCCGCCCGCTTGCCCTCTCGCGTCAAAAGGATCTTTCCGCCCCGCTCCCGCTTTTCGTAGGAGACGTATCCCCATTCCTTGAGCTGCGCGAGCGCGCGGGAGATCGCCGCTTTGTCCTCCAGCGTGCCGCGCACGATCTCCGCATTTGTAAGCCCGTCCTTTTCCGCGTTCAGAAGATGTATGCACATCACGTGAACGGCTTTTAAGTTGGTATCGAACGCCTCTATTTTTTTGTTCTTGATCCTTTGAATCAGCTTATTCGCCTTCAAAACGTAAAAAGTAAAGTTTTCAAATCTGTTTTCCATCATTTCGCTTCCTTGTTGATTTATCAACTATGATCGCATTATAGCACAATATAGTTGATTTGTCAACAAAATGATAAAAAAAGTCGCCGAAAAAATTCGGCGACGAAACGGAAGGGGGCGTTATCCTTCCGTCACGATTTCGATCATGCTTTGGGAGAGATCTCCTTCCAGCAGGGCAAGAAGAGAACCTACCTCCGCGGGAGAAAGGGAGTCGATCGCCTTTTTCGCTTGCTTTTGCAGCGCCTTCCAATCGCGCTTGGCAGCTTTTGCCCAAGCCTCGCCCTCCTTGATCAGATTTTCGGTAAAATTCTTTACGCCGAGATAGCATCTGGCAAAGCCTTCCACGTAGGAGAGGCAACCCTCGTCGATCTCCTCTGCCGTGCTCTTGCCGTCGATTTTGGCAAAGCAGGTTAAAATGCCGCATACCGCTTTGGTGATATATTTATAGTAATTCTTTTTCGTCACGGCGTCGGCGACCGCGCAAAGGAATGCCGTTTCTTCCACGGCGGGCGCGGCGTATTCGTTCAGCGCGTTCACGATCATCGTCTGCAATTCGACGGGGGCGAGATATACGTTTTCCCAGGTGTATTGCGCGAGCAGATCGTCCGCTACGCTCGCCTTCAATCTTTCCTTGACGTCGAAAAGCAGATCGCCCGTGTTGACGATTCCCTTGATGAAGGCGACTTCGTTTCTGTCCATGCTGCCGTCGGCAAGGGACTGCCGCAATAACATTCCTTGCAACAGAAAATCAAAGCTTTGGAAAGCTCGCAGGGCGGGATAGTCGGGGAGAAATTCGCTCACCGTGTCGACGAGTTCCGTCAGATTTTTCTCTGCCGCTTCGTAGTGTTTGAGTGCCTTTTCAAAGATTTTTTGCTCGTTCATATTTTTACCTCTTTTGTTAATGGATTTCCAAAAACTATTATACCCGATTGTGTGAAAAAATCAATATGAAATTGTGAAGTTTTTATAATAAATTTTATTTTCGCATTTGCTTTCAGAAAATCTTTTTCAAAAATAATTGCCAACCGAGGAGAAAAAGGGTATAATATCATGGAAGTACGAAAATCAAGGATGATAAAATGGCAAAGCCGAATCAATTTTTAAGAAATTTTTGCATTATCGCCCATATCGATCACGGAAAAAGCACCCTTGCCGACAGGATCATGGAGCTCACCGGTCAGGTGAGCAAGCGGGATATGGAGGATCAGCTCCTCGACAGCATGGATATCGAGCGGGAGAGGGGGATCACCATCAAGCTCACGCCCGTAAGAATGTACTACGAGGCGGACGACGGCAACGAATACGTCTTTAACCTCATCGATACGCCGGGGCACGTCGACTTTACCTACGAAGTCAGTCGTTCCCTCGCCGCGTGCGAAGGGGCGATCCTCGTCGTGGACGCCACGCAGGGCGTGGAGGCGCAGACGCTCGCCAACGTTTACCTCGCGTTCGACAACGACCTTGAGGTTCTTCCCGTCATCAATAAGATCGATCTCGCCTCCGCCGATATCGAGGGCACCAAAAAGGAGATCGAGGAGGTCATCGGCATCGACGCCTCCTACGCGCCCTGCGTCTCCGCCAAGGAGGGGCTGAATATCAAGGATATCCTGGAGGCGGTGGTGCGCTATCTGCCCGCGCCCGACGGCGATACGGAAAAACCGCTCAAAGCGCTCATCTTCGACAGCTACTACGACAATTATAAGGGCGTCATTCTCTTCGTGCGCATCCGCGACGGCGCGGTGAAGGTGGGTGACCGCATCAAAACATTCCTTTCCGACGTGGTGTATACCGTTACCGAAGTGGGCGTGTTCTCGCCCGATCTGCAACCCAAGGCAAGCTTGTCGGCGGGCGAGGTCGGCTATATTGCCGCATCCATCAAGACCATCGAGGAGGTGGAGGTCGGCGACACGGTAACCCTCGCGGAAAAACCCGCTTTAGAGCCCCTTCCCGGCTATAAGAAGGTGCGCCCCGTCGTGTTCTGCGGCATCTATCCGTTGGACGGCAGTAAATTCAACGACCTCAAGGAAGCCATTCTCAAGCTCAAATTAAACGACGCCTCCCTGACCTTCGAACCGGATACCTCCGTCGCGCTCGGGTTCGGGTTCCGTTGCGGGTTCCTGGGGCTTTTGCACATGGAGATCATTCAGGAGCGCATCGAACGGGAGTTCAATCTCGACATCATCACCACCGCTCCTTCCGTGAGCTATATCGTGCATAAAACGGACGGAGAGCAGTTCTTTATCGATAATCCCTCGCACATGCCCGATCCCTCGGATATCGATTATATGGAGGAGCCCATCGTCAAGGCGGAAATCTATATCCCCCCCGATTACGTGGGCGCCATCATGGATCTGTGTCAGGATCGGCGCGGGGTATTCAAGGATATGACCTACGTCGATACCAAGCGCGTCCGCATCACCTATTCCATTCCGTTAAACGAGATCGTCTACGACTTTTTCGACGAGCTGAAATCCCGCACCAAGGGCTATGCGAGCTTCGACTACGAGATAGAGGGCTATACCAAGGAAAATCTCGTTCGCCTCGATATCCTCTTGAACGGCGAGATCTGCGACGCGCTCTCCCTCATCGTGCCCGAACAGCGCGCCTACGCAAGGGGCAGGACGCTCTGCGAAAACTTAAAGGACGCCATTCCCCGTCAGCTCTTCGAGGTTCCCGTACAGGCGGCGATCGGCGGCAAGATCATCGCGCGCGAAACGGTGAAAGCCGTTCGCAAGGACGTCCTGGCAAAGTGCTACGGCGGCGATATCACGCGCAAAAAGAAACTCCTCGAAAAGCAGAAGGAGGGCAAAAAGCGTATGCGCCAGGTCGGCACGGTGGAAGTTCCCTCCGAAGTGTTTATGGAGATACTTAAGACAAACAAGGACAAATAATCTGTTTTGGGTCGCATTCATCCCGTCATACGTCGTCATCCTTACCTTTTTTCTCGGTCACGTACGCTTTAGTACGTTCCCGTCGAAAAAACGCGGATTTCTTGTCTGACAGGCGACTGCTTTCCCAAAACGAGTTTGCGTTCGTCTTTTTCCGCAATACGGTGTCGTCTTTGCGTTTTCCCTCGGTCACTTACGGGTAAGTAAGCTCCCTTCGGGAAATCCGCAGACTCCTTGTCTTGCGAAAAAATTCTTTCTCAAACGAGAACGTATTTCTCTCATCTTGCGAAAAAATACTTTCCCAAAACGGGTTTGAGCGCGTCTTTTTTAGGCGGGCGACCACATCGGGCGCGCCCCTACAACGGGTTTGCGCTCGCAAAAAAATTCGCGGTTGCCCCGCGATCAAATCTTAACGTCAACACAACTATGTCAACGAAACAAAAAACGTTCTTTGAACGGGTGTACGAGGTTCTCGTCACCATTCCCCGCGGAAACGTGACGACCTACGGCGATATCGCCAGGGCGCTCGGTGCGCCGCGATCTTCCCGCGCGGTCGGGTATGCGCTCCACGTCAATCCCAAGCCCGTCGAATATCCCTGTCATCGCGTCGTCAACCGATTCGGTCGGCTCGCACCCGCCTTTGCGTTCGGCGGCGAGCAGGTACAGCGATCCCTTCTCGAAAGCGAAGGCGTGGAGGTGAGCGACGATTTTTGCGTCGATCTTTCCGTTTACGGCTTTCATCCGTCAGCCAAGGAGTAATTATGCCAGGATTATACATTCACATTCCCTTTTGCAAACACAAGTGCACCTACTGCGATTTTACGTCCTTTCCCGATAAAATCGAATTTGCCGAAGCCTACATGGCTTGCTTATATAAAGAGATCGAGCTTCGCGGCGAACAGCTGAAGGAGACGGACTGCGTATTCGACACGGTATATTTCGGCGGCGGGACGCCTTCCGTCGTCGATCCCAAGTACATTTACGGGGCGATCAAACAGATTCGCAAGTGTTTCCGTCTCTCTCCCCATCCCGAAATCACCATCGAGATGAACCCCGGAACGGTGAGCGAAAGCAAAATTCAACTCTATAAAAAAGCGGGGGTCAACCGTTTTTCCATCGGACTGCAAACGGCGATCGACAGTCAGCTCGAGGATCTCTGCCGCATTCACAAGGCGCACGACTACGTGTATTGCACCAAACTCTTGCAGGGCGAGAATTTCAGCACGGATATCATGATCGGACTAAAGGATCAGAGCTGGGAGGATATTCAAAAGACCATCGATCTTGCCGATCGCTGCGGTTCGTCGCACGTCTCCGTGTACGCGCTCACGCCCGTGGACGGAACGCCCATCTATACCGATTACTTAAACGGCGAGCTGCCCGATTCCGACGAGGTCGCCTCTCTCTACGACAAGACCCGTTTCTATTTGAAGGAGCTGGGCTTCGAGCGTTACGAAATCTCTAATTTTTGTAAACCGGGCAAGGAGAGCAAGCATAATCTGAATTACTGGAGGAGAGGGGAATACCTCGGCTTCGGCGTTTCGGCAAGCTCCTTTTTCTTCGATCGCCGTTTCGTGAACACCTACGACCTCGACGAGTATATGAAGTGTATCCTGTCGGGCTTCCTGCCCGTGGTGGATAACGAGGAGGTCGGCAAGGAGGACGCCATGTTCGAGTTCCTCATGCTGGGGCTTCGCACCCGCTACGGCGTGAACGCGGGGGAGTTCAAGGAGCTTTTCGGCGTGGACTTCTTCGAAAAATATCACACCGCGTTGGAAAAAAAGAGGGATTTTCTCGATATCGACGGCAATCTCGTTCGCATCAAAGAGGAATATCTTTACGTGCAGAACGGCATTTTAATGGATTTCATGCCGGAAGATTAACCGTTTAGCACCTTTCTCGCCAACACTTCGCCGCTCGTCGCGTTCAGCAACAGAGCGGTTATTTTTCCGCTCCGCTCCGTCACGGCGGCGTAGAAATAGCACCCGTCGTCGTAGAGGAACCGAACGGCAAGCTCGCCCAAAAGACGATTTCCCTGCGTGAGGGAGTCGAATAATTCCTTCTCCTTCTCCCGTAGCAGGGAGAGGACGCTCTCGTCCGATAGATGTTCCTTCGTGCGCTTGTTTTCCGCCTTAAAGGAATAGCTTTCTTCCCCCACCGTCACGGTGGCGGAAATGCTCTCCTCGTCGCAGATTACGCTCTCCGAATAGGAGTAGACCTTTTTTACCTTGTCAAAGTTCATTTCTCCGCCGTAGTTTTTCCCGTTGATGCGCAGTTGCAATACGGGAGGAAGCTCGCTTTCTTCAAGCGATAAAAACGCTTCTAAAAGGGGAGAGGTTTCCCCCTTTACGCCGTCGGAGGCGTAGGGCGCTTCCCTCTCGCCCGCCTGTATTTTTAAGGTGATGCCGTCGCTTTCTCCGATATACACGTTTTCACGGCGTTCGCTCACGTAATCGTTCAGGCACAGTTCCTTTTGGCAGGAGGAGAACAGGGCGCAACAGAGTAACAAAATGCACAGAAGGGGAAATAAAATACGTCTTTTCATCCCTTTATTGTATGGCGCTCGGCATTTTGTTATGATTATTTTTCGTTTTACTTGCATTTTGTCGAAAGCTATGCTATAATACATACAACTTTATAAGCGAGATTTTTTCTCCTGTGGGTTTTTTATGAAGAAACTGATCTTAAAGACAATTTTAACGTCCCTTTTGGGCGTCCTTGCCGGTCTTACGTTGGTCTGGGGCATCATTTCCCTGGCGTTTCCCGGAATGTTGGTAAAGCCTTTTCTCAACATCGGCATGGAAAAGACGAGCGCGTGGTACGCCGCGAGTTCCTATATCCGCACGCACGATTTAGAGGATCTTGCCGATGCGACCGAAATCTCCATTCGCGCCGGAAACGATAAGCAGGTGGCTTATTACGGCAATATTTTCATTCATCGCGACGGCTTTGCTGAGTTCTGCGCTGAGAAAGATAAGGATGAAACGGTAACGTTCGATTATAAACAATTCATCTGCGGTCAGGTCGCCGTCGCCTACTATCGCCTCGGGGAAAACGAACGAGCCTTCGAAACGGCTTTCTATGCCATCGATCGGACGTTCGACGGGGATAACGCCGTGGCGGTCCTCGCCGAAACCGTTATCTACAAGCAGGATAAAGCGACGCTCACCCTCATCTATAACGAGCTCGGGTTGAAAACTTTTGACGATATGACGTATTACAAGGCGTTCATGACGATCTTGCAGTCGAAAATCGCTTCATTGCAGTAAAAACAATATTATATAGGGAGATAAAAATGGAACACGAAAGAGTTCTCGTCCTCGACTTCGGAGGACAGTATAACCAACTAATCGCTCGCCGCGTCAGAGACCTAAAGGTGTATTGCGATCTGAAGCCTTGCGACATGACGATCGAGGAGATCAAGGCGTACGACCCCATCGGCATCATCTTCACCGGCGGGCCCAACAGCGTTTACGACGAAACCTCTCCTCACGTTCCTAAGGAGATTTTCTCCTTGGGCATTCCCGTGCTCGGCATCTGCTACGGTTGTCAGCTCATCGCGTATACGCTCGGCGGCACGGTCGCGCACGCCGAAACCAGCGAATACGGCAAGCGCGAAATCGTCAAGCGCAAGGAAAACGTCATTCTGCAGGACGTGCCCGAAAAGAGCATCAGCTGGATGAGCCACACCGACTACGTTTCTAAAGTTCCCGAAGGCTTTTCCATCGTCGCGGATACCGCTGCGGGCACCTGCCCCGTCGCCATCATGGCGGACGATGCGAGGAGAATTTACGGGCTCCAGTTCCATCCCGAGGTCGTACACTCCGAATACGGCAATCAGATGCTGAAAAACTTCCTCTACGAAGTGTGTAAGGCGAAGGGCGACTGGACGATGAGTAATTTCGTCGCCGAACAGGTCGCAAAAATCAAGGAAAAGGTAGGGGATAAAAAGGTTCTCTGCGCTATGAGCGGCGGCGTAGACAGCGCCGTTGCCGCAACGCTCATTTATAAGGCGGTCGGCAATCAGCTCACCTGCGTGTTCGTCGATCACGGTTTGCTCCGTAAATACGAGGCGGAGCAGGTCATGTCCGTGTTTAAGGACGGCTTGGGCATGAACCTCATCAAGGCGGACGAGGCGGAAAACTTCTTAACGAGACTTGAGGGGGTTTCCGATCCCGAGACCAAGCGCAAGATCATCGGCGAGGAATTTATTCGCGCGTTCGAAAGAATCGCAAAGAGTATCGGAAAGGTCAATTATCTCGTGCAGGGCACCATCTATCCCGACGTGATCGAGAGCGGCAAGGGCAAATCCGCCGTCATCAAGAGCCATCACAACGTGGGCGGACTTCCCTCCGTCGTCGATTTCGACGAGATCATCGAACCCCTGCGCGATCTGTTCAAGGACGAAGTGAGAAAGGTAGGTTTCGAGTTGGGACTTCCCGCCGACGTCGTAGAGCGTCAGCCCTTCCCCGGTCCCGGACTTGCCATCCGCATCATGGGCGAGGTCACGAGAGAAAAGCTGGAAACGTTGCGCGACGCCGATTATATCTTCCGCGACGAAATCGCGAAAGCGGGCTTGAATAAGGAGATCTGGCAGTATTTTGCCGTCATCACCAACAGCCCCACGGTAGGCGTTATGGGCGATTTCAGAACGTACGAAAACGTTATCGCGCTCCGCGCGGTAACTTCCGTCGACGCCATGACGGCGGATTGGGCGAGAATCCCTTACGACGTGCTCGAGAAGATCTCCGTTCGAATCGTGAACGAAGTCAAGCACGCCAACCGCATCGTATACGACATCACGAGTAAGCCCCCTGCAACCATCGAGTGGGAATAATTGCTGGTGGCTTTGACGTATTCAAAAAATATGCAAAAATAATATAAATATAGCCTTAAAAGTACAGTTTTATGTATTTTTAAGGTTTTTTTATTCATTATTTTCTGCTGAGTTAAGATTTTTTATCTACTTCGTACATTTTTCGTACATTTCTCGTTAAAATATGCACGTTTATATATAGATATTACATAAACGGCTGCTCGGTACGCCTTCCGACGTCGCGCCCATTCTTTGGCAGTATGGAGCTTTGGCAAGGCTGAAGAAAGGGGAGAAGATCGATAAGTTGCTTTTCGGCGGTTATTCCACCATCTCTTTGGGATATGCGGGACTTTACGAATGCGTCAAATACATGACCGGAAAATCTCATACCATATATTGATTGAAAAGGATATAAGATGCGCGATAGGTAGTACTTCTTATATCCTTTTTTTATTTGCCTCGTGATGCCTTTTTGATGCCTTTTCTTTAAAAATAAAAAAATTGGCTGATAGAGACAAAGTTATCGTGGAAACGATATTGTTCCGCCATAGGGATAGGAGACGACGTTTTCTTCCCCTAAAGTTGCCCCACGACAGTTCGCTCCGTCCCTGTCGCGCGCCCACCCAAGCGGGAAATCCGCTTTGATTCATACTTCAATAACTTAAAAAAAATAATATGCCGATAACGGCAAAAAACCTCAAAAGTAATTTGTGCAAAATATTGCTTTTTTGCCGATGGTGTGATATATTTTTTATTGAGGTGTAAGTTTGAGGTAAAGTACTGATGATAGGAAAATCAAACGATTTTCGGCATGAATTTCGATCTTGAGTATGCGAGATATTTGGTAAAGAAGAAATGATCATTCTGTATATTGTAATCGTATTTGCCGCTACGTTCGTCGGCTCGATTTGCGGTATGGGCGGCGGTGTTATCATAAAGCCCTTGCTCGATGCGCTCAGCCCGTATTCGACCTTTCAAATCAATCTTGCTTCCTCGCTTTGCGTGTTGTGCATGGCAATTTCCTCGTTGGGAAAGCGTGTTTTTGGAAAAGCAAAGTTTTGCATCAAAACTGCTGTTTCGGCGAGCGCCGGCGCTTTGATCGGCGGCGTATTCGGAGAATTTATTTTTGATGCGGTAAAGAGCGCTGCGATCCATGCGGCAGGCGATGAATTTGAATTTCAAATGAAGATCATTCAAAATTCCGTGCTTGCCGTCCTGATGATCGCCGTTCTCGTTTATATGTCGCGGAAGAAACCTTCCGGAGAGTATACGCAAACAAATGCAAAATTGCTTTCGGTCTTTCTGTTTTGCGTCATTCTCGGCGTGATCTCCACGTTTTTGGGGATCGGCGGAGGACCGATCAACGTCTGCGTTTTGTGTATGGTAATGAAGGCGGGGACGAAAGAAGTGGGTATCTACTCGCTTTTTACGGTCATGTTCGCTCAAATCGCAAAATATATCAAACTTGCGGCGACGGGTGGTCTGTTTTCGGGAAGGATATTCGACGCCGATTTTAGTCGGATCGTATTGTCCTTGTTGGCAATCGTTGCCGTGATCGGCGGTATTTTGGGCGCTATCGTCAATAAAAAGTTTTCCGCAAAGACCGTAACGGGACTGTATTTTTCAGCCATTGCCCTGGTGATTGTTTTGAATATATATAATATTATCGTTAACGTGATAAACGGATAAAATAGGGAGAGAAAGGGTTATCGGTTAAAAAAGAAAATCGGGCGAAGCGTCGTGCTGCGCCTGATTTTCTTGTGATAGCGGAATGATTTTTTAATTCGTTGAATAGAATCATAGAGGATGGATTTTACAGCGAAAATCGTGAAGTTTCCTCTTTTTTCGATAATTGATTCTTTGTTTATAATATTTTTTTGTCAATTTGTGAGGCAATAACACTTCTTGAATACTGCGTTGAGAAAAATACCTTCAAAAAATTTTTTTATTTTTTGAATATTTTTTTTATGAAAATAGTTTATAATGATAGATGTAAGAAGCCTTCAGTCTCCCATCGGAGAGTATCCCGACCCATAGGCGAAAGCCGCAATTTTTTTTGGAGGTGGAAGTATGTTACTTACACTTTACATTCTTTGCAAAATGCTGAAGGCGTATTCTAAAAAGTATGCTTATTGCAAGTAACAAAGAGAAAAAGATCCGCACCGCGCGTGCGGATCTTTTTTATGCAAAGGCGCTGCCTTTGAAGAATACGTGAAATTTCGTCTACCGCTATTGACGGGAGGTCTCCCTTTATTTTCGCGAAATCATCTGAAAAAGATTATAGGAAGTATTTTTTACAGTTTGTGCCGAGATTATGGAAGAGAGAGAATTTTTGTATTATGATTCTGTAAAAGAAAAATAAGGAGAAGAATATGAGACTCTTAAAAATGTTTTTCAAGATCGCTGCTTTAGCGGTAGCTGTCGTGATGAGTTTGAGTTTGTTTGCTTGCGAAAACGGCGCTATCGATTCCGACGAACAGGAAGGAAACGAGGAAAACGTATACGATCTGATCTTATTCACCGGTCAGTCGAATATGGTCGGCAGAGAAACGGAACGTTATCCCGTAGAGATCCCCGAAGGAATGGCTTACGAGTACAAAGCGTCTACGAATAAGCTTTATCCTGTACGAAATCCGGCAGGAGAGCCTTTTGGCTCGTTGGAATCTTCCTCCGGTTCGAGCATTCTCCCCCGTTTCGTTGAAAAATACGTGGAGACGACCGGTCGTAAAGTCATTGCGCTACACGCAGGCTGTGGAGGCAGCTCCGTCAACCGCTTTGTAAAAGGAGCCGACGTCGGGAACGATATTATGAAGAAGGTCGATGCTTGTACGACGTATTTACAGGAGAATAACTATACGATCGGTAAATGCTTTTATCTCTACTTTCAAGGCTGTACCGACGTTTCGATGTCGAGCGAGTATTACGAAAAATTATTCTTAAAATTCCATACCGAGCTGAAGAATCACCTGGACTATGAGTTCGGGGCACAAATCTTTACGGGGGAAGATAAGGACAATCTTTCACAAGAGCTTATCGAAAACGTCCTCCGCATCGACGGCGTCAAGAGTAAAATGGCGAGAGAACACGACGATCTCATCGTCTGCAATAAGCAAGCCGCCGTATACTTTGTGGAAAATCCCGAATATATGAGGGAGGATAATCTCCATTATAATACGCAAGGACTGTTAAAAATTGCAGAGGATAGTTGTGACGTGGTGTTGGATTATCTTGGCTTTGGTGATCCGAGCAAAAAGGGAATCGATCCCGAAACTTATCTTTCCGAACCCGTCTTTACCGATTTCGCAAAATAAGGCGGATAGATCCATTAAAAAATTTCGCGAAGAAAAAACGACGAAATTTGCCAAATAAGTAGATTTCTAAGGCAAAATATAGTATCATGCAGTCATGTTGAAAATAGCGATCGTTGAAGATAATAAAACAGAATTAAACGATTTAAAGAGTCTTTTAGCTTCGTATCAGGAAGAGAAGAAGGTCGATTTCAGCGTGGAGAGCTTTGAAAGGGGAGAGGATCTCTTATCCCGTTCCGACTTCTCCTACGACCTTCTTTTTCTCGATATCGAACTGCCCGGTAGGAACGGCATGGACGTTGCGCGAAAGATACGGGAAACCAACGGCAACGTTGCGATCATCTTCGTCACCTGCGTGACGGCGCTCGCCGTGGAGGGCTACTCCGTGGATGCGTTCGATTATATCGTAAAGCCGATCGAAAAATATCCCTTCTTTACGACGATGATGCGAGTGATAAAAAATATCGAGCGCAAAGGAAGCGATAGGATCATACTCTGTACGCCGGAAGGATACGTGTACCTGAATACGAATCAAATTTCCTATATTGAATCGTTCGGTCATTCTATCGTATATCATGCGGAAGGAAAGGAATATCGAGAATGGACGTCCCTTGCAAAGCCGGAAAAAATATTAGGCGCGAAGGGCTTTTATCGGATCAGTAAATCTTTTTTGATTAACCTTCGCTACGTACAAAAAATCGCGGGAGACGAAGTATACGTCGCAGGGGTTCCTATCAAGATCGGTAAGACGAAAAAGAAAGATTTTCTCACGAAACTCAATATCTATTTCAGCGTCTGATCGGTCTTTCAGGAAATAAAATCGACCGATTCTGTCAGCATATTGACTTTTTTCTCGTTTTCTGTCATAATTACGATATATCATGAGACGAGAATGGATAGGATGAAATTTGCGATTGTAGACGATGAGAAGTTAGAATCTGAAGAGTTAAAGAAAAATTTAGAAGAGTACTTTCAAACAAGAGATACAGAATGTCATGTAGCTCTTTTTTCGGACGTGCTCTTTTTTCTGTCCGATTATCGTTTTCAGTTCGATTGCGTCTTTATGGATAACGATATGCCGGGGCTGAACGGGATCGCAGGCAGTAAAAAACTTCGCAGTATGGATCCCAACGTTCCCATTGTGTTCGTTACAAAAATGGAGCGGTACGCCGCAGACGGCTATGAAGTAAACGCCGTGGAATATCTTGTGAAGCCATACTCCATAGAAGGATTTCATCGTATGATCGCTCACGTGGAAAAAGTCATTCAAATGAATAGGAAAAAACAGGATTTTTTGATCCTTACGACGCAGGATGCGTCCATCAAGATCCCTTATTCTTCTCTTTATTATGCAGAGGTTGAGAAACATAACGTCATCTATCATACCGAATACGGTACGTATTCAGTAAGGGGAAGCATGGCGGCAACGAAGGCGATGCTTCCGAATGATTTGTTTGCGTTATGCAATTCGGGATATCTCGTTAATCTTGCATACGTAACTTTTATCGGGCAAAACTACGTGCAGGTGGGGACGGAGAAACTTGGCGTCTCCCGCGCAAAGAAAAAAGCGTTTATCGAGGCAATGCATAGGTTCGTAGAGGGGGAAAACGTATGAACAGTGAAGCGTTATTTTACTATATCCGATTGCAGACGATCTTCTGTTTATTCCTTGCCAACGCTCTGTTCGTCGTCTTTTTAGAGAGAAAGGATAGGTTTGCGCTTCGTGCTATCGTCACGGTCGCGGGCGGGATCTTATTGGCGATCCTCATTGCCTATCTCAATATACGGCTCTTATATTTTTTGATCGATCGAAACGTACGGACAACGCAGGCATTCCCGTGGATCAATATTGTTTCTCATTTTATTCTGTATTTATATAGTCTGTTCGGACTGTGGTTCTGTTTTCGGGAAAAGATGATCACGCTCATCCACGTCAGTATCGCCGCGTATGCAACGGATAATATCGCCATTTTACTGATTAGTTTGTGTTCGCTGATCGATCCGAGAGTGAGTATCGATATCGGACAATCCGTCGGCGTGATCAACGTATCCGCTTTAATTCTGAGCGTGGGGATCACGTATTCTATTATCTATTTTACCTTTGCAAGGGTATTAAAAGATTTCAAACAGGTGGCGGAATTTAATCCCTCCGGAACGAGGGTTTTATTTTTCGTCATGCTGATCGTCGTGATCATTCTTCGCAGTTACGTCTCTAACTTAAAAATCGAGAATAAGCAATTTTTTGCAATCGTCTGCATTCTCAATATCATCGTTTGCTTTGTCATTTTGGCGGAACAATTTATGACGACGAAATATATCATTCAGAAGCGAGAGATGGAGACGATCATACATCTAAAGGAAATGCAGCTTGCGCAATACGAGTTTACGAAGGAAAACATCGAGCTCATTAACTTAAAGTGCCACGACATCAAGCATCAGTTGCTTGCCTTAAAGCAAAACGGCTCCATCGACGAGGAGTATATGAAGAAACTGAACGATTCCGTTTCTTTCTATGACTCTATCGCAAAGACGGGTAATCAAGCTCTGGATACCGTTATTACGGAAAAGAAACTGTACTGCGCGAAAAATAAGATCCCTATGACGGTGATCGCCGATGGAGAACAGGTGTCTTTTCTCGCCGTCTCGGATCTCTATTCCCTCTTTGGCAATGCGCTCGACAATGCGATCGAATACGTTTCCCGATTAGAGCCGGAAAAGAGGAGCGTCAAATTGATCGTGAAAAAGGCGGGAAATTTCGTCAGCATCTGCACCTATAATTATTATGAGGGCGGTGCGTTAAAGCTCGTGAACGGACTTCCCAAAACGAGTAAACCCGATTCAAGTTTGCACGGATTCGGCATGAAATCCATCAAACTGATCGCCGAGCAATACGGGGGAAGCATCCATATCCGTACGGAAGAAAATCAATTCATTTTAAGCGTTCTCTTGCCTCTTCCAAATCCCAAAAATTAAATCCCGTTTCGACGGGATTTTTTTTGCGTGTTGAAAACGACAGTTTTTGCCTTTTTTATTGTAAATAGCTCGCATTATATTAAAATTTGAAACAGGCTACAGAGTGGTCAAAGAAAAAAATAAATTAAGGAGAACATGATGAGAATTTTCAAAACGAAGGCATGGAAATGCGTTTCTATGGTTTCCATTGCTTTGTCGGCTTTGCTCGTCGCGGGTACGACGGTTGCGAATAATTACTCTCCTATGGTAAACGGCTTTCTCGGTCTTCAGACGAGTAAGGTGGTAGATAGTGAGAACGGCAATTCGCAATACTATACCTCGGACTATGCAAATCTGGAAGAAATGTACCAAAATAAGGTAAAGCACATTCGAGAAGAAGCTCGTGAAGGCACGGTACTTCTCAAGAATAACGGCATCTTACCTCTCGCAAAGGGCAAAAAAGTAGGCGTTCTTGGTGCAAACAATTTAATGTTTGACGCAACTTCGGGCGGCGGTGGCTTTCACAGCGACGAAGTGGACGCCAAAAAGACGGGTCTCATAGACGCGTTAAAGTTTGACGGACTCACCGTTACCGAAGAGAAAAGTGAATTCGCTTCCGCGGACGCCGTTATCGTCGTCTTAGGTCGTCATTGGGGGGAAGGCAGCGATATGCCGGTCGGCAACCTCATCCTAACGCAGGATGAAGTCGAGCGTATCAACACCGCAAAAGCTGCCAATAAAAATATGATTTTCCTTGTCAGCGGTGACTATTCCATTGAAATCGGCGCCTACGTCAAGGACTGCGCCGCCATCGTAAAGGCGGGCAATATGGGCTTCCGTGGGGCTTACGGTCTTGCCGACGTCCTCACAGGCGTCGTTTCTCCTTCGGGTAAACTCGTTGATACTTGGGCGGCAAGCTCCTATTCCTCTCCCGCAATGGAGAATTGGGGCGACTTTGAATATGCGAATAAGAATAAAATCATGGCGTCTCAGGCAAATAAATACGTCTCCTACAACGAAGGCATCTATACCGATTATCGTTATTACGAAACGAGATACGAAGATTGTGTCCTCTCGCAGGGGAATGCCAATGGGAGCGCCGGCGTACAGAAGAGCAGCGGCGGTTGGAGCTATTCCTCCGAAGTGCTCTATTCCTTCGGTTTCGGCTTGAGCTATACTACGTTTGAAAAGAAGATCGAAGACGTTTCCTTCCATCCGGAACAGAGAACGGCGACTGTCACGGTCAACGTCAAAAATACGGGTAACGTGGACGGGAAAGAAGTTGTAGAAGTCTATGCTCAGACGCCCTATACGCAGTACGATAAGCAGAATAAGGTGGAAAAATCTTCCGTTCAACTTGTCGGGTTTGAGAAGACGTCAACCCTAAAGGCGAACGGTGGAGAGGAAACGGTCAAGGTGGAGATCCCCATGCAATGGCTCGCTTCCTTCGACTACACGGGAGCCAAGACGTATATCATGGATGCGGGAGACTATTATTTCTCTATCGGCAACGGGGCTCACGATGCGCTCAATAATATCTTAGAAGTTAAGGGAAAAACGGTCGCTAATGGGATGACGGCAAAGGGGAATGCTTCTCTCGTATATTCCTGGAAGCAAAACGCCCTGGATACGACGACCTACTCCACTTCCGTCTATACGGGCGCAAAAATCGATAATCGTTTCGATGACGCCGACTTGAACTATTGGATAAACGGAAAAGTGACCTATCTTACGAGAAGCGATTGGCAGGGTACCTATCCCGTTACGGTAAAACTCTCCGCGTCGGACGATATGATTGCTTCCCTCAACGATACCAAAAAGTACGAGAACGGAAAGTGGAACGACTTAAAGGATCGCGTCAAGGAACAAGAGGTAGAATGTCTTGAACTCTACGACGACGCTTCCGTCAACAGCTATCTCGCCGCGAACGCTGCGGAAAATGTTGTGGCTATGCGTGGTAAGGACTACGACGATCCTGCTTGGGAAACAATTCTAAACCGCCTGAGCATTTACGAAATGTCCCGTTTGGTAGCGGAAGGGAGATACTTCATCAACGCTTGTCCCTCCGTTACCTTTGCACAGGGGACGGGTGGTGACGGCCCCGTCGGTATCCTCAAAAATTATCGTTACTACTCCATCGATCAGACGACGGGGGAAGCGGTTGAACTCAAAAAGGATCAAACCATGCAGGACGGCATCACCAACGACGTCGTGACGGCTACTCTCCTCGATGCCGGTATGTACACTTCCGAATGTGTTCTTGCCGCTACGTGGAATAAAGATTTGGCGTTTGAAAGAGGAAAGTTTATCGGCGAAGACGGTCTTTACACCGGTACTTCCTATCTTTGGGGTCTTGGTACCAACTTACATAGAACGCCTTACACCGGTCGTATGGCGGAATACTTCTCAGCCGACGGCGTATTGAACTCCATGATCGGCGCACCCGTCACCCGTGGCAGCAAAGAGAAGGGCGTCGTTCTCGTCGTAAAACACTTTGCCGGCAACGAACAGGATCAAAACCGTATCGGCGTTGCTACCTTTACCAACGAGCAGGCGTTTCGAGAAAATTATCTTCGCGCCTTTGAAGGTATCGCTACTTACGGTGAAATGCAGGGTATCATGACGGCATATAACCGTATCGGTATTTTGTCTTGTACCGCGGAATACGACCTGATTACGGGCGTATTGAGAGAAGAATGGGGCAGCACCGCTTATACGATGTCTGACTTGAACTCTCCTACCAGCGGTCTTTACGACGGCAACGCCGCTATCGTAGCGGGTCTTTCCAATTTCCTCAATAACGGCAATTTCAATGCAACCAGCGGTTCCTACGCCAACTGTACGTTAAATCCTAAGAATATCGGTGCGGATCCTCTCCTTTTGGCGGCGGCAAGAGAAGCGAGCCATAGAATTTTGTATAACTTCATCCACTCCAATCAGGTAAACGGAATATCAGAAACCTCTCACGTAGAATTTATCACACCTTGGTGGCAGCCTACTCTCATTACGCTCGACGTGTTATGCGTCTTGGCGGCGGTTGCCTCTTCGGCGCTCTACGTAATTTCCGCAAATAGAAAGGAGGAAAACTAATATGTCAACTGAAAAAAGAAAAAAGGGCCTGCCCGTTACCTCTTCCGTTTTCGCCTTCCTCAGCTTGTTCTGTTATTGGCTCTTGACGATCGTATCGAAGGAATCGGGCGAAAATACCACGTTGGTACTCATTCTGCTCGGCATCTCTTTTGCGGTGCATTTGGTCAACGTCTTTACGGACGTATTCAAGATCCCGACGCTTCTATGCTATGCGTTTGACTTTATCGGTCTGTTTGGCGCACTTGCCGGAAGAGTGAGCTACTTGGCATTCTTCTTTTGCGGAGATATTATGAATACGGGGCTTTCCGTATATCTACTTTCCGTCGTTCTATACAGCATTATTTCCATCGTACTTGATAGCATTCAGGTCGCAAAAAACAAATAATAAGGGGTAAATTTTATGAGAAAAACTTCTAAAAAGATTTTATGTTGCTTGATGGCGGCATCCATGCTGGCATGTGCGGTAACGCTTACAGGTTGCACCGTCAACATCGTGATTCCCAATATCGTCATCGGAACCAACGGTACCAATATCAATACCGACCGTCCTTCTAACGATTCTAATGGCGATACGCCCGTCGTACAGACCAAATACAAGACGCCGACGAAGAGCGTAGAATACTGGCAGGATAAGACGCCCGAAGAACAGGTGAAGGAGAAGAGAAACGATAAGGTAGTTGCTTATCAGTTCTATCTCGAAAACGTAAATATCAACGGCGAAAACACTCCTAAATATTATAGCGTGGTCATGAACCTCTACGAGGATGGTTTTGCCTCCATAGCGCAGTATAATACGGATAGTAAATACGTAACGGACTATTACGGTTACTGGACGAGTATAAACGACGAGCATTTGTACGTCGGTTTTACGAACCATACCAACAGTACGCAACCGGGCGTCATCTACGGTATTTCCTATTCCTTTGAACTCGTCGAAGCGGACGGCGCGTTTGAAACCTTCGGCATCAATTTAGCCCTTGGCTTTGGAGAAGGCGGCGTGTACGTTAGAAACTACGACGTTTCCGGTGATGGCAAGGTGACTTTTGCAACGCTTACCGATTTCGAAAAGAAAATCGGATACGTGAGAGCGGACGCTCCTGCCGAGGAGACTCCTGCCGAAGCTAAAATCCTTTTCTCCTTCGATTCCGGTAACGAGAATAACTTGATGGATATCTATGACGACGGTACTTACGTATTTACCTTTAAGTCTGTCGGCTTGACCGATAAGGGGACTTGGGCATGGGAGAACGGTAAATTCACCATAACGGATAAAGAGGGGCATACCTGCGAAGCTACCAAGGAAGAGGATAATTCTCTCAAGCTCGAATACACCGAATACGTTACCAGCAAGGGTAAGGTAAAGAGAACTTTCGTCTGCGAACATTCTATTTGGAGCGCCGCGCTTGACGGAAAGACAGAGACGGAAGCAAGCGTGCTCTTTGCCTTTACTTCGGATAGCGAGAACTATCTTCTCGACGTGTATACCGATGGTACCTACGTCTTTACGTTTAAGACGGCGGGACTCACGGATAAGGGTACATGGACGTGGCAGGGTTGGAATTTTGCCTTGACGGACAGCAAAGGAAACGTGACCGAAGCCACGAAAGGGGAAGATCATTCGCTAAATCTGACCTATGTAGAACATAACTTGAGCAACGGCAGAGTTACGAGAGATTTCACTTGTCCCAGTTCCGTTTGGGGACCTGCCTTTAACGGTCAAGGCGACTATCAAAAATAATACGTAGAGCATACGTTTCTTCTTCCGGAAAGGGTCGTTGCTCTTTTCGTGAAACGAGCCTGAGAAGCCGGACGAAGATTATACTTTCCTCTTGCGAATGAGTTCCGCATCCCACGGGACTCATTCCTTTTATACTTATGAGAAATGGAAACGACCGATTTTGACGCTTGTGTTGAATTTATGCCGTAATTCTTCTAAAATGAATGTAACAGGATAAGGTTTAATCCTATCACATTTTTGGAGGAATTATTATGAAGAACATCAAAAAAGCAATCGCCCTCGTTTTAGCGTCGGCATCCCTCGCAACCGTAATGGTAGGCGCAACTTCTTGCGGGAAAAAGATCGACGGCACTTATACCGTAGTCGTGGATTCCGTTTCTTACTTCAACAACGCCGAAGTAAAATCCGATCTCGCAGCGGATCCCGGCAAGTACGTAAAACTCGACAAACTCTATACCTACCTTAACGGTAACATCGCCGAAAAGGATGGAGATAACTATGTAATCAAAACGAGCGGTACGGGCGTTGCGGATTTCTATACGGCAAAACTTGACCTCAGCGGTTCTACCTACACGCTCACCAAGACGATCAAGGTTGACACGACTGCCGCTACCTATTCGTCTTTAGGCTTGGCTGAAGATAAGACGGCTTGCATGGAACTCGTATTCAGCGGCTCTTTCACAAGCGAAAAGGAAACCGTAACGTTAGCAAAGCCCGAAAAAGTGACGGGCAACATGACGCTCGCAGGAGCAGGCGCAGCGTATACGAGATTTGCTGCCAACTTTGAAGAAATCGACGTGTCTTCTGCCGAATACGACGATATCATGTATCCCGGTAGGTTCTTCAACTACTTTGATTCCTTGTATTTCGTAGATACGACAAAGTATGAAGATATGACGGTAGTGGTAAGCACCGACACGATGACCTTCTCCGTTCAGTAAAACAGATGGGCGGTACCTAAACGTATCGCCCTTATTTTTTAGCATAAGGAGAAAAATAGATGAAAAAAACGATCGCTCTTTTATTGACAGGGATCTGTTCTTTGACGATCTTTGCTTCTTGTCAAAAAGTAGTAGAAAAGAAGTTGGATCACTTGGAGGTCGTAAACGGTGCCGATACCTTGATTTATGAGGAAGGGGAATTCTTCAGCACGGCAGGCATGAGAGTGGACGCCTATTATTCGGACGGCACGAAGGAGGAAGACGTAGCGTTTGAAACGCCGAATACGGAATTGGTACGAGACAAACAGTACGTGAAATTGACGTATCAGACGAAATCGATCAACTATCCCATCACGGTTACGTATAAAGGCAATAACGAAAAGTACGCCGTAGGTAGCGTACAAAAGACGCCCTCTTTGTTAGAGGGAAAGACCATCTTTTTCCTTGGCTCTTCCGTTACGTATGGACACGGCTCGCAGGGAGAAGCCTTCCCTGACTTTTTAGCGGCTAAGGATGGGTGTCATTCGATCAAGGAAGCCGTTTCGGGTACCGCTCTTGCCGATCGGGAAGGAATGGGAAGCGGCGAATCCTATATCACGCGCCTGGAGAAGTATTTACAGCGAGAGGATAAGGCGGAAACGCTCGATCTGTTCGTCTGTCAGCTTTCCACGAACGATATCAAAAAGCCGGAATATTTCGGCGAGGTGACGGCAAACGACGTATACGACCGTTCCGAATTTGATCGGACGACTTCGATTGGAGCCTTGGAAAACATTCTTTCTTTGGTAAAAGAAACGTGGGATTGTCCCGTATTGCTCTATACGAGCAACGACATTAAAAATGAAAAGTACGCTAAAATGGTTACGCTCGCGCATCAGGTAGCGGATAAGTGGGATAGCGTAACGATTTTGGACTTGTATCACGATAAGGAATTTAATACCATCACCAAGGAAGAGGAGATCCTGTATTTGACGGATAACGTACATCCGACGAAAGCCGGCTATCTCTTGTGGTGGTTGCCGAAATTCGAAACGACCATTTCAGATTTGATCGGTGAAGATTGATAACAAAAGAATCCATATTTAAGGAGTAGAAAATGATCCAAAAATTTTTTAGTAACAGAGAAAAGGGTAAATTTATTCCCTTATTGATCGCTACTTTTTTCGCTTTGATCGGCGACGTATTGTACGCGGTCTTCTATGGCGCCGGTAACGGCACGATGAAGTTGATGTCTTGGCCTGCCTTCGTCGCGTTCCTACTCGGTGTGGCGGCAGCCGTCCTCTTTATCGCCCTGCGCAGAGACGTTTTGGCAAGCATCACGCTTTCAATCGGCTCTTTGGTGGGGTTTATGCTCTATATCTACGGAATGTATACCTACATCTCCGCAGCATTCACGGGCATCGACTCCACTTGGGAAGCGTCCTTCTTCGTATGCACCTTTAGCTTCCTGATTGCGTTGATTCTCGGCATTCTGTCTTTCTGCTTAAATTACAAGGCCGCGTATAGAACGCAAAAGGCTTTGGTAAGTACGTTCAGCGTATTGCTCGCTATTATTTGCCTCGGCAACGTCATAGCCGGTGAAAACTCTGCGGCGATCAACTCCGCATTGAAAATCGACACTTTCGAAACGATCGGCGACAACGACGGCGACAGCGAATATTATAAGAGCAAATATAAGAATCTGAAGGAATTGAAGGCTGCCGGCGAAGCCAAGGTGGAAGAGGCTATGGCGGAAGGCGCCGTACTGTTGAAAAATAACGAGAAAGCCCTTCCTTTGAATCAAAACGCAAAGGTTTCCCTCTTTGGCGTCGCATCCGTCGATCCCGTTTACGGCGGTACGGGTTCCGGCTCTGTGGAAGTTTCTTCCGCGCCCACTTGGAAGAGCGCTATGGAAAAAGCGGGCTTTACCATCAATCCTACCTTGTGGGATTTCTATTCCACGGGAGCGGGACACAATTATTTGCGCAAGACCGGTTCCACGGGTGCGGGCGTCGTTGGCATTAAAGTCATCGGCGAAGCGCCTTGGTCGGAGATCAACTCCGCTTGCGGTTCTTCCGTTGCCGCCTACGGCGATGCCGCTATCGTTACGTTAGCGAGAATCGGCGGCGAAGGCGCCGATATGCCCAGAGGCGAAAAGTCTATCAGTAAGATGGACGACGTCACGGGCGCCTTGGGAGATACGACTGAAGGCGATTATCTCAAACTTTCCCCCAAGGAAAAGGAAATGCTTGCCGGCGTCAAGGCTTTGAAGGATAGCGGCGCCGTGAAAAAGATCATCGTCGTCCTCAATACGACCAACCAGATCGAAGCAAAATTCTTAGACGACGCGGAATACGATATCGACGCCGCTCTCTGGATCGGTACGACGGGTACGACCGGTCTGAATGCCGTTGCCAAAATTTTGTCCGGCGAGATCTCGCCTTCTGGTTCGCTCTCTGCGACCTTCTGGAAGCAACACGACAAAAACCCCTCTTTGGCAAACTTTGGCACCTATGCTTACGACGGTGCAAAGAACGTCGTGAACAGCGACGGATCTTTGCAACAGGACAGCTATTACGTATACTATCAGGAAGGCGTTTACGTCGGCTATCGTTATACGGAAACGAGATACGAAGATTTCGTCATGAATACGGCAAACGTAGGCAGCTACCGCTATGCCGACGTGGTAAGTTATCCCTTCGGGCACGGTCTTTCCTATACGACGTTTGATTATTCCGATTATCAGGTCGAAAAAATCGGCGAAGGCGCCGACGCAAAATATACCGTTTCCGTTAAGGTCACGAACAGCGGCGACGTTGCCGGAAAAGAACCCGTACAGATATACTTGCAGAAGCCTTACGGCAATTATAATAAGCAGAATCAGGTGGAAGCTCCCGCCGTCGAGCTCGTAGGCTTTGCCAAGACGAAGACGTTAAATCCCGGGGAAAGCCAGATCGTAAAAGTCACCGTAGACGAAAGACAGTTTGCTTCCTACGATGCAAACGGCGCCAAAACGTACGTGTTGACGGGTGGGGATTATTATCTCACGGCGGCAACCGACGCGCACCACGCCGTCAATAATATCTTGGCAAAGAAGAACTACACGGTAGAAAATACTTCCGCTCGTATGGACGGTAACGGCAATACGGAACTCGTTTCCGACGCCATTACCCTCGGTATCGATACGACGACTTTCTCTACTTCTGAAGCGACGGGGGCAACGATCACGAACGCCTTTGCGTTTGCCGATTATAATCAATATGCCAATAAGCAGAGCACCGTAAATTATCTTACAAGAAGCGACTGGGAAAGCACGATGCCTAAGTCCTTAGACGATCACGTAATCCTCAAGTGGAACCAACAGCTTACCGACGATATGAACTATTACGGCAAGCAGGGCGAAACCAAGTTGCCCGAAGTCAAGGGCGATTATCCCGCTTATTCCACCTATCAGAAGGATGAAAAGGGCAACGAAGTGAAGTTACAGCTCATCGATTTGAGAGTCGATCAGGACGGCAACGAGATCGCCTATAACGATCCGAAATGGGAACAGCTTCTCGATCAGCTCTCCTGGAACGAATGCGTAGAACTCGTTCGTTACGGTATGAGAAGAACGGGGCTTATCGAAAGCATCGGTAAACCCGAAACGCTCGATCACAACGGACCTTCCGGCCTGACGGAAAACTACGTGGCAAGCAAGGTTGGTCTCGCCAATCAAACCAAGGATCCCGACAGAGCTTCGCACGCCGTATGTTATCCCTCCGGCGGTATCTTAGCCGCGAGTATGAACATCGATCTTCTCTATGAGATCGGCGATTTGATCGGTGAAGACGGACTTTGGGCCGGTTATGCCGGTTTGTACGGCCCCGGTTCCAACATCCAAAGAACCCCTTATTCCGGTAGAAACTTTGAATATTATTCCGAAGACGGCTATCTCAGCGGCAGAATCTGCGCTTATGAATGCGCCGGCATCGAAAGTCACGGCATTTATGTCTACAACAAGCATATCGGCTTGAACGATCAGGAAGATCTCCGTCGCGGCGTATGCACTTGGGCAAACGAACAGGCAATTCGTGAAGTCTATATGAAGGCGTTTGAACTCCCTATCACCATTGAGGGGACGGAATATCATCATAACGAAGAAACGATCACCTTAAAGGGCGCAAGCGGCGTTATGACGGCATTCAATAGAATGGGCTTGTACTGGAGTAGTTTGAATAAGGGACTCATGACGACCTTCCTTCGGGAAGAATGCGGCATGAAGGGTATCGCCGTTACCGATATGTGGTACGGTACCGCGTCTACCTACATGAATCTTCCTCAGATGCTCGTCGCAGGTTGCAACCTCATCGACGGTCAGCAGGAAGCTTCTCAGCTCGACGCAAGCAAAACGAATCATGCGGATGTAGCTTGGGGGATGAGAGAATCCGTACATAGAATTCTCTATACCGTCGTACACTCCAGAGCCATGAACGGTATCTCCGCGAACACCGTGATAAAGCAGTTGACGCCTTGGTGGCAGACGCTCTTGAACGGTTTGGAGATCGGCTTCGGCGTCATCGTCCTTGCAAGCGTTGCTTGGATCATCGTGACGGAAGTAAAGAAGAAAAGGAAATAATATCTTTGTTTACACTTGTAATTTAATACAAATCTTCCTCCTAAAAATACCTCTCGTTTCCAACGGGAGGTATTTTACAGGGCGAAAAGGGAACATCTTTTTAAAAAATCCACTTCCCAAAGGGGAGATTTTGTGTTATACTATAACAAAAACGAAAGGATGAAAGGGATATGAAATTGATCAGTTGGAATGTAAACGGCATTCGAGCCTGTATCGAAAAGGGGTTTAACGACTATGTCATACAAGAAAATGCCGACTTCTTTAGCGTACAGGAAACGAAGATACAGGAAGGGCAAGCCAACCTCGATTTACCCGGCTACTATCGCTATATGAATTCTGCCGAAAAGAAGGGATATAGCGGTACGCTCATCTACGCCAAAAAGCAACCCTTATCCGTTACGTACGGGATCGAGGCGGAACTCTATAACGACGAGGGGCGAGTCATTACACTCGAGTATGAAAATTTTTATTTGATCAACGCCTACGTGCCCAATTCGCAGGACGAATTAAAGCGATTGCCCTATCGTATGGAATACGAGGACCATTTAAGAAATTATCTCAGTAGACTCAATCAAACGAAGACGGTGATTTACTGTGGCGATCTGAACGTGGCGCACGAACGTATCGACTTAAAGAATCCCGATTCCAACACGAAAAATGCAGGGTTTTCGATAGAAGAGAGAAACAAGATGACGGAACTCTTATCGGCAGGGTTCGTCGATTCTTACCGCTATCTGTACCCCGAAAAGGTGGAGTATTCCTGGTGGAGCTATCGTTTCCAAGCAAGAGCGAAGAATGCAGGCTGGAGAATTGATTACTTCCTCGTATCGGAAAAGTCCAAACATCTCATTCGCGACGCTAAAATCCACACGGATATTTTCGGTAGCGATCATTGCCCCGTTGAACTGGATATAGACTTGACGTATTGAGAGGTCGAAATGAAACATTACCTCGAGAAAAAAGCAATATTCGACTACGAGGAATAACTGCCTGCCTTTACGAAAAACGATAAAACAAAAAGCCACCCGCGGGGTGAAGTGAACCCAAAAAGTTGGACAAAAAATTAAATTTTAATCTTGTGAATGAGTTCTGTATTGTACAGGACTCATTCCTTTTCGTTTGAGAGAAATTCTCTCGTTGTTGTAGTAATAGATGTGGGAATGTAGTTTGTCTATAAAATCTTCAACAGAATCAAATTTCTCACCGTAAAACATTTCAGCTTGCAAAATACACTCTCGATACGAATCCGTCGTTAACGCGCACCAAAGCGCCGCCTCCCAAAGAAAGGCGCGTTCCGTTTTCCAAGACAAGGCGCAATGTAAGAAATCTCTCCTCCGTTCGGTTACGACATCACGAGTAAGCCCCCCGCAACCATCGAGTGGGAATAATTGATAGTGGCTTTGAGGCCGTAAAAATAACTTAAAATCATCTAAAAACAATACCAAATAGGTTAAAAAGTATCGAAAATCATTGATTTTCGGTACTTTTTTTATGCAAATTTATAGTATCAAGTGCTTCTCAATTCAAATGGCACCATATCTATTGGGACGGGAGCTCTACTGATAACAAAACGATAACAAGAAAGTCGGAAAAGACTATGTTATATTTATTACAAGAAATTGTAATTACAAATTTAAAAAAACGTGTTAAAATATTAATGTAACATAAATCGAGGCAAATTTATTGCTAAAATTTATGAAATTTATGATAAGACTAAGGAGAACAAAAGATGAGCAAAGAAAATTTTTTTGAAACTGAATTACCTGAAATTAAAGCGGTTGAAATAAGCCTAGTTAGTAAAATAATGATGAAGGCGTATTCAGAGTTAGGACTTGATGAAATTCAGTTGATAGGAGATGCTGAGTTCGCGTTGTATTTTCGCAATAAAGAGGTAATCCCTTGCAGTTGTACAGGAAATAAGGGTGCGGATAAATATAGACTTAAATTAGATAACAAAGCCAAAGAAAGCTCTAAGCAATTTTTAAAGTTGGAACCTACTAGAATGATAAGGGAGACTTCATCCTTTGAGATGGAAAAAAGGTTGGATTCTGTTCTTTTAGATATGTATAAGGTTAAGATTGAGACTGAGATTGATAAAACGAGCGATGTCGTAAATGTTTTAATCGTGAATCCGTCTTTTTATTTTATTGATGAATGGATTAGATATTTCTATGAAAACGATAGATATAGTAAAAGATTATGTACTGGTTTTATCTTAGAGACAAGAGGTCTATGGGAATATTTAAGATTATTAAGAAAAGCCTTCGCTCCCCATAGGAATGTCTTTTTTCGATCTGCTGATGAAATTCCAGAATTGAAAAGTAAAATGAATGGGATGAAAAATCTCTATTATTTTCTGGGTTGCTTCTTTTATCGGAATAAGTTCAATTCTATTGCAAATGAAAGAATAAAGAGTATTTTTCGGTGTTGCGATGAAGTGATTGCAACATATGAGTATGAAAAAATATGTGAAGATGCTAATGAAAATCTTTGGACGATATCGAAAAACGAAGGAATGTCGGTTGCATCGATTTGGAAAGTACATAAATACCTGAAAGCTGAAAATTGTGAAAAAATAGTTGTATCGTTGAAAAAAGATAGCGAAGTTAATCATCCAATAGAAGTATTAGTTTCAAGTATTGAGCATAAAAAATATTTTAGTTTAAGATTGGGTCAAGTAGTTGATTTCCTAAAACTGGTGGATTCGAGAAGTTTTGATCAGCTGTTGGAGAAAAATGAGGAAATCGAGAAAAGAAATAAATTTGTTTTCTCTTATTCCAAAGAGATTAAAATGAAATATACGATTGATAAACAGGAAGGAAGAAATAATAGATTGGGTATTTATTATCATTACTTGCTTCCGCAACCTTTGGAAGAAGGGTCTAAAAGGAAAATAAGAAAGACGAAAACAAAGTTTTACTATGGATTGAAAGAGAAAGACCTTGAAGAAAAGGAAAAGTATTTTTTAGAAGAAATAGAATCTTGCAGAGGGGAGATTGTTGATGACATTTTTCGAAATGCAACAGGATTGACAAGAGAAGAGCTTTATAACTTGAATGATAAAGAGAGATTTCAGAGTTGTTTGCAGGAGATTGGGAAATTATCTTTCAAAACTATTTGGTATTGTTTTCAGGACTTATTTGTTGCATGTGATAAGTATGATAATGAATTGACGAAAAAGGTTTTAGAAAATAAAGGAATTGCAGACTTAGGAATTTCTAATTTTAATTACGAGAGTTTTATACAGGAAATAGGTAAGCTCGCAGAACAAGATTTGAGTGAATGGATAGATAATTCTTTGGATTGTATCATTGCTGTATTATTTGAATACAAGGTCTTAAAGGATGATTTTTTTAATGGGGATGAAGATCAAGTTCATTCAAATGTTAGGGCTCGCTACATTCTTAAGTGTTTAAGAAAATCTGCGTTCACCAAGGCGGAGTTAAATAGATTTGTCGGTATTGTTTTCCAAAAAGATGAAGAGGGCAACTATGAAATCGTTAAAAATCAAGTCTTACTTTTTTCCGTATTTAAGATGTATTTGGGAATGAAAAATGGTGAAATTTTGGCTCTTAAATGGAAGGATATATCGAAGTGCGAGGAAATAGATATTAGTAAAATTGAGATTTACAAGACCATAAAGAATGATGAGGTAGTATCCTATCTTGAATTAAAAGAATTAAATAAATGTAGACCAATTCCATGTTCCAAAATCTTACGATATTTCCTGAGAGAACGATATAGGTTGATAAAAAAAGTTTTTCATAAATCTGATGATATTTTAAAAGAAGAATACATTTTTATGAGTGAAGAGGAGATTCGGATCAGGTTGGATGAAATCCTGAAAGGATATAAGCATGTGCTTAAAGAAATGAACTTTTCCGATCTTTTTATAGCGTTGATGACTTCGGACTTGGAAACGGAAGAGACAAAAACTGTAAATTTAAATTCGGGAAGAAAGGATATCGCGAGAGCAAATTTTCAGTATTACTGTCGAGAGGTTGGAATGACGGAGGGACAAATCGGTTATTTGTTAGGATTAAAGATAGGGGACCCTTTGAATCGTAATTATTGCGATTATTCAAATGAAATTATGTTGTACAATTTGTATATTATGATGTCGCGGTGGTGGCCAATGTTGCCGGAGATAGCTAAAAAGAAAATTGTGTCGATTTATTTGAATGGAACGGAATTCAAAAGTAAAGAAATTTTTGTTCAAAAGGAAAAGACTGTTTTAAGATTTGATGTTAATTTTAAGTCTGACTCAAACATACGTATCATATCGGAATCAAATTATGGAAATAAAGGAGAAGTTTTTTAAATGAATCTTAAAAGATTGACTGTAAAAGAGTTGGAAAAGATGTCACTTGGAATTCCAAGCACAGAAGGTGTGTGTACGGTTCATAAATTTTGCTATGATAATTGGATCGAAATTAAAAATCGAAAAAGAAAGTGGATAGCTGAATCTGTATGCGAAACATATTTGAGATACTATAATGAAATATTTAATAAATTACCGGAACTGGAAAGTAAAGATATTTCGGATTACGTAGCAAGCGATTTTGAAGATGCGATTCGTAAAATTCAAAAAGAAAATTTACTGATATATGATGAAGAATCAAAGGGAAAGATCCATATCTGTAAACGACTGGTTCGAGATTTAATTGATTATGCCGTTTATCTTGGAAAATGTGAAGATATTTTGCGTTATTCTGAATTTTTTGCCGACGTATTGGGTGAGGAAAAAACGAAAACGATTATCACGCAAAGATTCGCGAAAAGAAGTGAAAAAATCAAAAGAAGTTTTACAGCGAAACAAGAAAAAAAGATCGCTTCGTTTTTACTGAATGACAATATTGTTTATGGGGAAGGTGTAAATTACGGACTTCTGCTTATGTATGCACTTGGGTTAAGAAATGCGGAGGCTTGTGCTATAAAATTTTCTAACTTCTTTACTTTTGAATCCTATCCCGATATGGTCGTGTGCGTCGTTTATACGAGTGCAAGAGATGGAAAGGTAAGGAACGGTGGTAAAACATCGAATATGCCTCGTTTTATTGTTGTTCCGTCAAAGGTATGGAGACTGATTCAAAAAAGAATTGATTATATTGAGTCAAAAATAGGAGGAGAGAATGTGGAAGATTTCCCCGTCGCTTGTTCTTCAGAAGGATTTAAGATTCATCTGCGTTCGAATGAATTAACGGATGGTGCTGAAATCTTATTTGAAGAGGTTGGTATTACGTCTGCAGATTTGGTCGTAGTAGCAAAGGAAATGAATCAAGAGGAAATAGAATATATTTTATCCGAAAAAGATCCTACCGCATATTTGTTTAGAAGAAATTTTGCAACGCAAATGGCGAGTATCGGTATGGAAGAAGAAATGATACGCTATTTGATGGGGCATAGAATGGGGGAAGAATATAAAAGGAATTTCTATTCGAATGAAGAGAAAGTATATGAAATTTCATTGATTATGTCAAGACGTGCACTTGTAAATGACGGCGTCTCTTTTGAAAAGTATTATGATAGAAATACCGAAGAAGTTTTTGAGTTTTATTCCGGGGATAAAGTAAGTATTAAAGAAAAACAAGGGGATTCCTTCACGGTTACCGTTGAAACAAATGAACCGAATGACGGTATTCAAGTTAGTATTTTTGGAGAATGTAAAATACCAGAGGAAAAGATTCAAGTTAGGTATAAGAAATGTAGTAAATTTATACAACCAGCAAAAGCTTTGGAAAAATATTACGAAATATATAACAAAGAATAAGAAAGACAGAAATTATTCCTGTCCTTCTTGATTTGATTCAATATTAAGTTGCATAGAATCCAATATATGTAACACTAATTCTATTTTATCCGCTACAAAAGGGCTTAACTCGTCAGAAGAGGATAGACGGGATAATTCTTTATGAATGGATGAAAGAATCGTCTTGAGCTGAAAATAGGTACGAGGATTGGCGTATATTGTCATTCCTTCGTTCTCCAAACGATGGAGAATATAGTCCTGCTTATTCATGCCAGATAATTGCACGAGTGCGTTGAGTCGTTCATCCTCTTCTTTGGATACACGGAATCCTACGGTTATATCACGGAGACGGTTATTTTTGTCAGTATTCTTTTTTGACATTTAAAACTCCTTGAATTCGTTTAATTTAGCGACCATATCTTTTTGAACGGAGGGGAATAGATGAGCATAACGGTATGTAATATCCGAGGATTCGTGTCCCATACGATCTGCGATTGCAACGGCAGAGAATCCTAAGTTGATTAAAAGAGATACGTGTGAATGCCTAAGGTCGTGAATACGTATCCTTTTAACGCCGGATTGATTACAGCCGAACTTCATAGCATTCGCTAAACTAAATTTACTGATTGTAAAAAACTGTGCTTTTGGATCAAGCTGGTATAGCATTGAAAAATAAACCTCAACATCGCTAACTAGATCATCTGTTAAAAGAATCGTACGGTTGCTCTTTCTCGTTTTAGGTGGAGTGATTTTAGTCTTTCCGTTTTTATGATAAAGAGTCTTATTGATCGTAAGTGTTTTTGCTTCGAAATCGAAGTCCGCAGGGGTGAGGGCTAATAACTCCCCTTCACGAATGCCTGTCCAATAGAGAATTTCAAACGCTAAATATTCTTCAGGACGACTAGCAAGAGTGGGGATAAACGCTTCATATTCTTCCGGTGTCCAAAAGTCTACTTTGCAGTCGTCTTTGTATTTAAAACCTTTTAAGCCGTCTAAAACGTTATTAGGTAGATTATAGTTGTCGACGGCGTGATTGAGCATTGTGCTCAAAATCGTTCGAATTGTTTTTAAATACGAACTTTTATAGGGCTTTCCATTTTTGGAATCGGTATATTTAAGTAGGTCGTTTTGCCAATCCTTGATATCCTTCTTCGTGATTTCATTGAGTTTCTTTTTTCCAAAGGCAGGAATCAACTTAGTGAGAATAACATTGTTTCGCATATCCAATGTACTCTCTTTAAGCGATGGAGAGACGTCATTGATGAATAATGTGGCATATTCTTGAAAGGTCATTTCAGGGGAACCGTTTCGCAAAACTTGATAATTCTTTTCGTATTCAAGAGCTTCGCGCTTTGTTGCAAAGCCTCGTTTAAGTTTCTGCTTGGTAGTTCCTGTATAATCGGTCACTCTGAAAGTGACAAACCATTTTCCTGTTTTGCTATCTTTATAAGCAGGCATAATTACGCTCCTTTACCATAGATTTTTTCTTCAAAGTAGGCACGACTGATGCGTCCTGCTATTGTGATGTAGCCTTTGCCTTTTAATTCATCATTCAAGCTCTGAATGATCTTATACGCCTTGGGGGTAGATACTTCTAAATACTCGGCAACTTCCGATGCCGTTAAAAAATTCTTGTTCTTCATAAATATTAATTCCTCATTCTTTAATTTTCGGAAAGGCTTGCGGTTGGAACAAGCCTTTTCCTTTTTTCTGTTACGCGGCTTTAAATAACGCCCTCTGTAAATAATCTTGATAGTAGTTATCCGTTTTAGGTTCGTAGAACCACAATAAACCGCTATAATCCAAGCCAATACGATCGGGATAAATACCATCTTCTCCGTTTTTCAAATACGCCCAGTAGATATTTACAAAGTCCGGGAATAAGTCCACTAGACTACTCTTCACGGGGACGATAATCATTCTCCCCTTATAACGATTCCTATTCTTAAAAGTCTTCATAACAAACCTCATCTTCAGGAAGTTCGGGACCTTCATAAAAATACCAAGGAATCTCAAGGCAATCAAAACGAATCGCTCTTTCCACCTCAACACTTAACAACTGCTTAGCGAGTTCCAGCTCGGCAAGAAGTTGCAATGTCATCATGGGCTTTTCCGTTTTTTCAATCAATTCCTTGTAGTCGCTTGCACTTGCCGAAGCTTTAAATCCGCTGTTAGTCAAATAAGTCACAGTGAGGAGCTCATCTTCGGGGAACGGAAAAGTCCTTTCAACGATATTACCTTTCTCTGTTTTCACGGTATAGTTATAAGAATTAGTAAAACGATATTTTTCGAGGAGTTTTCTCTCAAAAAGGATACTAGCATTTTCGAGACCAGTTAAAATCTGAGCTTTGGTTGCAGTTGCAGGGATATTTACTTTAATCATAATTTTATTCTCCTTCGCCATTATAGGCGGTGTAATTCATATGTCCGAGGCCATCATTTTCGACCACGCGAGGAGTATAGATACGGTTTGCAAGCTGTTTTTCACGCTTACGCATTTCGCCGATCACCTGTGCTAAGGCGCCGAACGCTTTGTTATTCTTTTCAATCCAATCAATAAGAGGAACAGAAAGATAAATTTGATCTTTAAAACCTCTACGGGCACGAAGATTTTGAGTGAACTCTTCTAACATTTTATCGTCGCAAAGACCGAACTCAAGGTAGTGCTGAAAGTCGCAAGTGCGCTTATCAGCGAGGGAAAGATTCGCTTCAGCGACTTTATATTCATTTTTCAACTGAAGCACATTTTTTACAAACTCGGAAACTTGTTCCGATGATATTGTTTTACACATGGTTATCTCCTAAAAAAAGGTTGTGTTTTTCATAATAATTTGGTATAATGTTGCCATCGAAAAATAACGACGATTCGTTATCTTTTCGACTTCTGTACCGTTGCAAGTTTTAAGTTTCCTAGGCTCATCTTGCAACGGTCATTTCATTTTTTGGTGGTGCGTTGGGATGATAGTAGCTCATCGCTTACCTCCTTTTTTCTCTATTAATTCGAGATATTCTTGAATTATATTATCATTATAAACGAGATAATCTTGAATGTCAAGTAAATATTCGAGAACTTCTTGATTTTTTTTAAGATTTTTTATATAATTTTTATAACATGAGAATGAAAATAATAGATATACTTTCTCTTTACCCCTTGATTTTTACGAGGGGAGGTGTATAATATAGGAAAGAGGTTATTTATGATCCGTCTTAAAGAATTAAGAAAAGAAAGAAAAATAACACAAGGTGAAATTGCAAAACTTTGTAATACAAGCGTATCAAATGTTTCAGGTTGGGAATTAGGTAAATGGGATCCCGATCCGTCTATGCTTGTCCTTTTAGCGAGCTTCTTTAGCGTAAGCGTTGATTACTTGATCGGACACGATTTAAACGAACCTTCTTTAGGTGAGTTTACCTTTTTATCTGAAGATGAAAAAGATATTCTTCGAAGTTATCGAAACCTTTCCACTGAAAAGAAAAAGTCTGCAACCGCTATGATAAAGGCTTTAGTTGAGATAAAATAATCTTATATTAAAGCAATTCTTCATCTCTGTATTTCATTTATCTTATGGTTAAATTATACACTAAGCATGTAATAATGTCAATTATTTATACACACTTAGTATATATCTATTACTTATACACTTAGTGTATAAATGACTCAATTATCCTTTCTTTCATAAGTCTAAATTATAATTTTAAAATATACACTTTGTATTTTTTCAAGACTCTTGACGAAAAAGGAAATAAATGATAAAATTGAATTATATAAAAGGAAAGAAATAATATGGCACTTAGTGAATCTCAAGCAAGAGCAAATAAAGCATATCGTCAAAGAAATAAGGGTAAACAAAAAGCTGTTAATATTGTTTTGCCTGCCGATGAGCTTGAAAAAGACAAGGCAAGGATCAAAGCAGCCGGATATGATACGTTACCTGCTTTTTGGAGATATGCCGTCGATACTTTGCCTCCTTTAGAAAAAGAAAATGAATAATCAAAAAGCGTTGACATATTCAGTCAACGCTTTTGGCTTTTATAGGATGTCTCTTCGACACAATATTTTATAATTTTTCCGAAAGTAAAGGTACAAAGATGTATCGTACATTTGATCCGAAATTCGATCAAGTATGTACCGAGTAAGGATTACAAGGCATTCACAGCACAACTAAAGAAAATATACGGAGCAGCATCGTTAAAGGCAGCACAGGCAGAAAATGAACTGTAGTTTTAATTCGGGACAGAAAAAAGAATAAACAAGATTCTTCGGAAACAGACAAAAAGAAAGATGATGAAAATAAATAAATTTTTCTAATTGTGACATATGGGTGCGTATTTAATGCGCTATAATGAAGAAAAGGAGATTAAATATGACACGTGAAATAGAGTTTTTACCATGGGGACTTAGAGGGGCCGTATTTTCATTTCAGGCGGTAGATTATCCACGAAATAGAACGTTATGTTACGACGATGATTTCAAATGCAGTGATGTCGGAATGTTTTGTTTTGACGAAGATGATATCGAGTTCTTCATGTATTTCATGGATAAGTATTTCGATGATGAATTCTATGCCAATAGGTTTGATTATGAACGGCAGATCGGAGGCTTTGAAGGCTTTGAACATTGGGGATGCTCTAATCATTTTTCTTACGAATCGCTTAAACAGATGTGTGATGAAATTTTACAAATAGAACCGCAGTTGGGGCGGAATCGTCGGCTACTGCAACGCAAACGCCAAAGTAACGTCCTGCAAAGTTTCTTCCGCGACGTTCGAGTATCGAGGGGAGGAATCGGGGTTGCACCACAAAAATATTTTCGGCACGCACGTCAATTGCGATTTGCAGCCGCATGTGGGAATTATTTGCGGGAGCGCGGCGAAGAGCGATTCCTTCTCGGGCAATTCCCATTCGAGTACCGCAAAATCCCTTCAAATCAAGGGCGGAAACTTCCACAACGGCGACCGCGAAAAGGCTATCTCTTTAAGCAGTTGGACGGAATGGTCGGAAGTATCGCTTGAATTTGATCGAAATTTTTTTGAAACAGAACGCGCGGCGCCGCCCAAATTATGGGCGGCGCCGCGTTGCATTGTATCAAAATACCGAACGGGAAAGCGAGAAGTGTACCGCATTTAGGCTCCCCCTACTACGGGGAGCCTTCCGTAGAGCCCGCGCGCACTATTTGGAAAAGCGAGGGGAAGCCAAGAGTAAGGTGAGCAGTTTCACTGCATTCGCCCCCCAAGGGGGAAGCCAAGAAGGGGGCGGTCATCCTGACCGTAGGGAAGGATCCCAAATTACAAAGTCCGACTATATGGACTTCGTACGGGGGATTCTTCAATCGCTCGCTTTGCTCGCTCAATCAGAATGACCGAAAGCGGCAATTTTAATATTCGCTCGGTTTTAACAAAATGGAGCGGGCGTCGGTCGGGTCGACGGCGTTTTCCACCTCGTAGGTCGGGTGAATTTGCAGTTGACTGTAAGTCGCGGGGAGCGTGCTGGGGCTGTAACCCGTAATGCGCTTAAACATACGGTTAAAATTGCGAATGGTGCCGAATCCGCAGGCAATCGCAATCTTCGTCATGTTCAGTTTCGTTGTGCGCAGAAGGTCGATCGCCTTTTCCACCCGCACGAGGTTCAAATATTGCGTAAACGTCATATCGGTGCGTCGCTTGAAAAAACGGGAGAAGTACGATTCGCTGAGCGCCATAAAGCGGGCGGCGTTTGCCAACGAGTAATTGGCGTAATGCAAATCGATTTCCTTAATGAGCGCTTTGTATTGCTCTTCCAAATATCCCTCGTCGCGCTCCTTTTGTTGCGTTTTCTCCCCCATAAAAATATCGAGGATAAGCCGCTCGATGCGGTTATTGACCGAGATCGTAAAAAGGGGAAGCTCGCCCGAGAGCTCCTCGTCCAAGGCTTGAAAAATTTGCGAAAAAGAATAATCCTTCGAAAGCAAAGGGAAAACGAGTTCTTTTTCGCCGATGACGTTTTTTGTAAGCTCGTTATCGAAGAGAATGAAAGCGAGAATACTCCCGTTCGCCCCCTGAATGAAGTGCGTACTACGCGGGGCGATAAAGGCGCATTGCCCTTTCGCGAGGATAAAATCCCGCCCGTTTACATTGCATTTTGCTTCGCCCGTTTCGCAATAGACGATCTCGCAATCGGAATGCCAATGGGGCAGGTTGATTAAATTTTTGTATTTTCCCACCCAAACGCGCCGCTCGCTCGAATAGCTGCGAAGTTCTCTGTTCACAATCATATGTCCGATTTCTCCTTTGCTGACGCTTCCATTATAGCACATTGAGCAGAAAATGTCCATAAAACGGCAAAAAAATTCTTGAATGAAAAAATAAATGTGATATGATAGTGTCAGAAGCGATTCGTAAACGGGTTTCGTGGAAAAAAATTCCCTTCGGGCGGAAAAGTTTGTGGGACAAATGAGTACAGGAGTTCGGTTGCGAGAGCAAAAAATTACCATATTTTTGGAGGTGTTGTTATGAAAGGTTTCAAAAAATTTGCAGTGGCGCTCGGCGTAGCGTCGGTAATGGCGGCGTCTCTCGGGACAATGGCGGGTTGCGGAGAACCTGCGGTCGAGAACCTCGGAACGTATTCGTTCACGCAATCGACAGTTAGAGCCATTGAATATGGCGGTACCGGATATTGGGTTATGAATACCGTTGCGGATACGATTGCGGTAAAATCGGACAATACTTTCGAAGTAAAGTCGGATTATCAGTGGTACGCTTCCGATAACGGAAAAGTTTATAATCGCCAAGACTATCTTTCCTATGGCGTTTACGGCACCTATGAAATTGTAAGCGAAGATAAAGATTTGAACGAAATGACGATTAAAATTGTCGACGTAACCGCATTTTGGTCCAATCAGGGCGAAGAGGACGACAAATATAAGTTATTCGAAAAAGGTGCCTTCCCTGCGGGCGGAGAGGACGAAGCCAATAATAAGATAACGAATCGCGCAATCGGTTTAATCGGAAAACAATTCATTCTCTGTGGAGATTATACTATCAGCGAGACGCTCAAAGTTGCAAGCTCAAACGGTAGCGATACTACGTACAACTAAATTAGAATGTGGAGAGGTTTTTTATGAAAAGGAATTTTCTTTCCGCTTTGTTTCGCGGTCTTACTGCGGTGTTCGCATTTCTCTTTATCGTGCTTATTTTCTTTACGATTGTTGCGAACGCAAATGCGGGCGGAATTAACAACTTTCTTGGAATTTCCGCGAGCAATAAAAACGAGGGAAGCGGCGAAATTCGCTTTAAGAGCTCGTACGGCGATTTGAGCGACGAGAACCTCAAAAAGCTCATTGCCGACGAGATGGCGTACTGCACCGAGCAGCTCGAAGAGGGTTCCGTTCTTTTGAAGAACGACGGCGCGCTTCCGCTTGCAAAAACGGAGCGCAACGTAACGCTGTTCGGTCGGTGGAGCGTAGATATCCGCTACCGCAATTCCAACGGCGGCGGCTCTGCCGATCCCGCGCGGGAAATCAATTTGAAAAAGGCGTTCAACGACAAGGGATTCACGATCAACGATACTTTGTATGATGCCTATAAAGCAAGCAAAACGGAACGTGTGAAAGAGGGCGACGAAACGGCGAGCGTAGGGGAAGAGGCGGCAAGCTTTTACACTCCCGCTCTCAAAAGCACCTTCTCAAGCCATAACGACGCAGCAATCGTATTGCTTTCCCGTTGGGGCGGCGAGGGAACGGATATGTCGCGCAAGACGGTGGAGGGCGTTTCCCAGCTTGCCCTGCAACCCACCGAGCGTGCGATGCTCCAAATGATTAAGGATTCAGGTGCGTTCAGTAAAATTATCGTACTCGTCAACAGCGTATATCCGATCGAGCTTACCTGGCTCGACGAGCTCGGCGTAAACGCTTGCCTTTGGATCGGCAATCCCGGTTATTACGGACTTCCCGGCGTGGTAAACGTTTTAACGGGCGATGCGAATCCTTCGGGCAAACTCGTCGATACGTTTGCTGCAAATTCTCTCTCGGCGCCTGCCGTACAAAACTTCGGATATAACGCTTACGAAAACGGGAACGATCTGGACGTCGATTTCGCAAGGAATTACGTTGTATACCAAGAGGGAATCTACATAGGCTATAAGTACTACGAAACCCGCTATGCCGACGGCGTATTGGGTCAGGGCAACGCAACGGGTAATGCCGGTGTGTATGCTTCCAAAAATAACAGCTGGAACTACGCGGACGAAATCGACTATCCCTTCGGATACGGGCTTTCGTACACGACCTTCTCGCAGACGCTCGATTCCGTCGTCTACAACGAAGCGGACGATACGTTCAAGGCAACCGTCACCGTAGAAAACACGGGGACGGTAGCGGGAAAAACCCCCGTTCAGCTCTACGTTCAGCTTCCCTACACGGCGGGCGGCGTAGAAAAAGCGGCAATCCAGCTCGTGGCATACGGCAAAACAAAGGAGATCGCGGCGGGCTCTTCCGACAAGGTTGAAATTACCTTCAACCGCTATTTGATGGCGAGCTACGATATTTCCGCGCACGAGGGCAAGGGCGGCTATATCCTCGATCAGGGTACCTATTACTTTGCAGTCGGTAACGATTCGCACAACGCATTGAATAACGTACTTGCGGCGCAAAACGCAACGGGCATGTTCGATCAGTTCGGCAATCCCGTAGAGGGCAATACGGGCGCGGTGAAAACGTACGAGCTCGCCGCAAAGGACGATACAAGCTACCGCATTTCCCAATACACGGAAAACGAGGTGAATAACCTCTTCGATTATGCGGACGTCAATTATTATTACGATACCCCCGTCGTCACCTATCTGACGCGGAGTGATTGGCAGGGAACCTTCCCCGAAAAGGTCGTGCTTACGGCAAATGCAAAAATTAAAAATGCTTTGAACATGAGCAAGTATGATATTACGAAAGGGAAAAAATCGCTGGATTCCGTCCCTTACGAAAAGCCCGCGAATCTGACGTTGGCGGATATGTGGGACGTTCCGTTCGAAGATGCTAAATGGACGAAATTCGTTCAACAACTTTCCATCGAAGATCTTTGTTTGCTTGCCAACGAGTATTACGGTAACGGAAAACTTGATTCCATTAATAAACCGCCCACGGTTACGTCGGAAGGTTCGGAGGGGTGTTCTCAACGCTATCTATACGGCGATAAGGGGATTGCTACGGGTTATGCGAGCGATACCTTGCTTGCGGCAACCTGGAACCACGCATTGCAGGCGAAGTACGGCGATTTCTACGCCGAAGACGCTCTCTACTGCGGCGTGCACACCGTGCACGGTCCCGGGGCGGGTATGCACCGTACGCCGTTTAGCGGCAGAAACGCGGAGTACTTCTCCGAGGATAGCGTAGTTTCCTACTACTGCGGCAAAGAATTGATAGAGGCAATGAGCGCGAAAGGGCTTGCCAATAACTTTAAGCACTTTTTCTTAAACGATCAGGAGAGTGGACGGAGAGGCGTTTCTACTTTCTCGAATGAGCAAGCGATTCGCGAAATTTATTTGCGTGCATTTGAAGGTGGTGTAACGAGCAATAGCGCCATTGCAATGATGACTTCGTACAATCGCGTGGGACCCATTTACATGGCTGCGGATGCTACGGTGCAGTTTAAGCTGTTGCGCGGTGAATGGGGATATAAAGGTTATACTATGACCGACTATATTCAGGCTAACGATTATTCGGTTACGGTGGATGCGCTAATGAACGGAACCGATCAGTTCGGCGGAAACAAAAGGCAAACCGAAATCAAGCAGTTGCTACTGCGCAATAAAGCAACGAGCGGCGATTTGATGGAAGCAATGCAAGAAAGCGCACACCGCATTCTTTGGGCGTATTCGCGCACATCCATGATGAACGGATTAACGAGCAATGCATCGTTTGAAGATTTTACAGCATGGTGGCAGAACGCACTCGTCGCAATCGACGTCGTTATGGGCGTGATTACGGTAGGACTCTGCGGTACGTACGTATTCTTCCATTATTTCAAAAAGAATCGTGAGGAGGTGCAGGCATGAAAGAGATGCTTTTATGGAAATTGAAAACGGCGGGAATCGGCGTTTGGCTCGGAATCGGCGCGGGGATTATCGCATTCGTGTGCATGATCATGGGCGCAACCGGAAAGGCACTTCTCGATAATACGGGCTTCGGTGCGGATATTATTATCTTCGTCATCGTCGGTATGCTCCTTTCGTTTGCGGCATTTTTCCTGCGCTTCGATTTCTGGCAGCTCATTCCTACGCTTTTCTACTCGTTGGCGTTCGGCAGTGTCATTAACGGCGGCGCGGCGGTGATTATGGACAAGATCAATAACGTTGTATATTCGGGCGGCGATTTTAATTCCGTCGTAATCTATCTCGTGTTGTTCGGCATTTCCTGTATCCTTTCGATTGTCGCATGCTTTATGCGCCCTTCTCGGCAAACGAAAAGCGAAGCGATAGCATAATCATCATTCAATGGTAATTGTCTGTTAAAAACGATTACTCATTCTTCTCATAAACGAACGCCCGCGGAGCAATCCGCGGGCGTTTGCCCCTTTTGTGGCACAGGCCGCGGGCGGATTACCGTAAGGCAAGACGAATGGGGGAAACCTTCCCCTGCTCCTGCGGTCATCCCGAGCGTAGTCGAGGGATCCCAAATTACGAAGTCCGACTATATGCGCTTCGTACGGGGGATTCTTCAATCGCTCGCTTTGCTCGCTCAATCAGAATGACCGAAAGCGGTGAGCCCTACCCTCATCAGGCTCGCTTCGCTCGCCAGCTTCTCCCTTCCCATAATTGGGGAAGGGGGAAGCCAAGACGGGGTACCGCATTTAGGCTCCCCGTAGTAGGGGGTGGAAAAGCGATGTTCTGCAAATAGCCCGGTGGGCTGTTTGCCTCGCTTTTCCGAGAGTGCGCGCATTACGTCCGCGCGCACGGCGACCAAGGACGGGATTCCACCCGCCCGCGACAGGTGGATTGCCAAAGGCAAGACGAATGAGGGGTTTGCACAACCAAATTCCCAAAAAAAGAATAGGACAAATTTCCGCTTTCATACAATAGCCGTGAGGTGATTGGAATGTTGGAAATTTTCTATGCCGTCCTCGGACGGCTTTTCTTTTTTACGGGTGCCTTTCAAAACGCTTACCCCAAACCGCTCACGAAGGAAGAGGAAGAAAAATATCTCGCGCTTGCCAAGGCGGGCGATAAGCACGCCAAGGATATGCTCGTCAAACACAATATGCGGCTCGTTGCGCATATCGTAAAAAAATACAACGGGGCGGCGGAAATGGACGACATGATTTCCGTTGGCAGTATCGGGCTCATCAAGGCAATCAACTCCTACGAGGCGGGGCGCGGAACCCGCCTTGCAACGTACACCGCGCGCTGTATCGAAAACGAAATTTTAATGCTCATTCGCGCGGGAAAAAAGCACAAAAACGACGTTTCGCTCGGTGACCCCGTGGGAACGGATAAGGACGGGAACGAGCTTACCATTATCGATTTGTTGTTCGAAAAGGAAGATAAGGTTTTTGCGGGAGTGGAGCGTTCGCTCATGCAGGAAAAGTTTTTGCGCGCCGTAAAGGAGCTCTTAACCGAACGGGAAATGCAAATTATTTGTTTGCGCTATGCCCTCGTTACCGACGTTCCGCTCACGCAGCGGGAAGTCGCGCGGAAAATGAAAATTTCGCGTTCTTACGTTTCGCGGATTGAAAAGCGCGCGCTCGAAAAACTGCGCGAGGGCTTAAAGCGGGAATCCTTTTTATCGGAATAGTGAGATGTCATAGCGAGGCGCCGCTTATTGTCATTTCGCCCCGCCAAAGGCGGCACGAGCCGAAGGCGAAGTAGAGTAGCGTCCCACGGTCATCCTGAACCCCCTTGTGGGGTGTAAGGAACGCAATGACGGAATAGCGTATCGTTGCGCGGTTTGACATATGCCGCGCCGATCGCGTCAGGATCCCAAATTACGAAGTTCGAATATACCCCGAGGGATTCTTCAATCGTTCGCGTTGCTCGCTCAATCAGAATGACCGAAAAAAGGGGCGGAAAAGCGAATTTTCCTCTTGGCTTCCCCCTTTCCCAATGATGGGAAGGGGGAAGCTGTCCGCGTTTTTTGCGGACTGATGAGGGTTCACCTTGTGAAAGGAGCCCCCTAGTATCATCGACAAAGTGAATGAACACTTCGCTGGCGAATTCAGCGACGGTGACAGGGTAATCGTTGAAAGCATCTTCCAAATGTTTATGAACGATAAAGATGCGCAGAAGTTCAAGAGGCTAGCAAACGAGAATCCGATCGAGATGTTTATGCAGTCGTTGTTCCCTGACAAGTTCAAAGATATTGCAACCCAATGCTGGGTCGAGAATTCTGAGGCATATCAAAAGTTGTTCAATAACGCCGAGTTCTATCAGGTCGTAATGGAGTCTTTGGCTCGCGAGCTTTATCGTTCGTGGAATAAGAAATCTTAGAAAGTCACAAAACGCCGAACAAAAACGCCTCAAAACGCCGAACAAAAATGCCTCAAATCACCGAAAACAAAGTTGACAGATTGAATCCCTTGTGCTATAATCAAAGCAAGGAGTGATAAGATGAAGGAATATAAAAGACGAATTGCAGATAAATTGTTAATAGATGCGTTGGAAGCAAAGGGCGCTGTGTTGATAGAGGGACCTAAATGGTGCGGTAAGACAACTACAGCGGAACAGTTTGCTAAAAGCGTTATCTATATGCAGGATCCTTCTAAAAAGGATCAGTATATCCAAATGGCATCTATCAGCCCGAATTATTTGTTACAGGGTGAAGTTCCGCATTTGATCGATGAATGGCAACTTGCACCTTCACTTTGGGATAGTATTCGTTATGAGGTTGACCGCCGTGACGAATTTGGCCAATTCATTTTAACAGGCTCGGCTGTTCCTCCTAAAAAAGACGAAACTTCACATACGGGAACGGGTAGAATTTCAAGAATTAAAATGAGCCCGATGACTCTTTATGAATCGGGAGATTCAAACGGAAGTGTATCCCTTCAAGAACTCTTTAATGGAAACAGAGAAATTTCAGGGATCAATGAGTCCACGATAGAAACACTAGCTTTTTTAGTTTGCAGAGGCGGTTGGCCAAAAGCGATAGGACAGAAAGAAAGTGTGGCTCTTCGTCAGGCGATCGATTATTATGACGGGCTTACATCCTCGGATATATCAAGAGTAGACGGTGTTTCTAGAAGTGAGGAAAGGGTCAAGAGATTGCTTCGTTCTTATGCTCGAAATATCTGTACACAGATAAAGAATGTTGAATTAAAAAAGGATATAATGGTGAATGATTCCTCTTCCTTGAATGAAGATACCGTTGTTTCTTATATCGATGCTCTTAAGAAACTATATGTCGTTGCCGATATACCTGCTTGGAATCCTAACCTTCGTTCCAAAGCGGCAGTTAGAACTTCAGATACCAGACAGTTTATCGACTCCTCGATTGCAACGGCAGCATTAGGTATCGGACCACAGGATCTGATCAACGATCTAAACACTTTTGGCTTTATGTTTGAGTCAATGTGTGATCGAGATTTACGAGTATATGCTCAGTATTTGGATGGTAATCTTTATCATTATAGAGATAGTAATAATTTGGAATGTGATGCCGTTATCCATTTGAGAAATGGAAATTGGGCAGCGTTTGAGGTCAAGCTTGGCATCGATAAAATCGATGAAGGCGCGAAACATCTCTTGAAATTGGCAGAACTGATTGACGAAGAGAAGATGAAGAAACCATCATTCTTGATGGTTATCTCGGGAACGGTACCTTTTGCCTACCGTCGTCCCGACGGTGTATACGTGTGCCCGATTACCTGCTTGAAATATTGATTGGAGGATAGTAGGTGCGACCAAAACCCCGCCAAAAATGATTTTCTGCGCACTAATTTTTGAAATTATCATTTTTTCAGTGAAAAATAGTGTGCGCAAATCAATGTTATCGTGATAACAGATTGATAACAAAAATTTAGCGAAAAGAAAATAACCTCGATAATATGGATAAAATACCCGCAAAAAGAGGCTTAAAACGCTATCTATCATGGGATTTTGAGCGATTTTTACAAAAATAGTGCTTGAGTGGGAATAATCGCGTGTGGCTTTGAAGTGTGAATAATTCACAAGAATCAACCAAAAAACCATTCAAAATAAGGTAAAATCCCGATAAATTTAGGTTTATCGGGGTTTTTTGTCGCAGATTATCATATTGAAAATGGTATCAAGGCGTGCCAATGCCTTTCGTCGTACATTTTTCGTACAATTCTCGTTCATTTTTTATAAAGGATTGAATCGAAAAGCTTCTCTTGTTGTGATCAAGCCGTGACAAGAGAAGTTTTCTTCGTGTAGCCATGTTCGATTTATTACATTTACATGTAATTACTTTTTTTTAATATTTTGTATAATGAGATATCAAAAAATAATTAAAAGATTTAATGAGGTTTACATGATGGAAATAACAAAAAATGAATTTATAATTGAATCTCTTTCTAAAAGGTTTTGAACGATATAGTTGTCGCGACGGACGAATTGCGGGAATTTGAGAAACAATCCTGATATAGGTTAGTTTATCGAGTCGTGCGTGGAGGCGCCCGGAGAAGAAAGCATATTATGATAGGCGCGGTAAAAGCTGGAAACGCTGTTAAATCCGCATTGAAATGCTAACTCGATAATACTTTTTTCGTTGTTTTCGGGAAGATTTTTCAATGCGAGCACATGCTGGATGCGAACGTTATTAATAAAATTCCGGATATCGATTTTTATATAGCGACCGAATAATCTACTCAAAGATAAAGGGGCGTAATGGAAATGCTCGGCAAGTGAGGAAAGCGTAATCGGTTGATTGTAATTATCATAAATATATTGAATAATCTGCGGCAGGACTGAAAACCCTTTCTTTTTGACGGAATCAGGTCTAACGTGAACGCCATATTCGGACGTGATGAGGTGAAGAAACATATTGGTATAAGAGTAACATTCCAAAGGAGAAAAAGTATTATTTTTCTTGGAGAGAAAAGTCATATAATCTAAAAGTTCTTTATTCTTCTCTTTGTCATTCAAAAAAACGGGAGGAAAGAGATCGGGAAAAAGCTCGTAGAAAGTTTTCATATAACGGCTTCCCAAGAGCGCAAATCCGACTTCAGTTCCCTCTTCACATTTATAGGAATGTATTTGCCAACTACGGATAAACACCGCATCTCCTGACGAAAGCTCGAATTCTGTGTCGTCGATGAAAACTTGAGCAGAACCGGAGAAGATACAAAAAATCTCCACATTGCGATGAAAATGAGCATAATATCCGTTCGAAACATATTTTTCGACGTGAAAATAGTCGCTTTGATCGCGTTGCGTTTCTATTTGAAATTGAGACTCTATCATATCGTGTAACATGCAAATATAATATCGTAAAAAGAGGAAAAAGTCAACAAATAATAGAAATAAATAACAAAAAAAGCATATATTTGGGAAAAAAGGGAACATTTTCGGGTTGAAATTCGAGAAAAATATATGCTATAGTATATCTATAAAAGGTGAATGAAAATATTGGTTTAAGTATGATATTTTTTGCAGAGAACAGCTTCTCTGCTTATAGATAAAATTAATGATATGAGGAGGTTATTATGAAAAAAATGATCAAGAAAGTAGCGGTAGTGCTTTGTTCGGCTTTGCTGTTTTCGGTGGTCGGGTGTACAGGGGAAACGGATGATGATGCGTCGAGCGATCTTACGACTATCACATTCTATTACGATCCGCAAACGCGCGGAGATGCCGAATATCGGCAGTTGATAGATACGTACAATAAAACGCAAGGACAAGCGGACAAGGTTAAGATTTCCGGTCGTCCCGTGTCGGGCGTAACCAATAGCGCGCAATCGCATATGATGCGGAATAATGCGCCTAACGTGATTATGGTAGGCGATAAATCATTTAAGTCATTGGCGGTACAAGATCTGATGGTTTCATTGGAAGATTATGATAAAAAAACCGACGCAACTTCAGATATGCCGGCAGAATTACTGAATCGATTCCGTTACTCCTACGATACCAAGCAAGCGGGGGCAGGGGCAGATCTACTCGGTGTTCCCAACGGAAATGATCCCAAAATGTTCTATTATAACGTTGCATATTTCAGACAGCAAAATATCAACATAATTTCCGTCGCAGAGCAAGACTTGGACAACTATAATAAAGAAAACGGGACAAACTTTATGCCTCACGGTTATGCGGAATACGACGCAAGCAATGCGCAAATAAAATCGTGGGCGAGCACAGCCGGGTTAGCAGCGTCGAAAAATCTTGCGGGCGATAACGTATATAAAGTTTTTAACGAGCAGATTCCTACCAACTGGGAAGAATTGCGCTATCTTTCCAAGTGTTTTACTCAAACATATAACACCGGTTCCCCTTCAAAGTTCGGGTTTATGACCGAATGGTGGTTCCCGTTTGGTTGGTCAGTCGGTGGAGATTGTATCGGGTATAACGGCAAACAGTATGAATTTACCATTCTTGATGATACGCCGAATTATCTCGTAACGGGCGACGAAGCGACGGTGAACGGCAGAACCTATCAAAGAGGCGAGGTTGTTTTATATGAAGACAAGATCAAAGATTCGACGGTTGCATCCAACGCGGATCTCTATGCGATAAAGTCTCAGTACGATGCCTTTTTGGAATTTAATCGCTATACGAAAACTCAGTCCAGCGTAGTAGATGAGAAAACCGTCGACGGCGTAAAGGTAACGTATAAAGGTTATGGACTTATCGATTCGGGGAATTTGTCTAATAGAGACGGCGAATTCATCGCAGGAAACGCCGCAATCCTTTCGCGTGATTATTCGTTCGGCTATACGCTTCAAGCGAGCGGACTGAAAGAATGGGACGTTGCGCCGGAAGTGCAATATAGAGAATATGTTGGCGGTAGTGTTTATTACAAGAACGGAACCAATAATTTTGCTGATGAATATTTGAAAGTTATCGGAAAGACCTATGACGGTGAAACGTATACCGGTGAGCTTAATACGGTCAACGGAACTGCAGTCGTAGGACTCAGGGCGGTTAATTCCATTTCGGAGGCTTACGTGATTCCCAAGCGTTCTGAACCTGACAAATATGATGCAGCTTGGAAATTCATTACGTGGGCGTCTGGGCGTGAAGGGCAGCTGATCCTTGCGGGATGCAATCTGTGCGTACCCAACCAGATTTCTTTGGCGGTAAGTGATGAGTTTGTAAAGAATCAGAATCGAATTGTAGACAATCTTGCGGCCGTCGGGGCATCGGTCGTTGATGGCAGAATAGGAGACTGGGGATATTTCGAAGAGGGCTCGTGGGTAACTGCATGGGCAAACGTGCTCAACGGTTCGGTTCGTGCCGGCAATATGACGTTGTCGCAGTTCTATGAAAATACCAAAGCTAACGCAAACAGCGCCCTTGCAAAAAAAGAAATGGTTATTCGGAGATAAACCATGAAAGAAAAAACAATTTCAAAGAAAAAAAGAAAATTTCGCGCTGAATCCGCCGTCGGATTAGCCGGAGCATTGATTCCGATTATCGGTTTTATATTTTTTAATTTCTTCCCGATCGTTGTTTCTTTTCTTGCGATGTTTTGCGATATGGAATATTACGATCTCGGATCGATGAAGTGGAACAACTTTCAAAATTTTATCAATGTTTTCCGGGACGCGCGTTTTTACAAATCGTTAGGCATCACTTTTTGGATAGCATCGGCGCAGTTTGTTTCGTTAGCGATCGCGTTGCTGATCGCGGTTCTTTTGAAACGCAACCGTAAGGGTTCAAAACTGTTTTTAGTGCTGTTCTTTATCCCTTATATATGTTCTTCGGTAGCCGTCGCTATTATGTGGGGATGGATTTTCGACTGGCAACATGGTATTCTCAACAGCATATTGGGAACAAATATCAACTGGTTGAATAATCCGGTAACGCCATCTACGCTAACTTGGGCGATCATCATAACTATTATCTGGCAAGCGCCCGGCTATGGAATCGTAATGTATCGGGTTGCGTTTGCCGCTATCGATCCGTCTCTTTATGAGGCGTCTTCGCTGGACGGAGCCGGAGGTTTTTCGCAATTCTGGCACATTACGCTTCCCAGCGTTGCACCCACGACGTTTTTCCTTTTGATGGCAGGTATTTTAGCGGGATTGATGACCTTTGATGCAGCAACGATTCTCGCTCCGATAAGCTGGACGGGTATAGCGGGACAGGACGATATGGCGTTGACGTTGGTATATTATATCTATGTTTTAACAGGATTTAATGCACCGAGTTATATGGATATGCCAAAAGCTTCCGTTATATCCTGGGTACTCTTCCTGATGACGTTCATTTTTGCTTTCGGCACGTTTATAGTTCGTAATAGGAGAATGAAAAATGACTGACTTAAAAAACGTGATAGAGGAACGCAATTTGAGAAAGGCGATTCGTAAACGGAATCCGAAGAAGAGCATCACCGACGTCGTTGTGTTTTTCTGTTTGATATTATATACTCTATTCCTGTTTGTTCCGTTTTATACAATCATCGTTTCTTCTTTTACGAGTAACACGGAAATCAATAGTTCATTGGACTTCGTATGGATACCTTCGCATATCTCATTGGAAGGTTATGAAAAGATTTTTTCCGCCGATTCTTCGTCGGGCTCTGTTTTATTTCTTTCCGGTCTGTTAAATACGTTATGGCAGACGCTTCTTCCGCTTGTAATAGGCTTATTTGTTTCCGGATTTTCGGCGTATTGTTATTCCAAACTTAAATTTCCTTTCAAAGAAAAATTATTTTTGGTTGAAATTGCAACTATGACAATGCCTCTTGGGGCTTTTGGTATTATTTCTTATCTGTTTTATTCTTGGCTCGGATGGGAAAGCTCCGCATTGCCCATTATAATTCCCGGCATGTTTGGTTCTGCCACTATGATCTTTTTCCTGCGAACTTATTTTGACGGGATTTCGGACGGAATCATCGAGGCGGCAAAAATAGACGGAGCTGGAATTTTTCACATATTTTTTAAGGTAATCATTCCGATGGCTCTCCCTGCTTTTGTAGCGCAATTCATTTTCGGATTTGTAAGCGGTTACAATAACTATGTGAGTGCATTGATGTATCTTCCTTCCGAAAAAGGTTTATGGCCTTTGCAGTTGGTACTGTCCAATACGATTACCGATTCTTTGATTGCTCCGTATATTAACGCAAAATGTGCCGCGGCACTTGTCGGAATGCTTCCTTTGATTGTTTTATATTGCTTTATGCAAAAGTTTTTCATTGAAGGCATTTCGGTTGGCGGCGTCAAAGAATAGATTGATATGCGTAATATGGCATTTTGAAAAAAATAAAGGAAATAATCATATGAAAATAAAACCGAAAATAACGGCGTTGGTCGGGCTGGCCATTGCCTCCGCCTTGATGTTGACCGGGTGCGAGGGAGGCGTTCGAACCGTTTATGAATTAGCGCATTATAACGGTACGGAATTTGAGGAATTGACCGGTAAACCCGTTTACAATCAAGAACTATGGAATCTCAATACCGGTGAAATCGGACTCCCGGATCCGTTTGTGCTCGATAATACACAAAGGGACGGCTACTATTATGTATACGGTACAGGCGGATTATTCGGTTGTTATCGTTCGCAAGACCTTTCCGTGTGGGAGCCGATGGGGGAAGTATTAAATCTGCCTGCAAGCTTAATCGGGGCAAGAGATCTTTGGGCTCCGGAGGTCGTATTCGACGCCGGTGATACCCAAACGACGGATGACGATTGCTATTACATGTTTTTTAGCGCAACGCCCGTAAGCGATGGATTAACGGGGAAATATGAGGGTGCCGCACAGTATATGATGATGGCAGCGCGTGCAAAAGATCCTTTCGGTCCGTTCGCCCTCATCGATTTCACGGATGAAAATAGTTGCGGGAAGGGGAATGTTCATACTTATCAGACGAGCGATTTCCCGCATTACTATGCGAAATACGCCTATTTTGATCCTCAGATCCATTACGATAAGATTCAGGAGATCGATCCTTTGTTGTATGAGGAAAACGGACAGAAGGGCGGATATCTCGACAATATCGATCCGCATCCGTATGTGACGCCGGACGGACAAAAATATTTATATTTTATCCGAAACAATCCCTATGGCAGTATCATCGGCGTTAAAATGAAGGACAATAATTGGATGACGCCCGATTATGACACGTACACGATTCTCACTCGCTCATTGTATTATACAACGGAAGAGTATGAAAAAGCACAGAGCGGAGAGACGGTAGAAAAAGTGTCGTACGAAATGTGGGGTAGCGGTCCTGTGAATGAGGGTCCCCAAATGTATTGCCATAACGGCAAATATTATTTGGCGTTTTCTGCTAACGGATACGGAGATGCCGGTTACTGTGTAGCGCAGGCTGTCGGGGATACTCCGTTGGGACCTTTCCGCAAATTGAGAGAGGAAGAGGGCGGCGTTGTGATTTCTGGCGATCTCGGCATGAATCCAAACGTCTCCGGTAGCGGACATAATTCCTTTTTCAACGTTGGCGATAAACTTTATATTGCTTATCACAAACATAATGATGTTTCGACCGTAGAAGCCGGCAGACATTTCTGTATCGACGAAGTAAAATGGGTAAAGATTGAGGGTATTAACGGGGAAGAATTCGAAGTAATGTATTCCACTCCGACTACCACTGTTCAACCCAAGATTGTTTCAGATTATAAGAACATAGCAGCGGAAGCCAAGGTGAGTTTGAAAAGCGGCTCGTTGGAAGACGGTTCGTCTCTCGGTTGTTTGACCGACGGATTACTGTCATTCTATAAATATGTAAATACGGATTTTATCGAACGATACGTGAATGAAACGAAGATTACGAAGAAATCGACGTTTTCTTTGACGTTTAACACGCCCAGACAGGTAAGGGCCGTAATGCTTTACAACTCAAAAAATGAAACGGATATTTTTACGGAAATTGACGAAATCCGTCTGTACTGTGAAGAAAACGGAAAAGAAAAGATCTATGTAATCCGCGATGTTCCGTTCCTTGTGGAGCGATTTGCAGATGTTACGCAGATGGAAGAAGAGATCGGTATAGAGATGCTTGTGCCCGGAGCAACGGCTTATGCGGAATTTAAGGAAGTTCGCGTCAGAAGCATGGATATAACCGTTTCGGTGCCTGATTCAAACAAATGCGTAGGAATTTCTGAAATCGCGGTACTCGGGAAATAGTGGAGGGAAAGAGTATGAAAATAAAAAAAATAGTCGGCGGATTGCTCGCCTCGGCTCTGTTGTGTTGTACCTTTCTTCTCGGATCTTGCGAAAAAAACGTGACTGAGAAATTGATTGAAACAAACGAAACGTATTCTTTTGTCAATCCGCCGTATTCTTTGGCTGCTACGGATGAGGATGTGACGATTGACGGAAAATTCGATGAGCCTTGTTGGTCGGAAGCGAGAGGACGCAGGTGGTTGCATGCGAAAAAAATTTCCGGCACGCACACGGCAGACGTGGGAATCGCTTCTTATTTCGGAAATAACGGTCTGTATTTTGCATTTACGGTCAGCGAAAGTACCCCTATCAGTTTTAATCCCGTCCGATCTTCCCCCTATAACAGCGGTCTGGAATTATATTTTGCATTCGGTGACGCATCATCATGGATGGACGGATTATACGAAATCGACGTGACTGCCGGTGAGCAGTTCAAAATTCGTAAATACGAAACCGGCGGATATAGATACTACGGTTACAAGAGGGAAAGCGCTCCTATTATGGCTGTAGTTCGGAATGGGGATATTTATGCGGGTACTTGTACCGCATACGATATCGAATTGTTTTTGCCGTATTCGATGTTTGGGCGAACGACAAAACCGACGTCAATCTATTTGAATCCCACGCATATCGCACCGACCGATTCTACGTCGCAGAATCGTGACTGGTATTGTTTCGGGCAAAGACAAATTTCTTTCTACGGTTGGGAGAAAACGCATCAAGCCTATACGTTTGATATGGGAGGATTCGTAAGCGATAAGTTGATTTTGGAGTATAAAGGAGGAGTCGTTTCCGAAGAATGGGGTTACGATTTCGTGGTGGCGGGAGATACGGTAAATCTATTTCTTACGCCCGACGACGGGAAGGAGCTGAAAGTTTTTACGGTCAACGGAATCGATCGACTCTCTGAGGTCAAAAACTCGGTTTACAGTTTCACGCACGACGGAATGGGACAAGTTCTTGTGCATGCCGAATTTGCCTAAATAAATTTTTCGTTCGGTATAGCGCAGGTATCCTATGTCGTTTCTCGGGTAGTGTGCTCGTGATCTTTCAGAAAAACAGAAACTCATTTAATTGATATATATTAAGGGAGAAATTATGAAGAGAAAACCAATAAACATTTTATTCGTTTGTATGGTGGCGGCAACGGTATTAGGCGTTGCTAGCTGCGGAAACAAACATAACCATGAGTTGCGCTTGGTCGAAGGAAAAGACTCAAGTTGCTACGAGACAGGCTTCGATTCCTATTATGTATGTGATTGTGGTATCATGTATGCAGATGAAGCGGGGAAACAACAGATAGAAGAACCCGCTATCAAGCCTTTGAAAGCTCATACATTGACAGAGGTGGCAGAGCAAGAAGTTACTTGTACGGAAAACGGAACGCTCCACCATTGGAATTGCACCGTTTGCAACAAAAAGTTCTCTGACGAAGAGGGTAGAAACGAAACGACCGATGTTGTGGTATACGCTCTGGGGCACGATGTTACATATTACCCCGGGGAGATGCCCACCACGGAATCCGATGGTATAAAGGAACATTACGAATGTAATAAATGCGGACAAATATTCTTAGATAGAGCTTGTTCCAAACCGACGTCGGAAGAAGGTCTTAGTATTCCAAAGGCGGAAGAAGGTTTAGACGGCACGTTGACGGAGTCCTTTTATTCTCCCAAAACCGCTTTATATCTCGGTGGAGATGATTTGAAAGATGGTGGTGTCGGTTTAATCGTCAATGCCCGGACGGGAGAAAATGGCGTTTATCTGCATATGCAGCTCAACCATAGTTATCGGCATACAACTCAGGACGGAACACCGATCTCTTGTATCCGACTTTTCTTGGCTGCGAACAACAACGAGACGAATTCTTATACCGGAAGAGGTGTGGGAGAGACAGGTCGTGACGTCGAGATAGATTTCTGTTTGAACGAAACGATGGGCGGAGACTCATTGTCTTTGGCGAAATATCAAAGAACGGTCGAGAATCCGGCAGGTAGTAAAACGCCTTATACGTCGGTATGGGAAGCGTTTATTCCTTATGAAGAAGTTGCTTCTGCGAACAACGGTGCGCTTGCCGAGGCTTTTGAACGAAACAACGGCGTTTGCTCCGTCAAGAAAGGATATAACATGTTCTTTACAGTCGTGGGTAGCATGTTCGTCGATACGCAGGGACAGGCTGAAATCTTTACGTCAACAGATACTTCCGGTTGCGACCAAAAGGATAATTGGTATTTCTGGTATGTGAAAGGCTATGGGGATTGGAGCCGTGATCAGAAAATGTTGGTTTTGAGCGAGAAAGGACTTGTTCCCGAAATCCCCAACGCTTATGATTCTTTAACGATACATACAAAATCGAATGAGCACGTAACGAGTTGGAAAGTTCCCGAAACGCTCGACTACGACGGCGCTGTCAGCGGTTCGGTTACGGCGGAAAAAGGATATGTCGTCAGAGGATTAAAAATCAACGGAAAGATTTATACGCTGAATTCCGATCTTGTCGAAGGAGAAATCAAATTCGGTCCGATCAGCACTGCCGATATAGGGATTCGTTGGTTCGACTCGGCTATTGAAGTCGAAGCGCTTGTAATAGAGTTAGCATTCCAGGATGTTGAGATGAACTTAAACGTGCGTAAAGATGGCGCCACAACCGTCTTGGCTCAAGGCACTTCCGTAGTCCTTACCGATATCGGGGGCAATCAATATGTCGGAACTGTCAGCGACGATAACGGTAGGTGGTATTCCGTAACGTTTTGATTTCTGACTGTACGATTTCGACGGAAGAATGTTTGGAAAGCGCTCCGATTACGATCAAGAAAGGGACAACCAAATACGGTCCGATCACGTTGGAATATCGGTACGCAACGTCTACGGGTACCGACGGATACGGCAAGGTCGATTTCTCGAAGATGAACGAAGAAAACCATGCGTTGACGCTGGACGGAGAGGGGAAAGCAACGGGTACGAACGTATACGTGGAGACAAAGTTGAACCTCCCCGACGCTATTGCAGACTCGAAGTATGTGACGGTGGAAACGACGTTGAAATTCAACGGAAACGTAGGATTCTGGTCGCATCGTTTCGGAATCAAGATGGCTCAGAACAAGGGAATAGGCGTGACGGTGCTTCCTTCGGACTGGGGAGATCCTCGTTTGCAGGTATTCGGACTGTACGAAGAAAATGCAAACGACGCATTTGCAGGATGGAGCGATACATATACGCAGTATTATGATGCGGTTGCTGCGGCACTCAATGGCAAAGGATTAAAACTTCGTATCGTCCGTTCGGACACGCAGATCATTCAGTACGCATATATAGACGGAGCATGGGTACAACTCGGAGATGCGGTAACGTGTGATACGAACGCAAAGACGGATATTCGCTTCCTCGTATGCGACGGCTCGTGGACGGTTGGCAATATCGAATACGGTACTCTCGAATACGTAGATGTGAAGGTTCCTCAAATCGGCGTAAGCGGATACTATGCGCATTTGCGTGCGAAAGACGGAACGTTATATACGGTTGACGGACTCGAAACAACGGAAGAGGCAATTACGATTGCGGCATTCACAGAGTTTGATCTTGCACTTACAATAAACGCTAAAAAGGATGGAACGACGAGCATACTTCCCGACGGAACGGTTGTAGTTTTGCATCCTGAAATCGGTGAATCGGTAGAAGGGACGATAAGAGATGGCAAGATTGAAGCAAAATTGCTGTTCTATGGCGCTTATAAGGTCACGGCAGGAGATTTTGTCGGAACGCTATCTGTAGCAAAAGAATCTCTTCCTACAGAAATGACTTTGGAATATAACTATGCAACTTCTACGGGTAACAGTAGATATGGTGAGATTGATTTCTCGAAGATGAACGATGCAAACCATGCGTTGACGTTAGACGGACGCGGGAAGGCAACGGGTACGAACGTATATGTGGAAGCAAAATTGAATCTTCCCGATTCCGTTGCGAACTCAAAATACGTGCTTATGGAAACGACGGTGAAGTTCAACGGAAACGTAGGCTACTGGTCGCATCGTTTCGGAATCAAAATGACGGAAAATAGCGGCATAGGCATGACGGTGCTTCCTTCGGACTGGGGAGACCCTCGTTTGCAAGTATTCGGGCTGTACGCAGAAAATGCAAACGACGTATTTGCAGGATGGAGCAATACGTATACGTATTATTATGCTAAGGTTGTAGAGGCTCTCAACGGAGACGGACTGCCCCTTCGGTTGCTTCGTGTGGATTCGAGTATTATGCAGTACGCATATTTAGACGGAGAATGGGTACAACTCGGAGAAGTTTCGTGCGATTGGAGTATGAACACGGATATTCGCTTCCTCGCATGCGACGGCTCGTGGACGCTTGACAATACCGTGTTTGGTACGCTTGAATACGTAAGGGCAAAGGCTCCTCGTGTGGGCGTACAAGGAAATCGTGCGCATTTGCGCGCTGAAGACGGAACGTTGTATACGACTTCCGGCTTCGAAACAACGAAATCGGCAATTACGATTGCTGCGTTGGAAGAGGTTGAGCTGGAACTTGCGGTAAACGGTAAAAAGGATGGAACGACAAAGGTACTTCCCAACAGAACGGTTGTAGTATTGAGCTCTAAAAACGGTGATTCGGCAGAAGGGACGATAACGGACGGAAAGCTCTCAGTGAGATTGCTGAAGAATTGCTCTTACACGGTTACCGCAGGAGATTATGAAGGAACTTTATCCGTTTCAGGTAGTTCTCTTCCTACAGAAATGACTTTGGAATATCGGTATGCAACGTCTACGGGTACCGACGGATACGGCAAGGTCGATTTCTCGAAGATGAACGAAGGAAACCACGCGTTGACGCTGGACGGACTTGGTGGCGCAACGGGTACGAACGTATACGTGGAAACAAAGTTAAATCTCCCCGACGCTATCGCAAGCTCGAAGTATGTGACGGTAGAAACGACGTTGAAATTCAACGGAAACGTAGGACTCTGGTCGCATCGTTTCGGAATCAAGATGACGGAAAACAAGGGCGTAGGCGTGACGGTGCTTCCTTCTGATGCATGGGACCCTCGTTTGCAAGTATTTGAACTGTACAAAGAAAACGGCAACGTATTCGACGGATGGAGCAACACGTTTACGCAATATTATGCAAAGGTTGTGGAGACACTCAACGGAAACGGACTACAACTTCGTATCGTCCGTTCGGACACGCAGATCCTTCAGTACGCATATCTGAACAATGCATGGGTACAATTTGGACCCGCAGTAACGTGTGACACGAACGCGAATACGGATATTCGCTTCCTCATTTGTGACGGTTCGTGGACTTTCAGCAACACTTCGTATGAGATTAATAGCTTTTACCTTACGAATGCGGACCCTCTGACTTTAGATGGAAACGGACAGGCAACCTCAACAGGTAAAAACGATAATTATTGTGTGGAAACAAAGCTGGATATACCCGACGCTATTGCAAACTCGAAGTATGTGACGGTAGAAGCTACGTTGAAGTTCAACGGCGGAGCAGATGATGCTCCCTGGTGGCGTCGTTGCGGAATCAAGATAACGGAAAGCGACGGATTAGGACTGTTGTATCTTAACGGTGTGAATCCGTTCGAATTATACGGCAATCCGGACGTTATATTTGCTAATGAAGTCGGAATAGTTTATCCCGATTACAACGAAGCAGTAATAGCGGCTCTTACCGGAGAAGGATTAAAACTTCGTATCGTTCGTTCGGACGCGCAGATCATTCAGTACGCATATCTGAACAATGTATGGGTACAATTCGGACCCGTGGTGGCGTGCGATGCGAACGCGAATACGGATATTCGTTTCCTCGTATGCGACGGTTCGTGGACGCTTGGCAATATTGTAATTTCTTACAATACCTGACGGAATTCGTCTGAAAACGGTAGATTGAATAGCGAAGGCCGCTATTGCGGCTTTCGCTAAACGATCCATCGAATTCAAAAAGTTAAAAATACGTCGACCGTTTGAAATGAGAAGATAAATATGGGTGTTGGAAACAATTTTAAGGCGGGTGGATTGTGCCGTTCGCCTTAATTTTTCGGTTTTGAAAATGAAATTCGTTTACCGAGAAGAACAATAAAGGAAATGATATGAAAAGAATTACAATAAAAGAGTTGACCGTAGAAGAGAAACTGCGTCTTATTTGTGGAAAAGATTTTTGGCATACCGAAGACTTAAACAAAAAAATACCCTTCGTTCGCATGACAGATTCCAGCATGGGCGTGCGCATGCCGATCGATCCCGAAAAGTGGGACGGGGTTAAGCCTTCGATAGCCTATCCGTCTATGCAGATATTGTCGCATAGCTGGAACCTGGAAATGGTTCGCGAGTATGCCGAATGTGTGGCTGACGACTGTCTCGATGCGGGAGCGGATATTCTTCTCGGACCCGGTGTAAATATTAAGCGGTCGCCCTTATGCGGACGTAGTTTCGAGTACTTCTCTGAAGACCCGTATTTAGCAGGGGTAATGGCGCGGGAGTATATCACTGGGATGCAAAACGAAGGAGTCGGAGCTTGCGTCAAACACTTCTGCTGTAACAATGCGGAAACGAACCGACTGCAGCAGTCGAGTGAAGTGGACGAACGCACCTTGCGCGAAATATACTACAAACCCTTTGAAATCGCTTGCGAGGCAAAACCCTTGAGCGTAATGTGCAGTTATAACCGAATTAACGGTGTTTATGGTTCAGAAAACAAAAAAGGATACGACGTTTTGCGCAAAGAATACGGTTTTGATGGCGCAATCATTTCTGACTGGGACGCCGTTCGCAATAGAACGAATTCTGCGAAAGCGGGATTAGATCTGGAGATGCCCTTTCATCCCGAACATTACGATGCTCTCGTTGCGGATTATGAGGCGGGAAAAATTACCGATGAAGAACTCGATGGCTGTGCCGAACGTGTTCTTGACCTTATATATGCTTGTAAAGAATTGCAACAGGATAAAACGCGTAGTCATACACAGGAAGAGCGTATCGCCTTTACGCAAAAAGCGGAAGAAGAAGGAATTGTACTTTTGAAAAATAACGGCGTTTTACCCCTAAAAAAGGGTCAGAGTCTTTCCCTCTGCGGGTGGTTTAGTCGACCCTGTGCCCATGACAAAAAACGTCCCGAGTTGATTTCCGGCGGAGGATCGGGAATGGTGGAGCGCATAACGCCTATGTTTGATATGCTGGAAATCCTGCAAAAACAACACGGCGAAAATATTACATACGAGCCTGCTTTTTACGAGAAAGGAGTAGACAGCTCATTTATGAATCCCGGTATCGCAGTCGAGAATGCGGCGGAAAGCGACGTGAATATTGTCTTTGCCGGAACGGGAGCGGTTATCGAAAGTGAAGGCAGCGACAGAGCGACGATGAAACTCGATAACGCTATCGTGCAAACCATTTTAGATACGGCAGCGGTCAATCCGAATACGGTGGTGGTTCTATTTGCCGGTTCGCCAATCGATATGAGAGAATGGGTTGACGAGGTTAGTGCAATCGTTTACGTCGGATTTCCCGGCGAAAAAGGAGGCGAAGCGATTGCAAACGTCTTAACGGGAAAAGTCAATCCAAGCGGAAAACTCACGGAAACATTCCCGCTTGCCTATGAAGATACGCCTGCTGCACAAGGCTACTCTGACAGTAAAGTTACCCGCTATGGGGAAGGAACGGACGTAGGTTATCGTTTTTTTGATACTTACGGCGTACCCGTTCTGTTTCCGTTCGGACATGGCGTAAGTTATTCGCAGTTCGTTTACGGCGGGTTGAGTCTGAAAACAGACGGTAAAACGTTGGAAGTCGATTACGAGATCGAAAACCGATCGGAGATCGATGGGAAAGAAATATCTCAGATTTATGTGAGAGCGATGAGTTCCTACATCTATCGTCCTTATAAAGAGTTGAAAGGATTTGCAAAAACGTTTGTGGGGGCAGGTGTAAAGCAGTCTGTTTGCGTGAAACTCGATATGCGTGCTTTCGAATATTGGTCAACGGCATACGATAAGTGGACGATTGAAGATGGCGTTTACGAAATTATCGTCGGGGCGTCGGCGAAGGATGAAAAGCTCAGAGCAAAAGTAAAGATCAAAGGAGAAAAGATTTTCCTTTTGTGAATAGGAGAGAATTATGAGTAAAACAATATATATCGGTGCGGCGTATTATCCCGAATTATGGGAGGAAAGCGAACTTGAGAAAGATATTGTACGTTGCAAAGAACTTGGCGTGAACACTCTGCGCGTAGGAGAATTTGCCTGGGGTAAGATGGAGCCCAAAGAGGGCGAATACGATTTTTCCTGGCTCCTGCGTGTGGTGGAAGCGTTGCATAAAAACGGGATTTACACGGTGATGTGCACGCCCACATGCACTCCGCCGCGTTGGATGCTGAATAAATATCCCGAAATGCGCCGAGTGATGCCCGATCTGATTCGCTCGGACGTCTCTTCGCGTTGCCATGTTTGTAAGTCCGCTAAGATCGCAAGAGAGAAAAATGCGCAGATCGTAACGGAGATGGCAAAGACGTTTGCGGGCGTAAAAGGGATTATCGGCTGGCAGATCGACAACGAACTCTTTCCTTACGGCGACGGTTGTTTTTGCGAAAGTTGTAAAAAGGGATTTCGTTCGTATCTGAAAGAAAAATTCGGAACGACGGAAAAGCTCAATAAGGCGTGGGGCATGTCGCGCTGGTCTTTGGATTACAACTCGTTTGAAGAGATCGAACCGCCGTATCCCGGTCAGTGGCGACATCCGTCTTTAAGAAAAGCGTGGTGGGATTATCAGTGCAATCTTATTAAGACGTTTTCTACCGAGCAGGCTGAAATTTTGCATGACTACGGCTGTAGCAATGTCGGAACCGATATGATGCCGCATAACTTCCTGGATTACTATGCGATCAATGAAAAGCTTGACGTGGTACAGTATAACCATTACGACGCGGCGGACGGATTATTTAGGAATGCTTTTGCGTACGATTTTTTACGTTGCGTAAAGGATAAACCGTTTTGGGTGACGGAGACGCAGGTCGGTTGGAACGGTAGCGAATTTGCGGAATGCGGATACCGCCCTGTGGGAAATTGCTATGTAAACACATGGCTTCCGATCGCAAAGGGTGCGCAGATGAATCTGTACTGGCTGTTCCGCGCGCATCCGAACGGTCATGAAATCGGGCATGGCGCATTGTATTCTTCGGGGGGACGAGCATACCGCGTTTCGGAAGAAGTAAAAAAAGCGGGCGAAGAGTTCGCAAAATATGAAAAGTATTTGACTGAAACAACAATAAAAAGTAAAATAGCATTGCACTATTCGGCGACAGCAATGAATATGTTTAATGCCGCTCCGCTCTTGAAAAATTTGAACTATCGCGAAACCATATTGGCGAAATATCATGATGCATTCCGCCATTACAATGTGGACGTGATCGATACGCCGCACGCTCTGGATGATTACGAAGTCATCGTATCGCCGTTTCTTGCTTGTGCGGATGAAAACGGGTTCAAGGAACGCATAACCGAATGGGTCAAAGCGGGCGGAACGTGGATCGTAGGCCCGATGAGCGATATCATGGATTCCAACATAAGCAAGTATACGCATGCACCGTATTCTTTTCTGGAAGAGATCGCAGGTGTTTATACCAAATATCAAAAGCCTATCGACAATGACGTTTTCAAAGCAGAGTGGCAAAGCGGTGAAGATTGTTTTGTTTCCGTGTGTTACGACGCTTACGAGTGCAAGGAAGGAACGACGAGTTTGGCACGGTATGTCGTCGGCGAATTTGCGCCGCTTTCGGTTATTACCGAACGGAACGTGGGAAAAGGAAAAGTTATTCTTGTGGGGAGCGTAATCTCTCACGAGGACTTACGCCGTCTGATCAATATCCCGCCGATTGCGGAAGCAAGCAAAAACGTTGTTTTAACCGAACGTACGGGCGAGCATAACTGTCTGATTGCAATAGAAATCGAAAATAAGCACGGATATCTCATGTTGGACAGAGTATATACGGATATTCTTAGCGGCAGAGCTTTACAAGGCAAGGTTGTCGTTAATCCCTACGAGGTATTAGTTTTGAAATAATAAAAATTCAAATTGATTCAGGAAAAGAAATATGGAACAATTTATCTTCAATCATATCAGAGTGCAGTTTTTAAGCGAACAAATTGTACGTATAGAGTACGCCTCAAAAGGCAAGTTCTGCGACAAAAGCACCTTTTTAATTCCCGACAGGGAACAATTCGGGAATATCAGCGTAGGATATTCGTTTCATGAAAACGTGCTTTGTTTCGGCGATTACGAGCTTTATTTGCCGTATGGCACGCGCTCGCTCTTGGGAGTAAGACTCGAAAAGAAGGGGAAAAGGGTATATACTTACAAAAAACTTAAAAACAGCGGAGAGTTGCCGCCTTTGAACAAAACGCCCGAGGTATTTCCCGTTTCGGATTCGCCGCGCATCATCGTACCGGAAGGCGGATATTCGGCAGACAGAAAAAGCGATTATAAAATCACCGAAAACGTGCAGGATATTTATCTGTTGCTCTGCGAGAAAGACGCAAAAAAACTGCGTAAATTATACGTGGAGTTGACGGGAAGGGTGGAGTTCGTGCGCTTGTCTACCCTCGGTTGCTGGAATTCCAAATATTACGCTTACACCGAGGAAGAGGCGAAACGGCTTATCTTAGACTATGAAGCGTACGACGTACCGCTCGACAATATGGTAATCGATACCGATTGGCGCTCATGCGAACACGGTTGGGGATACGATATCAATACGAAACTCTTCCCGGATATGAAGCGTTTCTTGGACTTTTCGCATGCACATGGCGTAGAAATCATGTTTAACGATCACCCCGAGCCCGTTGAAGGTGCTCAGGTGTTCGATCCCGACGAAATAGACTATCGTGAAAAGAATCTTCAGGCGTTGATGAATATAGGTCTCGATACTTGGTGGTATGACAGAAATTGGACGAGTAACCTCGTGTCTCCCACAAAAAATATCCGTTGGGAGACCTGGGGATTGTATTTGTTTAATGATATCACGAAACATTTTTATCAGAAACAGTCGGGTAACAAAGAAGTATATCGTCGCCCGGTAATCATGGGTAACGTTGTAAATATTGTAAACGGCAGTTATTACGGCATTACAGATACCGCTTCGCATAGGTATTCCATTCAATGGACGGGCGATATCGCAAGTAATCCGCAAGATCTCGGTCAGGAAGTTGTGAATTTGATAAGAGGCGGTAATAACTGCATTTCATACATCAATGCCGATTGTGGCGGACATATCGGTAATCCGTCCAAAGAGGTGTTTATTCGTTGGATGCAGTTCGGGACGCTTTCTCCCGTTTTCCGACCTCATTGCACGAACTGCGTCGAACGTACGCGAGAACCATGGGTTTTTGACGAACAGACGCTCAATATCGTGCGCGAGTACGTTCATTTAAGATACAGATTGCTCCCCGTAATTTATAAAAACGCGTACAATAATTACGTTACGGGCGAACCGATTTTTAAGGGGTTGGGCTGGGAATATCCCTCGGACAAGCACGCATTGACCTGCACGGATGCGTATATGCTCGGCAACGATTTATTAATAAAGCCGATAGTAGGCGTTTCCCGCCGTCCCGTTGCGAAGAGATATTTTATCAAGCCGGTCAAGGCGACTTACTTCGATGGCGCGTATTTTAAGGGTGAACCGTTAGCCTGCGCCCAATACTCCGATCTTGATATCAAGCTCATTCATCAATCTCCCGAAAAGGGCGTGCCTACGTTCAATTTTTCGGCTCGTTTCGAAACCGAAATCGCATTTGATAAGGAAACGGATCTTTACTTGCGCAATACGGATGGCGCAATCGTTTGGATAGACGGCGAAAAGGTGTATGAGGAAAAGTCTATTCACGCTGCGATGGATACGAGATTAAAAAGATTAGAGGGCGGAAAGACCTATAAGATTAAAATTGAGTATTTACAGACATGCGGTGAAACCGCAATCGGACTATACTATGACAGAGGGGTTAAAAATGACGGCAAGACGGATGTATATCTTCCGAACGGAAAGTGGCTTGACGTATTCGACGGTAAAATCTATACGGGCGGCAAGAGGATAAGAAAGGCTTACGGCTTGCGCGAAATGCCCATCTTCGTGCGTTTAGGCGCGCTCATTCCCCTCGCATATGAGGCAAGGAACACCAAGGAGCAGAAGTGGAACAGGCTCGTCTACGACTTTTATCCAGACAAGGGGAGCAAGGAGTGCGGATATCTGTACGAGGATGACGGCGAAACAACGGCATACAAGTACGGAAAGTACAGAAAGAGCGCGTATGAAGCGCAATTCAGCGAGGAGTGTAACGCTTACGTCATAAAACTTCACGCGGCAAACGGGGCGTTTGAGGGCGAAAGAGCCTATGCTATGCGCAATTTAACGCTTAAATATCATCTGTTACATGGTTCGGAACAGGTTAAAAAGGTTACGGTAAACGGTGAAGAAGTAGGGCACAAAATGGTCGCGGCAGATAAGGGCGCATTTCCCCTTAACGTAGGAGAATGTGCGCCCGATGGTAAGATTGTATTAGTCAATCTTAACGTAGATGCAAATACGGAATATGAAATCAGATTTTATCTGTAAGGAAAGGTATGATATGATACGGTTTAATCCTGAAACAAAAAGTTTTTTATTGAGCGGCAAAAATTACAGTTACGCAATGTTCGTAAATTCGGCAGGCTTTTTACAGCAATTGTATTACGGGAAAAAGATTGCTGAAGGCGATTTATCCTTTTTAATATCGCAATCCGATTCGCCCGACCCCGAAGATCTTAATATGGATATGTCGACAGATTGGATGCCGTCCGAGTGCGGCAGTTTCGGCAGAGGCGACTTTAAGTCCGCGACGGTAATCGTAAAGCGCAACGACGGCGCGGCGATGAGCAGGTTCAAATATCAGTCGCATAAAATATTTGACGGCGTAAAACCGCTGGCAGGTATGCCCTGTGTAAGGCGCGCCGAAAATACGCTTACCGTGACCATAAAGGACGATTTTTCTGATATTGAAATTGATTTGAACTATTCCGTTTCGGAAGATTCCGACGTGCTGGTGCGCAACGCCACGATTAGGAATACGGGCGAAGAAAGTGCGGATATCGTCAAGGCGTTTTCCTTCTGTATCGATCTGCCCGATTCAGGCAAGCTCTCTGCGCTGCGCCTTGCAGGCAACTGGGCGAGCGAGAGAAAACCCGTAACCACACCTCTTGCGGACGGCACTCTGCGAATCGAATCTACGCGCGGACATTCCTCTCACGCAATGAATCCGTTTATGGCACTTCTTTCCGCGGATTGCAACGAAAATTTTGGCGATTGCTACGGTTTTGCTCTCATATATAGCGGTTCTTTCGCTATTTCTGCGGAGACAAGCTGTCATCAGCGCATTCGCATGCAAGGCGGTATAAACGACTATATGTTCGGCTGGAAATTGGGCGCAGGAGAAAGCTTTGAAACGCCGCAGGCGGCTATGTGCTTTTCCGCACATGGTTTGGGGGGAATGTCGAGGGCATATCACGACTTCTTCCGTGAATATGTAATTAACCCTGCTAAAGTATATAAACGCCGTCCCATAGTCGTCAACAATTGGGAGGCGACCTACTTCGATTTCAGCAACGAAAAACTGTTTTCTATCATAGACGAGGCGGCAAAACTGGGCGTGGACACATTCGTTTTAGACGACGGCTGGTTCGGTAAGCGCGACGACGACAGGAGCGGTCTTGGCGACTGGGTCGTAAACGAAAGCAAGCTGAAAGGCGGACTGAAAACGGTAATCGACCGTTGCAAAGAAAAAGGATTGAAGTTCGGGCTTTGGTTTGAACCCGAAATGATTTCGGAAGACAGTGACCTATACCGTGCGCATCCCGATTGGGCGATAAAGAAAGAGGGCGTACCCCCGTGCAGAAGCCGCAATCAGCTGGTTTTGGACTTTTCCAGAAAGGAAGTCGTGGATTACGTTTACAATGTAGTTAGCAAAATTCTTAACGAAAATGAGATTTCCTACGTCAAGTGGGATAAGAACAGGGATATAACAGAAAACTTTACTTCTTCTCTTCCTGCGGACAGACAGGGCGAATTTCTGCACCGCTATATGCTGGGCGTTTACGACCTCGCCGAAAGGCTCACTTCGTCTTTCCCGAATGTATTGTTCGAGGGCTGTGCCGGCGGAGGCGGAAGATTTGACGGCGGAATGCTGTATTACTTCCCCCAAATATGGACGAGCGACGACACCGACGCTCTGGAGCGAACCAAAATTCAATGGGGCACTTCGATTTGTTATCCGGCAAGTGCAATGAGTTGTCACGTTTCTGCCTGTCCGAATCACCAGACGGGCAGGATCACGCCATTTGAAACGCGGGGCGCGATCGCCTCTCTGGGGGCGTTCGGGTACGAATTAGACCTTTCCAAGCTTTCCGAAAAAGAAAAAGAGCTCGTAAAGGAGCAGATTAAGGACTACAAAAAAATAGATGATTTGGTATTAAAGGGCGATTTGTACCGTCTTTCCGATCCGTTTGAAAGCAATTATTTTTGTGAAATACTCGTTTCAAAGGATAAAACAAAAGCCTATCTTGTGGGCGAACGATTCCGAGCCGAGCCCTCCTACCACGAGAGACTTTTGAAAATTCATGGCTTGGCCGATGAAAAGATCTATCGTATAGCCGAACTTAACATCATTGTCAGCGGCAAGGCATTATCAGGCAAGGGAATCGTTCTTCCCCGAATCGGCGACTGTGGCAGTTGGATTTGGCACATAGAGGAAGTAAAATGAAAAATTACAAAGTTTTTGACGCTTATAAGACAAATTCTGTCGGCGTATGGTTTTTCGCTCCGAAAGAGGGTGTGTATAAAGAGGGCAAACCCTGCAAAGGGTTCGGCTCGGTAAAATATCCCGAAGGCTCGGTATATACGGGCGATATCTATTACGACGGAAAAAATTTCAACAAAATCGGCTATGGTCAGCAGGATTTTTCCCGTTCCGTGATAGGCTATACCGACAGCCGCATAAACGAGAAAAAATATAAATTCGTAGGCAGCTACGACTATCGCAAGACCGAATGGATATACGGCAACGGCGTACTTTACTATACGGACGAAAGCGGCAAGCCTTCGCACTTTGCCAAAGGATTTTTTTCGGGACTTACAAGGATAGGCGACTATCGTGGAGAATTCGACTATTCCTTGCTTTTAGACGGATATTCGGCGGATATGGAGTTTTCTTACGACGAAAACACCGAATATATTCGCGAAGTATTTGAAAAGGCGCATAGGATTTGCGACAGACTTAAGTGTATAGATACGCTGTTTGTAGGAGATTCCTATTTTGGGCTTTCAAACGAGACGGAGTTCGCAGGAAGGTTCACATTCGGCAAAATCTTCCCCGATAATTTCGTCAACTGCGGCATAAACGGCTCTCGCTTTTGCGATTGGCATAAGTATTTATCGCAGTTAACCGACCTTCCTCAGCCCGAAAAGATAATCGTAAATCTCGGCTTCAACGACCTTCATCATGGAAAAAGCGTAAAGAGCGCATATTCGGATTACAGAAAATTTCTTTCGCAGATAAGGGTGATTTTTCCTAAATCTCGCTTATATCTTATGCAGGTCGTTCACGCTCCGGAATTTCCGAGCTTTTATGAAAGTGAGAACGAATTTAATGCACTTACCGCAAAGACGGCGGAAAGTCTCGGCGTTACCGTCGCCGATTGGAACGACGAAATAACCGCCTGTGCGGAAAACTGTTTCCATTCCGACGGCATACATCCCAACGAAAAGGGCTATGGTCTATTTACGGAGAAAATAAAGCGGTTGCTCGATGGTTAATATGACTTAAAATACGACTGAAGTCAGGATATCATGCAGATTTTTGACGAATCTATGAAATCATGCAAACCATTAGTATTACAGGAAAGAATTATGATCCGGTTTATCGCGATTTTATGATAGCTTTTTGGCAACCGTAAACCCTGCAAAACAAATAGGAATATTTGGAGATACCGGAAGTTTCGCCAAAGGCAAAAGAGCCGACTTCACGGTTTTGGATGAACGCTTCGACATACTTATGACCGTGGTGGCGGGAGAAATCGTATATTCACACAATTAAGCATACACTTGAAAATATTTTTTTCATTCATCACTTTCCTCTTACTGTATTGACCTCCGCCGCTTAAGCGGCGGAGGAGAAATACAAAATTACGCTACATGTTTCTTTTCGATAGCAGTACGGGCATAAAGAAAAGAGGAAATACAAGGGAGAGTAAGAGCAAAATGTCGGAAATCCAAATAAGAGATCTAAGCGTTACCTTCAAAAGTAAAAAGAGAGAAGTCTTGGCGCTGGACGAATTCAGCGCAACGTTTCAGGACGGAATGAACGTCATCGTCGGGTATTCGGGTTGCGGAAAGACAACTCTTTTAAGGTGCATAGCCGGACTTGAAAACTACGAGGGCGAGATAATTTTCGATGGGGAAGATTTAGATAACGTGCCCACGAAAGACAGGAACTTTGCGTTTGTCGCGCAAAACTACGTGCTATATCCGAACTATACGGTATTTGAAAATATCGCATTTCCGCTAAAAATCATGCGGGCGAGCAGAGAAGAGATTACGGAAAGAGTGCGCGAAATGGCGGAAATACTCGATCTGACCGCGTGCTTAAACCGTAAACCCAAGCATATCTCGGGAGGACAGCAGCAACGCGTCGCAATTGCTCGCGCGTTGGTGAAAAATCCATCCGTTTGCCTTATGGACGAGCCTTTTTCCAATACGGACGATGTTACGCGCACGCATTCTGTAAGGTGGCTAAAGACCGCATTCGAAGCCAAGGGTTGTATGGGAATATATGTTACCCACGATTTTAAGGAGGCGCTTATGCTGGCGGATACTCTTTATGTAATGAACGAAGGGAAACTGGAACTTGTCGGCACGCCCGATGAGGTCTATGAATCGGATAATCATGTGGTAAAGACGTTGAAGGAGAGTAGTTTGCTTTTATGACGAAGCGGTTATATTCCAAAGAAGATGTAGAAAAATTGAGCTCGCTTATGTGGAAATATGCGGCGCTTTGTATCGCACTCGTTGTGATAGCCGTAAACGTAAGCGTGATTTTCTGCTTTTTTGTGACCGACGACAATGCGAATATGCTGAAAAACATAAATATAATTTTATGTTCTGTCTTCGGCTGTGTAGCGCTGTATTTTCTGTTCAATGGCGTGACACCCGTTCGCGCCAAGAAAAATTATGTTGAAAAGATGCTCAATTCTCCCTGCAAAAAGGTGCGCGGCAGAGTGATAGATAATGGAAAGGATATCACCGCCGTAAAACATATTACCCTTTCCGAGATACGACTAACGGATGAAAACGGCAAGGAACGGATACTGTACTGGGACAAGCAAATAGCTCTGCCCGAGTTTGCGTCTCATTTCGTCGAATTCGAGGTAGTCAATAATAAAATAGTCGGATACGGAGATGTGCAATGAAAGAGGTTTTGCACAGGATAGGAAGGGATATCTGGGCATACATTTCGTGTATTCTCGTTGTAGTGTTGGCGTGGAACTGTGTGTTCGGCGCAATCACGAAGATAAAGACTGAAGAGAAGGTCTGCGTTTTTATTGGAAGTTATTCTGCGAGCTTTGAAAAATACGAAGAACTCAATGCGGGCAGACCTGAATATTTAAGGAAAATTGAAGTCAATGCTTATTCGGTGAACATCGGAATGTTTGCGGGTCTTTTAAGCGTATTTGGCTATGAGACGGGGGATATACTCATATTACCCGAAAAATATATTAACGAAGAGCACTGTATCAGCTTATATGCAGAAATATCTGAGAAATACCGAGAGCAGTTCGAAAACATAGGATTCTATGATTTTGAAGGCAAGGCGTATGGCATAAAGATACATGATAAAGAAACGCACGAAAGCTTGATAGACTGTATCGACTTTGGCGAGGGTGAAAATGAAGAGAACTTTTATCTGCTATTCAATAAAAAATCTCTGCACCTTGGCGATTTGTCTGACGAGAACAAACGAAACGATATGGATGGCGCGATAAAAGCAGCACAGAGGTTGTTGACGTTATGAGGAAAATGAAATGCACGACAGAAGATTATACGGAAAAGGATTTCCCCGCAACGCGCAAGGATGTTTTTTTCGACTGTTACAGGGAACATTTTTCTCTTTTGTTCCGCATCGGATGTATGTGTCTTGTGTTTTTAATTCCCGTTCTGCTTCTTGTCATGATGCGTGATTTATATATTATCACGGCGATCAGTGGGTTAAAAGAACAGACTGTTGAAAATATTGCAACGGTATATTATTGGGCCGATATGGTATTCGGATTGTTTCAGGTGCTCGCTATTACGTTGTTTGCGGTGTTGTTTGCAGGCGTAGCGCAGATAATCCGTCAGATCTGCTGGAATGTGCCCGTGTTTTTCGGCGACGACCTTAAAAAGGGAATAAAAAGCAATGCTTTAAGGTTCGGCTTTACAGCATTTGTAATAGCGTCAATAAGCTATATCCTCAATCTTTTCACCGCTTCGATAATAGTTTATATTTTGTTTGCGGTGTTTGCTGTATTTATTCTTCCCGTGGCGATATGGTTTGTACTGCAGGGGCTGTACTATAAACTGGGTGTTTCGGCAAGCGTAAAAAATGCCTTGTTGCTGTATTTAAGGACTGTTCCGTATACCATACTGTTGATAGTATGCTCGGTCGTGCCATTCTGGCTGGTTATGAATACTATAACTTTGTTAATCGTAAAGTATCTCATATTTATCGCACTCGCACTGTTTTACATGGTTCCCATAACTTTGTGCTGGATTCTTTATGCACTGCATATATTCGATAAATATATAAACAAACAGCATTATCCCGAGATCTACCGCAAAGGTATGAGAAGGGAAACCGAGGCGGAGAAGAAGGAAGGGTTGTTTTGAGAATATTGATCATCCATCGCAGCGAACCCGATTATGTGAGCGCTTTGCTTACCGAAAATAGGTAAGGGAAGTTGAACTTCTTTTCAGACGCCTTATAGATTAAGTAGATGGTGAATGTTTTTGCAATTGCGTGCGTAACGACATGGAAACAGAAACTTATTTAACCATATCATTGCGTGATCTCCCACGGTTTATGGTGAGGGGACAAAGCAGGGAGCTTAAAACGAAATAAATACGCATATATGCGGCAACTAAATAAAAACAAAGGAGCAAAAAGATGGCAGGATTAACGTTAAAACACATTTACAAGGTCTATCCCGGCAAGGGAAAGAAGGTCAAAAAGAAGGACGGCGAGGCGCAGCAGCGTAGCGGCGATTTCCTTGCGGTTAAAGATTTCAATATGGAAATCAAAGACGGCGAGTTTATCGTATTCGTAGGACCTTCCGGCTGCGGCAAATCTACGACGCTCCGTATGATAGCAGGTCTTGAAGAAATCACTGCAGGTGAGCTATATATAGGCGATCGTCTTGTAAACGACGTAGAACCTAAGGATAGGGATATAGCAATGGTATTCCAGAACTACGCTCTGTACCCTCATATGATCGCACGCGATAACATCTCATTCGGTCTTAAGATGAGAAAAGTTCCCGTCGAAAGAAAGGATAAGTTTGGAAAACCCATTCTTGCGATAGACAAGAAGAAGATAAAGGAATTACAACGCAGACTTTCGGGCGTGGAGGCAGACCTTACCTCGACCGAACTTGACGACGAGTTGAAGACAAGTCTCGAATTAAAGAAGGCAAAGCTCGAAGAGGATTTGAAATATTATACCGAAACCCCCGTGCAGACCTATGAGTATAGGCGCATACCCAAGGCAGAGATAGCCGAAAAGGTAAAGTGGGCGGCAGAGGTATTGGGCGTTGAAGATTTGCTTGACAGCAAGCCCAAAGCAATGTCGGGCGGACAGAGACAACGTATAGCTTTGGGACGAGCAATCGTGCGTGAACCCAAGGTAATGCTTTTGGACGAACCGCTTTCTAACCTCGACGCAAAGTTGAGGACTTCTATGAGAGCGGAAATCGTCAAACTTCACGACCAGCTCAAAACTACGTTCATCTACGTAACCCACGACCAGATTGAAGCAATGACGATGGGAACGAGAATAGTGGTAATGAAGCTGGGCGTAGTACAACAAATAGACACACCTACAAACCTGTTCGATTTTCCCGAAAACAAGTTCGTGGCAGGATTTATCGGTACGCCGCAGATGAATTTCTTCGACGTAAAGATTAAGAAAGAAGGGGAACAGCTTGTAGTAACCTTTGTTAACGGTGAAACGCAGAGCTACAATCTTAAAAATATGCGGAAGATAGAGGAGAGTTACCTGGACGGTGAAGAGCACGAAGCGACGCTCGGTATAAGGGGAGAAAATATCATTCTTGACGACAGCGGACTTACGACGACTCTTACTATCAAGGAAATACTCGGCAACACGACCCAGATGTTCGTAAAAATAGCTCCCGATGCATCGGATTGTATTGTATGCCTTTCCGAGCGCAACGACATAAAGGCAGGAGATGCTGTAAAAATCAAGTTTGACGAAAGAAAACTCCATTTCTTCGACAAGGAAACCGAACTTGCTATTATGTCGCGCGATAGAAGTTGAGTTGTTTTGAATATTCGCCGTATTCAAGAATAAAGAACAGGACATCGCATTCTTAAAGGAGTTGAATTTGATATGATAGACGAAAGAGAATATACCTA
>CAMFEK010000005.1 GCA_945949395.1 uncultured Clostridia bacterium
AGAAAAACAGGAAACCGATGTTTCCTGTTTCTTTTTGGTGGACGCGATAAGGCTCTTCCCTTTAGCGGGGACGCCCCGGTGAAACGTCCGCAGGACGTTTCAGTTTGCCGTTTGGCGGGTTCTTTTTTGGAGTAGGAAAGGCAAACCGATCGCCTCGCGGCAATCGCCTCCCCCCTCTCGCCTTATCGCAATGCACAAATTCACCCAAAAAGAAAAACAGGAAACCGATGTTTCCTGTTTCTTTTTGGTGGACGCGATAAGGCTCGAACTTACGACCTCTACCATGTCAAGGTAGCGCTCTGACCAACTGAGCTACGCCTCCGATTACTCTATTATTGTAGCAGATATTTTTTTCTTTGTCAATCGATTTTTTGAAAAAAATTTCAATTCCTGCAAAATAGAAACCGTCGGGCAAATTTCTTTGTCCGACGGTCTCTTTATGATAAGGGGGAAAATGATGAGCTTTGTTCGGTCAAGGAGCTGTCGCATCCCGCGTCAACCTCTTGACGGTAACTATATTACAACATTTTCCCATAAAAGTCAAAAAAATAAAAAACTTTTTTCAAACTTTTTTAATTTATATTGCAGTTTCAACTTTTGTAAAAAATTTTCATAATTCGCCAAAAGAGATTGCAAAAAACTATCGAACGGCAAAATTCGGCAGAAAACCCCTCCCGAAACGCTCGAAAAAAGAAATCGACCGGCGAATTTCTTCGTCGGTCAATCTCTTTATGATAAGGGGGAAAATGATGAGCTTTGTTTGGTCAAGGAGCTGTCGCATCCCGCGTCAACCTCTTGACAGTAATAATATTACAGCATTTCCCCTAAAAAGTCAAAAAAAATAAAAAAAATTTTCAAACTTTTTTAATTTATATGGCAATTTCAACTTTTGTTGAAATTTTTCATAATTCGCCAAAAGAGATTGCAAAAATTTACCGATTTACAAAATCCGACAGAGAAAGCACCCGAAAATCGTGGCGATCAGGGAGGAAAAGAGGGAAATGGCGATAGGCAGGGCGAGTTTTTTTTCCTTCACGGTAGAAAAGTACACGGCGCCGATGTAAAAGACCGTCTCGCTGGAGCCGTAGCAGACGCAGGCGCAGCGGGCGATCCTGCTGTCCGCGCCGTAGCTTGCGATGATCTCGTCCACGAGCGCTGTGGAGCCGCTCCCGGAAAAGGGCTTTAGGAGTACGAGTTTGCCGATCTCTTTGGGGATCCCCAACGCCTGAAAGAGGGGCTCTAAAAATTTCAGTATGGCGTCGCTCACGCCGCTCTGCTCCAAGAGCTCGGTCATCATCAGCACGGCGGCGATATAGGGAAATATGGACAGGAGCAGGGGCAGGGCGCCCTTGACGCCCGTAACGAAGCTGTCGTACACCTTTACCTTTTTGACGGCGGCGTAGAGAAAGACGGACAAAAACAGGACGGGAATCAAAAGTTTCATGCGCGGTGGTTTTTTCTCCTTCGGCAGAGAAGGAACACGAGCGCAATCCCGACAGCGGTGGAGAGCGCGGTGGACAGCAGGGTGGGCAGAAAAATGGCGTAGGGATCCTTCGCGCCGTGCAGCGTCAAAAGGGAGATCGCCGTGGTCGGCAACACTTGCAGGGAGGTGGCGGAGATCACGAACAGCATGGATTGCGTGAACGCGCCGTTTTGCTTTCCCTCGCTCTCTTCCACGGCGCGTATGCCGTAGGGGGTAGCGAGCCCGCTCAAGCCCAAAAGGTTGGCGGAGAGATTCATGGTGAGCGCCTGCACCGCCTTTTCGTCCCGCGTCAAAAAGAGTCTCTGCGTGAGCGGTTTCAGCCCGCGCGAGAGCTTATCCGAAAGGCGACAATCCGTCATCACCTGCATGAGCCCCATCCACACGCCGTAGGATGCGACGAGGCTCACACACAGCGCCCCCGCCCGCTCGCCCGCCTTCAGGAGGGTGGGCAGAAAATTTTCAGGGGAAAGAAAAGCCATCGCGCAACCGCCGAGTAAAAATAAGAGGAGAAAAAGCAGGTTCATATCGCAAATTTATGCGGAAATTCGGAGCAATATGTTTACATTTTTTGAAAAATGCGGTATAATAGCAGGGAATCATTAAAAAACGGAGAAAAAACCATGGCAGAGAAAAAACCTTACTATATTACGACGGCAATCGCCTATACTTCGGGCAAGCCGCACATCGGCAACACCTACGAGATCGTGCTCGCCGACGCCATCGCGCGTTTCCGCAGAAAGGAGGGCTACGAGGTCTTTTTTCAGACGGGAACGGACGAACACGGTCAGAAGATCGAGGAGAAGGCAAAAGCCGCAGGCGTGACGCCCAAGCAGTTCGTCGACGACGTGTCGAGCGAGATCAAGCGCATTTGGGATCTCATGAACACTTCCTACGATAAATTCATTCGCACGACGGACGCCTACCACGAGGAACAGGTGCAAAAGCTCTTCAAAAAGTTCTACGATCAGGGAGATATCTACAAGGGCTACTACGAGGGTATGTACTGTACCCCCTGCGAATCCTTTTGGACGGAGAGCCAGCTCAAAGATGGCAAATGCCCCGACTGCGGCAGAGAGGTAAAGCCCGCCAAGGAGGAAGCCTACTTCTTCAAGATGGGCAAATACGCCGATCGGCTCATGAAACACATCGAGGAGCACCCCGAGTTCATTCAGCCCGTTTCGCGCAAGAACGAAATGGTGAATAACTTCTTAAAGCCCGGCTTGCAGGATCTCTGCGTGTCCCGCACCTCTTTCAAGTGGGGGATCCCCGTCTCCTTCGATCCCCGCCACGTCACCTACGTCTGGCTGGACGCCCTCACCAACTACATTACGGGCATCGGATTCGACGCGGACGGCAATCACGGCGATCTCTACAAAAAATTCTGGCCTGCCGATCTGCACCTGATCGGTAAGGACATCATTCGTTTCCATACCATCTACTGGCCCATCTTCCTCATGGCGATGGGGGAACCTTTGCCCAAGCAGGTGTTCGGTCATCCCTGGCTGCTGCAGGACGGCGGCAAGATGAGCAAGAGCAAGGGCAACGTGATCTACGCGGACGACCTCGTGTCCCTCTTCGGCGTGGACGCCGTTCGCTACTTCGTGCTCCACGAAATGCCCTTCGACAACGACGGTCTCATCTCTTGGGAGCTCGTCATCGAGCGTTTCAACGCCGAACTTGCCAACGTGCTCGGTAACCTCGTGTCCCGCACCGTCGCCATGATCAATAAGTATTTCGGGGGCACCGTTTCAAAGCCCGCTCTTCCCGACGAGGGCACGGACGAAGAGTTCAAAGCCACCGTCACCGGGGTGAAGGATAAGGTCGTTTCCAAAATGGAACAGCTCCGCGTCGCGGACGCGCTGACGGAGATCTTCAACCTCTTCCGTCGGGCGAACAAGTATATCGACGAGACGATGCCCTGGGCGCTCGCCAAGGAGGAGAGCAAAAAGGATCGCCTCAACGCCGTATTATACAACCTCTCCGAGGCGATTGTGCTGGGTGTGTCCCTTCTCGACTCCTTCCTGCCCGAAACGGCGGCAAAGACGGTCGGACAGATGGGTTCCGCCCTGCGCTCCTTCGAGGATTACGTATTCGGCTTGCAGGATAGCTATACCGTCGTCGAAAAGCCGGAAATTCTCTTCGCGCGACTGGATAGCAAGGTCGTGATGGAAAAGGTTCAAAAGATCATGGACGCCCAAGCGGCCGCCGCTGCCGCGGAGAACGCCAAAACGGCGGAACAACAGCCTCAAGAGCAAACGCCCGCCGAGGACTTCATCTCCATCGACGATTTTGCCAAGGTCAAGCTGCGCGTCGGCGAGATCATCGCCTGCGAAAGAGTGCCCAAGTCCTCCAAGCTCCTGCATGAAACGGTAAAATTCGGCGACGAGGTCCGCTCGGTATGCAGCGGCATCGCCAAGTATTATACGCCCGAAGAGATGGTGGGTAAAAAGGTGGTGTTCGTCACCAACCTCGCGCCCCGCACCATCTGCGGCATCAAGAGCGAGGGCATGATCCTCGCGGCGGAGGACGAAAAGGGGAATCTCTCCCTCATCTGCCCCGATAAGGATATCGAGAGCGGAGCCTCTTTGGGTTGATGTTTACCGATATTCATTGTCATTTGAACGACAAAGCGTTTGATGGCATTGTAGAACAGACCGTGCGCGAAGCGGAAAAAGCCGGAACGGACCTCATCGTCGATTCCGGCTTTGATTCAGACTCCTCTCTGCGCGCCGCCTCTCACGCGGAGAGCTTTTGCGGCGTATATTTTTCCGCTGGCTGGCAGCCGCAGGAGATTAGCCGCTGGAAGGACAAGGATATGGACGCGCTCGCGGCTCTTTGCCGCCATGAAAAATGCGTGGCGGTCGGGGAGATCGGGCTGGATTATCATTACCCCGACAATCCCGAAAAGTCCTTTCAAAAGGAAGTTTTTATCAGGGAGTTGGAGCTCGCCAAGGAATGTCGGCTCCCCGTCGTCATTCACAGCCGCGATTGCGCCGAGGACATGATACGCCTGCTCAAAGAAAATCGGGATAAACTCGTCTGCGGCGGCGTCATGCACTGCTATTCGCACAGCGCGGAGATGGTAAAGGATTTTCTCGATTTGGGCTTTTATCTCTCCTTCGGCGGCACGGCGACGTATACGGGCAGTAAAAAGGTGATGAAATCGGTGATAGCGACCCCCGTCGACCGTATCTTATCGGAGACGGACAGCCCCTACCTCACGCCCGAACCGCACAAGGGCAGCTTTCCCAACGCGCCGAAGTATATACCCGTCGTCGTGGAAAGGCTCGCGCAGATCAAGGGCTTGCCCGCGGAAGCGCTCGCACGGCGCATTCGCGAGAACGCCAAAACGCTCTTTGCCAAGTTGCCCCGATAAGGGCTATGTAGCCGCAGGAGAGAGAAAAATTCTCTCCCTCTGCTTTCTCTTTGGTGCTTTGCGGCGCCGCAACATGAGTATGTTCCCGATGGGGAAAACTATGAAAGGAAAATTATGGAAGAATTGCGCTCGATTTTAGCCCGCAACGGGTTCAGTTTCAAAAAACAGTTTGGTCAGAACTTTATTTCGGACGACAAACTGCTCTCCAAGATCGTCGACGCGGCGGAAATCGATCAAAATTCCACCGTGGTGGAGATCGGACCGGGAGCGGGGACGCTCACCCGCGAGATCGCCAAGGTCGCCAAAAAGGTGTACGCCTTCGAGATCGATAAAAATTTGCAACCCGTTTTGAAGGAAACCCTCCGCGGCTACGATAACGTGGAGGTCTGCTTTCAGGACTTTTTGAAGGTGGATCTCGCCCGTTTCGAGCGATCGGTCGGGGAATACACCGTCGTCGCCAACCTGCCCTACTACATCACGACGCCGCTCGTCATGCGCTTTGTCGAGGAGAGCCAAAAGGCAAAATCGCTCGTCGTCATGGTGCAGGAGGAGGTCGCCCTGCGCTTTTGCGCCCGCGCGGGCACGCCCGACTACGGCGCGGTCACGGCGGGCATCGCCCTGCGCGCCGAGAGCCGCATCGCCTTAAAGGTGCCGAGAACGTATTTTTATCCCCAACCCAACGTCGATTCCGCCGTGGTCAAGATAGATTTTTGCGGGGAGCGCTTTCCCGTCAAGGACAGGGCTATGTATCGCGAAACGGTGCGCTGCGCCTTTCTGAATCGCAGAAAGACGCTCGAAAACAACCTCGTGAACGCATTTCATCTCACCCGCGAGGAGGCGAAAGCTCTCTTATCCCGCCTCGGCGTGGACGAAAAGGCGAGGGGGGAAACGCTTTCTCCCGAACAGTTCGCCGCTCTCTCCGATATGCTTTTCGAGCGAAAAGAATAAAAACGACACCCCGAAACGGAATGCGTTTCGGGGTGTTTTGCCGCGTAAAGTGATAGAAAAATATGGGTGAGGCGCGCTCTCCCCCGCGGACAAAAAAGGCGCGGCGACTTATTTTTTTCGTGACGGGGAGAGGGCAACCTTTCCTATTATATAGTCCGCTTTGGAATAAGTCAACCAAAAATAAACATAATGATAATATAATAATATTCTATGGAAGAAATTATTGCACAAAGGATACAGGAACTCCGCAAGGAAAAGCGACTTTCGCAGGAGGAGTTCGCAAAAATATGCAACGTGAAGCAGTCTTGCGTCAGCAAGTGGGAGAGGGGCACCACCTTCCCTTCGCTGGAAACCGTCGTCTTTATCTGCCACACCTTCAAGGTGTCCTCCGACTATTTGTTGGGGCTTTCCGATTATTGACCGCCTTTTGGGAAAAAGGGCGGTTTTTTTTATGCCCGAACGGAATATTTTTCCCAAAAAGGAGAATACTCTTTTCTATGATAAAAGAAGTGGAAACGGTGGAACACGTCAAACAAAGGATAAACGGCTTTTCCGGCGAGCGCGTTCGCGTCAAGGTGGAGCTGGGGCGGAACAAGTCGGAAAAATTCACGGGGATCCTATCGGGCATCTATCCCTCCCTCTTCACGGTGGAACCGGACGACAAGGGATATCTCGGCAAGACCTCCTACTCGTATGCGGAAGTGCTCTGCGGCAGCGTAAAACTCAAAAAAATCAACGGATGAAACGGCTCAAAGAGCCGTTTTTGTCATAGCGGCGAAAAAGAGCGCATAACCTTAACGGTATGAAACTTTTTCGGGAGATACTTTCTCAAATCGCGGGGAATACGGACACGGGGCTTTCCCTGCTGTATACCGTGGTGGCGGGGCAGGGCGGCTATTTTCAGAACGTGAAGAGCGTGGCTTGCTTTTCCTCTTCGCTCGTCGTGTTATCCTTGAAAAAGGGGGAGGTGCGCGTGAAGGGGAACGCCCTCACCATCGAAAAATACAGCGAGGGGGACGTACTCATTCATGGGGATATCGTCGGTGTGGAACGGGTGGTTTAAGGTTCGCATCCTTTTGGAAGGCTACAACGTCGAACAGGCGCTCAAAAAATTGCAGCGGGCAAAAATTCCCCTCTTTTCCCTCAAAAGAAGGGATAAAAAGAGCATTCTCCTCACCATATATCGCAAAGATTTTCAAAAAGCCTTGCCTTTTTTCGGGTATTCGTGCTATAATGAAGGGGAAAAGGGGGACGGCGCCTATCGCATTCTTTGCGTCCGCCCCGTCGGGGTGTATCAGCTCCTCCTCTCGTGCAAAAAGCATATCGCCTTTTTCCTCGGCGGGATATTCTTTATAAGCGTTGCCTGCCTCTCGCAGGATATCGTTTTGCGCGTCCGCCTTTCGGGCGACGGCGTGCGGCAGGAAGAGGAGATACGCTCTCTTTTGAAGGAGGAAGGGGTTTGCCCCTTCGCTCTCTACCGCCCGCAGGACGCGCCGAGAATCGTCTCGCGGCTATTAAGCCTTCCCGACGTCAGCTTTGCCTCCGTGCAAAAGCAGGGGTATCTCGTCAACGTGCAGGTGATTGTTACGCCGAGCGAGCCCGTCTATCCCAAAGGGGATCTCACCGCCCCTGCAAAGGGCGAGTTGCTTTCCCTCACCGTGCTTTCGGGCGAAGCGCTCGTGCAGGCGGGCGATAAGGTGGATAAGGGCGACGTGCTCGTGCAGGCGAAAAAGACGCTTTCGGACGGCACGGCTTTGCCCTCTCTCGCCGTGGCGAACTTCACCCTCTTGGAGAAGCGGGTCGTATTCTTCTTCACGCGCGAGGAAGCGCTTCTATATTACGAATTATTTTACGGCGACAAGCCGTCCGACTTTACGCTCGCGAGCGAGGAACAGCTTTTTCGGCTCACCGTCTCGTACGCGCAAACTTATACCTATCGTTAAAAGGAGATTTATGGTCGTAACCCATCGCATCGAAACCTCTTCCGTGGAAGACCTTCAAAAACTTCTCGGAAACTTTGACGAAAACTTAAACATTCTCACCCGCGAACTCTCCCTCACGGCTTCCGTGAACGGGCTTTCTATCTCCCTGACGGGGGAAGAGGAGTGCGTGGATATCGGGTGCAACGTGCTTTCCTCCCTGCTTTCCATCATCTCGGCGGGAGAAAGGATAGACAGGAGCCGCATCGTGTACTGCATCGAGCTCGCCAAGGAGGGCAGGAGTGCGGACATCGGCTCCGTGATGAGCGGCGTGGTCGCCATTACCTCGCGCGGCAAGCAGATCAAGTGCAAAACGGTCGGGCAAAAGCATTACGTCGACGCCATCAAAAAAAACACCGTCGTGTTCGGCATCGGACCTGCGGGCACGGGAAAGACGTATCTCGCCGTCTGCCTCGCCGTGGCGGCGCTCAAGGGCAAGCAGGTGGAAAAGATCATTCTCACCCGCCCCGCCGTGGAGGCGGGGGAAAAGCTCGGCTTTTTGCCGGGCGATTTGCAGACCAAGGTGGATCCCTATCTGCGCCCCCTCTACGACGCCTTGCAGGAGATGCTGGGGCTGGAAAATTATGCCAAATACATGGAACGGGGGGTCATCGAGATCGCGCCCCTCGCCTATATGCGAGGCAGAACCTTAAACAATGCGTTCATCATTCTCGACGAGGCGCAGAACACGACGCGCGAACAGATGAAAATGTTCCTAACGCGCATGGGCGAGGGCAGTAAAGTCGTCGTCACGGGCGATTTGACGCAGATAGACCTTCCCGAGGGGAAAAAGAGCGGCTTAAAGCAAGCCGTATCCGTGCTCAAAGGGATAGAGGATATCGCCATCTGCCGCCTGACGGATAAGGATATCGTCCGTCACCCCCTCGTGATGCAGATCGTGCGCGCCTACGAACGGGACGAAAAGAAAAATACGGGAGAATAAGCTATGGCGGATTCCAAAGAAAAACCTCAAAAAATCAAATTCGGCGAAGAGAAGTCCGTGCTGAGCGCGCGCGTAAAGGAGCGCAGGCGCAAGCGGGAGCGCGCCCTGCAATTTTGGGGCAGCGTAGTCCTTTTTCTGTTGGCGTTTATTCTGCTCTCGGCGTTTTCCGTCCTCACCATCTATCTCAACGATCCGCTGTCTTGGCGCGCCTTCCTGACGGAAAATTTCACGTCCGTGATCTACATGGAGGTGTGTTTCTTCTTCCTGTTCGTCGTTCTCTTTTGTTTTTATTCCTTTGAAAAGAGAAAGGCGCTGTACGCGGTCAAGGACGTCCTCTGCGTCCTTCTCATTCTGCTCATCGGCATCGCCGCGGACTATTTTACGGGTCGCTACGTTCACATCTTCGCCCGCCCCGTGGTGCTCGCGCCCCTGCTCGTCTGCATTTTGCGGGACAAGCGAGAGGCGATCGTCATCACCTTTTTGCTCGCGATGATCCTCTTTATCATGGACTATTTCACCAACTTCTACGGATCGGGCATGAATTATTACATCTTCACTTCCTTCATTCTCTCCGTCGCCTGCGGCGCGTTTGCCGTATTCGTTTCCGGATTCGTCAAATCCCGCATCAAGATGCTCGCCATCGGTTTTTTGCTCTGTATTCCCGCCGAGGTCATCGTCGGCGTGTTCTGGTTGGCGCAGGGGTATTCTTACGCCTCGTACGAGTTTGTGGAAGTGCTCGCCTACGGCGCCATCGCCATGATCTTCTCTTCCCTTCTCTTCATGGCGCTCTTGCCCGTCTTTGAAATTGCCTTTTCCGCGCTCACCGCCTTCCGCCTGCGCGAGCTGACTTCCTTCGACGTAAAGCTACTAAAGCGACTGCGCGAAGAGGCGCCTGCCACCTTCGATCACTCCATGGTGGTCGCGCAGTTCGCGGAGATGTGCGCCGCCGACATCGGGGAGAACGCCGAGCTCGCCAGAGCCGCGGCGTACTATCACGACGTGGGAAAACTGTATAACCCCACGTATTTCACGGAAAATCAGAAGGGCGGCGTCAATCCTCACGATTTTATTCCCCCCGAGGTTTCCGTGGAAGTCATTCGCACACACACGAGATTCGGCAAGGAGCTCATCAAAAAGAACCGCCTGCCCGATTTCTTCGGCGAAGTGGCGTTTCGGCATCACGGCACCATGCCCATTCGTTTCTTCTACGTAAAGGCGAAGTCCATGTCGGACGGCGATACGGTGGATATCAAGGAATATTCCTATCAGGACAGCAAGCCGCTCAATAAGATCACGGCGATCATCATGCTCTGCGACTCCTGCGAAGCCGCCATTCGCGCCTTCCGCGACAACGTAGCCCGCCAGCGCAGCTTGGGCGGCGCGGTGACGGACGAAGCCATCACCAAGGGCATCGAGACCATCGTCAAAAAGATCGTGGACGAGCGCATCGAGCTGGATCAGTTCTCCGAATGCGACATCACCATGCGGGAGCTCGGCGTCATCTCCACGAGTATTCTCAACTGCGCCACGGGCGTCTACCACGGCAGAGTGGCGTATCCCGAACTCAATCTGAAAAAACGCAAGTAACGAGAGGAAAACATGAGCAAATTTTATCTGTATTGCGAGGAATTTTCCGACGAATTTAATCAAAAACATATCAAAAAACTGCAAAGAGCCGTAAGCGGCTGCGTCAAGAGCAATATTCCGTTGGCGATCGAGGTCGTGTTCGTGGACGAGGCGGAGATTCGCCGCTTAAACGACGAACAGCGCCACGTGGATTCGGTCACGGACGTGCTCTCCTTCCCCACCCTCGACGATATCAAGGGCAAAAAGATCGATAAGAGGGAACACCTCGACGAGATCGACGAAAACGGGAACCTCCTTCTCGGCTCCATCGCCGTCTGCATTCAGCGCGCCAAAGAGCAGGCGATAGAGTACGGTCATTCCTACAACCGCGAACTGCATTACCTCATCGTGCACGGCATTTTGCATTGCCTCGGCTACGATCACATGGAGGAGGACGAAAAGGCGGAGATGCGCGAAAAGGAAGAACTCATCTTAAAGAAACTCAAAATCACAAGGGAGGACTCATAAAGATATGCGCAGCGGATATGTAGCCGTCATCGGCAAAGCGAACGCGGGCAAGAGCACGCTCATCAACGTGCTCGTCGGGGAAAAGGTTTCCATCGTATCCCCCAAGCCGCAAACCACGAGGGACAGGATTTTAGGCGTCCTCACCGAGGAGGACTATCAAATCGTATTCGTCGACACGCCCGGCATCTACAAGGCGCACAACGAGCTGACCGCCATGATGATGCGCACCACCGAGGGCAGCGCCAAGGACGTGGACGTCATTTTATACGTCGTGGACGGGCACGAGCGCATCGACGAGAGCGATTTTGCCCTCATGAAGAAGTATCGCGATCTGGGCTTTCCCATGCTCGTCGCCTACACCAAGACGGACATCATGCCGCCCGAAAAAATGCAGGAGGACAGCCTGCTCTTCGAGGAGAACGGCGTAAGCTGCGACGTGTATCCCGTCTCCGCCCGCAAGTACCGCAACTTGAAGAAGTTGGAGGACGCCATCGTTTCCCTTCTGCCCGAGGGGGATAAGGTGTACGAGCAGGAGATCGTCTCCGACAGGAGCGAAAAGTTCATGATCTCCGAGATCATGCGCGAAAAGATCCTTTTGAAATACGACAAGGAGATCCCGCACGGGGTCGCCATCGTCATCAACCATTTTATTCGGCAGGAGAACGGCGTGTACGATATCAATCTCGACATCGTGTGCGAAAAGCCCAACCACAAAGCCATTCTCATCGGCAAGCAGGGGAAAGCCATCAAGGAAGTCTCCTCCTTCGCCCGTCAGGACATGGAAAAGTTTTTAGACGCCAAGGTGTTTTTGACGACCTACGTCAAGGTCAAGGAGGACTGGCGGGACAAGCCCGGACTCATCAAGGAATACGGCTACGAGGAATATAAACAGGAATAAATGCGGGATAAAAAAGCATACTGTAATAAATGAAGGACAGGACGCTTAACGAAGAAAACCCGGAAGATATCGCTTGGGAACTCTTTCGCAGGACGGGCGATATCGGTTATTACGAACTTTACAAACGATTGAAACGCTGATGGAATACGTGACGGACGCCCTCGTCTTGCGGGGCGTCGACTACAAGGATAACGATAAAATACTTACGCTGTTCTCCGCGGAGCGCGGCAAATTCACCGCCGGCATTCGCGGCGTGAGGAAAAACGGCGCAAAGCTTCGCTTTTCGGCGGAGCCTTTTGCCTTTTGCGAGTACGTGATCGCCGAAAAGGGTGCTCGGCGCACCGTCACGGGCGCAACCCTCCACGACGGCTTTTATTCCCTCCGCACGGATATCGAAAAGTACTACGCGGCTTGCGCGATCGCGGAGGTCTGCGCTATCGTTCTCCCCGAAGGCTTGCCGGGCGGCAGATTTTTCATCGACGCGGTGAACGCCGTCAAAAACGTCGCTTACGCCGACGAAAAGCTCGCCCTCGTCGATTTTTTGCTTTCCGCGCTCGAATTTTCCGGCTTTCGGCTGGATCTTTCCTCTTGCGGAAACTGTGGCGGGGAGATTTTACCCGATCAAAAGGCGTATTTCGATTTCTCTTCGGGCAGATTTTCCTGCGAAACGTGCAGAGTCGGCACCCGCGTGAGCGGCTGTACGCTGGAATTGCTGAAGGCTCGTTCGGGCATGGCGCATGAAGAGGAACTTCTCACTTCGGACGCGCCCGTGCGCGCGCTGCGCCTTCTGCGCACCTATTTTTGCGGCAGAACGGAGAGCGATCTGCCCGCACTCGGCGAATATTTGAAACTCCTCTTGGGAAATTGAGGGGAAAAGGAGGTCTTTTATGCCCGTCAGCAAGTGGGATATGATGAAATTCATGAATCAGTACGAGGACGATATCGATTTTGCCGATTTCTCCCCCGACGAATGGCAGGAGAAGATGGAAGAATTTATGTCGCAGACGGGGCGCCCGCTCACGGCGTCGGAGTTCAAGGAAAAATATTTTGAATTTTACGACGACGTCAAGGATAAGTCGCGCAAAAAACAGGACTGGTAAAATTTTTAAGTCGGAAGTATAAAACTTCCGACTTTTCTCATACTCCCCTTATCGGAGGTATTTTATGGAAGAAAACAAAAAACGGATATCCGTCTCAAAAAAGGGCTTTTGGTGGTACACCTTCTTCTCCTTTTTGCTCGTCACCCTCCTCATCTTTATCGCCGTCATGATCACGCACACCGCGACGGTTCGCTCTCTCGGCTCGACTTACGCCGAACAGCTCGCGCTCCTGCATTGCGGCGTCACGAAAGACGAGGTGAAAAACCTCTCCACCGTGCAGACGTACTATAACGGCGAAAGCGTGTTCGAGGTCAGCTACGAAAAGGACGGGGAAAAGCATTGCGCCTATATCCTCGTCGAGAGCGGCGAGTTTCTAACTTGTAAGCACGACGGCAACGAAAACCCCGCGCCCGATAACGGCAACGAGAATCCCCTGCCCGATAACGGCAACGAGAATCCCCTGCCCGACGACGGCAACGAAAACCCCGCGCCCGATAACGGCAACGAGAATCCTTTGCCCGATAACGGCAACGAGAATCCCGCGCCCGACGACGGCAACGAGAATCCTTTGCCCGATAACGGCACCGAGAATCCTTTGCCCGACGACGGCAACGAAAACCCCACGCCCGATAACGGCAACGAGAATCCTTTGCCCGATAACGGCACGGAAGAATCCCGTATACCCCGTTTCGGCTTGCCGAAGATGGGGAAATAGAACGCAGACCGTTGACAAACGGGCGCTTAGTTTGGTACAATAGGCGTATGATACAAGTATTGATTTTTGACGCCGACCATACCTTGCTCGAATTTGACGACGACGAAAAACGGGCGTTCGCCCTCGCCTTCGCCGATTTCGGCGTAACGCTCAGCCCCGAGGATTGCTCCGCCTGTCGGGATTATTCCTACGCGTGTTGGGCGGAGCTCGGGTTGAACGACGTACATAAACGGGAAATTCAGCAGTCCTATCACGACTTATACCGCGGCTACGTGCCCGTCCTGTGCTCCGAGCTTTGCCGCCGCTACGGCGTCGAAAGGCACGAGAGAGGGGTCACGGAAAAATTTTTGGAATATCTCTCCCTGCCCTCGCATTTAATCGGCAGGGCGAAGGATACGCTCTCCCGCCTGCGCGGGCGCTACCGTATCTGCATCGCCACCAACGGGCTCAAGGATATGCAGACCTCCCGCTTAAAGGAACTTCTTCCCTACACGGACAGGCTGTTCGTCTCGGAAGAACTTTCCTGCATCAAGCCGCAGCGGGAATTTTTCGAGCGAATGACGCGCGAATTAGGCGTCTTGCCGCAGGATTGCCTGATGATCGGCGACTCCCTCTCCTCGGACGTGGCGGGCGCGGTGGCGGTCGGCATGAAGAGCTGTTGGTTCAACCGCTTTGCGCTAAAAAACGAAAAGCCCTTTTCTCCCGACTACGAGATTTCCGCCATCGAGCAGGTGGAAGAATTGTTGATAACCTGAAATACCGCGCCGTATCTTACGGCGCGGTATTTTCTGAAAAGAAAGCGCCGACGAATTTCACTCGTCGGCGCGGGTTTCCGTCGATAGGGGCGGTTGATAGGGCACGGAAGTCACCGTGAGCAGATATACGGCTTTGGCGCCCTTTTTCTTCAAGGCGTTTACCGCCTCGTTCGCCGTCGCGCCCGTCGTCATCACGTCGTCTATCAAAAGGAGCGTCTTTCCCTTGGCGTCCCCGCAGGCAAAGCAGTTTTTTAAGTTCTTCGCGCGCGCCGGGGCGGGCAGTTCCTTTTGTTTTCTCGTCTTGCGCACCTTTTTGAGGAGGGGCAGCAGCGGCAATCCCGTCAATTTCGAAAGGATTTTGGAAAGATCCTCGGCGGGGGAAAAGCCGCGCGCCGCGTAATCCTTGGGGGAGAGAGGGACGAAGGTCACGCCGTCGAACGCGACGTGGGAGAAATGCGTTTGATACGTCAAAAACAGCTGCTTTCCCAAAAATTCCTCCAGATGCCGCCTGCCCTTTTTGTAGCGCAACAGCATCTTTTTTCCGCTCCCCGTATGGCAAAGGGCGGAACGCGCCATCTCGAAGGCGGGCAGAAAACTTCTGCATTCCATGCACATTTCCTCTTCCGCCTGCTTTCTGCCGCATTTGAGGCAGACGGCTCCGTCGTTGAAGGGAAAATTTTCCTGACACGTCGCGCAAAGAAAACTTCCGTCGAAGAGATCCTTCCCGCAGGCGAGGCAGGATAAGTTCTCTCGACGGAAGAAGTTTTCAAGAGTGTTTTTCAGCTCGCTCATGCCTTGATGCGTTCAAACATATTGTTGAGCGCGGAGACGAGCGCTTTGATGGAGGACACGATGATATCCTCGTGTACGCCCGCGCCCCAGTAGGTCACACCGTCCTTTTCCACGCCGACGTAGGAGATGGCTTTGGAGGAGGATCCCTGCGAGAGGGCGTGCTGTTCGTAACCTTTCAACAGATAGCTCACGCCGAAATATTTTTTGAGCGCGTTGGAGACGGAGTCGAGTCTGCCGTTGCCGCTCGCGTTCACGCAAGCCACGTTGCCGTCAATCGCCACGCTCACCATCGTTTCGATGCCGCCGTTCACCTGCTTGTAGTGCGTCTCGCGCACGTCGAACACGGAGCGGTTCTCCACGAACTTCTCCATGAAGATCTCGTAGACCTCCTTGGGCTTTAATTCCTTGTGGAGCTTGTCGGAAACGTCCTTGGCGGCGTAACCCATGACCTCCTTCATCTGACGGGGCATCTTGATGCCGTACGCCTGTTCCAGCACGTATCCGACGCCTCCCTTGCCCGACTGCGAATTGATGCGGATCACGTCGCTCTCGTATTCTCTGCCCACGTCTTTAGGGTCGATGGGCAAATAGGGCACCGTCCAATGCTCGGGGTCGTTGCTCTTGCGGTATTCCATGCCCTTGGCAATGGCGTCCTGATGGGAGCCCGAAAACGCCGCGAACACGAGCTCGCCCGCATAGGGCTGACGGGGCGGCACGGGCATGGTGGTGTACGTCTTATACAGGGACGCGATGTAGGGCATATTCTCCAAATTGAGCTGAGGGTCCACGCCGTGGGAGAACATATTCATGGCGACCGTCACGATATCCACGTTTCCCGTGCGCTCGCCGTTGCCGAACAGGGTGCCCTCCACTCTGTCCGCGCCTGCAAGCAAGCCGAATTCGGTATCCGCCACGCCGCAGCCTCTGTCGTTGTGGGGGTGCAGGGAGATGACGACGTTTTCACGGTAATGCAGGTGCTTGTGCATGTATTCCACCTGTTGCGCGTACACGTGCGCCATGGAGTGCTCCACGGTCACGGGCAGATTGATCACGGCTTTTCTGTCCGCGGTGGGCTGCCACACGTCGAGAACGGCGTTGCAGACCTCCAGGGAGTATTCGGGTTCCGTGCCCGTAAAGGATTCGGGGGAATACTCAAAGCGGTAATTTGCGCCCGCCTCTTCGGTGAGCTTTTTGAGGAGCGTCGCCCCGTCCACGGCGATCTGCTTGATCGCCTCTTTATCCTTTTTGAACACCTGCTCGCGCTGGGAGACGGAGGTGGAGTTGTAGACGTGAACGATCACGTTCTTCGCGCCCTTGATGGCGTCGAAGGTCTTTTTGATGATGTGTTCCCTCGCCTGCGTCAGCACCTGAATGGTGACGTCGTCGGGAATGAGGTCGCGGTCGATGAGCGCGCGCAGAAATTCGTATTCCGTCTCGCTCGCCGCGGGGAAACCGACTTCGATTTCCTTAAAACCGATCTCCACGAGCAGTTTGAAAAATTCTATTTTGGTGTCTAAGCTCATGGGTTCCACGAGCGCCTGATTGCCGTCGCGTAAGTCCACGCTGCACCAAACGGGAGCTTTTTCCACGTCTTCTTTCGTCGCCCAGTCCATGCAGACTTCGGGGGGGAGTCTGTACTGCTTTTCATACTTTTGGAAATTCTTCATAAAATCACCTCAAATCGATTATTTTGACTGTGGGGCAAAGCCCTCTTTTCATAAAATGAGAGAAAAAAAGCGGCTTTCGTCTCGATAAGAGACGCAAGTCGCGCGGTACCACTCTTTTTTACGGAAAAAATTCCGTACACTTTACAGGATACAGTCATATCCTTCTTCTATAACGGGAAGTCTCCGTTCCACGTCTACTTTTTGCATTTCGGGTGGACAGCTCGGCGGCGAGTTCGTCCCTTTTCCGTCGTTGCCTCGCACCAAACGGCAACTCTCTGAAAACGAAAGGAAAGGATTACTATTCCGCTTCTTTGCTTTGTAGAGGTATTGTAACACAATAAAAGGGAAAAATCAAGCGCTTTTTTGCTTATTTTTCGTGTTTTTACGGATTTTCCTCCTGCCATTTGAGTCGGTGGAGCTCGCCTTCCGTCTCCATGCCCGCAAAATCCGTCTGTCGGAGCGCCTCGTAGACGGCGACTGCCACCGCGTTGGAGAGGTTGAGGCACCTCACGCCGCCGAGCATGGGAATGCGCACGCAGTTCTTTTCGTGCGCGAGCAAAAGCTCCTCGGGAATGCCCGCCGTCTCCTTGCCGAACACCAAAAAGTCGCCGTCCGAATAATGCACCTCGCTGTGCGCCCTTCTGCCCTTGGAGGTAAAAAAGTAGAAATTCGCCTCGGGGAATCGGTCAAAGAGCTGAAAAACGTTATCGTAGTAGGAGATATCCACGAAATGCCAGTAATCCAGCCCCGCGCGCTTTAAGTACTTATCCGACACCTCGAAGCCGAGGGGGCGAATAAGGTGCAGATGCGCGCCTGTCGCCGCGCAGGTGCGCACGATATTGCCCGTGTTTTGGGGGATTTCCGGTTCGATCAAAACGATATGAAACATAAAAAAAATACAATCCTTACTTGCAATTCTCCCCCTTCGGGGAGCACTCCTATCATATAACACTTTCGCTTTTTTGGCAACTTTTTCCGAGGGAAAAATCCAAAAAGAGAGAGTTTTTATCCTGAATTTATTTGACAAGGGTGGTGGATAAGGTTATACTATATACATAGTTCATTCATTTCGATTACCCACCCATATTTTTTCTCAATAAAGATTCCGTGCCCCTTTCGGCGCGGGATTTTTATTTTTTCCCACTTTTCACACGCGACCGCTTGAAAAAGCGCTCCCGTTATGGTAGAATGTTCCTATGATCACCGCATCGGTAAAATCTTACGCAAAACTCAATCTCACGCTGGATATCAAGGGGGCGAAAAACGGCTTTCACGAGCTCGATTCTTTGGTTTGCAGCGTGAATATCTGCGACACCCTCTTTCTCAAAAGGAGAAGGGATCCCCTCGTCAACGTAACTATGCGCGGCAGGGGGAGCGAAAACATTCCCCCCGAAAAAAACAACGCCGTAAAGGCGGGTGAAGCCTTCGTGAGCGCCTTCGGCACGACGGGCGCGGATATCACGATCTGGAAGGATATCCCCCTTTCGGGCGGGCTGGGCGGTTCCTCCGCGGATATCGCGGGGGTTCTTCGCGGCATGGCGAAGCTGTACGGCTTGACGCAGGAGAAGGAACGCTTGAAGGAGATCGCCGATTCTTTGGGGAGCGACGCGGGCTATATGCTCACGGGCGGCTTTGCCCGCCTGCGCGGCAGGGGGGAAATCGTACAGCCCCTTCCCTGCGTGGACGAACTGCATTTTTTGCTCATACAGCCCCCCACGGGCGTCTCCGCCAAGGAATGTTTCCTCGCGTTCGATCGCGAGAACGCCTCTTATCCCCCCGTAACGGAGCAAGCCGCCTTCGCGCTGATCGGCGAAAGGAGAGAGGAGTTTTTCTCCCTCTTGAAGAACGATTTGCAAAACGCGGCGTGCTCGCTGAGCGGGGAGGTCAAACAAGCGGTGGCGGAGGGGAAGAGCTTTTCCCCCCTCGCCTGTTCGATGACGGGTTCGGGCAGCTGCGTGTTCGTCCTGTTCGAAAACGAGGAGTTTTGCCGCTGGGCAAAGAGTCGGTACAAAGGAAAGTTTTTAACGCGCATCGTCAAGAGCATCGTGCCGAACAAAAAACGGGAAAGCAAGTCTCTTTACTCCCTCACGGAGGAAGAGAAGAATTTATTAAACGGAGAATAAAACATGGAAGAAAGAGAACTCGATGAAGATTTGGGTCTGACCATTCAGATCAAGAAGAGAAAGGACGGTCTCAACGAGGTCGTGGACGAAAACGCCGAAAAGGCTCCTACGGAGGAAGGGGAGGACGTCCTGTTTTCCCTGCCCGAAGAGGAGGAAGAGCAAGAGGCGGAAGGCGAGGAATTTGCCGACATTTCCCCCGAACAGATGGCAGAATACCTGCAAGAGAGGGAGGCAGCCGCGCTGAAAGCGAAGGCTCTCGCGGACGAAAACCTGAATAAGGCGATCGAATGCGAGGCGTCGGGCGATAGGGAGAGCGCGCTCTCTTATTACGAGGCGGCTTTGGACGCCGAGCCTACCCGCTTGGAAACGAATTTGCGGTACGCCGCGCTCCGCACGGAGAATTTCACCGCTTACGAGGATTTCGATACTTTGAGAGATGCCGTGGAGGAGGGAGAGGAAAACTGCGGCGAAAAGTTCCGTCTCGCCGTCAAGGCAAAGTACGCCGATCCCATATTCAAGCAGATACGCCTGCTCGCCGACAAGGCGGACGCGCTCTCAAAAGAGCTTTCCGCCAAAAAGGAAGAGCGCAGAAAGGCGTTCAAGCGGGACTATCTCTTCAAGCGCAGAGCGGTCGTCCTTTCGGCGATCCCCCTCGTGCTGCTTGCTGTCCTCACCGTCGTTTTCGCCTTCAATATCGCGAGCGTAAAGGATTCCACCTTCCTGATCCTCACGATCGCGGGCGCGGCGTGCACGCTCGTCTCCTTTGCCGTATTCCTGATTTTGGGCAGAAAGCTGAGCACGGCGCAAAACCGCCTCGCCGCCAACGAGCGGGACGAGAGCACGCAGCTCGGCAGGGATTTCCTTGAACTGAAGGGCAGAGTCTCCTTTTTGAGTCAGATCGTAAAATAACGCGTGGGCGTGGTTCGCTACCGAACCACGCAATTTTTACAAAATGCGTTGGAAAAGATTTTTCTTTCGGCGCAGGTTGTGGTATAATGGTGTCGTTTCAGGGGCGACGGGGCGCGCCGCCCCCGCTTTTTTGGATTTTTACTTCAGGAGGACAAGGTTGAAAAGAAAGATTTGGATCATAATCGGCGTTCTCGCGATCATTCTTTTCATCGCAGCTCTGCCTTTCTCGTACTTTTTGGGACGACAATCCGTCAAAGAGCCGCAGGAGGAACCATCCCCGACTCAACCGTTGCCGTCCGACGAGGAACCTTCGCCGCAGGAACACGAGCACGTCTACGGCGGGAGCGTGACGGCGCCGACCTGTCTAAACGAGGGCTATACGACTTATCGCTGCACGGTGTGCGGCGAGACGTACCTTGGCGACTTTACGCCCGCCAAGGGTCACGCGCCCGCGAAAGAGGAAGATATTCTTCCCACCTGCACGAAAAGCGGCAAAAAGGGCAGAGAGAGTTGCTCCCTCTGCGGGGAAACGCTCGCGGAAGAAGAAATTTTAGCTCCTCTCGGTCACGATTTTCTGACGGAGGAGAGAAAGGCGACCTGTACTTCCTACGGCAAGCGCGTCGTCACTTGCAGCCGCTGCGACTATTACGAGGAAGAGAAACTTCCGCGATCGGCGCACGATTACGAGGTGATTCTTCGCGAGGAAGCCCGTTGCGGCGAGGACGGGAAGATCGTCTACGCCTGCTCTTTTTGCGGCGGGCAGAAAACGGAGATCCTCGAAAAGAAGGAGCACGACTTTGAAACGATCACGGTGCCCGTCTCTTCGGCGGGCGGCGGCGTGAAGAAGAGATGCCGTCTCTGCGGCTACGAATACTGGGTGAGTTACACCGACCCGCCCGATCCCGAATAACGAAAAAAAAGGACTGAATATGATTTATTTCGACCATGCGGCGACGACGCCGCTCGATGAGCAAGTCTTGCAAAAGATGCTCCCCTACTTTACGCAAACGTTCGGCAATCCCGATTCCGCTCACGCCTACGGGCGCAGGGCGATGGCGGGGGTGGACGCCGCCCGCGACGAAATCGCGGCGATTTTGAAGGTCAAGCCCAAGGAAATTTATTTCACCTCGGGCGGCAGCGAGGGGAATACCTGGGCGATTCGTCAAACCGTCAAGGCGCGCGGCGGCAAGCACGTTATCGTGGGCAGCACCGAGCACCCGTCCGTCCTCAATTGCGCTAAGCAGCTGACGGAAGAGGGGGTGGAAGTCACCTATCTGCCCGTGGACGAAAACGGCGTCGCGAGCCTCTCCGCGTTAGAGGGCGCTCTCCGAAAGGACACTTCGCTCGTCGCCGTCATGGCGGGCAACAACGAGACGGGCGCTTTACAGCCCGTCGAACAGATCTCCGCGCTGTTGCGCCCGCGCGGCATTCATTTCCATTGCGACTGCGTGCAGACGGCGGGGCTGTACGATCTGCCCGTGGGGATAGCGGACAGTATCTCCGTCTCCGCGCACAAATTCTACGGTCCCAAGGGCGTCGGATTTGTCTACTTAAAAAGCGGAACGGCTATCCGCCCCCTCGTAAACGGCGGCGAACAGGAACGCGGCTTGCGCGGCGGCACCACCAACGTGCCCGGCGTCGTCGGCATGGCGGAAGCCTTTTCCCGCTCTCAGCGCGCGCGGGAGGGGGATAAGGCGCATATCGCCGCCCTTCGCGATACCTTGGAAGAGCGCCTGCTCAAGGAAATCGGCAACGTTCGCATTTCGAGTCGGGGCGCGGATCGCCTTGCGGGTATCTCCAACGTCACCTTTTTCGGCGCGCAGGGCACCTCCCTTCTCTTCCGTCTGGACAGCATGGGCATCGCCGTCTCTTTGGGCTCGGCGTGCGCGTCCGGCTCCATCGGCGCGAGCCACGTGCTCACCGCTATGGGCATGAGCGAAAAGGACGCCCTCTCCTCCGTCCGCTTTTCTTTCGGCAGGGAGAATACGGCGGCAGAGGTGGATCAAACGGTGTCGGCGTTAAAAGAGATATTGCCCTCGCTCCGCTGATTCCCGCATATTTTTCAAAAAACGACCGTTCGCCAAATGTGCGAACGGTTTTCGTATTCTTTATAAAATTTGATTGCCCTTGACGAATTTTGCCCGTAAGCCCTTTTCGTCGAGATTGAGATAGACGGCTCGCTCCAACCGCTCCTTTATGCTCATAGGTTGCGGGTGGGGCAACATGCCGTCGTCGAGCACGATCGCGTCCAGTTCGTAGCCGCTCTCGAAACTTCCGACCTTGCCGAAAAATTCGCCGCCTCCCTTGGTCGCCAAATACAGCCCCTCGTCTATCGTGAGCGGCTCGCAGGTACCATCGACGTACCGCTTATACATCTTCGAGGACTGCACCGCGGCTTTGATCGCGCAAAACAGGGAAAGGCTCTCGCCGCCCGCCACGTCGCTGCCGATGCCGACTTTCAGCCCCGCTTTTAAGTATTTTTTGACGGGCGCTATGCCCGAGCACACATTGAGGTTCGAGCTCGGACAATGCACGATAAAGACGCCCTGCTCCTTCATGCGCTCGATTTCCTTTTCGCCCGAATACACGCAATGCGCCATGAGCGTTTTGACTGCCTCGCCCGTTATGCGGTCTCTCCCGAACAGGGACGCCTTGTCGTACCCTTCGCCGTAATAGGAGATATCGGGGCGGAGCGCATGCACGTACGCGATCTCCGAGGGGTTTTCCGACAGGTGCGACTGCACGGGCAGGGAATACCTTCTCCTCACGCGTTCGAGTCCTTCCATCAGTGCGTCCGTGCAGGAAGGGAGAAAGCGCGGGGTGAGAATGGGGAAGGTGTTTTCGTAGTTCTTTTTTAGGACGTCCTCTATCCAGCGCACCGTATCCTCTTCCGACTGCCGAGCGCTCGGCTCGCGCAGGGGATCGGGCGCGTCGCGGTCCATATTCACCTTGCCGATCAGGCTGACGAGCCCCGTCTGCTCCATTTTATCCATCAAAAGCAGGGTAGCCTCGCGGTGCCTGCTGGCAAATACGCTCGCGCGCGTGGTCGCGCTCTCCTTCATGGCGGCGGCAAACAGCGTATACGCCTTGTCGGCGTAGTCCAAATCGGCGTACTTGCTCTCTTCGGGAAAGGCGTAGCGTTGCAGCCAGTCCATAAGCTCCAAATCCATGCCCGTGCCGCGGTAGGAAAATTGCGGCGCGTGCACGTGCAGATCGACAAGCCCTGGCAGGACGAGTTTTCCCGTAAAATCGAGAAGGGGATAGCAAGAAAATTCCTGCGGCAGAGAGGGGAACACGCCCGCCGAAACGCCGTCTTTGCATACGAGGTAGGCGTTTTCGTGCGTTTCCAGCTCTTCCGCCGTGCGGTTGAAACAGATATCTCCTTTTATGACGAACCTTTTCATTTTTTTACCTTTTCATGCGAGAGGGGGTGAAACAGCTTTTTCACCTTGATTTTGCGAATGTAGTGCGAGAGGGAGGAACAGATAACGAATCCGACGCTGATCCCCACGAGGGATAACAGGCAATCGACGGCGTTACTTTCAAACGCGGCGGGATTCTGCCAGATGACGCCGAGCATCGCGTAGTAGATCAGGTCTCCGGGAATGAGGGGAATGACGGAAGGATACAGATAGACGGTGGCGGGCGTCTTTTTGACGGTCGCTAAGATTTCCGCGTAGAGCGCGGCGGCGAATGCCGCGAGCGTGACGAATACGATGCGGTAATCCGTCCCCTTTAATAAAAGGATATAGACGATACGGGTGATCGCGCCGCCGAGCCCCGCAAAGACGAGCTCTTTGGGGTGAATCTGAAACACGATGGAAAAGCCGAGCGAGGCGGTAAAGGAGAGGACGACGAGTTCGGCGTCATACAGGAGCCCCGCGTGCGGCGTAACTGCGTTTTCGGGAATGGAGAACCAGTTTTCCGCCACGAATACGAACAGTCCCAGCCCCGCCACGATCGTCAGCACTTCCAAACAGACTTTGAGCAGTTCCAAAATGCCGTTCATCTCGTTGCCGCACAGGATATTTCGCATGGCGTTCACCATCGGGATTCCCGGAATGAGGAAGAACGCGTTGGTGATGATAATGATAAAGAAATTCTTCGCGAGCCCTATCCGATAAAAGGCGAACGCCGTCGCGCCGCACGCGAAAATGCTCAAGGCGTTGGTGATGATGCGGTTGAGCGAGGCGCGCGAGAGAGAGGAGGTGAGAAAGAATAGGAGCACGGTGTTGAAGAGCACGACGAGGATATCCTGCCACTCCCCGCCGAAGATGCGGGCGAGGCTCGCCATGGCAATGAGGTAGCCCGTCAAGACGACGGGTGTAGCGTAGGTGTACGCCTTCACGCCGTCTAACAGGGCGTTTAACTCCTTCACGTCGGGCGTTTCCCGACAGACCTTTCGGGATAGATCGTTCAGAAGACGAAGTCTCTCCAAATGAATGTGCGCGGCGGGCACGTTGATGCGGCGGGTGCAGTAGTCCCCCGCCTGATTTTTTGCGCCGACGGCGACTTCGGTGTTCATCACGCGAATGGTCAGATCGTTCAAACCGTAATGCTTGCACACCAGCTCGGTCGCAATGTTCACGCGTTCGAGGTTGGCGCCGCTCACGAGCATTTCCTTTCCGAGCCGCACGGCGAAGTCCAAAACGTAATCGATGTCCTGCATGGCTGTCTCCTTTGCTGTTTTCTCGTTTATTATAACACACGGATTTCAAAATTTCAATAGGAAAAAACAGCTTTTCCGATTCCAAAACTTCGGCGGACAAGGAAATAACCGTTCTGTTTGCCCCTCGTTTGGCATACATTATAGAGGAAAAACTTTTTGCGAGGTGCAAGACGAAGATGGAACTGAAAAAACAAAATTTTACTTACAACGGCGTAAAAGCGGAGTTTACGGCGCAAAGCCTTGTGGAATGTCGTTTCCCCGGGGAGATCGCAACCGTTCTCGCCGCGAACGCGACGCTTTCCCCGCTCGCCGCGGACGTGACGGACGGCGAGGTGTTCTATAAGGGGAAACTGTTACTCACGCTCGTCTACGAGGATTCCGAACGCAACGTCTGCCGAAGCGAGCGGGGCATGGAGTTCTCGCATACCGTCAAAAACGAGGCGTGCACGCCCGCCTGCAAGGCGGCGCTTTCCCTGCAAGCCATCGAGGTCAAGGAGCGGCGGGAGGGCTCCGGCTTGTATCTTTCCGTCGTCGTCGAGGCGACGATCTCTTTAAGCGACGAGAGGACGATAGAATACGTTTCGGACGTCTCGGACGTCCCCGCGCAGAGTCGGGCGTGTAAGGCGGTGCTCTCCTATCCGTTCTCCGGCGAGGCGGAGGCGGACGACGAGTTCGACACCGAGTATCTCGGGGATATCCTGTTGCACAGCGAACGGGTGAACGTGACGGACGTGACGGCGGAGGACGGCGTCGTCTCCGTCACGGGCGAGATCAATCTGAACGTCTGCGCCTTGAAGGAAGAAGGTAAGCTCGTCTCCCTGGAACGGCTGATCCCCTTTCGGGCGGAAATTCCCTGCGAAGGGGCGAAACTTTCCGATAAGTGCGTATCTTCCGCCTGCGTGATACACGCCCGCGTGCAGGCGGAGCCGGACGAGGAAAGGGGGAAATGCCGCGTGCGGACGGACTTTACCCTTTTGTTGCAGGGCAGGGTGTACGAGGATTGCCCCCTCACCCTCTTAGACGACGCCTTTTCCCCGAAACGGGAGCTTACCCTGCAAAAATCGCAATGCGTCGAGGAGTCCGTTTCGGACACGATTCGCTTTTCCGAACGGGTGTCGGGTACGGCGGCGCTGAGCGGGAGCATCGATTTTTCCGATTCCCTTTCCTGCGTACTGCTCTCTCACGCGACGGCGTCCGCGCAAAAGAGCGAGGACGGCGAGCGGATAGACGGCGTTTTGAGCGCCACGCTGATTTTGCGCGGCAACGAGGGCGCGCATAAGAGCAGAAGGGTGGAACTTCCCTTCTCTCTGCCCTTCAAGTTTGCCGCCGCGGGCAGAAGAATCGTCTCCGTCATGGCTTGCGGGGTGAGCGTAAGACAGCGCAAGGAGGGCGAGGCGGAGGTGGAAGGCACCCTGCGGTTTTCCGTCACCGCCATGGAAGAGCACCCCTTGCTCTGGGTGGAAGATATCGTCGAGGGAGAACCCTATCCCGAAAACGAGAACGCGGTGTCCATCTATATGCCGCAGGCAGGCGCCACCCTTTGGGAGACGGCGAAACAACTGAAAAAGTCTCCCGAAGAGGTGGAAAGGAGCAATCCCGAACTCAAATTCCCCCTCACGGGCGAGGAACGCATTCTCATCTACCGTCAGGCGGAAGAATAAAGCGTTCGGCAAGCAAGAAAAGCCGTGCGGGCTCCTGATTTTAGAGCCCGCACGGCTTATTTGTATTTTTCGGTTTGTTTTCGCGGACTCCCGATTTTAGAGCCCGCACGGCATATTTTTATTTTTTACGGTTTACACCTGCGTCGCCCCCCGCTCCAACGCCTGCGTTCTCCCGTTGTTTTCGTAGGGGCAAGCCCGCGCGCCCGTATGCCCTTCTCGCAAGGGCGCGCCCACGCCCCCGCCCGTTGCGGAAGAGGATTTTTTCAGAGGGGGCGCAGGAAACGCCCTTTTTACGCGATCGGTTGGGGAGCCGTCGCCTTCTATCTCATCAAAAGGAAGAAATGAGGCGATCTCTCATCAAGAAAAACGCATCGGATAAAACAACCGATGCGTTTTTTTCGTGCTCTCAGGCGATCACTTTGCCCGCGTCCGAATTGACGAGGGTGTAGACCTTAACTTCCTTTCCGCTGTTTGCGTCGAGGTAAATATAATAGGTTTCGCCCATATAGTTACCCGTTATTTCGTAGCAAAGGGTTTCCTTTCCGAATACGGGCGTCAAGCAAAGGCGGGTCGTTTCCACGTCCACTTTATCCATCTTCGCCTCGGCGTCCGCCTGCGTGAGGGTAGCCGTGGGGATATCCCGATTCGTGTGGTTGAGCCAGTAGGGGAACGCCTCTGCGCCCGTCACGACGCCGCGCGTCTCGCATACCTTTACCTTTACCATGTCGGCGTAGCAGATCACGCCGTCCTGCTCGTAGCAGAAGTTGATATCCGCCGTGGTGCCCGTCTCAAAGGAGAACACGGGCGTCATGCCTTCAAAGCCGCAGTCCTTCAAAAATTCCGAAGCGATCTCGACGCACTTATCCAAATCGTAATTGTGCGCGGGGCATTCCTCAAAGGAATCGAACAGCACGAGCTTGCCGCCCTTTTCGGAAAGCTGAACGAAGAAGTCTCTTCCCCTGTCGTCTCTCGCCGTGTAGTTAAAGCAGGTAAAGCCCTTCACGGTCGCCTCTCCCGTACATTCCACGTCGGTCACCGAGTACCCTTCCAAATATTTCTTTACGAGCGATTCTCCCTCTGCGGAGGAGATTTCCTCGTACGATTCCAAAGCCTTGGCGTTCACCTTGTATATTTTTTCCGCAAAGGGACCTTTCGTGATGCTCTCGGGCACGGCGAGCGTACCTTCGCGCACGGAAGAGAAGGTCTTGCCGAGCATTCCGTCCGTCTTGCCCTTCAAAAGCGCCATCATGTCCTTGTCGCACATCGAAGTGCAAAGGCGGTCGAGCTCGGTGCGGATCTTGGTGTTCGTTTCGTAGAGATAGGCTATCGTCGCGTAATCGTCCTCGTCGAGCTCCTCTCCGCTCGCTAATTTTCTTAAGGTTTCGCGGGCGAAATCGACCGTCTTTCCCACGAACCCCGTCAGGGAGCTCGCCGTAAGGGAATCGACGGGAATGCGCTCCAAGTCGCAGGCGGCGACCTCTCCGTTTGCCAAAAGGTCGGTCAACAGCTCCGCCCGGTCGGAAGAGGAGGACGCCACGCGCAGTTTGCTCAAGGCGGCGTGCATATTGTCCGCCGCGCCGTCAAGCTCGTAGACGGGCGCCATATATCCCGTCAGCATATCGCCGTTCATGCGCACGATATTCACGGCGCCCGCCGTGATCACGGTTGCCATGGCGAGGGAAGCCGTGCCGAGCGCGATGACAGCGGCGAGCCAACCGCCGAATCCGGGCGCGTGCTCTCTGCGGCGGGTCTTTTGCTCCCGCTTGTGCTTTCTCTCCTCCAAGCGCGCTTGCTTTTTCGCGAGCGCCGCCTCGCGCTTTTGAAGGGCGAGCTCGTGCTTTCTTTCGTGCGCCTTGGCGCGCGTCAAAAGCCGCTGCTCCTTTTCCTTCTGCTTGCGCTCCAGGCGCTGAACCGCCGTCTCGTTCTTCAGAAGATCTCTTCTCTCCGCCCGTTCGGCGGCGCGCTTTGCCTGCATTTCCTTGCGCCGGGCTTTTTTCTCCATCGCGCGGGCTTTTAACTGCATTTTGCGCTCCCGCTTTCTGTCTTTCAGCTCCGCTTTGGATAGCTTTTTCCCATCCTTTTTCGCCGCCCTTTCCTTGGCGGTCGCCTTGCGCCTTTCGGCGTTCTTGTTCTCTTCTTCCCGCTTTTCCTTGGCGGTCGCGTTTTTCTTGCGCTCTACCGTCTTCACTTTTTCCACGCCGGAAGAAGTGTTTTCTCCGATTTTCTGATCGTTATTTTCCATAATTCCTCCTTAAACCGCAAATACGTGCTTGCCGATGACCGTCACCGTGGGTCTTGAAAAGATCCACGAGGAAGTCGCTACGGCGGGGTTATAATAATAGATACAGCCGTACGTGGGATCCCATCCGTTCAGGGCGTCCTGCGCGGCGCGCTTCGCCGTGGCGTCCGGTTCTAAATTGATCTGCCCGTCGCTCACCGCCGTAAAGGCGTTCTTCTGATAGACGACCCCCGCGATGGAGTTGGGAAAATCGGGGCTCTTCACGCGGTTCATGACCACGGCGCCGATGGCGACCTGTCCCGTATAGCTTTCCCCTCTGCCCTCTGCGTAGATAACTTTCGCCAAAAGGTAAAGGTCGGAACTGGAGTACTCATTCGAGGAAGAGCTTGAAGAGGCGGACGTATTCGTGATGCCGAGCGCCTCGTACGTTTTCGTGCCGCAGATGCCGTCCGCTACCAAGCCGTTTTTCTGCTGAAAGTAGATGACCGCCTTCTTGGTGCCCGCGCCGTAAATGCCGTCCACGGCGCCCGTGTAGTAACCCCATTGTTTTAGCTTTTTTTGTACTTCCTTCACGTCGTTGCCGGTGTCGCCCTGTCGTAAGGTCGCCGTCTGCAACACGGTTTTTGTGGCAACGTCATGGGTATTGCTCCCGAATGTATTTGCGGTAAAAAACCAAGCAAAGAGACCTGTGGAAAGAACGGCAAGAGTGATCGCGCTGTTCCTGATGATCTTGTTCATGTTCTTAAAATGTTTTCCTCCTTGTATGTAGCGAGCGCTTACGGCTCGCGGCGGGAAAGGAAGTTTTCGATGATCTCCTTGATCTTCGAGCGGTATACGACGTTCTTCCCTCCCGTAAAGCAGAGGGGCGGATAAATGACGCACCACCAGTTGTCCCCTTCCCCCGAACCGAGGTTGACGATGAGGGAATCGTATTCGCCCGCGGGCAGGGTGACCCCCTCGTATACCCGAACGGGAAAATCTTCTTTCTTCACGCTCGCGGCGGCGGAATAGGTAAAGCCGTAGCGGCGCAGAACGCGGTCGGCTGTCTCTTTTATCAGGGACAGATTGCCCCTTAACGCGTCCATCGCGCTCTGCTTGTCCTCGCACGCGCATAAAACGGGGGTGAGAACTTCCACGATCTCCTCCTTCACGAAATATTTCACCTTCTGATCGTCGGTGTCGTTGGAGTCGGCGCGGATGTGAATGCGGAAGTATTCCGTCTCCCGCAAGGAGCTATTTCCCGTTTCGCCGATATGGCACCCCGTCGCCGTTACCATTATGATGAGTAAGAACACAAAAATTATACAAAACTTTTTCATACCCAAATGATAGCCCCTTTTGTGAAAAAATATACCCTGCAAAAAAATTTGCAGGGTATGCGTTTTTGATAGACAACCTTGATTTTTTACGGTAAAATGTCGATATGGATATCTTTGCGATCAGATTGAGAGAACTGCGGACGGAGCGGAAGTTGACGCAAAAACAGCTCGCGTCCTTGTTGAACACGACGGACGACAGCGTCTTTTCCTGGGAGAAGGGCAGGAGTCAGCCGCCCCTCGAAACCGTTCGGAATATCTGTAAGATATTCGAGGTGTCCGCCGATTTCCTTTTGGGGTTAAAGGATTTTTAGAAAATAAAACGCGTTTATGCCGAGATCAAGGCATAAACGCGTTCTTTTTGATTAAAATATCGCCTCTTCGATGACGCCGCCGCCGAGGCATTGCGTTTCGTCGTAAAGGACGGCGTATTGCCCTTCGGTCACGGCGCGTTGCGGGCTCTCAAATTCGATGAGGAGATTTCCCTCCCCCTTGTTGTGCACGGTCACGCGCTGTTCGCCCTGACGGTAACGGAATTTCGCAAAGCAGGAAAAGGTCTTTTGTTCGGGCTCGGAGGGGATCCAGTTCATGGCGGAAACGCGGCAAGCCCTGCTCATCAGCGGCGATTCGTCCCCGTGGGAAACGTACAGAATATTCTTTTCCAAATCCTTTCTCAAAACGAACCATCTGCCGCTCTCCCCCTTCACGCCGCCGAGATCGAGCCCCCGCCTTTGTCCGATGGTGTAATACATGAGCCCGATATGTTCTCCGACCACCTTATTGTCGAGCGTGCGAATTTCTCCCGGCTGCGCGGGGAGATAGGTTCGCAAAAACTGACGGAAGTTGCGCTCGCCGATAAAGCAGATGCCCGTGGAATCCTTCTTTTGGGCGGTGGCAAGTCCGTAGCGAGTGGCGATCTCCCGCACCTGCGGTTTTTCCATGTCCTGCAGGGGGAAGAGCACGTTATCAAGCTGTTTCTGCGAAAGCTGATTTAGAAAATACGTCTGATCCTTGTTGATATCCTTCGCTTTGAGCAGTCGGTGCACGCCGTTTTCGTGCGAGATGCCGCAGTAGTGCCCCGTGGCGATATAATCCGCGCCCAGGCGCGCCGCCTCCTCCTTGAAGGGACCGAATTTGATCTCGCGGTTGCATAAAACGTCGGGATTCGGCGTTCTGCCCGCTTTGTATTCGGCGAGGAAGTAGGAGAATACTCTCTCTTGATATTCCTTGGCAAAATTGACCGTGTAATAGGGAATATCCAACAGCGAACTCACCCGCCTCACGTCGGCGTAATCCTCTTCCGCGGTGCAGGCGCCGTTCTCGTCGTTTTCCTCCCAGTTCAGCATAAATAGCCCGATCACGTGATAGCCTTGTTCTTTGAGCAGGAGCGCCGCCACCGAGCTGTCCACTCCGCCGGAAAGTCCCACCACGACTGTTTTCTTCTCTGCCATAGTACCCTCGTCAAATGTTTTTCTTCATCATACCACAAGCGAAGTCGCAAGTCAATAAAATACGTGCGCGGGATTTTTTCCGCCCGTATTCTTACAAAATAAGACAAAGAAAAGGTTAAAAAGCGGTTGCGTATTGCCGCGAGATGTGATATAATAAGCAACAGAACGCATCCGTAGCGCAATTGGATAGAGTGTCGCCCTCCGACGGCGAAGGCTGTGGGTTCGATTCCCGCCGGGTGCACCATGTAAAAGGGGCTGTCGCAAGTTTTTACACTTGCGACAGCCCCTTTGCGCTGTATCGGGGGATAAGCGGGGCGGCGGGACGTCTCAAAAAAGCGAACGGGGAAAAGGATACGGCATGTTCGTAAACGCGATACGACCCCTTTCGGAATAAGAAAATACCTTCCAAAAACTTATTGCGCCGCAGGCATTCGCGTGCTATAATAGGGGTGCTGAAAATTCAAGGGGGATAAAGAATGATCGCTAAAATCGTCGAAAAGGATCAAAGGGAATATTATTCTGCCGTTTTTGCCCTCTGCGGGAACGGTTGGGATACGGCTGTGATTGTCTATGATCAGGAGGAGCGTCGGTTTTCGTTTGTTAATATGTATGGATTTACAAAAAATATCACACGCAGCGTATTTATTATAGATTGTGATGAAAAAGATTTCGTCGAGCAAAAAAGAATTCGGACGAGCTTTTGGAGAAGCATGAAACACGTCCGCGGATATGATTGGTTGGTTGAAAACAAGCAGTTGTTTATCGATATCTTGAAGAACAGACCGATAGACGAGCGTTACAGAGAAAAAGCGGAAAACGTCAATCGGGAAATAGCGATAGCGGAATGGACTCTCGTCAAAAACGAGCGGGACGTCGAAAATTTGATGTCGACGGCATGGGGTTTCCATGACGCAATCATTGAGAGAATCGTATTTGACGGCGAACATGACGTGGCGGATATCATCTTTAGCGGCTGTTGGGGCTGTAAGATTACGTTGCGTTTTCAATTGGGCGTAGAGATTCATGTATCGCACGATGAATTTTTTGAAATTATGGATTCTAACGTGTTCTTTGAAAACGGGTACGTTTATTGGGCGGATGATTACAAAATCAAAAGCGAAGCGGAATTGACCAAGAAAAAAAATGTAACTTTCTTTAAGGCGAGAGCGTTATCGTGGAAACAGGAAACCGAATATTATTCGGTGGATAATGAGGAATTTTGAAACGCATTCGCAATCGGTCGGATTCTTTCCCTCCGCGCAAGACAGAAAAACTTTTGCGGAGAGGAAAAGCGTCGACGATTTTCGCAAAAAAAGGTTTGATACGGGCGTGTCAAATCTTTTTTTGCGAAATCGCTTGACAAACGAACGGTCGGTAGGTAATATAATAGAAAAAAACAAAAATCTGATCGGAGAAAACGCCATGAGTTCCACCAAACAACGTATTCTTGACGCCGCGCTCGATTTATTTTCCGCAAACGGGTTCGAGGCGACCGGCATGGGGCAGATCGCAGACGCGGTCGGCATTCGCAAATCCTCCCTTTACAGTCATTTTGCGAGCAAGCAGGAAATACTCGATAACTTAATCGCCGCCTTGACGGAGGAGTTCGAAAAGCGCTCCGTCCTTTCTCGGGAGAGGGAAACGCCCGCAGGGGGGATATCCGTCGATGGGCTCGCGGAGAGCATAAAAAATCAGATTCGTTACGTATTGCACGACGAGCATATCGTCAAGGTGCGCAAGCTGATGACGATCGAGCAATACCGCAATCCGCAGATCGCCGCCCTGCAAACCAAGCACGCGTACACGGACGTGTTGAATTATAACCGTTCCCTCATAAACGACCTGATCGAAAGCTCCGTTCTAATCGACGGGGATCGGGAGATGATGGCGGCGCAGCTCGCCTTCCCCGTTTCGGCGTGGCTGAACCTGTGCGACCGCGAGCCCGAGCGGGAGCAGGAAGTGATGTCGCTGATCGAAAGGCACGTATCGCAATTTTTCAGCGCGTACAAGAAATGATCGACGGGCGATCCGATAAGGAGAAAAAATGGAGAATATCATCGAAATTGAGCATCTGAATAAATGCTTTGGCAGCGTGAAAGCCGTGCAGGATCTTTCCTTCCGCGTAAAAAAGGGAGAATTTTTTGCCTTTCTCGGCGTCAACGGCGCGGGGAAATCCACGACCATCTCCATTCTTTGCGGACAGCTGGAAAAGGATAGCGGAAAGGTTTACGTTTGCGGCAAGGACGCCGACCGCGCGATCGGGGAGATCGCCCGAAAGATAGGCGTCGTGTTTCAAAATTCCTTGCTCGATCGCCCGCTCACGGTGAGGCAGAATTTGCAGAGCCGGGCGGCGCTCTACGGCATCACGGGCAAGCGATTCGAAAGGCGATTAGAGGAGCTTTCCAAGCTTCTCGATTTTTCCGACCTCTTAAACAGGGCGGTCGGCAAGCTGTCGGGCGGGCAGCGCAGAAGGATCGATATCGCAAGGGCGCTGTTTCATCAGCCCGAGATCCTCATACTCGACGAACCGACGACGGGGCTGGATCCGCAGACGAGAAAGCTCTTATGGAACGTGATCGACGCCCTGCGCCAAACGACGGACATGACCGTCTTTCTGACGACGCATTATATGGAAGAGGCTGCGGACGCGGACTACGTCGTCATTTTGGATAGCGGCAAAATCGCCGCGGAGGGAACGCCGCTCGATCTGAAAAACAGGTTTACGGGCGACTATATCACGGTTTACGGCGAGCGGGAAGCGTTCGATTTCGGCTATCCGACCCAAACGCTGCGGGAAGGCGTGCGCGTCTGCGTGCCGAATACGGCGGCGGCGACCGAGCTGATCCTCGCGCATCCCGAACGGTTCGTCGATTACGAGATCGTCAAGGGTAAAATGGACGACGTGTTTCTCGCCGTGACGGGAAAGCAATTATCGGGAGGGAATGAGAAATGAATACGTTTTTTCAACTGACGAGGCGCAACCTGCGCATGTTTTTCAAGGATAAAGGGATGTTCTTTTCCTCCCTGATCACGCCCGTCATTCTGTTGGTGCTCTACGCCACCTTTTTGGCGAAGGTTTACAAGGACAGCTTTCTTTCCGCCCTGCCCGACGGGCTCGCGATCGAAGAGAGTCTCATCGACGCTACCGTTGCGGGGCAGCTCATCTCCTCCCTCCTCGCGGTAAGCTGCGTGACCATCGCTTTTTGCTCCAACCTGCTGATGATCGGGGACAAGGCGAGCGGAGCGATTCGCGACCTCACGGTTTCGCCCGTCAAGCGTTCCACGTTGGCGTTTTCCTATTTTACCGCGTCGGCGGCGAGCACCCTCATCGTGACCTTCACCGCCCTGGCGTTGAGCCTCGTCTATCTTTCCGTGCAGGGTTGGTATCTGTCTTTTCTCGACGTCGTCTGCGTGGCGCTCGACGTGCTGGTGCTGACGCTGTTCGGCACGGCGCTCTCCTCCTGTATTCATTTCTTCTTGAATACGAACGGTCAGGCTTCCGCCGTCGGAACCATCGTCAGCGCGGGATACGGCTTTATCTGCGGCGCCTATATGCCCATTTCTAATTTCGGGGCTGGGCTTCAGAAGGTGTTGAGCTTTTTGCCCGGCACCTACGGCACGTCCCTCGTGCGCAACCACATGCTCCGCGGCGTGTTTGCTCAGATGGGGAGCGTCGGGTTCCCCGAAGAGGTGATCAGCGGGATCCGCGCTTCGATCGACTGCGATTTGTCCTTCTTCGGACATCAAATTTCCATCGGCGCCATGTACGCCGTCATGATCGGTTCCGTCCTCTTGTTCGCAGGGATTTTCGTGCTCTTTCATATCGTGGCGAGGAGAAAGGCGATCCGATAAGGAGAATGGGTATGGAGAAAAAATCAAGATTGAAAATTGCCCGTCGGGTATTGCTGTTCTGGACGCTGTTCATCGGTCTGGGCGCGCTGGCGGGCGGATACGGCATGATCGCCGATCCGAGCGGAAAGGCTATGGGCATGGACGCCATGCTGCCCTATTTTCAGGTTCTTCCCTTTGCGGAAGTCCTGTTCCGCGATTTGTTCTTTTCGGGGATCGCGCTCATCGTCGTCAACGGGATCACCAACCTGACGGCGGCAGCGCTCCTGCTCGCCAAAAAGAAGTCGGGTATTATCCTCGGCGGCATATTCGGCGTGACGCTAATGCTGTGGATCTGCATTCAGTTTTACATGTTCCCGCTAAACTTCATGTCGACGATTTACTTTGTGTTCGGCTTGAGCCAGGCGATCGCGGGTTACGCGGCGTGGGTGTTTGAACGGCAGGAACGCTTTGTTTTCGACCCTTCCGATTACAAAAACGTCGGGACGAACGACAAGCGGCTCGTCGTGTACTTTTCCCGCATGGGGTACGTGAAAAAGCTGGCTTACGAAACCGCCGATCAGACGGGCGCTCGCCTTTACGAGATCGTCGCGAAGGAGCGCACGCAGTCGACGGCGGGATTTTGGTGGTGCGGCAGATTCGCGATGAATCGGTGGGCTATGCCCATCGAGCCGATCGATATCGATCTGTCGGCGTACGAGCACGTCACCGTCTGCACGCCCGTGTGGGTGTTTGCGCTGTCCTCCCCCGTGCGGGCGTTCTGTCAACAGGCGCGCGGCAAAATCAAGGAGACGGATTATATCTGCGTGCATTATGCAAGGGGCAGATACGAAAACGTGGCGCGGGAAATGGATTCCCTTTTAGGCGTTTTACATACCGATTATCTAAGCGTGCGCTGCCGAACGGGGTACTATAAGGCGGAGAGGGGAGAGAAGTCTTAAATAAACAAATACCGCCCGCGGCATCCCCCTGCCCGCGGAAGGGCTATATCGATTGCGCCCCGCAAGAAAGACTGCGGGGCGCAAATCATGCCTTCGGATCATTTGGTTATCACGTTTACGGGTCTGCCTTGCTGAAAGGCTCTTAGGTTGTCCGCCACGATGGAGACGAGGCGTTGCCGCGTCTGGGCGGGCGCCCAGGCGACGTGCGGCGTGACGATGACGTTTGGTAAACCGAGCAGAGGGCAGTCCTTTCGCATGGGCTCCTGCGCCACCACGTCCAGGCAGGCGGCGCGGAGAGCTCCCTTTTGCAGGGCGGCGGCGAGGGCGCGCTCGTCGATAAGTCCGCCCCTTGCGGTGTTGATGAGCACGGCGGAAGGTTTCATCCACGAGAGCGCCTCTTCGTTGACGAGCGCCTTCGTCTCGTCGGTTAGGGGACAATGCAGGGAAAGATAATCGCTTTTTCGGAAGAGCTCTTGCTTTTCCACGACGGGATAGGGGCAATCCTTGGGCTGTCTGCGGGTGCAGACGATCACCTTCATGCCGAGCGCGCTCGCGATCTTCGCGACGGCTTTCCCGATCTCGCCGTAGCCGAAAACGCCGAAGGTCTTGCCGTACACCTCGTACTGCGGAAAGGCGTAGTAGGTAAAGTTTTCGCTCTGCGTCCAGTCTCCGCGCTTTACCGATTCGGCGTAGCGGTGGGTGTTGCCCGCGGCGAGCAGCATCAAGGAGACGGTGTGCTGCGCCACGGCGTTCGTGGAGTAGGAGGGCGCGTTGCACAGCGTCACGCCGTATTTTTTGCAGGCGGAAAGGTCCACGTTGTTGTAGCCCGTGGCGAAGGTCCCGATATATTTCAGATCGGGCAGGGCGGAGATGATCTCCCCCGTCATTTCCGTCTTGTTGACGAGGACCGCCTGAGCGCCCTTGCAGGCGGCGAGCACTTTTTCTTCGGGCGGGCGGTCGAAACAGGACACCTCGCCGAGACTTAAAATTTCGGAAAAATCGATATCGCCGTAGGAAACGGTGTTTTGGTCTAAAAGAGTAATTTTCATAGCTCTTCGAGTATACCACTTTTTTTACATAGACGCAAGGATTGCTTGACATTTTTCTTCCGTTTGGTATATGATATTCGGCGAAGATTTACTCTCATCGATAAAGAAGGTTTTTTATGAATTTCATGCAAGCGTTTCTCAAAATATTGCTCATCATGGCGGTACTTCTCGCCTTCATCCTGCCCGGCTACTTTTTGCGCAAGGCAAAGCTGGTCGCAGAAAGCGTATTGCCCGCCCTCTCCAACGTGCTCATCTACGTGTGTCTGCCCATTCTCATGGTCAAGGCGTTCGCCGTCGACCCCGTCAAGCCCTCGGTAGACGTCGCGATCGAGATGGTCGTCGTCTTTCTCATCGCCCTGATCAGCCTTACGGCGATGTATTTTCTCTCTAAACTCGCTTTTCGCGGCATGAAGGACGTCAAGCGCCGAGACGTGTATTCCTTCGTCGCCGTCTTTTCCAACTGCGGGTTTATCGGCATCCCCTTCATCGATATGATGACGGGCGGCAACGCCAAAGCTATCATGTTCGTCGCCGTGTACAACGTGGCGTTCAATATTCTCGTGTGGACGCTCGGCGTATACTTAATGACGCAGAACAAAAAGGATATCTCGTGGAAACACGCCTTTTTGAACCCTTCCATGATCGGCAGCTATATCGGGCTCTTGTTCTTTTTCCTGCCGCAGATCAATATTTTCAATATGCCCGCCGTCAAGGAATTGCAAAAGTTTCCCGTCTATTTTGCGGATATGACTTCCGTTTTGAGCATGTTCATCGTCGGCATCCGCATGGCGGATATCCCCATCAAAAAGCTGTTCAACACCTTCGGGAGCTATTGCGCCTGCGCGCTCAGGCTCATCGTCTGCCCCCTGCTCGCGGTGGGCGTCACCCTCCTTTTCAAGGTAATTTATCCCGTATCGGATATCGTGCTCCTGTCCGTCGCGGTCGCCGCGGCAATGTCGCCCGCCTCCACCTGCGTGGCTTACGCGGAAACGTTCGACGGGGATAAAAATTCCGCCGCGACTACCTTTATTTTGGGCACGCTGCTCAGCGTTTTCACCGTGCCCGTATTCGTTTCGCTCCTTTCCCTCTTCCTTTCTCTATAAGGGCGCGGTTACAATTTGACTTTTCCCGCGAAAGATGTTATAGTATCCATAGAAAAGGCAAATACTGCCGAAATCGGAAAATCTACGAGAGGTTATCGCTTATGCAAATTTTTTGGAATATTCTTTTGCTCGTCGTCGGGTTCGTCATGCTCGTAAAGGGCGCGGACTGGTTTGTGGACGGCGCCGCGGGCATCGCGGGCAAGCTGAAGGTTCCCGAACTCGTCGTCGGACTCACCGTCGTGGCGTTCGGCACCTCCGCCCCCGAACTTTCCGTTTCCATCGCGTCCGCCTTTCAGGGCGTCTCCTCGCTCACCGTCGGAAACGTGATCGGCAGCAATATCGCCAACGTCCTTCTCATTCTCGGACTCACCGCCCTCTTTTGCGATATTCCCGTGGAGAAAAATTCCTTAAAGGTCGATCTTCCCTTCCTGCTCTTTACCACCCTTCTCTTTACCGTGCTCGGCGGCGTGGGTTATTCCCTCGGAAGGATAGACGGCATTGTTTTGTTCGCGCTGCTCATCGGCTATGTCGTATTCCTTATCGTACAGGCGCTCAAGGAGAGAAAGCGGGCGCTTTCCCTCGGCGAAGCGATCGATAAAGAGGAGGAAGAGGAGCCGAAGGGGAAAATCGGCAGATGGTACGCCGCTATGTGCGACAAAGTGTGGTTCCTTATCCTGCTCTTGGCGGTAGGCTTGGCGCTCGTCGTGAAGGGGAGCGATTTCGTCGTCGATTCCGCCTCCTTTTTGGCGAAAGCCCTCGGCGTGGAAGAGAGGATCATCGGGCTCACCATCGTCGCCATCGGCACTTCTTTGCCCGAGCTCGTCACCTCCGTCGCGGCGGCAAGAAAGGGCAAAACCGCCCTCGCCGTCGGCAACATCATCGGCAGCAACATCTTCAACCTCTTGTGCGTGGCGGGATTCACAGCCATTCTCATTCCCATCGACTTTTCCCGCTCCTTCATCGTCGATTCCGTCATCGCCTTTTGCGCGGCGGCGCTTTTGGCGGGGCTCTCCTACGGCAAGGGCAACAAGATAAGGCGCTGGGGCGGCGTTTTACTCCTTTGCGGGTTTATCGCCTACTACGCGTATTTATTCGTCAGCGCCTTCGCGCTGTAAGGACCCAGCATGAAAAACTTACTTCGATTTCTGAAAAATTATAAAAAAGAAAGTATCTTGGCGCCGCTTTTCAAGTTTTTGGAAGCGGTGTTTGAGCTTATCGTCCCCCTCATCGTCAAGGACATCGTGGACGTCGGCGTGGCGAATGCGGATAAGGTCCGCATCGCGACGGATTGCGGCATTCTCGTCCTTCTCGCCGCGGTGGGATTGCTTTCGGCGGTCACGGCGCAATATTTCGCGGCGAAGGCGGCGACGGGCTTTTCCGCGGAGCTGAAAAGCTCCCTCTTTTCCCGCCTGCAATCGCTCAGCTATCGGGAGATCGACAAGATCGGTACCGCCACCATGATCACGAGAATGACGAGCGACTGCAATCAGGTGCAAAACGGCGTCAACATGGTGCTCCGCTTGTTTTTGCGTTCCCCCGTCGTCGTGTTCGGCGCGCTGATCATGGCGTTTATTGTGGACGTGAAGAGCGGGATCCTCTTTGCGATCGCCATTCCCCTGCTCGCCCTCATCGTGTTCGGCATCACGCGGCTCACCGTACCTCTTTACAAAAAATCGCAGAATAAGCTGGACGAGGTCACCCTCTCCGTCAAGGAAAACCTTGCGGGCGCGAGGGTACTGCGCGCCTTCCACAAAGAGGCGGACGAGGAAGAACTCTTCTTGCGCCGCAATCGCGCGTACACGAAAAATCAGACCTTCGTGAGCAACCTCTCCGCGATCATGAACCCCGCGACCTACGTCGTCATCAACCTCGCCATCGTCGCCCTCCTGTATACGGGCGGCGTGCAGGTGCAGTCCGGCTCCCTCACGCAGGGCGACGTCATCTCGCTGTATAACTATATGTCGCAGATTTTGGTGGAGCTCATCAAGTTCTCCAACCTCATCGTCACCATCACCAAGACCATCGCGTGCGGCAACCGCTTGGACGCCATGCTGAACATGCAAAATTCCCTCACCCGTATCGAGGACGACGCCGTGTACAATACGGACGCCGTCGCGTTTGAAAACGTATGCTTCCGCTACGAGGGTGCGGGCGCGAACGCGCTGGAGAATATAAACTTTACGGCAAGAAAGGGGGAGGTCGTCGGCGTCATCGGCGGCACGGGCAGCGGAAAGAGCTCGCTCGTCAACCTCATCCCCCACTTTTACGACGCGACGGCGGGCAGAGTCACCGTGAACGGTAGGGACGTACAGTCCCTCTCCGACGAGGAATTGATAAAGCGGATCGGCGTCGTGCCGCAGCGGGCGGTTCTCTTTCGCGGCAGCATCCGCGACAACCTCAAATGGGGCAACGAGGACGCGACGGACGAACAGATTTTCCGCGCGCTCCAAATCGCCCAGGCGCTCGACGTGGTCGAATCAAAAGGGGGCTTGGATGGGGAGATCGAGCAGGGGGGCAGAAACTTGTCCGGCGGACAAAAGCAACGCCTCACCATCGCGCGGGCTCTCGTCAAACAGCCCGAGATCCTCATTTTGGACGACTCCGCCTCCGCGCTCGACTTTGCCACGGACTATAAGCTGCGCAAGGCGTTAAAGGAAATTTCCGCGACGGTGTTCATCGTGTCCCAGCGCACCTCCTCTTTGCAGGGCGCGGACAAAATCGTGGTGCTCGACGACTGCAGGCAGGTCGGGCTGGGTACGCACGAGGAATTGTTAAAGTCCTGCGACGTTTACCGCGAAATCTATCATTCGCAATTCAAGGGGGAGGAGAAATATGAGTAAAAAAGCAAGCAAGGGCACCTTCCGCCGCATTTTGGGCTATCTGAAGGCGTCGATGCCCCTCATTCTGCTCACCCTGCTCCTTTCCGTCGTCACGGTGGTGTCTACGCTGTACGTTCCCGTTCTCGTCGGCGACGCCATCGACTGCATTTTGGAGAGCGGGGTAAACTTCGAACTCTTGGCGGATAAACTCATCGGCATTTGCGTCTGCGTGGGCATCACGGCGGCGTCGCAATGGCTCATGAGCGTGCTCAACAACGCCATTACCTATAACACGGTCAGACGGGTGCGCGAGGACGCCTTCCGAAAAATTCAAGTGCTCCCCTTCTCCACCATCGACAACCATTCCCACGGCGATATCTCCGGCCGCGTCATCGCGGACGTGGACGTGTTTGCGGACGGGCTTTTGCTCGGGTTCACGCAGCTGTTTACGGGCGTCGTCACCATCGTCGGCACCATCGTCTTTATGTTTGCCATCAACTGGATGATCGCCATAGCCGTCACCGTCATCACGCCCCTTTCTCTTTTCGTGGCGAAGTTCATCGCGAGCAAAACGTATTCCTTCTTCTCCGTACAGAGCAGGACGAGAGGGGAGCAGACGGCTTTCATCGACGAGATGATCGGAAATCTGAAGGTCGTGAAGGCGTTCTCCCGCGAGGAGAAAAATCAGGAAATTTTCGACGAGGTGAACGGTCGGTTGAAGGATTGCTCCTTAAAGGCGATCTTCTTCTCCTCGCTCACCAATCCGTCTACGCGGTTCGTCAATTCGCTGGTGTACGCGCTCGTGGCGCTGCTCGGCGCGATCTTTGCGATGATGAGCGGCGGCGAGGCGTTTCGCATCGGCTCCGTCACCCTATCGGCGTTCACGGTCGGCGGACTCACCAAATTCTTGGCGTACGCCACCCAGTACACCAAACCCTTCAACGAGATCTCCGGCGTCGTCACCGAGTTTCAGAACGCCCTCGCCTGCGGCGAACGCATCTTCGAGCTCATCGATATGCCCGCGGAGGTTTCCGACGCGGGGAACAAGGAACTCCCGCCCGCGAAGGGAGAAATTTCCCTTAAAAACGTGAGCTTTTCCTACGATAAATCCAAAACGCTCATCGAGGGGCTTTCCCTTTGCGTGACGCCCGGCAAGCGGGTCGCCATCGTCGGTCCCACCGGTTGCGGAAAGACCACGCTCATCAATCTGTTGATGCGCTTTTACGACGTGGACGGCGGCAGCATTTCGGTCGACGGGCAGGATATCCGCAGCGTCACGAGAAAGTCTTTGCGGGAAAACTACGGTATGGTGTTGCAGGAAACGTGGCTCAAAAGCGGCACCGTACACGAAAATATCGCCATGGGCAAGCCGAGGGCGACGCGGCAAGAGGTCGTAGAGGCGGCGAAGGCGGCGCACGCGCACTCCTTCATCATGCGTCTTTCAAACGGTTACGATACCGTCATCGGCGAGGACGGGGGCTCCCTCTCGCAGGGGCAAAAACAGCTCCTGTGCATCACTCGCATCATGCTCAGCCTGCCGCCCATGCTCATTCTCGACGAGGCGACTTCGTCCATCGATACGAGAACGGAAATCAAGATACAGGAAGACTTCACGCGGCTCATGCTCGGCAGAACGAGCTTTATCGTCGCGCACCGCCTCTCCACCATCCGCAATGCGGACGTCATTCTCGTCATGAAGGACGGCAAGGTGATCGAGCAGGGAGATCATAACGAACTTTTGGCAAAAGGCGGGTTCTACAGCGAACTGTATAACAGCCAGTTTGCCCTTTCATAAAGGAGATTTTGCAAGTGAAAGTAAAAAATGCAGTAAGAGAAAAGGTCATCTATACGACCGCCGTCGAGATTCTGCTCGTCGGGTGCCTCACGGGCATCTGCGCGGGCGTGTTTGTCTCGCTGTACAACATTCTCGCGAGCCTGGGCGAGGAATTTTCTCGCGGCGTCTACGCGGTTTTGCGCGAAAAGCCCGCCTATATCCCGCTCCTGTTCGTCGTGCTCTTCGTGTGCGCCGTCATCATCGGCACGGTAGTAAAAGCGCTCCCCATGATCCGCGGCAGCGGCATTCCCCAAACGGAAGGCGCCTCCCGCGGGGTGCTCCGCTTCAAGTGGTATCAGGTGCTCTGCGGCATGTTCGCCGCCTCCCTCGTCACCATCTTTTTGGGACTCTCCGCCGGCAGCGAGGGACCCTCGCTCGAGATCGGCGGCGCGTGCGGCAACGGCGTCGCTACCCTCACCAAGCGCAACCCCATGCTCCGCCGCTATCAGATCACGGGCGGCGCGTCGGCGGGTCTCGCCATCGCCTTCAACGCGCCCCTAACGGGCATGGCGTTCGCCTTCGAGGAGGCGCAAAAGCGATTCTCCGCGGAAGTGTTCATCTGCGCCTTTTCCTCCGTCGCGTCCGGTCTGGTCACGCGGAATCTCATTCGCTCCGCGCTCGGACTCCCCGTCGGCAGCACCTTCACGACCTTCGCCTTCCCCGCCACCATGAATATGGCCTCGTACGGGTACGTCGTTTTAGCCGCCCTCGTCTGCGCGGCGCTCGGCGTAGCCTTCTATTATATCATGTTCGCCACCAAAAAGCTGTTTGCCAAAATCACCTTCTGGAAGGGCACGGGCAAAATGCTCATTCCCTTCCTCTTGGGCGGAGCCTTCTCCCTCCTCTCCGTCTACGCGATGGGCGGCGGTCACGAGTTCATTCAATCCCTCGGCTCTTTGAATGAGGAACCCTTCGAGTACGTGTTCCGCCTCGGTTTGGCGGGGTCTCTCATCGTCATCGTCCTCATGAAGTTCATCGCCTCCGTCCTCAACATGAGCGCGGGCGTGCCCTGCGGCGTGTTTATCCCCATGCTCGCCATCGGCGCGGGCATCGGCGCGATCATGAGCCGCGTGTGCGTTTCTTGGGGTATGGATGCGGCGTATGCGGATCTGCTCATCATGATCTGCATGGCGACCTTCTTTGCCACCATCGTCAAGGCGCCCCTGACCGCCATCGTCATGGTGTTCGAACTCACCTGGAATTTCTCTTCCCTCATCCCCGTCACGCTCGGCGTCGCCGTCGGCTACATGGTCGGCACCCTCTTAAAGACGGAACCCATCTACGAAAAACTCCTCGAGAGCAACGTGGAGGATTACAGAAAGGATCATCCCGTCAGACAGGAAAAATTCTTCCTCACCGTCGGTCACGGCTCGTTGGTGGACGGCGCGGCTCTCCGCGAGATCTCCTGGCCGGGCAACGTGAACGTCGTCTCCGTCTTGCACGGCGAAACGGAATACTTCACCACGGGCGCGACTATCCTTTACGGCGGCGACAGGGTTAAGATCGAAACGCTCACGGACGATAAAGAGGAGAGCTTAAAAGATATCGAGGAGCTCCTAAAGCCCGGCAAGACGAAAAAAGCGTAAAGGAGAATCGGCTTTCAAAAGGGAAAGCCGATTTTCAGATATATCAATAATTTATAGCGATTATGAAAAATTTTTTGGGGAAAGACTTGAAATTTCTTATAAAGTATATTATAATGGGATATGTGAAAAGCCGTTCTTTTGAAAGAGAGTCGGGCTAAAATCGAAAATAAAAAAATTCAGGAGGAATTTTTATGGCAAAAAAGTATTGCTACCTTTTTTCCGAAGGTAATGCAAAAATGCGTGAGATTCTCGGCGGTAAGGGTGCAAACCTCGCAGAAATGACCAACATCGGTCTCCCCGTACCTCAGGGCTTCACCATTTCAACCGAAGCGTGTACTCAGTACTACGAGGACGGCAGACAGATCAACCCCGATATCCAGGCAGAGATCATGACTTACATCGAAAAGATGGAAGAGATCTGCGGCAAGAAGTTCGGCGATAAGGAAAATCCCTTGCTCGTTTCCGTTCGTTCCGGTGCCCGCGCGTCCATGCCCGGCATGATGGATACCATTTTGAACCTCGGTTTGAACGAAACCGTAGTCAACACCATCGCGGAAAAATCCAACAATCCCCGTTGGGCTTGGGACTGCTACAGAAGATTTATCCAGATGTTCTCCGACGTCGTTATGGAAGTCGGCAAGAAGTACTTCGAAAAGCTCATCGATAAGATGAAGGAAGAAAAGGGCGTTACCTACGACGTAGAGCTCACCGCCGAAGATTTGAAGACCCTCGCCGGTCAGTTCAAGTCCGAATACAAGAATCAGCTCGGCAAGGACTTCCCCGACGATCCCAAGGAACAGCTCTTCGAGGCGATCAAAGCCGTATTCCGCAGCTGGGACAACCCCCGCGCCAACATCTACCGTATGGATCACGACATCCCTTACAGCTGGGGTACTGCCGTAAACGTTCAGATGATGGCTTTCGGTAACATGGGCGAAGATTGCGGTACCGGCGTTGCGTTTACCCGTAACCCCGCAACCGGCGAAAAGGGTCTCATGGGCGAATTCCTCACCAACGCACAGGGCGAAGACGTCGTTGCCGGCGTTCGTACTCCCATGCCCATCGCGGAAATGGCTCAAAAATTCCCCGCTGCGTTCGAACAGTTCCAGCAGGTCTGCAAGACTCTCGAAAATCATTACAGAGATATGCAGGATATGGAGTTTACCGTCGAACACGAAAAGCTCTATATGCTTCAGACCCGTAACGGTAAGAGAACGGCTGCCGCTGCCATCAAGATCGCTTGCGATCTGATCGACGAAGGCATGATCACCGAACAGGAAGCCTTGATGCAGATCGACGCAAAGTCCCTCGACATGCTCCTGCATCCCACCTTCGATACGAAGGATCTCAAGGACGCCGATAAGAACAACGTGGTAGGCAAGGGTATCGCCGCTTCTCCCGGCGCTGCCGCAGGCACCATCGTATTCACCGCGGAGGACGCCGTCGTCGAAGGCAAGAAGGGCAAGAAGGTCGTTCTCGTAAGACTCGAGACTTCTCCCGAAGATATCGAAGGCATGAAGTTCTCCCAGGGTATCCTCACCGTTCGCGGCGGTCAGACTTCCCACGCAGCCGTCGTTGCCCGCGGTATGGGTACTTGCTGCGTTTCCGGTTGCGGCGACATCAAGATGGACGAAGAAAATAAGTGCTTCACCCTCGCCGGCAAGCTCTTCAAGGAAGGCGACGAGATCTCCCTCGACGGTTCCACCGGTACCATCTACGACAGAATCATCAAGACTGTTCCCGCCGATCCCAACTCCGGATATTTTGGCAGAATCATGGCTCTTGCCGATAAATATAAGGCTCTCGGCGTAAGAACGAATGCCGATACGCCCAAGGACGCAAAGCAGGCTGCTGCCTTCGGCGCACAGGGTATTGGTCTCTGCCGTACCGAGCATATGTTCTTCAACCCCGACAGAATCGGCGCGTTCCGCGAAATGATCTGCTCCGACACCGTGGAAGAGAGAGAAGCCGCTCTCGCTAAGATCGAACCTATGCAGCAGGCAGACTTTGAAGCGTTGATGGAAGCGCTCGAAGGTCAGCCCGTTACCATTCGTTTCCTCGATCCCCCTCTGCACGAATTCGTTCCCACCGATGAAGCGGATATCGAAGCGCTCGCCGCTACGCAGGGCAAGACCGTCGCACAGATCAAGCAGATCATCTCCGATCTCCACGAGTTTAACCCCATGATGGGTCATCGCGGTTGCCGTCTCACCGTAACCTATCCCGAAATCGCCGTCATGCAGACCAAGGCGGTTATCAAGGCGGCTCTCGCCGTTCAGGCTCGTCATCCCGAATGGAACGTGGTTCCCGAAATCATGATTCCTTTGGTCGGCGAAGTAAAGGAACTTAAGTTCGTGAAAAAGACGGTCGTGGAAACCGCCGACGCCGTCATCAAGGCTGCCGGTTCCGATCTCAAGTACGAAGTAGGTACCATGATCGAAATTCCTCGTGCCGCTCTCACAGCCGATCTCATCGCCGAAGAAGCGGAATTCTTCTGCTTCGGTACCAACGATTTGACGCAGATGACCTTCGGTTTCTCCCGTGACGATGCCGGTAAGTTCCTTCCCGCATACTACGCAAGTAAGATTTACGAATCCGATCCCTTCGCACGTCTCGATACGACCGGCGTCGGTCAGCTCATGGAAATGGCTGTAACCAAGGGTAAAAAGGTTCGTCCCGAACTCCACTGCGGTATCTGCGGCGAACACGGCGGCGATCCTTCCTCCATCGAGTTCTGCCACGAAATCGGTTTGGATTACGTTTCCTGTTCTCCTTTCCGCGTTCCCATCGCTCGCCTCGCAGCCGCTCAGGCGAATATCCGTAATCCTAGGGGCTAATAAAAACCGCCAAAATAAGCCTGTAAAGGCTGGTTTTACGGCTAAATAAACAAGTACAACGATAGCCGTTCTCGTCTGAGAACGGCTATTTAGTACCTAAAATCAAAAATCCACGTAAAAACATGATCGACGAAGAAAAAATGAAAGGAATTGCGGAAAAGGCAGTTTCTTATTTCAATAAACAACTGAATACGAATTATTCTTTTGAAGATCGGCTCCAATTGATACCGCTTTTGCAGGGAGATAAGGTCAAACAGTTTGAGGAAATTTGTAAGAAGTATGCTCCTCATCGTTTGCAGGAAGATTATACGAGTGAGAATTATTTCACCGATGTTAATGCAGAAGTATTGTATGGAGATGAAGTATTCGTCATACTTTATTTGCCTGAAATGGAATTGGACGACGATGAATGGTTCCATGTAATGCTCCACGAACTATCGCATATTTTCTGTTACCAAAACGAATTTAAAGGCAAGGACTTTTTTAATCTTTATTGTAAAAATGAAGATGTGGAAGGTAGAGAAAATTACATTATCGGGTATGCGATTTGGCGAGAGTTTATTGCAGAGTTGATTGCTCGTTGTATTCATCCTATGGATATTCCATATTCTCTTGGTATGATAAAAGATTATATATGGGATTTGCAAAATGATATTGGAGTGGGAATGGAGGATTCAAAGTACACGTTCTCAAGGCTTTTGGTTAGCGTTTTTATGAGCAAACAATTTGGTTCATATTCCGAATGGGATAAGATTGAACGGTCTTTGAGAAGATCAAAATTATTCTCTGATGGAACTTATTATATGTTACTGAAAAGAATATTTGAGAAAATAAAAAATCAACACGAAAAGATTTGGGAAATAGATGAAACTATGATTTTTGATATTGGTAATCTGTATTCTCAAATAATAGTCAACAAGTATATAAATGATTAGAAATGGCTGTTCAAGATAGGACAACCATTTTTTTTGCGACATGAAATTGTAGGTCGAATAAATTGCCGTAATAGGCAAGATGGTGAATGCCATCCGCAGAACAGTATCGATGACACTGCGTTAAAAAAGAGACAGGACGATGGTAGAACGTTCGATATAAAAATGTATTCTACAACAGCCTTGCTGGGGCTATAACTCAAGTGGTCGGTATTCTGATTTAGGGGTATCGTCGTAGAACATTGGGCAGAATAATGTTCGTGCTTTTTTAGCAATCGACGGTAAGTGAAGCGACGACACGCTATACGAGGTGGTATAGATATTTCGTTTCTCCTTCTGTAATTTGCAGGGGGAGAGTTTCGCTCAAACAGCTACCAAGATGGTATAAATAATAAAAGTCAAGATGGACCTACTTCATCTTGACCTATGGTTTTTTCTAATAAAAGAAATTTAATTTTTAAATTTTTGTGCGTGGTAATAAAAATTGGCAGGACTCATATTTAATTTTTCTGCTGCAATTTTTAAAGATATTTCTTTAGAATTGTACTGTTTAAATAATACTATTTGCTGCTCTGAGTAATTCCTTTTGGGGCGACCAAATTTTGTTCCTCGAAGCTTTGCTGATTTTATTCCTTCTGCCTGTCGTTGTCGAATACAACTTCGTTCGTTTTCAGCAACAAAAGATAATATTTGCAGAACTAAATCCGAAATGAGTTTTCCTACCAAATTGTCGGCTTTTGTTCTTGTGTCAAGCAAGGGCATATCCAATACTAGGATGTCTGCTCCCTTGCAATTAGTGATGTGGTTCCATTCATTTATTATAGCATCATAGTTTCTTCCTAAGCGATCTATTGATTTAATAACCAATAGATCGCCTTTTTTTATTTTATGAATCAAACGTTGATAATTTTTTCTTTCAAAGTCTTTTCCGCTTTTTTTATCTGCAAATATATTCTTTCTAGGAATATTAAATTGAATAAAAGCATCTATTTGTCTGTTTATATTTTGATCTTTGGCTGAAACTCTTGCATAGCCATATATTGCCATAAAAAACTCCTTATATAATATGTTCTATATAAGGATAGCATTAAAGTTAGTATTAAAGAGTGAAAAAATGAAAAAAATTAAAAAAAAGTAGACATTTTTAAATTATATAATAAAGACTATTATACGATTCTTATTATATCACAAACACTTTTAAAAAGCAATACCTTTCGATAAAAAAATGTCTACTTAAATTTAACTGCAAAGGAGAAAAGGAAAATGTCTGATTATATGAGAAGATTGCCTGTATATTTATTGTTAGATTGCTCCGGCTCAATGTCAGGAGAACCAATTGAAGCTGTTCGTCAGGGCGTGAAAGCTCTTTTGTCTGAATTAAAAGGAGATCCTCAAGCGTTAGAAACGGCATATTTATCAGTTATTACTTTTAATAGTAGTGCAAGACAGGTATCGCCTTTAACTGAGTTAATGGCTTTTAAAGAACCTGAATTGAATGCTGGTGGAGCAACTGCTTTGGGTGGAGCATTAAATGTCTTAATGGATTGCGTAAAAAATGAAGTGCGTCAATCTACGGCAACACAGAAAGGCGATTGGAAACCTTTGGTATTCATTTTAACCGATGGTGCTCCAACTGATATTGAAACATTTAAAAATGCAATATCGAATTTGAAAAATATAAAAGTGGCAAATATTATTGCGTGTGCAGCAGGTGCGAATGCTGATACCACTTACTTGAAGCAGATAACTGAGAGCGTATTAATGATGAATACTCTTTCAGCTGGCGATATGGCTCAGTTCTTTGCTTGGGTTTCAGGTTCGATAAAGATGTCATCCAAGAGTATCGATGCAAAACCTGGTGAGGCTATTCAATTACCACCTCCTCCTCAGGGATTTGTTATTGTTCCATAAAACATTACAACTCATTGTTTTATTCATAATATAGCTAAAACCCTATATGTGGCTTTAACAATGAGTTTATTTATTTTGATAAGGAGATTGTTTTGGATATTACGAAAAAAACAGGGATTCAAATCGATAATACTGCAGAAAAAGCTGAGGGTTCTTTTGGAACGGAATTATCAATAGCGGAAATCTCTACAGGGTTTGTTATAGATATTAACTCTAATCCTCAGGACTCAAAAGAGATTTGTGTGGCAAATGATTCAACGGCGCAGCATTTAAACGTAGAAAAAGTTGAACTGGTAAAAAAAGATTTGAAAGAGCCCAATCCAATAAATATTGCCCCGTCGACTGATGTGGATAAATTCGATGATGGACGCATAGTGATGACTGAGCAGGAAGGTGACTCCAAGGTTAATAAAGGAACCGTTGTGATTGGTGAAGTTGAGACAACGAAGAAAAACGAAAATACTCAGCCAGCTATAAGCCCAGAAAAACCTGTGGAAATAAAACGAGCAGCTCATTTAACGAATGATGAAGTAACAAATCATACGGCGGCGTTATGGAAATATAAGCCAATACCTCAAAATGAACCTGAACCGCATGAAGAGTATGAGTGTCTTGATCAGCAGCTGCCGGGTTGTCATATCATCGGAGCTTCAGTAAGAGGAAAAAAGCATAAGCACGAAGGAACCAATAGAGATGACTGGTTTGAAGCTGGTAATTTTGAAAATATAACCGTAGTAGTTGTTTCCGATGGGGCTGGATCAAAAAAATACTCAAGAATAGGTGCTAGAGTTTCTTGTAAAGCAGGATGTTCATATATCGTTAGTTGGTTTAGAGAGCATCAAGAACAGTTTGTTCAATTGAAAACAGGATTAAGTCAACCTTTACAAAGCGATGAGTTTACATCATCTTGTAGAAGTTTGGTCGATTTATTACAGAAATCGACATATTATGCGTTTGATGAAGTAGATAAAGCGTATAAAAAAAGAGGTTTGAGAGAAGAGTATTCAAAGGTATTAGGAAGAGATTTAAAATTATCCGATTTTGCTGGAACATTCTTAGTAAGTATAATTATTCCTATCGAAGTACAAGGAAAGAAGGAAAAATTGATTTTATCTTGTCAAGTAGGCGATGGGTTAATAGTTGCAATTAATAGCAAAGAATCTTTTGTAAAAGCCTCAAAATTGCTGTGTGAGCCAGATAGTGGTAGCTTTTCGGGAGAAACAGACTTTTTAACATCTTTGTCTTCTAAAAATGAAAACTATTTGTTGACTAAAATGAGAGTCTCAAGAAGTGAAGCCGATTATCTCTTAATGATGTCTGATGGGGTAGCGGATGATTATTTCCCAAATGAAACTGAAGCGAAAAGGTTGTTCTTGGATTTAGTTGTTAATGGAATCATTAAGCAAGAAGAATGGGAGGATATTATTCTTAAAAAAGACAATGTTGCTCTATTAAGAAAAATTCCAATCTCTGTAGCATATCCTTGGGTAAACAATCCCCAAAAAATGGTTGCATTGCAGTATGTGAATCGAATTGAAAACGCATTACCTATTAAACTTGAGGATTTGTGGACTCGAAAAGATATTTTAAATCTTGCATCATCCGATGTTACTGGATTTGAAACTGCTATTGATGCTGCGGATAGATTAAAAATATGGCTAGATAATTATGTCGAAAGGGGATCATTTGACGATAGAACATTAGTTATTGCCGAATTATGATAAATTATGGAATCCAAAAGAACAGAAAAAGCCACGCTTGTGGACGGATCAACAATTGAATATGTTGTAAAAGACAATCCGCCGAAAGGTGGAATGAAATATACGTACTTTACTCCAGACAAAAAATATGTTGTTCAATTTTTTAATGATCCAAAAAATGCTAACGACATAAATATACACAAAAGACTTGAGGCTATTGTTGGTAAGTATAATCCAACGTTGTCGGAAGAAAAAGGTGGTTCAAGAGGAAATACGCAGCTTGCGGCAGATTATTTTTCCAGTCGTTTTTGTTGGCCGAAATCCCTTATTAAGAGTCCAGAATTTGGTATAGTGTGTCCCGCTTATCCTTCTAATTATTTTTTTAGTGAAAACTCAACTGATATTGAAGGATACAAAGATATCTTAAAAGGGAAAGATAAGAAAAGTACATACTTTACATCTCCTAAACTCAGTAAATATTTAAAATCAGATGAGTTGGGTGATTTTAGAAGTATGTTAAGTTTGTCGATAAATTTGGCTCGTTCAATACGACGTATGCATCAGGCAGGGTTGGCACACTCGGATTTATCTTGCAATAATGTATTAATAGATCCACAAAAAGGGACTTGTGTTGTAATTGATATAGACTCTTTAGTTGTCCCGGGACTATATCCACCGGAGGTTATTGGAACTTCGGGTTACATAGCTCCTGAAGTCTTAGAGACAATGGAGTTGCCGATAGATGATCCCAATCGAAAGTTGCCTTCTTCTTATACTGATCTCCATTCGATGGCTGTATTAATATATGAGTATTTATTAAAAAGGCATCCCTTGAAAGGTCCAAAGGTGTATTCTACTGAATCAGCAGAAAAAGATGATTTTCTAGCTTTAGGTCCTAAGGCAACCTTTATAGAGAATCCAGTTGATAAAAGTAATCGCCCTAAGGACTTGACTTATACTATAAAAGATTTAGGACCTGAACTTGAAAAACTGTTTATTCGTGCGTTTGTTGATGGACTGCATAGCCCTAATGAGAGACCTACGGCGATGGAATGGGAAAAAGGACTTGTAAAGACTTGGGATATGTTATCTCAATGTTCGAATTCTAAATGTACACATAAATGGTTTGTGTTACATGATCCCCAAAAGCCTATCTGCCCATACTGTAAAACAAAAATAAAAGCTAAAGAAGTTGTTCGTTTGAAACTAAAAAGTAGAGTTAGGGGAAGAAATGGACAATGGATTGATGCTGGGGAAATCAACTGTTATGATAATATGCCTATATTTAAGTGGCATATATACTCAAACTGCTTCCCTGACGAAAAAGCTGAGAGAGATTTACAGGCTTCAATTCATTATTATCAGGGACAATGGATCTTTGTTAATAGAGGAATAGCTGGAATGCTTTCGCCTAGTGGTAATATCGTACCAATAGGTCAAGCGGTTTTATTAAGCGATGGAAGTTCTTTTCAAGCTTCAAATGATGAAAAGGGTTATTTAATTGAAGCATCTATTACAAGATGGTGATGAGATGAAAGATGATAATAAAAGCGAGAAAAGGGGCTCTACCTTTAGAGTTATTCTATCAGGATTAATATGTTTTGTAGTTGTTTGGGGAACTATGGTGGGGGCAATTATAGCCTTTCACTATTTGAAAGAAATTCTATTTATAAAATAATTTGGAGGAACAAATGAAAATTACAGGTTTAAATGATTCTCAAGTTGAAGAATCCAGAAAAAAACATGGAAGCAATCAATTAACAGAGAAAAAATCTGAAGGTTTCTGGAGTAATCTTTGGGATAACTTCCAAGATCCTATGATTAAAATTCTTTGTGTTGCATTGCTTATTAATGTTGTATTTGCAATATTAGGGCAAGTTGCTTGGTATGAATCTGTTGGTATTGCAGCAGCTGTTATATTAGCAACTTTCGTTTCAACATTTTCTGAATATCGTAATGAAAGTGCATTTCAAAAACTTCAAGATGAAGCATCTCAGATTAAATGTAAAGTTTATAGAAACGGTGAAATTGTAGAAATTCCTATTGATCAAATCGTCGTAGGTGATTGTGTTTTATTGCAATCGGGAGATAAGATTCCGGCAGATGGATTAATCATTGATGGAACAATTCAGGTAGATCAATCTGTATTAAATGGTGAAACGAAAGAAGCATCGAAAAATGTCAAACCTGAAGGTTATACTGACGATGATGCAAATACCGATTTTTTAAATGAGTACAAAGTATTTAGAGGTTCAGTTGTTTGTTCGGGTAATGCTGTAATGCAGGTTTCCAAGGTCGGCGATGGAACTGTTTACGGTAAGATTGCTAGCGAATTACAGTCCGATGATGATAGAGAAACTCCGTTAAAGTTAAAGCTTGGAAAGTTGGCTGATCAAATTAGCAAATTTGGTTATATTGGTGGTATAGCGATTGCTGTTGCGTTCTTGTTCCAACGAGTATTTGTTCAAAATGGATTCGATTTTGCCTTGATTGGAACGTATTGTTCAAACTGGATGGTTCTTGTTAATGACGTCGTAGAAGCTGTTATGCTGGCAGTTATCATTATTGTAATGGCTGTTCCTGAAGGATTGCCCTTGATGATTGCTATTGTGTCTGCACAAAATATGGGCAAAATGCTTAAAGATAATGTCTTAGTAAGAAAAGTTTCAGGTATTGAAACGGCAGGTAGTTTAAACATCTTGTTCAGCGATAAAACAGGAACAATCACAAAAGGTCAGTTGGAAGCTGTTGCATTCGTTGAAGGTAATGGTAAGGAACATAAAGAATATAAGTCAATTCCTGAAAAACTAGCAAAATTAGTTAGTTTGAGTGTCCTTTGTAACACAAATGCTGTTGTATCGGGCGAAGGGAAAAATGTTCATTTCGTTGGTGGTAATGCAACGGAAAGAGCCATTATGGGTTTCGTTCCAATGGAACGTATCGAAGGTGTTGAGATTGGTGCTAATATTCCCTTTAATAGTAAAAATAAGTATTCTGCAACATCTATAGACGGAAATAAGACTATTTCTTTGATTAAAGGTGCACCTGAAAAAATTCTTGAAAAGTGTTCATTCTATTACAACGAGAATGGTGAAAAGGTATCCTTTGCTGGCGACTATACTTCAATTAATAAAAAAATTGATATGTTAGCAGGAAGAGCAATTCGAGTTTTGGCATTAGCTACTTGCGATAGCGTGATTGAAAATAATGAATTGCCTGTTGGTGAATGGACTTTAGTCGGTGTTATTGGTATTCGTGATGAAGTTAGACCTGAAGCAATAACTGCCATTTCAAAGGTAAAGCAAGCTGGTGTCCAAGTAATAATGATTACTGGAGATAGAAAAGATACCGCTATTGCAATTGCAAAAGAAGCTGGTTTGATTACATCCGAACAGGATATTGTATTGACTTCTGATGAAGTTGCTGCGTTGTCCGATGATGAGTTAAAGAAAAAATTACCTAAGATTAGAGTTGTTGCAAGAGCTTTGCCTAGTGATAAGAGTCGTTTTGTGAATATTGCTCAAGAGTTAAATCTTGTTGTAGGTATGACTGGCGATGGTGTAAATGACTCACCTGCACTTAAAAAGGCAGATGTTGGTTTTGCTATGGGTGGTGGTACAGAAGTTGCAAAAGAAGCAAGTGAAGTTGTAATTCTTGACGATAACTTTAGTTCTATCGAAAAGGCTATCTTATACGGAAGAACCATATTTAATAGTATTAGAAAATTCATTATTTTCCAATTAACAATTAACGTTGCCGCTGTATTAATTTCATTTATTTGCCCTCTGCTTGGTATAGAGAATCCTTTGTCGATTACCCAGATTTTGTGGGTTAACCTTGTAATGGATACACTAGCTGCGTTGGCATTTGGTGGTGAACCTGCATTAGATAAATATATGCAAGAGAAACCTAAACGCAGGGATGAGGCAATTGTTAGTCCGTATATGTGGAGTTCCATTCTTGTTGGTAGTCTTTGGACTTTTGCTTTGAGTATGATTTTTATCCTCACTCCATTTGTCAAAGGTTTCTTTAGAGAAAGTTTGGATAATAGTTACCTTTTAACAGGTTATTTTGCATTCTTTATCTTTAGTTCTGTATTTAATGCATTTAATGCGAGAACAGATGAAATGAATTTGTTTAAAAATATTGGTAAGAACAAAGGATTCTTACAAATAATTGCTCTTATTGTTGTAGTACAAGTTCTTTTAACATATTTCGGTAGTGTTATCTTTAGATGCTTTGGATTGAACGTTACGGAGTGGATAGTAGTTTTAATTATGGCTTTCAGTATCATTCCTGTTGATTTACTTAGAAAAGCAATATTTAAATTGGTTTCAAAAAAGAAATAGTAATCTATGAATTATAAAATATTATATCCAGGGGCTTATCCAGTAGTACAGTTTGATTTGGATTATGGTGACTCAATTAAGGCGGAAGCAGACGCAATGATTTCAATGTCATCAAATTTAGAAATAAAGGGCTCTGTGGATGGAGGATTATTAAAAGGCATAGCAAGACGTTATTTGGGCAATGAAAGCTTCTTTTTTCAAACTATAACAGCAAATCGTAGTTCAGGAACAGCTATTTTAGGTCCTCCATACCCAGGTGGAATTATTGATGTTCGCTTAGACGGAACTTATTCGCTAAAGGTTCAGAAAGATGGATTTTTAGCTGCAACTAAGGATGTTCAAGTTGATACTTCAATACAAAATCTTGCTCAAGGGATTTTTTCAAAAGAAGGATTTTTTGTGTTAAATCTCAAAGGCAAAGGCGTTGCATTCCTTAATAGTTATGGAGCTATTCATATGCTAAACCTGTCAGCAGGAGAAGAGGTTTTGATTGATAATGGTCATTTGGTGGCTTGGCCAGAATATATGCACTATTCAATAGAAAGAGCAGGAAATAATATATTCGCAAGTTTAACTTCTGGTGAATGTTTAGTGTGTAGATTCCGTGGGCCTGGATTTGTATTAATTCAAACGAGAAAACCTTTAAATTAAATAAAAAAAGGAGATATTTATGTCAGTTAATTTGCAAAAAGGTCAAAAAGTTGATCTTAGAAAAAGTGGAAGCAATAGTGCTTTAAGAAAAGTTATGGTCGGTCTTGGTTGGGATGAAGTTGAGCAAAAAAGACATTGGTTTGCTCCTAAGCCTCAAGATATTGACTGTGATGCAAGTGCAATTCTTTGTAAAGGTGGAAAGTTGTTAGAAGCAAAGGATTTGGTTTTCTATAATAACTTACATCACTTTACAGGAACTGTTATGCATCAAGGCGATAACCTGACTGGTGCAGGTGAAGGTGATGATGAACAGATTTTTGTGGATCTTCAGAATCTTCCTAGTGATTATGATAGAGTTGTTTTTGTAGTAACAATCTATCAAGCTCGTGAAAGAAAACAGCATTTTGGATTAATTGAAAATGCGTTTATTAGAATTTGTGATGCAGAAACGAATGTTGAGATTTGCAAGTTCAATCTTTCTGAAAACTATTATGGTAAGACAGCCATGATTGTTGGTGAAGTATATCGTTATGGTAACGATTGGAAATTTAATGCAATCGGACAACCTACAACAGATAATAGCATCACGGAAATGGCTCAAAGATTTATGTAATTAAATAAGGAGTATGTATTATGGGCGTTAATCTTTCTAAAGGTCAAAGAGTAAGTTTGGATAAGGGCATGAAATTGGCTCTTGTTGGTTTGGGTTGGGATCCTAATCGTTATGATGGCGGTTTTGATTTTGACTTGGATGCATCTGCATTTTTGCTTGGTGCAAATGGAAAAGTTAGTTGTGATGAAGACTTTGTATTCTATGGTAATCAAGAACATCGTAGCGGCTCTGTAAAATCTATGGGTGATGATCGTACAGGCGGTAATAGTGAAGATGGCGATGATGAGCAAATTGTTATTGACTTCGCTAAAGTTCCTGCAAATGTACAGAAAATTGCTATTACAGTAACTATTTATGATGCTGTTCCTCGTAAACAGAATTTTGGACAAGTATCAAATTCCTATGTTAGAGTTATGAAAATTCGTAACGAGGGAGATTCTGATGGGGAAGAGGTTCTTCGATTCGATTTAGGTGAAGAATTCTCCATTGAAACAGCTATTGTTGTTTGTGAAATTTATCGTAATGGAAACGATTGGAAATTTAATGCTGTTGGTGCGGGTTATCAAGGTGGCCTTGAGGCATTATGTCATCAATTTGGTGTAAATGTGTAATATATACATATAACTGATGTGTTGGTGCATCAGAGAGAAGAGTTTATTTTTCTCTGATGCACCTCTTTTTAATATAATGGGTAATGTTATTCAAAAATTATTAGACAATGTTAAGGATGGGGAAATAATACAATTGCCTGTTGGGGAATACATGGGACCATTTTATATAAGAAGACCGTGTAAATTGATAGGTAATAAAACTACTTTATGGACAGAAAAAGGTAGTGTTCTAAATATTACTGCGAATGGAGTCTCTCTCGAAGGTATGAGAGTTGAGACAACAGGAGATTTGCAAGCATTAGAGGATATATCTATTGAGTGCGGACAGTATTCTTTTAGTGCTTATAATGTTGGAATATCTGGTAATGTAGGTGGCGATAATCTTGAGAATGTATGGGATTTTCCCAAATCCGTAGATTTAGGGAAGTTTACCTCGGGGAAAGAAAATACTTTTTACATTGAAGTATTTGCAAACAATAAGGCTACTGTTACCTCAAAAATAGATGGTATTTATATTGAACCTAGGAACATAAAAAAAGGAATCAATAAAATATGCATAAAGACAGACAAGTTGAGAAATAGAACTTGTATATTTGGCGAGATATTAATAGAATCTAAGTTTATTAGACGTATTTATGTTTCGGGACAGGCTTTAGAGTCTGTACAAGAAAAAAAAGATGAATGTTTGTATTCATCTAAAAGTGAAATAAAAAGAACAGAGAAAAATATAATTTCGGAAAACATTCCAAAGATTGAGCTGGTTGATCAAACATATATACCTGATGGTAATTCTTTAATAATGCCTGTTGTAGAAGAAAGTTGTAATGAAGAAGTGAAAGCTGAATCAATAATATCATTACAAAAAGGACAAAGAATAGGGTTGAAAGAAAATGATTCGGAATTAAGAATAGTTGTAGAACATCAAGTTGTAGGTAACGTATCTGTTGATCCTTATCTATTTTTGGTAGATGAACGTGATAAAGTTAAAACGGATAATGATCTAATCTTCTTTGGAAATAACACAACACCGAATCAATCTATAGAAGTGTTTGAGCTAGAGGGGAATAAAACAGAAACTTCGATAAAAATAAATAAAGTGGAATCTTGGATAAATAAGATTATCTTTGTTTTTTCTATATATCAGTCAAGTAAAAAGAAAGTGGATTTTTCTAGAGTAAAATGGACAAAAATTAGGATTTGTTCTGATGTATCTACATATGAGATTTATATTGATGATATAAAAGATGGACAGAGTATGATCCCTTTTGAAATCTATAAATATAAGGGGCTTTGGAAACTAAGAGTAGTATCTTCAGAACTTCATAGTGATATAGAAAAGATTTGTGAGACTTATGGGGTCAATGTGGATTAACAAATATAACCATTACTACAATTTATTGACATTAGAAGAAAAAGAACTATACAAAAACTGTTATTTTTCAATAATAAACTATAGAAAATCATTGGAAGTTAGTAATTTTTTAGAAAAGAATATTGAGAAAGTATTTAAGTATTTGGGACTTGATCATCCAGAGTTGTATTTTGTTGATTTTTGTTGTGTTAGAATAGCAGCTGGCATTTTTAGAAAAGAATTATTTTTTTCATATTCTTATGATATAAATGTGGTGAATTCAATTTCGATAAAAATAAAAGAAATTACAGACCTAATAATTCAAAAAGCGAGAAGCTTCGCAGGTGATTATGATAGAGTAAAGTATTTATATGACTATATTGTATGTAATATACGGTATGATTTTGATTCTATTTCAAGGCAAAGAACGGACAAGGTTTTTTATGAAGCTCACTCTATTGCTGGTCCGTTATTATCCAAGAAAGCTGTATGTGAAGGAATTGCAAAATTGTTTAAATTCTTATGCGATAAGTTGGATATTGAAGCTATCTGTGTAGTTGGAAAAGATAAAAAAAATGTTTCAGAAACATTGCATGAATGGAATATTGTAAAAATTGATGGAAAATATTGTCAAGTAGATGCTACAGGTGATATTCAAGTTTATAGAGATAATCAAAAGTTATTATATATGTATTTTAATTTGACTGATGAAGAATTTTTTTATGATCATTATTGGAATACTGCTGAAACTCCGAGTTGCTCAACAAGTAGTTATTCATTCTACCATAGGAGCAATTTTGAAATAAGGAACTTGTATGAGATAACTGAAGCAATACAAAGGCAAATAAGATTAGGAAAACGAGAATTACTATTAAAAGTCATTTCAGATATTAACGATAATCAAGTTAATGAGGAAATTAAAAAAGCGTTTTTACTAATAATATTATATTACAAGGTTATTCGTACTCAATAAAAATCTTTCCAGAGAAAAGGATTTATTTAATCGAGATAGTAAATCATATTTGAGGAGAATTAAATGAATTTTTTTGTTACGGTTGTCATCAATGGACAACAAAAAACATTTTCAAATTATGAACTGGTTTATGATGGTGAATACTATTGTATCTCTAAAGAATATTTTGGATTAGAATATGATTTAAAACTTCCTTTAATGATTGAAGCTGGTAAATGGTTCATTAAAAGTATCAACGCTGAACTGTTTAATGATCAGGATGGGGATAAGACAAAGTCATTCTATGAGTTATTTAAAGATAGTTCTTTTTCTAGAAAAAATATTTCAATAATTACAATGTATGAGACACAAATAATTAAAGAAAAAGAAATATTTAATAAAGATATTTTTTCTGTTTTCGACAAAATTTGGAACTTGCACTATTCCTTGCTTTTTAACTTTGTTGACGATGAAACTTTAAAATCTGATTTGTATGAAATTCATAGCCAATCCCTAATAGTTGGTAGAAGTAGTTCATGTGATATTTCTTATGGCTTTAAGAATTTAATTATGGATGAACATATTAGATTTGCAGAGTTAAATTCTTCGACACCAATTGCTGAAAAGATTGCGAGCGGAAACGGATATGTGTCTGGAGATTTTTACGTTAATGGTAAAAAGACAGATAAGGCAAAATTAAAATATGGAGACAGAGTTACTTTACGAGATATTATTATAGTTTATTTGGGTAATTATTTGCTTATAAGGGGAACAAATGTAAAAGTTAAAGTTGCTTCATTGAAGAAAATAAAAAGCTTTAATACGAAGATTCAACAAAAAAATATTGAAGATTCTGAAATAATATATATAAATAGAACCCCTCGCATCATTGAAGAACTTGATGAAAATGAGTTGGCTCTTGAACTTCCGCCTGCTCCAATGGTTACGAAAAAAATGCCAGCAATTTTAAGTATTGGTCCTTCTTTAACAATGAGCATGGCTATGCTTGTTTCGTTGGGTGTTTCAATTGGAAACGTCATGAATGGAGGATCGTCGACTTCATTAATCACCAGTGGTGCATTGGCTTTTAGTATGTTGCTTGGTGCGATTCTTTGGCCATTATTGAGCAGACGTTATCAGAAGAAACAAGAAGAAAAAAATGAAATAATACGCAAACAAAAGTACGACAATTACTTAGAAAAAAAAGCTATTGAATTGCATTCTAAATCTAATTACAATATGCGTATCATTGCCCATGAGATGTTTGCGGAACCTAAAGAGTTGTTGGAAACATTTGTAAAACGGGATAAATTAGAAAAATATATTTATTCTAAAAAATATGGTGACGATGACTTTTTGGAAGTAAGAGTTGGAAATGGCCAAATTAGTAATCCATTTAGGATAAATATTCCTGAAAATACGTTCTCTTTAATAGATGATCCTTTAAAAGATAAAGTATATAATTTGGCTACTCAGTTCCAAAATTTGGATAATATGCCAATCACGTTATCGCTTTCAAAAAATCGTATTGTTGGAATTCAAACGGGTGATAAGGATTTTATACAGTTACTTAGAACAGTAATTATTTCTTTGACTTATTATCATGCTTATGACGAAGTAAAAACAGTTTTTATCTATAACGAAACAGATAAAAATGATTTTGAATGGATTAGAAAAATCAATCATGCAACATCTGATTCTGGAGAAATTCGTTACTTTGCTACAAATAAGGAAGAAGTCCATAATTTATTCTCTGTTTTATCCGAAATTGTTGAATTAAGAAATGACTCAACTCAGAAAAAAATACCACATTATGTAATATTTATATTTGACAGTCGTCTTGTTGACGGAGAACCAATTATTAATCATATTTTAGGATGCGATAAAGATTACGGCGTTACGTTGTGTTATTTATGCGACCGGAAATTATTGCCCAAAGAATGTGAGGTAATAATTGAAGCAAATGATAATAATTACACTCTATATAAAAGAAATACAAAGAAAGGAATTCCTTTTGTTTGTGATAAATTGAACGACCAATTGTGGGAGACATTCCTAGAAAGAATGGAATCATGTAGATTAAAACTATCATCGATTGATTCTAATGTTCCTGAAAAGCTTTCATTTATGGATATGTATTCTGTTGGTAGGGTTGAGCAGTTAAATATATCGAAAAGATGGAAAGAGCACCTTCCGTATAAATCATTAGGCGTACCTATAGGTGTTAAAGCAGGAGGTGAGGTTCTCTCTTTAGATATGCACGAGTCATATCATGGACCTCATGGTTTGGCTGCAGGAATGACTGGTTCGGGTAAAAGTGAGTTTTTACAAACCTTAATTTTGTCATTGGCATTGAATTTTTCTCCTGATAATGTGGCATTCGTTTTAATTGACTTTAAGGGTGGCGGTATGGCTAACTCTTTCAGGGACTTACCCCATATTGCAGGTATGATGACTAATCTATCTGGTGGAGAATTGAATCGAGCTATTGTTACCATCAAAGCAGAAACAGAAAGAAGACAAAGGAAATTTAAAGAAGTTTCTGTTAATCATATAGATAAGTATCAGAAAATATATGAAAAAAACAAAGATTCGATGGATCCTTTGCCTCATTTAATTATTATAGCGGATGAATTTGCCGAATTAAAATCTCAGCAACCTGAATTCATGAAGGATTTGATTGAAATTGCTAGAATAGGTAGAAGCTTGGGTATTCATTTGTTGTTGGCAACACAGAAACCGTCTGGTGTAGTTGATGATCAAATCTGGGGTAACTCTAAATTTAGAGTTTGTTTAAAGGTTTTGGAAAAACAGGATAGTAATGAAATGATTAGACGTCCAGATGCGGCACTAATCAAGTTACCTGGACGTTGTTATATGCAGGTCGGTTATGATGAAGTATTTGATTACTTCCAATCTGGATATAGTGGTGTTCCATATATTCCGAGAGATAATCATAGTGATTCAAGTGATAATGTTGTGTCTTTAATTGATTCCTGCGGAATGATATTAAAGAGCAAAGAAATTGAGGTGCAGGTAAAAGATAAGAATTATACACAGTTAAATGCTGTAATAGATGAAATCAAAAAAACTGCTTTGATGGAAGGATATCATCAACATCGCTTATGGCTTGATCCACTTCCATATATCATCTCATTGGATGGACTCATGAAGAGATGTAATCCTTGTTTTGAAAATGGTTGGAGGAAAAATATTGGGTATTCGGCGGTTATAGGTATGTTGGATTACCCCGCTGAACAAAAACAGATGTCTCTAGAAGTGAACTATCTTAAAGGAAATTGCGGAATATTTGGTATATCAGGTTGTGGAAAATCTACATTGCTTCAGTCGTTAATATATAGCACTTGTATGAAATATGCACCTGATAGAATAAATTTCCATATTTTTGATTTCAGTTCAAGAGTAATGGGGGCATTTGTAGATATGCCTCATGTTCAAGGAATAGCTTTTTCTGATGATGAAGAAAAGGTAAAAACTACAATTGATAATCTTATCAGTGAATTAGAAAGACGTAATAAGCTGTTTGGGGCAAAAGGGGTGTCTGGCTTAGAAGCATATAATGCAATAGCTGAACAGCAATTACCAATGATTGTGTTGGTAATAGATAATTTCCTTATTGTTCCGGAACGATTTAATTCGCAAATAGATAAATTGGTAAGATTGGCTCGATACGGCAATGCTTATGGATTGAACCTTGTGGTTACTGCATTAAATAAAACTTCAGTTTATGGTAGGATTGCGGACTGTTTGCAAAACAATTTTGTATTAAAGGTAAATGATAGATTAATGTATCGTGAAATCTTGCATACGGCTGTAAATATTGATATTGATGAAGTACCGGGAAGAGGTATGACAAATATCAATAAGAAAGCGTTGGAGTTCCAAGTTGCTATCATAAATGGGAATGCAGATGATGCTGAAAGAGTAAAAGCAATTAGAGATATTTCATTTAAGATGAAGAAAATTGCAATAAGGGATAATTTAATTTCATCGACAATATTAACCGAACAACCGATTAATCAAGTAGCGGAAGAAAATATTGTTGAGGAGCAGATTGTTCTTAGTAACGCATCTAATGCTGATGGCGACTGTATCGTTTTTGACCATCAAGTAAATGATCTCTCGCTTTTATTATTAGGAAAGCAAGATAATAAGTATTTTTATTTTGATATTCAAAAAAATAGGACATTGTTTATTATGGGTGATAACCATAAGCAAAATGTAGAGATTTTGAAGAATCAAATTAAGCAGTTAAATAATGGAAAAAATAATATTTTCTTGTTCGATACGAATAATGAATTTGAGAATTTGGGTTTAAATACATATTCTTTCAAAAATGATTCCGTAACTACGGGTGTAGCAAATTTGTTTGCTACAGTTAAAGCAAATTCAGCAGATAATGTTGTAGTAATTATACCTGATTTGCCGACGTTCTTTGAATTATTGGATGATAAGAGTGGCGAGCGATTAGGCACTCTTACGGGAGCATCTGGAAAGAAGCGGGCATTGTTTATTGTTGAAGGGATACATAAGGAAATTGCAAAGCTTACCGGTGCCGAGATTGGTGCAAATTTAAGGAAAGATACATCTGCAAGAGGTCTGTATGTTAATGCTTTCCTTGAAGGAGATTTGATTTTTGGTATGATAAGCTCAAAGAATTCGTTTGGTAGTATTTCATTAAATAAGAAACAAGGATTTATCGTTAGTTCAAATTCTTGCACCTTATGTAATTTGGAGGGCTTAAAGTGAAAACAATAGTTCTTATAGTATATTGTGCGGCAATTGATAAAGAATTTGAATTTCGTGTTCCTAAGTTAATGAAAGTAGATGATTTTAAGACCTTATGTATCAAGATTATCTCAGAGCAATGTGGTATCGAAAAATTGCCAGATTGCACAAATTTAACTCTTCTTTCTGTGAGAAGAGAGGAAGTGTTATCATCAGAAAAAACCATCTATCAAAGTGGTTTGTCTGATAATGATAAAGTAATTTTATTTTAAGGAGACAAAAAATGACAAGTGTAACTACGGAAGAATTGATCAGATCAGCAGATTTGCTTGAGGAAAAAGTTGGTGAATACAAAAGCCAGTATGAACAGATGTATTCTGAAATTGACAATTTGAGAGTTTATTATAAAGGTCAATCGAGTGACGCTTTTAATAATCAAATTTTAGGTTTTAGAAATTCTTTGGAAGAAATGGCGACTGTAGTAAAGAATTACATCGCATATTTGCGTTCGACTTCGCAGAATTATATTTCTAATGAAGAAGCGTTAACTGAAAGTGCAAATAGTTTGAAGTCTATTTAAGGAGGAAATCAAAATGGAAATAAAAGCAAATTCACAGGTAATGAGAGAAAAAGCAGCCGTATTAAAGGAAATTGGTACTAAGATTGAGGCGTTGGCAGGCGAAATGAAATCTGAAATTAGCCGTTTGCAGACAACTTGGGAAGGTGAAGCTGCAGAATTATTGGTTGCAAGATTTAACGAATTAAATAACGCTTTCGAGTCTAGAAAACAAACCATTTACTCGTATGCAGATTTCTTAAATAATGCAGCGGATCAGTATCAGGCACAGGAAAATGCCAACAGAGAGAGTTTAGATTAAAAAATATCTCTATGGTTTTTGTATTGAAATCATAGCAAGGGAGGTGGATTTTTGAAAATCAATTATGATATAGAAAACACTGATTCGATAATACATTCCCTTTTTCAGACCATTCAAGAAATAGAAGCTCTTGATACGCAATTGTTGGCAGAATTTGATACAATATCGTCTATTTATAATAGTCAATCCGGGAAAGTAATGCTATCAAATTTTATACAAAATTATGAGAACTATATGAAAAGTTTTTCTAGTTTTGTAGATGCATTATCCGTTTTGTGTAACGTACACGGCTTATATACAGAATCTTTTAGTTTAATAAAGGAGGCAGTTATACAACTGAAGAACTAAAATGAATGAAAATTTAGAAAATCAAAAGAATAACTGTAATTATGTGTTACGACCGTATATTTGTTACGCAAAAGAAAATATTGATTTAGCATTGGATCCCGAAATTAAAGTTCCTTTGCAAGAAAAATTGGACGAAATACTCAATGATATTGATTCTTTTACTCAAACATTAGAACAAATTGACGTCATATTGGCGAAGTTGGGATACAAATGATATGACAAAGTTATATGTAAATCCAGATTATCTGGCGGAAGCGTATTCAGACATTGCTAGCTTTCAGGACTATCATGAGCAAATTGTTGAGTATCAGAGGAATATTAAATCTGCATTTTTAACAAGTATTGATAACGAGGAACTTAGACAGTCTTTTACTAAGTGTGAAAATTTATTAAATGGAATATCTGCTAAGGCTGAAGTGTTAAAAGAGTGTTTGTCTGAAATATATTCAATAACAGATTGGTGCAATGAAAACGTTCAAAATGAAATTGATTCAATTGCAGTTGCTGCTCAAGTTGGAACAGCCGTTACTGTGGCATCAACAACTAGTAATAATTTAAATACATATATTAGCAATATGCCACAAACGTCTGATACTGGTAAGGCATTAGCAAGTATAGCGTTGGCTACATTACCTTCTATTTCAGCCCTTGTTGAAAAATACGGAAATAATGCAAAGGCAACATTTAAAGTTGCAAAAGATGCTTTTTCAGTTGTTTCCAAATCTATAAAATTCGCAAAAGATAATAGCGAATGGATAGGTGTCAAAGTTAAAACAGATGGTACATACGCACATTTAAAAAATTATTCAAAGGGTTCAGGGTTAGCTGCTAGATACAAGTTAGATAATTATGCGGCTAAACGACCTAAAATTAGTAGTTCTCTGAATACTTTTGATAAGGTTATGATAGTCGCCAAGTGTGGTATAAACCTTGTAAAAGCTGGAAAAGGGATATATGATACTTGGACTGATGATTCAAAAACAACTGAAGAAAAAATATATGATACTACTGCTTATGGAATTTGTGCGGCCGCAAGTGTTGCATTAACGGTTGGTGGTACAGTGGCCGGTAAGGCAATAACGACAGCAGTTTCAGTTATGATACCAGTTCCTATAGTAGGTACTGCTGTTGGATTGGTCGCTGGTACGGTTGTTTCTGGGTTAATGGATGCTGCGGCTGAAGTAATGCTTTCTGAGAAAGTTGTTAATCAAGTAAGTGATAGTGTGGAAAAAACGGTTGGTGTAGCAAAGGCGGGAGCTGATGCTGTTTCTAATGCGACAGAGAAACTTAAGAATTCAGAATCTGTAGGAGATGCTGTTAAAAACACTGCAAATCTTGTTGGAACAGCAGTTGTAGCAGGAGCTCAGGTCGTTGCTACTGCAGTTACGGAAACTGTGAAAGTAGTTGGTACGGTTGTTACAGAGACGCTCAAATCGGTAGGTAACACGCTAAGCACGGCGGGAAAAACAGTTGCAAATGTTGCTAAAAAAATCTTTAAGGGGTGGTAAGTTATGAAATTCATGTTTACGAACTCGGAGTTATCATATCTTGCAAAACAATTGGGATATAATAAACTGTTGGGATTTAATCAATCATTTTTTTCAGAGCAAAAAGTGATTGATTCTCTTAAAGAGAAGAAATATATTGAAGAAGTATCAGGCTCCATCAAAATATCAAATAGCATAATTTTGCTTTTGAGTGGCTGGAGTAAGATGAATTATTCTATTCTGCGTTTAGATTATAGGGATAAGAATAATGCTTACTATACATTGGCATCGAAAGAGTTGATCTTACTAATAGCTGACCTTGAAAACGAAATAAGTATTTGTATGTATGATTTTTCCATAGATAATATGGACTCTATCATAAAGACGTACTTAAAAATTCCAGAGGTAAGTGATTGCAAAGATTCTTATGTCGTTCCGATCTTTGACTTGAATATAAAGAATTTAAGCAATAAAGAGTTTGCAAGAAAAACAGGATTGTCAATTGAGCAGATAGAAGAGATAGATGGTTTCTGCAATGATGATACTACGGGTATTCAATTTATCGTTCAATCAATTTCTGATGATGCGGGGATGATGTGTACTCTTTTCTCGAATGATAATGCTTTATTTATGTTTAAGGATATAACGGCCGGCGAAGTAAATAAGATGGTCATTGTGAAAGGCAACACGCAGGATATTATAGATAGTATTTATATTTTTTAAAGGAGTAATAAATGAAAGAATATTTGCCTATTGGTTCGATAGTATTATTAAAAAAAGGCAAGAAGAAGGTTATGATTTATGGAAGACGTCAGTCTAGAATAAATGAAAACCAAGAATTCGATTATATTGCTTGCTTGTATCCAGAAGGAAATATCAATGAAAACTATATGTACTTGTTCAATCACGAAGATATAGAGACTGTTGTTTTTAGAGGATATAGCGATATTGAAGAGGAAATCTTCATAAGCAAATTGAATAAGATGAAATGAGAATAGAGACTTTAGTCGTTCAAGTAACAAATCAATGTCCGTTTAATTGTTCGCAATGCTATGTCGAACTTGGCGAAAAATCTTTAACAATTGGGAACCTTCTTGATTTGAAAAATTTTGCGGTTAAAAATAATGTAAAAATGATTCAAATTACTGGGGGTGAGCCAATGGTTTACCCTAACATCGTTGAGGCTGTTCAATTGTTTTCGAGTAGTGGACTTATGACCGTCATAGCAACTTCTGGATATTCTTTGAGTGTAAAAAGGTTAAAAGAATTAAAAGAGGTGGGATTGACGGCTTTGTGTATTTCTCTTAACGGGTTTAATTATAAAACCGATAGCTTATCGAGAAATACGTTTTTGTTTGCATATAATGCGATTAATTTGTGCCAAAGAATAGATATTCCCTACTTTATTAATTTTGTAATTACAAAAGATAATTTTAAGGATTTAAAAGAATTAGCTGAATATGCGAAACAAAAAAATGCAACGGGAATAAATATTTTAAAGCCATTCGGTCTATTTTATAAAGAGAAAATTTTATCTGAAAGCGAGCTTAACAAATTAAGAGCGATGATAGAGAATGATGATTTTTATAGGGTTGAAAATTGTTACCGAGAATATTTTTCTCTTTCTTTGCAAGAAAAGCCGATTTGTGAAGACGCTGGGGGAAAGAGTTGGTTTGTAAGAGCTGACATGAAATGTGCTGTCTGTTCAAAAAATCAAAAAGAATTATTTAGTCTTAATGAAATAGGGGATACCATTACGTTGGATGTGTGTCCTTTTTCCTAAAAATTATTTAACAAAAGCAACTATAATTCCAATAATAATAATGATCAAGTAGCAACAAAAAATAAAGAAACCCTCGTGTTTTTTCATGATTCTCCTTTTTATCTAATATATGAAATTATTGGAGATTTATGTTATTTTTAAATTAATAGAAAATACTGAAATATTTTAGGAGGTGATAATATGTGTCCATATTATAATGAAACAGGGAAATACTGTAAAATTTATAAAACAACGCAGAATGAATATAACGATAAAAACTATTGTCATGAATGTTCTCATTCGTACAAGGATTGTCCCAACTATAAACAATTAGAAAAAGTTTATAATGGCAATCCGCCTGCACCGTACAATTACTGATTAGGTGTTTAATGTATTCAGTGTTTTCTATTAAATAATGGTCCTTGCAATTTTAAGTAAGGACTATTATTTATAAAAGATGATTTATAGTTTTTGATTGTAAATTATGATTTATGTTTGTTCAGATTTGCATGGTGAATATGAATTATTTAAAAAGCTGCTTCGATTAATTGGTTTTTCACAAAAAGATGAAATGATTATTTGTGGAGATATTCTCGATAAAGGGACAGGCTCGGTTCAACTTTTAAATTTCATTTCAAATTATAAAAATTTTTCGTTTATTCTTGGGAATCATGAACATGATTTTTTAAAGTATTATGATTCCCTTATGCGAAATAGAAACAATAATTATGATTGGGTTTTAAAGAAACTACAAGAATATTTCTCTACAGATGGTGAGTTGTTGTCTTGGAAACATATTGATTGGTTAGAAGAGCAACCATATTATATTGAAAGGGAACATTTTATTTGTGTACATAGTGGCATCCCAATTTTGTCGAGTAATAACCTCGTAGAAATCAAAGATGTGGTTGCAAATCAGTTTGTATATGATAGGAAGTTTAAAGAACCAACAGTATTACCAAATACAGAAAAATGTATTTTTTATGGACATACACCGAGTGTTTATTTGACTGGAGTACATGAAATAATTGCTTATCCAAAAGTGGAAAATCCAAAAACAATATCAGATTTTATCAAGATTCATTTAGATATTGGAACTTGGCTAGGCGGTGGAGTTGGTTGTCTATGTATAAATTCTTTGCAGTGTTTCTATGTTACGGCAAAAGGGGAAACGCATAAAAAGATGCTTAGATAGAGGAGTGTTTTACGAGAGTATCTACTCTTGTTCCATTAAAACCTAGTTGTCCAAAGAATAAAAGCAAAATGCACGCATGGGTTAAAGTATCAAGTAAATAGCAACAATTATTAATTAATGGATACATTTTTATAGATGAATATGGAAAACAAAATTGTAAAAATCAAGATGCTTGTTTTATATGATTTACTTTGCCGTTATACAGACGAAGATCATGCGTTAAATTCGGATGAAATCATTAAACTTCTTGAAGAAAAGGGAATTAAAGAAACAAGGAAAACTTTGCCAGAAGATATTGCAATGCTCAATGCGTTTGGGTATGAAGTAAACTCTTATAAGAAAAGGTATTACTATTATTATGTAGTGAAGCATCAATTGGAGATTGCTGAAATAAGACTTTTTGCGGACGTGGTGCAGGCATCCAAAATAAATGTAGGGCAAAAGCGGTTGCTTATGCAGCATTTGCTTGAAACAACGAGCGTTCACGGACTAACTTATTTCAAAAAGAATATGTTATCATTAGATAAGCCAAAACATAGTAATCCAGAATTTATATATAGTGTTGATGTTTTTGAAAAGGCAATTGACGAAAATAAAAAGGCGTCATTTCTATATTACCACTTGGATTACAAGAAAAATCATATTTATAGAAATGAAGGCGCGAAGTACAATGTAAGCCCTATTTGTATGGTATGGGATAAAGGGAATTATTATCTTTTATGTTATGATGACAAGCATACGGGAATAGCGGCATATCGTATAGACAAGATAGAAAAGGCAAGTATTGAAGAACAGGAACGTTGTGAGGAATGTGCTACCTTTAATATTGAGGGATATCGTTCGCAAGTATATTCTATGTTTGGCGGTAAGCTGAGTAATGTAGAATTTAGCTTTACGCCAGATATGGTTGATGATATTTTTGATCGGTACGGAGAAGATACTAAAATTATAAAACAGGCAGATGAAACATTGAAAGTAAAGGTTCCTGTACAGATCAGTAAAACGTTCTTTGCGTGGGTTGCTGGCTCGCAAGGGAAGGTTAAAATACTTTTTCCCAAAAATGTGATTGACGAATTTAAGGTGTTCGTGGCGAAAATAAAAGAAGAATACTAAGCAGTAGGCTCTTGGCGGAAGTTAAGGGCTTATTTTTTTTGGAAAAAGTTTGAAAAAGTTGCTTCACTTCCGTTTTTTCGGAAGTGAAAATTTGCATTACTTTAAAATAAGTGATATAATACAACTACAAACAGTCGTTAGTAGTACAAAAGAAGGTGGTAAGGTATGAACCCTCGCAATGAAGAACGTAAGAAAGAGATTTATAAGTTCATTGAAAGCTATATAAAAGAGTGGGGCGTTACACCATCGACACAACAAGTTGCTGATGGGACAAACTGTTCAAAGCCCACAGCATACAAGTTTATTGTTCGTTTGATAGACGAAGGAATGTTGGAACGTATAGGAACTCAAATTTTACCAACTAATAAGTCTTTTTCATTTGACTCTATTCCCGTTGTTGGAACGATAGCTTGTGGGAAACCTATCCTTGCGATTGAGGACATTCAAGGCTATTTGCCTATCAATGTTGACTTTTTAGGAGATGGTAATTATTTTGCCTTGATAGCAGAAGGCGATTCCATGATCGAGTGCGGTATTAATTCAGGAGATATTGTCATAATACGAGAACAATCAACCGCTGAAAACGGTCAAATTGTCGTAGCGATTATTGAAGATGAGCTGTCTGGTGAAGTAACCGCAACGCTGAAAAAATTTTATAAAGACGAAGAAAGACACCGCTATCGTTTGCATCCCGAAAATATTATGATGAATGATATTATCGTAGATAGGTTAGATATTCGTGGGATTGCAGTCAAGGTTATCAAAGACCTTATCTAATATGGTATTTAGCAAAGTCGTGATTCCCTTTTCGACGAGGCTTAATATATAGTTCAAGGGCATAAAGTCCCGATTGTTCTTGATAAATTAAAAAAGAGGAGGATTGATTTATATATGAAGTCAAGTGGTTGCTGTTGCCCGAAATGTGGCACTCCACTTTTTTCAGCCGTAATGTGTAAAGGGCTGGTTTTTCGTTGTTCCAAGTGCGGAGCATCACTTCTCGTTGACGTAGAAGCGGACGGGAGTACAAGAATAAGTTCAAGACCAACGATTGTGGAAGCAGTAAAGGATTTAGCTGAACAAGCAGATACAGTAAGTTGTCCTATCTGAAAACAATTACATAATCGTATTGATATTTGTGGATCGAGGCTGTAACCAATCATAAGACCGAATACGACGCAAAGCAATATAAGTTGTAAGAAACAGAAGCTATCGTAAAAGAAGTTATCCAAGCCTTGCAAGTAGATTATTCCTTAACGGGAGTAGTTTATTTGCAGGGCTTTTTTTATTATCTCAAGATATTTCAAGCGGAAACGCTTTGAATATAAACGGTGAGGCTTGACCGTAACAGAGCCAAAACAAAATATTTATAAGCCGATTTGCAATAAGGCAGAGGATACATAAGACTTACTTTTTTCTTTAAAAGAGAGAAAAGAAGTGGAAAGTAGCCTTTCTTGTCATGCCCTTATTGTACTCGGCGGTGGCTAAAAGTCTGTCTTTCCGAAAGATAAAAGCCAACCATGCACTCCTTTGCCAAATTTAAGCAGTTTCGGCGAAGGAGATTTTTTATGTCTATTAAAGACAAGTTTGCTTCCCTGAACCTTAACGAGCTGACCTATGGTGAGTTCAAAGACCTGTTTTCTTCCACGAAAAGAGTGGACCGTTTCCCTTGTCCCAAAGACTTGCGAACGAGTGATCTTAAATTGTTGGTGGAACAATCGATCACGAATGGAAAAATCGAAGTGTACGAAAACGGCTATTTCATTTATCGCAGTCTTGACCACGAAACTGTTTTTGCTGTGGATAAATGTCTTGATATGATTTCCTACCGTTGGCAAGGAAATAGTAAAGCCGTTGTAGATGAATTGAAAAAAGGCAAATGGCTGATCCCTCTTGTGATGTGTGGAGAAGATAGAATTCAAAAGAATGCCTATTTGTTCGATCTTCGCTTCCTCTCATCCGAGGAGTTGGAATCCGATTATCAAGAAAAATTGGTGGAAGAAATGGACCAAAACTTATTCTATAATCCGTTTGAAGAAGCCGAGGGTGAAAGTGAAGACGTAGAGCAGAAAAAGCAAATCGTAAAGGCAGCACTTGCCTGCTTAACGGATAGACAACGTGAAGTATTTCTTTTGAAAGTAAAATATCCTAAGCTCAGTCAAAGCGAATTGGCTCATCGATTGGGTATCGTTCAGCAGGTATTTTCTAAGATTTTCCTTGCAGCAGAGAGAAAAATTAAAAAGTTTTTAGAAAATTTATAAGTTTTTTAAAAAAGTGGGTGTAAAAACGGGCGATTTTGTACTTTAAGGTGAGAGAGCTTAATCAAGACTCTCAAATAACAAATGTAGGAGTCAAAGAATGGCTAAACAAGCAAAAGTATTGAAACTCATCAAGAAACTCAATGCACCTCAGCTTACGGAAACGGAGATCGAAAAACTCAAAGAGTATCATCGTCACCACGGCGATAAGATCGTCCAAATTCTTGGAGCGTTGCCTCATTGTGGGGTATTGGTGCGAATCAAAGATAGCGACGGCACTCCGATCACCGTAATCAACTACGGTGACGGTAGAACCGGTTATTCCGAAGGGGACTATTACAAATATCCTACTCAGGCACATGAGATTGCTTTGATCGAAGATTGGATTGACGAGCTTAACGAGGACATCGTTGCGTTTGAAAGAGAAGGGTATGATGAAGAAACGGGTTACGAAGCAGACGTAGAGTATCCCGATGAGGCATATATCAAAGACGTAGATACGGAGGAAGAATAATGCAAAGCGTAGCTGAAAGAATTGCTGAACTGAACGCTCCCGAACTTTCCAAGGAAAAGAGAGCAAAGATCATCAAGTATCACAAAGAACACGGTGATTGGGTAAAGGAGATCGTCGGTCCTATCGACGAAGTTGCGGTGCTTGTTCGTATCAGCGATAACCGTAGAAATAAGTTCTCGGTCATTGATATGTTTACTCCCGATGATGAATACATCGAAGTGCTTTTTAGCGACAATAGCAGCGAGAAGCCGGAACACGAACTGATCAGCGAGTGGCTTGAAATTGCCTAAATAATCGAGGATGGGAGAGAAAAATGAGAAAAACCAAACAATTAAATACTCTTCTTTCTCGCCCACTCGGTTATTCCTTGAAGAGAAAAGCCTTGAAACGCTGGATCTACAAGAATGGCTACACGCAATACGACATTGCGAAGCGTATGGGGGTAGAGATAGATGAATTCAAAAGGCGATTAAGAGAAAAAGACCTATTCACTAGGGAAGAACTATGGAAACTCATCACCCTAATGAAAGCACAAGCGGCTTTCTGGGTGATTTGGATTCCCGATGAAGACTTTTGGGAGAGAGTATATCTCATTGTTTTCAAGAGAACTATGCCAAGAAAATGGCGAAGAAAAAATAAGATAAGGAGGAAGTATGAGTGGAAACGACAGAAAAAGTATAAGAAACGCCGCAATACAAGGCGTTATGCAAGACGGCGAGAGTCTTAAAAATCTATACCGATTTACGGCACAAAACCCGCACTTTGAATTGTATGAAGCCATACAAATCGTCCTTAATCGACCGAACGCATCTGTTTGTTATGAGTTCTCCGAATGGAACGCAATGGACAGACGAGTGACAAAGGGACGAAAGGGTATTCCGTACTACGATAGGGACGGCACGATCCATTTCGTATTTGATATGAATGATACGCACGGAGCAGAGCGGTATTACCGCCCGATCCTGCCGATGAAACATATCATAGACGGCTTCGATGAACTTCACGGTACGAATTATCGGGAAGATAAGCGAAGCGATTACAGAAAAATACATAACGGCGTAGTAAGGTATTTGGATGATAACGGATATTTAAGCGGCGACGAACTGAAAAACCGTATCTTGATCGAAGGGGTAACATTCTCGCTTTACAGCAAAACGGGATTCCCGAAAGATACGGGAGTAAAACTACACGCACTTCCTTATGATTTGAATGAAAACGCCGAACTCGTAAAACAAGTATATCTTGCCTCGTTCCTGATTCAAGAAGCGATAGAAGAAACGTATGAAAGAACGCAGAAAAAAGTAGAAGTTATCGACGATACCGAGGAAGACACTCTTTCCGATGAGCCGATCGTAACACCTCCACAGGCAGAGGAAGAACATTCCGAGCCACAACGTGAACGTGTTATTGATAGTGAATCGAAGAAGAAACTAAGTCCGATGTACGAGCGGTATCTATCCGTGCAGGAGATGAAACCGCAAGCGGTGGTCGTTCAAAGGCTTGGCGATTTTTATGAAATTATGGGCGAGAATGCCAAAATCGTAGCTCAAGAATTAGACCTTACCTTAACGGGACGAAGTGTAGGAGTGGAAGAACGAGTTCCTATGTGTGGATTCCCGTATCACGCTTCGGATAAATATTTAGAAAAAATCCTTGAAAATCATTCCGTAGTTGTGATCGAAGACGAGGGCGAACCAAAATACATTCTCTCTCATGAAGAAGCCAAAGGGTTAGACGAAGAAAAGAAGCCCGAATTGGTGGAAGCAGACGAGGAAGAAACTCCCTTCGATGATGAATATGAAGATGATGACGAGGAAGAAGAGAAAAAGCCTGTTAAAAAGAAAGATACCGGCAAGCCCATAAAACAGCGAAAGCATAAAGAAAAGACAAGAAAACAGGCGTCTTTTTTCGATATGCTCGATGATGATCGAGAAGAAACGGAAGAAGAAAAACTAACGAAATGGGCAATGCTGAGGGGTAGCGGATTTACCCACGGCAAATACAGGATCGTGGAAGAATACGAAACCAACCCTACGGAGAATGAGTTTGCCGATTTCTTGAAAAACGAATACGGCACGGGCGGTATGGGTGACGGTGAGTACGACATGATGCACGATGGAAAAGGTCTTCGTGCAAAAAGAAAACTCCCCGAAAGAGAAGTCGTTATCAACCTTAACTGGCATCAGATTGCAGTAAAAATTGCGGATATGATCGACGACGGTGAGTATTTCGATGGTGAAGAAACTCTCAATTACAAGCGTTTCCTTTCGGAACGACACGGTAGCGATGAAGAACGTATCAAGGCAGTTGCAGAGAATATCATAACCCACGTTTTGAACAGAAACGACAACGGGAAAGGGTATCAATGGACAAGCAATTGCTATGCCGGTTATGGCTTTATTCAAGATCATTCGCAAGAAATCGTAGATACGCTCAATGCCGATGACAGAGTAATCTCGGCAGGTCGTCAGGGTGATCATTTTGAGCTTGATTGTTCGGAATACAGTAAAGACGGAACACGTCTAACTCCCGACGAAAAGCGAGCAAGAGCCATCATTCAAAAAGTAGTAGAGGACGGCACACAAAACACGGAATCCCTTTCTTGGGTAACGTTTTATGACGAACTCGGTGCAGACGAACAGTTTGCAAGAGAACATCGAGAACTGCTGGAAAGAAGCTTATCGAAACGAGAAGAAGTAGTCGAGTTTATCGTAACGGACGAGGGAATGGATTGTGTTTTCTATGGTGATTATTGTCCTTCCTATCAAGAATTTGACGACGGGTTGTTGGAAGCAGCGATTGAAAACCGTGATCTCGATGAAGAAGAGGACGAAGAATGGGAACGGAGACTCAGAAGCGGTGAGATAGTCGAAGGTAAACCCAAACAGGGTGACGACAATACCGACTTAACGGAAGTAGGTTTTGACCAAAGCGAACTTGGCGGTGCAAAGACAAGGTTCAAAGGCAATGTGGAAGCGATTAAATTGATGGAGCAACTCTATCAAGAAAATCGTAATCCTACGAGGGAAGAAAAGAAAGTTCTTGCCAAGTACGTCGGTTGGGGTGGTTTAGCCCAAGCCTTTGACGAGCGTAACGAAAATTGGAAAAAGGAATACGGACAGTTAAAAGAACTCCTTTCTCCCGAAGATTACGAAACGGCAAGAGGTAGCGTATTAAACGCACACTTTACGCCGAAAGAAGTGATCGGAGGAATGTATTCCGCACTAACCCGTTTCGGAGTGCAAGGGAATAACAAAATCTTGGAGCCTGCAATGGGTACGGGTAATTTCTTTGGGTTTATGCCGAAAGAGATCGCCGAAAACTCCAAACTGTATGGCGTAGAGCTGGATAGTTTAACAGGTAGAATTGCCCAGAAGTTATATCCACAAGCAAAGGTACAAATCAAGGGCTTTGAAGATACAACGTTTTCAAACGACTCTATGGATATTGTAGTAGGTAACGTGCCGTTTGGGGGATACAGCGTTTACGATCCCGATTATTCACGATATAGCTTCCTTATTCATGATTACTTCCTTGCAAAGAGTATCGACAAACTCCGAGCAGGTGGCATTATGGCGGTCATTACGACGAAAGGTACGATGGACAAACTCAATCCATCGGCAAGAAAGTATTATGCCGCAAGAGCAGAATTGCTCGGTGCGATCAGACTTCCCAACACCGCCTTTAAGCAGACGGCAGGAACGGAAGCCGTAGCGGATATTCTGTTTTTCAAGAAACGAGATTACCGTATCGAACCAACGGAAGAAAATACCGAATGGTTGAGCGTGGGAAAGACGGAAGAAGGCTTTATCGTCAATAACTACTTTATCAAGCACCCCGAAATGGTACTTGGGTATTTTGTAGAAGAACACGGGTTATACGGAGCGATCGACATAACCGTACACGCAGATGAAAGAACGTTATCGGACGCACTTCAAAAAGCGGTGGCAAGGCTTCCTGAACAGGTTTACGAAGTACCTACCGTCCACGAAGAAGAACAGGAAACGATCGAGCTTGATTATAACGTCAAACCGTTACGCTATAAAACGGCAAACGGAAAACTGTATATGCGTATGGGCGACAGGATGGTGGAACAGACGATCCCGAATACCCCGAAAGACGCATACGACAGAATTGACGGAATGATCAAAATACGAGAAAGTATCCGTCACGTTCTTCAAATTCAGGCAGACGGTTGTTCCAACGAGGTCTTGGAGAAAGAACAAGAGAAACTCAATAGGCTTTACGACAGTTTTGTCCGTAAGTACGGTATTCTCAATTCCTCAACGAATACAAGGCTTTTCAGGGAAGACGGCGATAGTGCGTTGGTATTCTCGTGTGAAGTATTATCGGAAGATAAGAAAACGGCAACGAAAGCCGACGTGTTCCGAAAGAGAACCATTCGACCGGAAGAGAGCATTGTACCTACTACCGATTGTTTGGAAGCATTGCAAATTTGTAAAAACGAAAAGGGCAGAATTGATATTGCCTATATCGAGGAAATGACGAAAAAGGATTATGATACCGTACTTTCCGAACTCGGCAACGCAGTATTCCGTGATCCTGAACAAATCGTAGAAGGGGATAAGTACAGCGGTTTTGAAACGGCTGATCAGTACCTTTCGGGCAACGTCGTTAAAAAACTTGGGATAGCAAAGCTATATCAAGGGGAAGAATTTGCAAGGGATTATGCAAAGAACGTTGCGGCATTGGAAGCCGTGCAACCGACGCCCATTAAGGCATCGGAAATTGCCGTAAGGCTTGGCTCGTCTTGGGTGGATAAAGCGTATTATGAGCAGTTCATATCCGAACTCTTGGATATTCCCTACTTCTACCGTGACGAATTAAAGGTTTACTATAACTCCTATGACAGTTCCTATCGAGTAGATAGGTCGTCGGGTATGCGTAGATTTTCAGCGGTAAAGGTGAGCCAGACGTATGGCACGGAACGAGCAAACGCTTTCCGTTTGATAGAAGACTTATTGAACCAACGAGCGACGACCATCTATGACACGATCGAAACAGAGAACGGGGAAAAGAGGGAAGTCAATCAAAGAGAAACGATAGCGGCGAGAGAAAAGCAAAACAAGATCGCAGAGGAATTCAAGCGTTGGCTCTTCGCAAATCCCGAAAGGCGAGATAATTTGGAACGAGCGTATAACTCGATCTTCAACCAAATCCGCTTGCCATCGTATGATGGTAGCTATTTAAAATTCCCCGGAATGAACCCTGCGATCGAACTTAATCCACATCAAAAGGATGCCGTACACCGTATTTTGCTTGGCGATAACACGCTCTTACATCACGTTGTCGGTGCAGGTAAAACCTATACGGCAATCGCTTCTATCATGAAGATGAAGCAATACGGCATAGCGAATAAGACGATGGTAGTCGTCCCCAACCACATTGTAGAACAATGGGCGAACGATTGGAGAAACCTTTATCCGAACGCTAATATCTTGGTGGCGACGAAAGAGGACTTGGAAAAGAAGAACAGACAGAAGTTTGTATCAAAAGTCGCTCTCGGCGATTGGGATGGTATCATTATCGCTTCCAGCTCGTTTGCAAAGATCACCGTATCTCCCGAAAGAAGAGCGGAAAGTTTGCAACGGGAAATGGATAGCATTACGGCAAGTATCGAAAAGTTGGAAGATGAGTTCGGCTCTCACGGTGCGATCAAGAATTTGGAGCGTATCAAGAAAAGCAGAGAAGCGGAACTCAAAAAGCTGATGGACGATAGCAAGAAAGACGACGTTCTTTCCTTTGAACAGTTGGGCGTGGATTTCTTGGTTATCGACGAGGCTCATTACTACAAGAACCTTTTCTTGTATTCCAAAATGACAAACGTGGCAGGTATCTCATCTGCCGCAAGCCAACGAGCAACCGACTTAAAACTCAAGTGTGAGTATCTCGGCGAACTCCGTGGCGGTGATAAAGGCGTTGTCTTCTTAACGGGTACGCCGATCTCCAATTCCATGACGGAAATGTACACCATGCAAACGTATCTACAACAAAACCGTTTGCGTGAAATGGGCATTACCTTCTTTGATGGCTGGGCGGCAGACTTCGGTGAAACGATCACTTCGTTGGAACTTGCTCCGTCTGGGCAAGGTTATAAGGCAAGAACGAGATTTGCCAAGTTTACGAACCTACCCGAACTTCTTAAACTCTATCGCTCCTTTGCAGACGTAAAGACGAGCGACATGATCAAATTGCAAGTTCCGGAAGCAGAAAAAGTTGTTGTAACGCTTAAACCAAGCGACACGGTTTTGCTTTACGCAGATGAAATCGCAAAACGAGCGGAACGCATCAATAAAGGTAGCGTAGATCCTCATATCGACAATATGTTAAAGGTTACGTCAGACGGTAAAAAGTTGGCACTCGATCCAAGATGTTTTGAACCAACGGCTACGGATGAAGAGGGGAGCAAACTCAATGAGTGTGCTACGAGAATTTTTGAGATTTGGGAAGAAACCAAAGATATTCTCGGAACGCAAATCGTGTTCTGCGATCTGTCAACTCCCAAGAAGCCGTACTCCGAATATGTATATGGTCAAGACTTCGACGTCTATAGCGATCTAAAACATAAGCTCATAGAGAGGGGTATTCCCGAAGAGGAAATCGCTTTCATTCATGATGCGAAAAACGATAAGGAAAAACAAACCTTATTCGATAACGTGAATAGCGGGAAAGTCAGAGTGATTATCGGTAGTACCGAAAAGTGTGGCGCAGGCACGAACGTTCAACGACGGTTGGTAGCTTTACATCACCTTGATACTCCTTACCGTCCAAGTGATATGGAACAGCGTGAAGGCAGAATTATCCGTCAGGGTAATATGAACAAAAGCGTAAAGATTTTTACCTACGTTACGGAACGAACCTTTGATAGTTACTCCTATCAGATTTTGGAAAACAAGCAACGCTTTATCTCTCAAATCAATCACGGTGATTTAACCGTAAGAGAAGCAGAGGATATAGACGAAACGACACTATCCTATGCGGAAATCAAAGCGATCACGGCGGCAAACCCGAAGATCAAGAGAAAGATGGAAGTGGATGCCGAAGTGTCCAGACTTCATATTTTGGAAGGACAATACCGTGAAAACCTGTATTCTTTGCAAGATAAGGTACGAAAGGATTATCCCGAAGGCATTGCAAGAGCGAAAAAGCAGTTGGAGAACGTGAGAGCGGATATGGTAACGATCGCTGAAAACTTTGATAAGGAACACTTTCGAATCAATGTCGGTGGCGTGACCTATACCGACAGGAAACTCGGTAGCGATGCTTTAACGGACGCCTTATATGCAAGCACTCCCGAAACGGTAGTTGCTGAGTATGGCGGTTTGAAAATCAGTATGGAGCCTATGAGCTTTATGGCAACGGAGCGTTCTATTCGTTTAATGGGAGCAGGAAGCTATACGCAGGACGTTGGTATGAGTCCGACGGGCAATATGACGAGAATTGATAACTTCTTCTTGCTATTTGCCGATCGTGAGAAACGGTTGTTGCAAAAAATCGAGGAGTTGGAGCGAAACTTGGAGCAAGCGAAAGAGCAAATCTTAGTCCCGTTTGAACACGAACAAAGGCTTATAGAACTGCAAAGAGAACAAGCGGAATTGAATGCCGAACTCGATTTGAACCGTAGAGAAGAAGTCATCATTGACGATGGTGGCGACGGGGAAGAAACAGTCGGTATGGCAGTTCCCGAAAGAAAGATAAGAAAAAGGAAACAAAGAACTATGCCTGATAAGGAAACAGAAACAAACGGTGCTGGGTTCGTGGATGAGATAGCAAGTTTAACTCTCCCCGTTCAACCCGACTACACCGTGGATCAAGAAAAAATGCACGAATACGGATATATGTGGGACGGAATGTTACCGCTGAATATCCGCTCGGCAGAGCGATTATACGACCTTGGCTTACCCGTTTATCGGCTCGGTAGGGACGACACGGAAGGCGAAGTAAACGATGGAATGTTCGATAGCGATTTCCTCTATGGCGTGGAAAAGCCCGCTTGGAAACATTTCATGGAAAGTAAGGAAGGAAAAACCTATCTCGCTGCAAGAATGTTTGTATGCGGTTCGGCAAGTAAGGTCGTCAATACGGAGATGTCCTATGTGGACGAACTGTTTATAATCGGCTTTAACGAAAATAATTTTGCCGAAAACAGCGATATTACGTCCTATATGATGCAACAGGAAATGCCTGATGCGGAAGAAATGAAACCATATATGGCTCAGCTCATTGAAGAATTTACCGAACGTGTTTCAGGCGACTATCTCGCTTCTTATGGTTGGACGGAACAAGACGTGACGAATAGTCTTATTTCTAATGTCGATGTGGAAGACTTGAAAGAGTATGCCCAAGAGCAAGACAAGACGAAAAGGGTTCGTCGTTTTATCGACCAAGAATTACATAATATCCGATGGTTAGAGGAATCGGGGGGAGAGATAACGGAAGATAATATTGACGATATTGTAAACGATCTCAAATCAGCGTTTGAAGAAAGTGAAATCTATGCAGAGTCAGGAGATGAATTCTACGATGAATGGTATGACGATATTTCCGATGAATATATTGAGCCTTATTTGAAAGAAAAAATCTTTAATGCGGATGAGGCTCTGCAAGCGGAGATAGACGGTATGACCGTGGAAGAAGTGGAAGATTTGTTGACAGTTGAGAACGAAGAAACTCCCGAAATTGAAGTGGAATGGCACTTAAAAACGCCTAAGGACTATTTAAGTCTTGTTCGTGAAAGTGTTGAAAAAGAATATGCCGAGTTTGAGAAGTACGAACTTACGAGAACGCCGGAACAGCTACTACATGAAGATAACTATAAAATTCGTTTCTTTAACGAGTTGTCCGGTTTCTTCCAAGACGACTACTGTGAAGGTATGTACGATAGGGATTTTGAAGCGTTATATCGTGACTCTCCCAATATTTTAGATCTCTTATACGACTACTACTTGGATTCGGAGTATGTAAGTATCAACAATTACGATGATACGCAAAACCTCATTCAATACTACAACGAACGTTATCATAACGACGTGGTTGCCGATAGATACGATCATATCGGATATAGACCTTTGCCCGATCATACGAAAATTTTCGGGGAGTACAAAAATAATATTTATTACTATATCCCGAACGCCGTAACGCTCGATTCTCTGCAAGGCTTAGAGAAGAACTCTATCGACGGCTATGTTATCGCTTCTCAGGAATGTCAGTTGACGGAAGAAGAGAAAAGAGAACATAAAGTAGCTTTCATGAAGATCGGCACGGAGATAAATGCACAGGAAATTTCTCATCCCGACGCACTTTGGGGAATGGTTAATGCCTATGAGGAAAAAATGCAGATCGAGGGCAAGAAACGACTTATGCAAGAGAGAATGGACTGCAAAACAGCCATTGAACAAGGTATCGCTAAAAACTTCGATGGTATGCACTTAAATAAGGGCTTTGAAGAAGACATTATCGATGGGTTCGGTATCGTTCTTATAGAAGAAGTGCTTGCCAATACCGTGCAACATAAAATGGAAGACGGTAGATTTTCTCTCGACACCAAGGCTTGGGCAAAGGATTGGGAGTTTAGTGAAACGGAGACAGATCGAAACCGTTGGGTGGTGGATTCGCACCCTGCGGTATTAGACGGAGTTATTAACCGTATTCGAAATTATGGTAAAGAAGAGGAGGAAACAGAAATGCCTGAAAGGGAAAAGAAAAAGTGGCTGACGGCAACGGTTGCCAAAGATGCCTTAATAAGACGGTACGAAAAACATTCCTTTATGCGAATGCCTACGGGGGAATATGAGGATTATACCTATAACATCTTTAACAGTCGTATCAAGGATAGCCGTCAGATCGTGGACAATCAAAGCGATACGAGAGAACTCGCCTACGATATTTCACTCAGCGAAGATCAAATTGTTCTTTTGAGAACGAGGGACGGCGACGAAGTTGAGATGACGGCACAGGAGTTTATTGCCGAAGTAGATAAGACGACTTCCGAGCGATACCCCGTGAAAAGGGAAGAAGATGATAAGAAGTGGTTCAATATCACCGTTCCCAAGGAAGCGATGAAGGGAATGTATGAAAGTTCATCGTTATTTGTCGCTCCTACGACAAGTACGGTATCGGGTAGCTTTTACGTTCCTAACCGTTTCTTGGATGAGAATACTGAAAGCGATGACGGTAGCATTCAAATGCACGTTCCCGAAAGTATGAAGTTCACGGTAAAGGATAGAGATGGTGGAAAGACGGAACTTTCCGCTTATCAGCTCTATGAATTGATGGACGGCACGAAAGCAAGCGATTATGCAAGAACGCAAAGAACGGAAAACAAACCTCAAACGCAAGAGCAAACGAAAAAAGACGGGTGGTTGAGCGTGAAAATTCCCAAAGTAGCGGTGATCGCAAGCTACGATGAAAACACCTTGATCAAGATGCCTGTCGGGAAATACGGCGGTCACACCTACTATATTCCTACGGGAATGGTAAAGGAAGCCAAAGAGGGTGACGGTAAAGTTCTTCGTATTCCCGAAGATTTTACGATCACGGTAAGAGATAAGCGTAAAAACACACAGGAAGTTTTAACGGCACAAGCATTTGTCGATGAGGTAAAGGATAAGGAAGCAGGAGCTTATACGTCCGTTCATAAGCCTACCGACGAAGCGAATCAACGATTTGCGGAAGTGGAGAAACGACTTCGTGAACATCTTCCCGACAAGATGAAAAATAATCCGAATTGGGTAATCGTAAGAACTCGTTGGAATGAAGAAAAGGACAAGGCGGATAAGTTCTTGATCGACTGTCATACGGGTAAGTTCGCAAAATCGGACGATCCTGCAACGTGGACTGACTTTGAAAGTGCGTGCAAGTACGCAAGGGAAAACGGCGGTGTGGCACTTGCCTATGCGTTGGACGGAAAAGGCGGTATCGCTTGTATCGACCTTGATCATTGCATTGAAAACGGTGCTATCAATGACTTTGCCAATAAGGTGATCGACCTCTCCGAAAATTCTTTTACGGAATGTTCCGTCAGTGGCAACGGCGTTCATATCTGGGGTAAGACGAACGGTATGGATTTGAGAGCGTTCTCGCAAGATGGTGACTTGGAATTTTATCAAAAAGGACACTTCATTACGATGACCGGCGATATGATCGTCGATACGGGAATGAAATCCTTTGATACCAAAGAAATGACGGAGTTTTTGGAAAGTAAGTGTGCAAGAAGAACGCAGTGGCAAGGAGCAGGTGCAGGCGTGGAAGGACTTTCTATGCTTAGCGATAGAGAAGTTGTAGAAAAGGCAAGCTCTGCAAAGAACGGTGATATTTTCGCCCGATTGTATCGTGGGGAAGATTTGCAAAACAACCATTCCAACAGCGATATGAGTTTGATGAACCGACTTGCTTATTGGTGTAACGGTGATAAAGAGCAAATGCTCAGAATCTTTGCAACGAGCGGTCTTTACCGTCCCGATAAATCACCTGATTATTACGAAAGTACCGTAATCAAGGCGATCAAAGACACGACAAGGCACGTTCCCCCAACGACTTCTAAACCGACAAATGGTTTTAGAAAAAGCGGTGGTAACGGAAGCAGTAAATAAGTAGGAGGATGAAGATGCAGAATAATAGACCAAGAGATACTCCCGAAAGGGTATGTGTTCCCAAAGGATACGATGTAAAAGACGTGTTGGACTTCGATAGCGAAGGTTATGGCTTTGAAGACGAAGACTTAAAGTTTAAGGAGGTGGCTTTTGATGGACAAGAAGGAGATTAAAGGCTATGAAAACCTCTCGCACGAGCAACGAACGCTCGTAGAAACGGTACTTACGAACCTTGAAAACGGTACAGGTTTGTGGACACCCGGTTGGGAACAAGGTGTTCCCGTTTCGGGTAAAACAGGCAAAGCATATCACGGAATGAATAATTTGTTGCTTACGCTGATTTCTATGAATCGTGGTTATACGGATGATCGTTGGTACACCTTTAATCAGATTTCCAACAATGGTTGGAAGTTCAAAGGTAAAAGCAAAGGGCAAGGCGTATCCATTGAGTTCTTTGAACTCAGAGATAAGGAAACGAAACAGCCTTTTGACGAAAGCGTGTTAGACGGAATGAGTGAAGAAGAACGCTCTGAGTATATGGACGAAAACGTGTATCCATTGAAGAAATACAGTACCGTATTCAACGCCGATCTCATTGACGGCGTACCCGAAAAAAAGAGGGTAGAACGGCAAGAGGTGGAAGTTTATTCCCGTGTGGATGAGTTTTTGAAGAATTGGTCAGAGAAAGAAGCAACCATCATTTATGGCGGTAATGCTGCATTCTATCGTCCTTCCGACGATACCATTCACCTTCCGGAACGAGAAAAATTCCGAACGGAAGAAGATCGAGTGAATACGAGCCTTCACGAAGTCGGGCATTCAACGGGGAGTAAAACGAGATTAAACCGTGATTTAACGGGAACGATGGGAAGCGAAAAGTATGCCATCGAAGAACTCAGAGCGGAGTTTGCGTCTATGTTTATCGCTCAGCAAATGGGCGTAAAGATGACGGAACGACACTTGAACAATAACAGTGCATACATATCCGATTGGGCAGAAGTCATTAAAAAAGAACCCTCTATTTTGATCGCAGCAGTCGCAGACGCCGACAAGATCATGAAATATGTCTTGCAAAAAGAGAAAGAATTTGCGTCGGGAGAGAGTATAAGCCGTGGGGAAGAACAACAAACGAAAACCCCGATCAAAGAAGAAAAATCCGACGTATATATGCCACCCAGCGAAGTGGCGGCGAAAGCGGTAGCGTTCAAAAGGGAAGCGATCGAAGGCGGTGGAGGCATCGAAACCTTGACCAGAATGAGTGATCGTGACGTTGTGGAACGAGCGATGAACGGTAAGGGAGCTGAAAAATTCAGCCAACTTTATAATGGGTTCTCACTACTTGGAAGTGAAGAAAAGGACGAACGTTCCTTGATGACGAGAATTGCAATGTACTGTTCAGGCGGAGAAGAACAGGCAGTCCGTGTCTATAAATCTTCCAAACAATATAAAGAAGATAAGCCGAATGCTTATTATTTACGCCTTGCTCAGCAAGCAATGGAGTTTGTGGCGAAGATCAAAAACGGACAAACAGAGAGAAAACCCGTATGGGAAACAGGCTCTCAAAGACGTTTTGGAAGAAACGCAAAAGTATAAAGAAGAGAAATAAGGAGAATTTGAATTATGGAAAAACAGGTAAAAATTACGGAAACGGTAGCAAAGGTAGCAGACATGATGGAAGACGAACAGAGAGGTATTTTCCTCAAAGCCCTCTACGATTACAACGCAAACGGCAAGGTTTATGACGGCAAGGACATCGTGGTACAGGTGGCGTTTACCTTTGCAAAGAAGGAACTTGACGACCTCGAAAAGTACAGAATGTTCGGCAAGATCGGTGGTATGAAGTCGGGTGGTATGCGTAAAACGGAAGCGTGTTGTCCTAAGGTAAGGGAAGTATTCATTCCCGGTGGTGACCTTGTGGATATTTTTTCCAAAGTTTTTGGTATCGTCACCGACGGTGAGGATACCGATGAATCCACTGAATCTGCCGAAACCGGAGGTGCAAAATCCTAAAAAGGGTTCCCAAAAAAGATTGCGTAGCAAGGTTTTTAGGGAAGAGGAGAAGCAAGCAAAGAGGGTGATTTGCGTCGAGCAAAGCACCTTGTGCTTAGCTTCGACGAGGCAGGATAAGGAAAATGCACCCTACGGCATTTTCGATTTAAGCAAGCGGGAAACCCGCTTCTTTGTTGGGAGTGAGAAGTGAGAGGAAAACGGAATACCGATCGCAAGGCGAAGAAGAGTATCACAATTGCCGATATGGACGTGTGGGATAGGATCGACAAAATAATGGCGACCTTTCCCGAATACGCCAAGAGCCAAAACAAGGTCTTAAACGACCTTATAGCGGCAGGACTTCCTGTGTTGGAAGATAGATTATTTGGAGAAGTACGATTGCCCGAAGAAGGACAAGCCGTGATGATTAGAAAGGATAGTGAAGAAACGGAGATGTTTTACGGACAGGTAGTTCGCTTGTTAAAAGAAATCAACCTGAACGCAAACATCAATAAGTCTATTCTAAGTTCTCTCTTCAACGGGCGAGCTGTAGAGCTAAAAGGAAAAGGGCTTTCTTCATTCAACTTCACGTCGGGAGCATTGGCAGATACGCCTGACTACCTCTCTGCTTATGAATGTAGGGAATTGAAAAAATTGCAGGAGGATAGCAAGAAATGAGTTTTCAGCCAATTGTGCTAAATATTCAATATACTCCTTATCGTTTGCCGAAGAATGCAACTCCACAGGAGATAGCTGCTCATGAAAATCGACGAGCATTTTTTGATATGACAGGTGGTAAGAATATCTTTGACTATATCACAACGGACGATAAGCAAAAGGACCTCTATTCTTTTTACGACTATCTCCAAAAGACGGGTGGCGTGTTCAACGACAAAGGCAGGATTTTCCAAGAACCAGCTGAGGAAATGAAGGAACGGTTAAGACGAAACGAAGGGAATATCTATCACGGTTTTATCTCTCTGAATAAAGAGGAGTCGCATAAGATAGACTCGGTAGATAAGTGTATCGAGATGATCAAAAGAACATTCCCTTCCTTCTTGTCGGACGCAAGGTTTAATAAAGATAACATCGACTTGATGTGTGCTTTACATACCGACCGTCCCAATCATTTACATATCCATTTCGTATTCTGGGAGAAAGAACCAAAGTATTTGGATAAGGATGGTAATCCGTGTTTCAGGCGAAAGAGTAAAATCGAAAAGAGAGCGATCAATAACTTTATGGTACGGCTCGGCTTGTTTCTCGATGAGGGTAAAGAAACCGTACATAAAACGAGAGATGAGGCGATTAGAGAGTTAAGGGGAATGACGTCATTCAAAGCACTGCGATATACCGACGAGGAGGTCATTACCGAAATCCTCGCCTTAGCAAAGGAACTTCCGGAAAAGGGACGACTTTCGTATGGCAGTAAAGATATGGAGCCGTTCCGAGGGAGGGTAGATAAAATCGTGGCAATGCTACTTGCTACGAATAGGGAAGCTCGTAAAGCCGATGCCGATTTTCATCAAGCGGTGGAAGAACGTAGGCAGACGATCAAGAATATTTGCGGTAAGGATTATGCTTTTTCGGATAAGGGCGTAAGTCCCGAAAAGATGGATAAACCAACGTATCGTTTCCAAATAGACGAAAAGGAAATCACCATGATCGACGACTTGGAAAACGATTATAAACGCCGACAAGGGAACTTGATCATCAATCTTGCAAAAGCAATCAAGCCTGAGTATTACGAACGAAAGAAAGGGAAGAAATACAAGGCAAGTTGCAATACGCTGAAAAAGAGCCTAACCATATCCCGACGGAATGTGAACAGAATTATGAAAAAATTCTTTTCCTCATTCGGTCGTGAAAGTCGTTTGTTGGAACGAGATTTTTCTAACCGCTTGCATGAGATCGAAGAAGAAATGAAAAAAGAACGGGAGCAACAGGAAAATCAAAATAAAGGGAGAAACAGTAAAGAATGAACAGAAATGAAGCATTGAAGCATAAGAAGAAAAAATCAAATGCAGCTTCTATTGTAATGTGGTTCTTCATCGTTGCCTTCATCTGTGTTGTTGTGATGTTCTTGTTTGCTTCGTTTGGAGCAAAATCTATTCAAGAAATCTTGGATAACGAGAACTATTGGTACTCGATCGGGGTAGTCAACGGGTTGGTGATCATTGCCTACCTGTTAATGTATCGCATCGATGCCCAGAACATTGCGATGAATGAAAATGATTTGGAGGACACGGAATGGCTTACAAGTAAAAAACTAAAAAAACTCAAAGAGTTCACGGTAACGTCTTGGGGTAAGTTGGAAAGCGAAAACGATGAAATCGTTATCGGTGCTGAAAAGAAAGGTGGCGGTGCTGAAATCATTTCAACGAGCCAGCTACACGCTTTGATCGTTGGTACGACGGGTTCCGGTAAGACAACGGGCTTTGTCGATCAGAACATTGAAGTGCTATCGCATACGAAAGGAAAACCGAGCTTGGTTATCTCCGATCCTAAAAAGGAATTGTATGAAAAGCACGCAAAACAGCTCGAAAAGCAAGGCTATATTATCTCTATGTT